>NZ_JXQR01000074.1:0-585121 GCF_000834715.1 Flavobacterium sp. MEB061 | reverse complement strand
TTTTTTTTTTTTGAAAGCTGTTTTTTATGAGACTAAAAATTATTTTTTATTTTTTTTGAACGGTCTACAACATAAGAAACCAGCCATGCAATTTGTCCTTCTTTGGCAAAATAGATTTTTTTTGATTTCAAATCAGGAATACTTTCCAGGCAGGCAATTAAAATATTGTTTGCTGAAATTAAATGTTTCTGGCTGTACGTGTTTATAACCTTATCTGCTTCTTTACTGGTTTTTGCTAAATTTTCGTATTTAAGAAAATTGTTTTTCAAAATAGCATCATAATTTACAATGTCTTCCATTTTTAACGGCAGAAAATGATCGTCGCTATTACTATTGTAGTATAAAGTTACAAATGCCCAAATTGCTCCTCCAGACAGGTATATCTTCTTTTTTTGAAGTGATATCGGTTTAGTTTTAAGCATTTCCCTAATTTTTTCTCTCAAAACAGGCGAGTATTCAAATGATTTTTCTTTGTATACCTGCATATCATTTGTTTCTCTCGGAATTACAATCGTTTTATTAATTGCTTCCGTAAGAGTAATAGTACCGTAATCTAATTTTAAAGGAAAAAACTCAAATTTGTTGCCGTTAAGTACATCAACATATCCGCCTTTTGTGTTACCACCGCCTATATCCAGAACAATGGAATCCTGATAATCAGAGGGCGGAATAGAACCTTTTAAAAGCATTTTGCCTTCTGTCTCGGCAGTAATAAAATCAAGATCTTTGTTCGTTACTGCTTTTATTTTATCAATTAAGGTTTGTTTATTAGCGGCAAGTGCAACTCCGGAAGAAGCTACAACATAAATATTTTCATCAGTTACACCGTATTTGCTTTTAATTTTCAGAAGATTTTCTAAAACCACAGATCCGGCCTTTTCTATGTCCTCTATAGCAAGATTGCCATCAATAGCGATACTTCGGGCTATACCAACATTTTCTGTCCAGTATCCCAATATATCATAATCTCCTTTTTTAATATTATTTACATCGATTATCGAAATTTTGATTCCCTTACTTCCAATTTCAATTCCCGCATAACGACTATCCTGAGCAAATGCCCCAAAAGAAATGAAAAGAATAAAAAGTAAAAAGTAAGCTTTCAAAAAGTATTTATTTTGCATACTATTCTTAGTGTTAATTTTTTAAGCGCTTTTGTATTTCAATCAAATACGTAATTTTTTTAATTACGGTTTATTAATTCGATAATTAGATATAAATAGTTTTGGTTTGGTTTGTAACTGTCCTAATTATATAATTTTCAGCAACTATAATGCTCTCATCTATTTTACTTTTTTAGTAAAATAGTGTAGTAATATTTTAGAATAAAAGAGCGTGCAAAAGTCATCTTTAAATACTTAAAAATTTGTAGCAAAATTTTAAATCGCTTGTAGAATTAATTCTACATTCATTCTCTAATTTTATTCTATAAGTTAAGTAGTAATAATTTCTTTTGAAGTGAGAAAAATTTCAAAATATTTGGTAAGAAAACAACGTGGAAATAGTGAAAATAAAAGAAACTTCAGAAATTAAAATGTAGTAAGAAGTAAGATTTTTTTGAAAAAAAATTGAGATACGGAACTGAAAAAAAAGTGAATTTTCAGATTTTGGAAAAGGAAAATTGGGAAGTAATTATGTTTTAAAATTAAAAGAAAAATTAATTTTTATACACATTCAAAATTTCAATCAGTTTTACGATATTATTGATGCCGAGTTTATCAAAAATTCTCGTTTTAAAAGTACTTACGGTAGACATTTGAATGTTTAATTTATTCGAAATTTCCAGGTTTCCGTCTCCGTTTACCAAAAGTTCGGCCACTTCAATTTCTCTGTCGGATAATTTTTCTAAAGGATTGATTGGTTTTTTTAATAAAGCATTCTCCAGGATTATTTCCTTAACGACATCACTTACGTATTTTCCGGTTTCAAGAAGCGATTTTACGGCTTTAATAATCTCTTCGTCTTTGCTGTATTTATTTAAGAAACCATTTGCTCCCGCATGTATGTACCGTAAAGCATATCGGGACTCGTCATAAGCCGAAAACATCATTATCAATAGATTAGGGTGGCTGGATCTGATTTCTTCAACCATTTTGGTGCTGTTTCCCCCTGGAAGGTTTATATCCAGAAAAAGTAAATCCTGTTTTTCACTCAATTTAGTGAGTAAATCTTCAAAACTATCAGCATGTGTTACAGTTACGCCGTCGAAGGCTTTTTTCAATAATACTGAAACTCCGTGTCGAACTACGCTATGATCATCGACCAATAATATCCTTAAATCTTTCTTCATTTTTATTATATTAAACTGCCTGTAACTAAAAATAAATTTTAGAAAAAAAAGCGGGCAAAACCCGAAATTATAATTTTGTTTAAGGAAGTGGTCGTAAAGTTAAACAACAAATATAGAATAAAGGAATAAAAAGAAGCAGAATAAAATTAGAAAATTTACAATTTCTTAATATATTCCATATGGATTTGATTTCAAAATTTTTTCGATAAACCAGAATTTTATTAATTTAAGCAAAAAGTAAAAGCCTTCAAATCAATTGATTTTGAAGGCTTTTATACTCAGTTTATATTATGATTTCTTATAATTTGATAAATTCAAGAATATCCTTATTGATGGTTTCTGCCTCTGTAGTTGGCATACCGTGAGGAAATCCCGGATACGAAATTAGTTTTCCATTTTTCAAAAGTTTGGCCGCTCTTGGTGCCTGATCAAAAGGCACGATCTGATCGTCTTCTCCGTGCAAAACCAAAACAGGAATATCTAAGCTTTTAAGATCTTCTGTAAAATCTGATTCAGAGAAAGCTTTTATGCCTTCATAATGTGCCAATACAGACCCCATCATTCCCTGACGCCACCAATTGTGTTTAATACCTTCCTGAATCTGTTTTCCTTCGCGGTTCCAGCCGTAAAAAGGTATCGGGAAATCATAAAAATATTGCGCTCTGTTAAATCCTGTGCCTTGTCTTATTTCATCAAAAACAGACAATGGAACACCTTCCGGATTTGTTTCAGATTGTATCATTATTGGTGTTACGGCGCTAATTATTACAGCTTTTGCAACACGTTCTTTTCCGTATTTTGCAGCATATCGTATTACTTCGCCGCCACCGGTTGAGTGACCAACGTGAATAGCATTTTTTAAATCAAGAGCTGCGGTCAATTCAGCGATATCAGATGCGTATGTTTCCATATTGTTTCCTTCAGAACTTTGACCAGAACGGCCATGTCCGCGGCGATCGTGTGCAATTACGCGATATCCCTGTTTAAGGAAAAACATCATTTGGGCATCCCAATCATCGCTTGATAAAGGCCAGCCATGGTGAAAAACAATTGGTTGTCCATTTCCCCAATCTTTGTAATAAATCTCTGTTCCGTCTTTTACTGTAAATGTGCTCATCTTTTTTTCGTTTTAAATTAATTATTATTTATTTGTTTTGATTTCTGATACAAATTTATTGAGACAGGAGCGGGGCGTCGATTAATGTAGATTAAGAAATAAATATAATCATTTTTAATTTTTTATAAATGACTGAAAGACTTTTAATTAGAGGATAAAAAGTTTTTTTTTTAAAATTAGAAAATAAACAAAAAAGCCCATTTCGCGAGAAATGGGCTGTCTAAAAAACAAATTCAAAAAAATTAAAACGTCTTCACATCAATTCCGTGCTCTTTTGCGTAAGGCAAAGCAAGATCCCATAGTTTTTTATATTTTGCCTCAAAAACAGGAAATGTGGTAGCCTCCATATCTGCAATAGCTTTGTCTACCGTTTCTTTTGGTGCTTTTTTATCCATTAAACGGGCAATTTTTACATAATCATTTTCATATTTGTTCTTCACGAAATTAAAAAGATCAAGCGAAGCATCAATCATGGGTTTGGTTTCGTCTGTAGGTTTTAGGTCTTCGATCTTTTTTATAGATTGATTAAGATAGGCAACCTTGAATCTCAAAATATGATCTTCATAAGATTTTGCCGGAAACGTTCCTTTTTCGTCAAAAGCAATAAGCTGATTGGCGTTTTTGTTTTGTTCCATTGTTTCAAAATCCTTAGAACCAAATTCCATAAATAAATTTGTGTTTAAGGCAGATATATCGAAATATTCTTCTGGCGTATTTTCCATTTTGCACGATTGCAAAACGATTAAAAGTAAAAATGCTATCAGTATATTTTTTGTTCTCATTTTCATTTTCTTTTTTTATAATTATTTCTCTTTTATATGGCGTATACTTAATAATGATTCACAATAAATTTTATTACTGATAGCAATATGATTGTAATTAATTCTATCATAATAACTTATATTATTCCATTTCAATTTGAATTAAAGCCATTGCAGACTTCTGGCTTCCTTTATCAACGCCTTTATTCCATTGTTCTACAGCTTTTTCCTTTTGACCTAAGATATAATAATAAGTTCCCAGAAGCGTGTAACCTTCAGGTTCCTCCTGCGAAATTATTTTATTTCCAAGGGAAACAATTTCAGGATTCAGCGTTTTTGGTTTTGTATTTTTTTCAGGATTTAGCAAAGCATCCATGCCCTGATCTTCAATAAGCAGGATTCCAAAATAATCCATACAGGCTTTACTTAACCCCTCATTGCAAAGTTTGCTGATTTTTTCTTTTTTTGCTTTGGCAGCAGTGTCGTCCATCATTATTTCGATTGCCATTTTTTCGCTTGATATTTTATAATATTCATGCAGCAAAGCGGCTTTCTTTTTAGACAAAGCTTCATTTTTTCGATTATTTGCTACGATGGTATCTTTTCGAATCCATGTTTCATTTTCGACCCAGTTTGAAGCTCCAACAAGGGTGTTGTTTTTTATTTTAAATTTAAAAATGCTTTTATCAGGATATACAATCAGCGAATCGCCTTTGGTAAAATAATCACCGGTTCCGATTCCTGTAATATTTACTTTTCCGTTGCCATCAAATTCAAAAAAAGAATACATATTAGAATCCGATTTTGCCTGATAATATCCCTGAATATTATTATCAATAACCTGACCGACTGCCAAATTTGAAAATGAAACTACAAGCAGTAAATAATAGAATTTTTTCATGATTTTGATTTTTTTATGCAACTTTAAATTCTGTAAAAGCCAGTATTAGACGTAGGTTTCATACTGGCGTTTAGTAATTACTTGATGAAATCAAATTTATCAGTAAATAATTTTCCCACTACAGGAACCGGAATTTCCTGCTCATTATTAGCATTGATGATTCCCATGATCCATAATACTAAAACTACAAGATTTACCAAACTTAAAATGCTTGCCAACGCTGGTACTACAGTTGCAATAATTGTTAAAGCAACAGAAATTATAATCCCTACAATAGCAATCCCTAAACCTTGTTTAAGATGAAATCTCGTTAAAGAATCTTTAACTGTTAATTTATTGTAGTTTACGTAAGCAATAACCCATCCGATAATAGTAATGTACGAAATAATTGAAAGCGTCTTTTTGTTCATGATTTTTAGTTTTAAATTCAAGTTCAAAACTAATCATGTAATCATGAAAAAAATAAAATCTTGTATATACTAACCATCTACAACGGTCAATAGAGTATCTATTTTGTATCTACAAGAAAATTATTTTACAGATAAAAAAACGCCGTAAGTGTTGATTTTACTGGACAGAAGTGATATAAGTGTCTAAATCAGTTTCGCGGTCCAGATTTAGTTTTTGTTTAATTCGGTATCGGGCCATTCGCATGCTTTGGGTTTCAATATTCATGTGATTGGCAATTTCTTTGGTACTCATTCCTAATTTTATGTAACCGCAATATTTAAAATCCAGTTTAGTTAAGGTGCCCGAAGCTTTTTCCTGTAAGGTCGAAAAAAAGACAGGATTAGTATTGGCCAGACTTGTTTTTAATAGCTCAAATTCATCATCAACTTCCATGCTTTTGTCGATCGTTTTTGAGATTGTTTTTATATCTGATGATTTCTCAGATTTCATCGTTGACAATTTATTCTGAATGTCTTTTAAAATCTCATTTTTCTTTTCTAACTGCAGGTTATTAGTCATTAATTCCTGCTGAAGTTTTATCTTTTCCTGTTCGTTTAATTTCTTTTCCTGAATGGCAATTTGAAGTTCTTTCTCTGTTAATTCAGATTCCAGTAAAGCAATCATCGCTTCTTCTTCTTTTATTTTGGATAAAAGAGTAGCTTCTTCATTGGCTTTTTGAAGCAAAAGATTGGTTTTTATATAAGATCTTTGTCTAAAATGATACGAACGCAGCATAAAGAGAAGCATAAAAAACACCAGAACAACAAGCGCTGTATACAAATAGTTTATCTTTTTTCTGGATTCAAGATTGTCTGTAAGCAATTGGATTTGCTGTGATTTTTTCTCTGTTTCAAAACGAACGGAAGCATTGTAATCCCTGGCTCTGTTTTCTTTTTCCATCATAACTGCAACCGCTTTGTCATACAGATTGAAGTATTTTTTATAAGAAGCAAAATCATTTTTGATCTCAGCCAGATCCATATAGTTTTTATAAAGCAGGGCAAAATATCTTGGGTTTATCTTTGGATGTTCTTCAATAATATCAGATACTTTTTTCAACACCTTTTCGATATTGGGTATATCATTTAAGTTTGTATAAAATTGCGCTTGCTGGCCGTACATCACCATAAGCTGCATAGGCTCGTTTAGTTCGAGACAAACGGCTTCTGTTTTCTGTAAATGTGCTAACGTTTTTTCGGGTTCGGTTTCAAAAAAATGATACAAGTAAAGGCTCGTAAGATTTAAGCAGGTTCTGCCGTAAGAGCCAATAATATTTCCTTTTCTTTTTTCATTTTCGAATATTGCAATCGCTTTTAGGTAATTGTTTTCTGCAGTTTTGAGTAAATCCGGATCGGCAGGAGTTTTTTGCTCTGCGTCTCTTACCAAAAAAAGCGCCCAACTGGTTAAACCATTGGCAATATTAACCTGATTTTTACTTTCGTAAGCCAAATCTAAAGCCTTTTTGTTGTATTTTTTAGAGAATACAAGATCGTTATGATCGATATAATAAGCACCCAGATTTTCATATCCGTTTACCAGTTTGTCATATCGCATTTTGTTTTTTTCAAAATACGCCAATGACTTTAGCATGTACTCAATGTATTTCTCCTTATTTCCAATAAATTCATTTTTGTAGGCAATGGCATAATTGGCGTATGCGATGGCTTTTTCGTCTTTTGATGCTGTGGCTAAAGTAGAAGTGGAATCGGCATATTTGATTTGCAGCGAAACATTATCCAGAAATCTTGCAACGTCAGAAAGTGATTCATAAGCAATGGCCTGGCTTTTTAGGTCGTTTTTTTCACGAGCCAGTTTTAATGCTTGATTTGCATAGTGATACGCTTTAATACTATCAGTTTTTTTATAGCAGGAACTGAGTTGACATAAGTAATCGCCTTTTACTTCGGGAGATAAATTTGATTGTTCAACTAATTTAAGCAGTTCTTTTTTGGATTTTTGCGCATGCGAAATATGGGTAACAATGAAACTGAACAGGATGATATATAAAATGTTCTGAAGGCTTTTAGTCATAATTTCAGATCGATTGGTGGTATTGTATTTGAAGAAAAAATCTTTGTTTTTTTAATGGAAATAATTCCAATTTAGGATCATAATAACCCCTAAATAATCTGTATTTCAAGATTGGAATCAGAACCAAAGATATAAAAATAGTGTAGCAAAAAATAACAGACAGCTACAAATAAGAAAGCAAAAGCAATTTGTAAATCATTTTATTGAATTACAAATTGCTTTTTTATAATTGAAACTTTAAAAATCAGTTAAGACTTCTGTATTCCATTGGTGACATCCCGGTTTTCTGTTTAAATAAACGGGTAAAGTGTTGCGGATATTTAAATCCGAGATTAAAAGCTATTTCACTGATTGACCTGTCAAATTCAAAAATCTTTTCCTTGGCTATTTGAATTATTTTAGATTGAATATGTTCCTGGGCAGATATTCCGGTTTCTTTTTTTATTAAATCGCCAAAATAATTGGCAGATAAATTCAGTTTTTCAGCACAATAACCAACAGAAGGAAGTCCTAAACTCTGAGGCTTATCCGAATTAAAGTAATCAATAATTAATTGTTCAAAACGCTCCAAAATACTCTTATTACTGTAATCTCTTGTAATAAATTGGCGATCGTAGAATCTTTCACAGTAATTGATTAAAAGTTCAATATTGGCGCTGATCAATTTTTTACTGTGTTTATCAATAGTTTGTTGCAGTTCAAACTGAATTTTTGCAAAACAATCTATAATAATATGTCTTTCTTTATCAGAAAGATGCAGGGCTTCATTCATTTGATAGCTGAAAAAATTATAGTCGTTTATGATTTTTCCAAGAGAAGTTCCGTGTATCAAATCCGGATGAAAAAGTAATACATGCCCGTGAGGCTGGTAATTTGACATTTCGTATTCTACTTCCCACGATTGTCCCGGGCCAATAAAAACTAAGGTTCCTTCCTGATAGTCATAGTAATTTCGGCCATATCGAATATCTCCGCATACAACATCTTTTAGGAAGATTGCATATATGCCAAAATTCATTTTTACAGTTGTTCCTGCGAGATAGCTGCGTGGTTCACATTTTGATAAATCAATAATACTGATCAACGGATGCAGCGTTTTTAAACCGCAGGCAGTATTATAGTCACTAACTGAATTAAAATAAACCACTTTGTCCATGTTTACCTGTTTTTTGATTTGCAAAATTAAAGGATTTAAGGGTAAAAATTTCTATCGCTTATCCGTAATCAGTAATAATGGTATGTAAAACAGTAATTTATATAAGTATCCACACCTTTGTATTTCGGAAATTTGAAATTATTTATATCTTGAAATGATGTGTTGTGAAATTTATTTCAGCAATATGTTGATTATCAGTAAATACTAAGAATTAAATATAAGAAAAAAAGTAGAAAAATCACAAAGAGCAAACTGTTACAAACTAAATTAATTACATGAAAAAAATAACCTTAATACTAATTTTGATAATCCCTTTTATCAATTTAAATGCGCAGAATATGAAAGATTCAGACAAAAGACTTCAAATAATAGAAGATAAAATGGCTATTAAAAACCTTGTAGATACTTTTTCTGTATTGGCAGATGTAAAAGATGTGAAGAGTCAGGTTTTGCTTTTTACACCAAATGCTATAGTACAATCTGAAAGTGGCGGTAAAGTAACCAGTGAATTTAAAGGCAGGGATGAAATAGGGAGCGCCTTTTCAAATTTTCTAAACTTATTTGAAATCGTTTATCATATTAACGGACAACAGACTGTTATTTTAGACGGAGACAAAGCCTCTGGTATAAGTTATTGCACAGTAACACTAATTGGGAACGAAAACGGAAAGAAGATGAAAACAACTATGGGCGTAATATATCACGATGAGTATACACGCGAGAAAGGAAGTTGGCTGATTAGTAAAAGACAGTCCAATTTTACATGGACAGAAAAGACAGAATTGAAATAGATCATTAAAAAATCAAGAAAATGGAAAAAAGGATTTTAGGAAATAACGGACTTGAAGTATCTGCATTGGGTTTGGGCTGTATGGGATTAAGTTTTGGTTACGGAAAACCAACAGAAAAAAAGGAAGCGATTGCCTTAATAAGAGCCGCTTATGAAAAGGGTGTTACTTTTTTTGATACAGCAGAATGTTACGGACCTTTTACAAACGAAGAAATTGTAGGCGAAGCTTTAGCGCCATTTCGTAAAGAAGTAGTCATTGCTACAAAATTTGGTTTTCAGGATGGCGATTCTAAAAAAGGATTAGACAGCAGTCCGGCAAGAATAAAAGCTGTTGTTGAAGCATCACTTAAAAGATTAAAAACAGATTATATTGATTTGTTTTACCAGCATAGAGTTGATCCGAAAGTGCCAATTGAAGAAGTTGCCGAAACGGTTAAGGAATTGATTCAGGAAGGTAAAGTAAAACATTTTGGGCTTTCAGAAGCTGGTGCAGAAACGATTAGAAAAGCGCATATTGTACAGCCCGTTGCAGCATTGCAAAGCGAATATTCTTTATTTTACCGTGAACCTGAAAAAGAAATTATTCCTACTCTGAAAGAACTAGAAATTGGTTTTGTGCCTTTTAGCCCATTAGGAAAAGGGTTTCTGACCGGAGCCATAAATGAAGAAACAAAATTTGAAGCTTCGGATTTTAGAAACATTGTTCCGAGATTTTCTGAAGAAAACAGAAAAGCCAATCAAACTTTGGTTGATTTAGTAAAATCAATCGCGTCAGAAAAGAATGCAGCGTCATCGCAAATTGCTTTAGCCTGGCTTTTGGCTCAAAAACCTTGGATTGTGCCCATTCCGGGAACTACAAAACTGCATCGTTTAGAAGAAAATATTGGAGGCGCAGCCATTCATTTAAGCAAAGAAGAATTAAATAATATTGACAAAGCGCTTGAAAATATAGAAATTGTTGGGGCACGTTATCCACAGCAATTACAGGATAGAGTTGGGAAATAAAAATTGGTTTTGAAACTATTAGCTATCGTTTAAGAAATAGCTTTTGTTTGAATTAAATAATTAAAACCAATTGCTTGTGTTTTTTTTGTAAATTAGAAATACAGAACCTCACCGAAATAATTGTAAATCCAAAAATCAGACTTTATTATGATACAATTAACTGTAAACGGCAAAACCGAAAATCTTGACGTAAGTCCCGAAATGCCTTTGTTGTGGGCAATACGCGATACACTTGGTTTAACGGGAACCAAATTTGGCTGTGGTGTAGCACAATGCGGAGCATGCGTTGTCCATCTAAATGGTGAAGCTGTACGCTCTTGTGTTACAAAAATGAGCCGTGCCGAAGGTAAAAACGTAGTTACTATAGAAGGATTATCTGAAAATAATGATCATCCGGCACAAAAAGCCTGGCAGGAAATAGACGTACCACAATGTGGCTATTGTCATTCGGGACAAATAATGTCGGCTGCTGTTTTGCTTCGCGAAAACCCAAACCCCACAGATCAGGATATTGATGATGCTATGGCAGGAAATATCTGCAGATGCGGAACTTACCCAAGAATTCGCAAAGCCATACAACTTGCTTCACAAATGCAGGAGAAAAATAAAATCTGATCGGGAAAATAAAACAGAGCTTATGTCGACAAAAACTAAAATTATATTGATAGCCATAATACTGGTTTCCACTATTGGACTGGCATTTACCGTTTCGATGCATCGGATAACGGAAAAAGAATATATTGGCATTACGCCGATAAAAAAAGACAGTGTAGCCTCTGTCGCGGCATTCAAACAAGTTTATAAAGTACTGATGAGTCCGCGTTGTCTTAATTGTCATCCAAAAGGCGATATTCCCCTTCAGGGCGATAATAGCGTGGTACATACCATGCAGCCTAAACGAGGAAAAGACGGAAAAGGCGTATATGCGATGAAATGCGCCAATTGCCATCAACCCGAAAATAGTCCCGGATTACACACGCCTCCCGGAAACCCGGAATGGCATTTACCGCCTGCTGATATGAAAATGGTATTTGAAGGTAAAACGGCTCACGAATTAGCCAAACAGCTCGTAAATCCTGAACTTAACGGACATAAAGACCTGGAAAAATTAATCGCTCACGCAGATGATGGTTTGGTAAAAGCAGGCTGGAATCCCGGAAAAGGAAGAACAGTTCCGCCTTTAACGCATGCACAGTTTAAAAAAGCCTGGATTACCTGGCTTCAAACCGGCGCTTATGCTCCTGCAAAATAGTATTGCTTTAATTTTAATGATGATCTGATGACTAAAAATAACAACGTAGATACTACAAGAAGAAATTTTTTAAAACTAACGGGTTTAGGAGGGGCGGCACTTTGTCTTGGTTTTTATTTCCCTGCAGATGGAGTTCCAACGCTTGTACGACCTTCTGAATTGAGCGAATCTGATATCGAATTATGTCCGTGGATTATTATCAATCCGTCTGGAAAAGTAACTATTGTGAATCACAGGGCAGAGATGGGACAAGGTTCGTATCATTCGGTTCCGCAAATTGTAGCAGAAGAATTAGAAGTTGATATGAAAGATATCAACGTTATTTTCGCTATCGGAAACGAAAAAAAATACGGCGGACAAGTTACCGGAGGAAGTTCAACAATTCGATCTTCTTATAAAAATCTGCTTAAATTAAGTGCAACTGCGAGAGAAATGCTGATTGCCGCAGCCGCCGCAAAATGGAATGTTTCGGTTGTAGATTGTTATGCCGAATCCGGACATGTCATTCATAAGCCATCCGGGAAAAAAGCACATTATGGTGAACTTGCCGTAGCTGCTTCAAAATTGCCGGCACCAAAAGAACCAAAACTAAAGAAAATATCAGAATACAAATTAATTAGAAAACCGCTCAAAAGAATCGATACGCCATTAAAAACCAATGGTTCATTAATCTTCGGACTAGACAAAAGAATTCCGGGAATGTTGTTTGCTTCGGTAGAACGCGACCCTCGTTATTTTGGAAAAGTAAAAAGCTTTGATGCGAGTAAGGCATTAAAAGTTCCGGGTGTAAAACGCGTTTTTAAAGTAAATATGGGCTATTACGAATACATCCGTGAAGGCGTTGCCGTAATTGCTGATTCGACCTGGGCAGCACTTGAGGGAAGAAAAGCCTTAAAAGTAGAGTGGGATACAAGTGGTTTTAAACATTGGAGTACTCCGGAAATATTTGAAACTCAAAATAAATTATTGAAAACTCAGGAAGGAATGCCGCTTAAAACACAGGGAAATCCAACTGAAATATTATCAAAAACAACTAAAAAATTAGATGTAGTTTACCAAACGCCGTATCAGTCACACGTTGCTATGGAACCGATAAACTGCATTGCGCATTATAAAAAAGATTCGATTGAAATTTGGGGACCAATACAAGCTCCGGGTTGGATTCAGGACGATATAAGTAAACAATTTAAAATTGATAAAGAAAAAGTAATTGTGAACATGACTTTTCTTGGAGGCGGTTTTGGAAGAAAAGCGATGATCGATTACCCAAGCGAGGCTGTTGGCATTTCAAAAATATTGGGTGGTCCGGTTCAGGTTGTCTGGACACGTGAGGATGATGCTACTTTAGGACCATTTCGCCCCGGGATTTCGTACCGCTGTGAAGGAACAATTGCCGATGGAAAAATTGATGCATTAAAATTTAGAATGGCGGGTCAAAATAATGATCACTGGCGTGGAGGCTCAAAAACAGAACCCAACCGAAGTACAAGCGAGGGATTTTTGAAACCATATTACGAAAGCATTAAAAACTTAAGCATTAGTGATGTTCTTTTTGAAACTACGATTCCTACAAGCTTCTGGCGATCTGTATACGCGTCTACAAACGGATTTGCCTATGAAAGTTTTATTGATGAAATGGCATACGAAGCTAAAAAAGATCCCTTAGATTTCCGTCGCGAACATTTGCAGGAAGAGCGCTGTCAAAAGTTAATTGATAAAATGGAAGAAGTATCAGGCTGGAAAAATCGGTCAAAAAATGAAGGTTTTGGTGTTGCCATTACAGAATGTTTTAACTCAACTGTTGGTCATGTTGTCAAAGTTTCTAAAAACTTTCATGGTGGTGTGAAAATCGATAAAGTCTGGGCTGTAATGGATTGTGGCTGGTATGTAAATCCCGACATCATTCACGCTCAGGTCGAAGGTTCAATTGTCATGGGATTGGGTGCAGCGACTACGCATCAAATTACATTTAAGGATAATGTTGTAGAACAGCATAATTTTTATGATTATCCATTGCCAAGAATTAACGAAATTCCGCCTATAGAAGTATATATTATAGATAACGAAGAAGATGCCGGTGGAGTTGGAGAACCCGGACTTCCGCCTTTTGCTCCAGCTTTAACCAACGCCATTTTTGATCTAACGGGAAAACGAATCAGGACTTTACCGTTTAAGCTTTCTGAAGTTTAAAAAGTTACGGGCTTTAGATTCTACAATTATAGAATCCCATTTCAATTGAAGTGGGATTTTTTTATTTAGTTTTCAAGTTAAAATTTTATGTAATTACTTATAAAGAGATAATATCTCAATTTCGATGTTAAAATTTTTCCATATTCTTATTATTGGCGGTTTAAATTACAAACTTCCCATCTATACATATTCTTGATTTTTTATTTAAATTTAAAATTTAATATCCTGATTATTAGTATTTTAGTATGTACTAAATATCGTTAGAATCTTGATTTTTAACATATCTTTTTTATAATCTCTTTTTTAAATCTAGTTTCGTTATGTTCTTTTTTTAGGAACTACCTTACTAATTTAAAACCACAGATTATGAACAATCAATTACATTTTACTTTTTTAAAAAGAGAAAAATATTTCCATATCGTATGGATTTTTTTCATTCTCTTAACCTCAAATTTATATGCACAGCGCGGTTATTATGATGCGCCATATAAAAGGTACGAAGCAAACGCAGGACAATTGTCGAATGGCGCTTCAACTACTTCAAAGTCATACATTCAGTCAGATCTTCAGTCTGAAGCTACAGACCAGCAATGCGTGAATATGTCTGCTACGAATGCCACAGTGCAATGGACGCTTACAGAAGCTGCTGATGGACTTGTTATTCGTTACAGCGTTCCCGACGGACAATCGGCTACTTTGGGTGTTTACAATGGGAACACAAAAATTACCACGCTAACTTTGACTTCAACCTGGTCGTGGGAATATTTGTGGAGCAACGGAAATCCCAATAATAACGGAATCACGAATCAAAACCCAAGAATGCGATTTGATGAAGTACGTTATAAACTTCCGGCTAAAATTTCGGCATCGGGAACTTTAAAACTGGTTAGAGAATCTGGGAATGTGCATGTAGATTTTGCTGAGATGGAACCAGTTCCCACCGCTCTTACAGCACCAACAGGTTCGGTAACGTATACCGGAAACGGAAGCGATCTTCAAACCTTTATTGATGCAAACGGCGGTAAAAAAATATTTATTCCAGGCGGAGTTTATAATGTAAACCGCGAGTTGTATTTTGGCACTGCCAATACTTCATTAATAGGCGCGGGAATGTGGTATACGCAAATTAATTTTACCAATACCAGCAGTTTAAACGGTGGATTGCGTGCAAATGCAGCGGGAATTTCGTTTACAGATCTTTATTTAACGACAAATTCTACTTCGAGAAGTAATTCTTATAAAGCGATAAATGGGGTTTTTACATCTTCTTCAATTGTAAAAAATATTTGGGCAGAACATTTTGAATGCGGTGCCTGGATTGCACAATACAATACAGGAGGACCTGCAATTGCTGATGGATTTACAGTATCGCATTGCCGTTTTAGAAATAATTATGCTGATGGAATTAATCTTTGTAAAGGAACGGCAAACTCTATCGTTGAACATTGCAGTTTTAGAAATAATGGAGATGATGATCAGGCAATCTGGTCTGCAGATGGATTGGAATGTATCAACAATACTTTTAGATACAATACTTCCGAAAACTGTTGGCGTGCCTGTGGTTTAGCTATTTATGGCGGAAAAAATAACAAAGCTTATAATTTGATTATAAAAGACAATCTGGAAGCAGGAATCAGAGTGAGTAATAATTTTCCCGGAGCGCCATTTAACAATGACGGACTTCACGAAATACACGATATTACGGTATCAACATGCGGAACTTTTAATGATACTTACAACAATCCTGTAGCTGCGGTAGATATTTTTAGTGCTACGAATGCCGGAACTCAGGTTAAAAATGTTCAGTTGTACAATATTGATATTTTAGATTCAAGAAATGATGCTATTTCGATAAGTAAAAGATCTGGCGATGGTATTTATAATCTTAGTTTTAAAGATATAACCGTTAACGGAACTGGTAAAGAATTTCCAAACAATAATGCCCTTAACAGAAACTGGGGCAGAGGCTATTTTGTACTTATAGCTGGTTTTCCTGCCGGAAACGGAACTTATTGTAATATGAATTATTCTAACAGAGGCGGTAATGCAACGACTGATCAGGAAATTAGTGCTATTGGTACATTTTCGTGGACACAAAGTACAAGCTGTTCAGGAACACCAATTATTGAGGTTACAGGAGTATCGGTTACACCGTCGACAGCTACTTTAGGCGTTGGCGCGACACAACAATTAACACCAACAGTTGCTCCGGCAAATGCAACAAACAAAACAGTGACTTACAGTTCTAATAATACTGGGGTTGCAACCGTAAATGGTTCGGGTTTAGTTACTGCAATTGCTGCGGGATCTGCAACGATTACCGTTACAACTCAGGATGGTGCAAAAATTGCTACTTCTGCAATAACGGTAACTTCATCAAATGTAGCCGTGACAAGTGTGAGTCTTAGTCCGGCATCAGCATCATTATCAGTTGGATCGACACAGCAATTAACGCCAACAATTCTTCCGTCTAATGCAACTAATAAATCTGTTTCATATGCTTCAAACAATACGGGCGTTGCAACGGTTAATGCTTCAGGATTGGTAACGGCAATTTCAAACGGAACTGCAACAATTACGGTAACCACTGCGAGCGGAAATAAAACAAGTACGACAACAATTACTGTAAGTACAGCAACAGGAAACTACTTTACAATTAAAAACAGATGGACAAATAATTATTTATACGATGCCGGTGCCAATGTAGGTTATGGCGCAACTGTTGCCAACAACAATTACAAATGGGAAAAAGTAGCTGTCGACGCCACTTATTTTGTATTAAAAAATGTAGGTACGGGTGATATAATGCACATTGAAAACTTAACAGGAGCCGTACAATGTAGCACTGCAGGATCTGACTGGATGAGTGCTCAATGGTTAAGCGAAAATGTGGATGGTACTTTTGTTCGAATTAAAAACAGATGGCAGACCGGAAGTATGATTCATATTGAAAACCTGAATGGTTCTGCTCAATATGCCGGAGGACAAAACAATTGGGAAAGCGCACAATGGCAATTTCAAAGTACTTCGACGGCGAAAAAAATCAATGATGCAGAAATAACAGTAGAAAATAACCTGGTAAGTATTTATCCAAATCCTTCTGTAAACAAAGAATTTAATATTGTTTTTCCGGAATTAAAAGCAGGTGACACCGCAACACTAACCGTTACGGATATAAACGGAAGAAAGGTTTTAATAAACCAACTGAATACATCTGCAAAAATCAATCATAATTTAGCTTCAGGAATTTATGTTGTTACAATTAATTCTAATGATTTTAATGTTTCTAAAAAACTGATTGTAAAATGATAATCGAAAAAACTGATTAGAATTTTAAATAGTCTCAACAGAGATAAGAAATGCCAGATCAAAAGATCTGGCATTTTTGTTTATTGCCTTAGTCTATTTTAGTTTCAATTATAATATGAAACGACTTTATTATTTTTAAAATCTTACTACAACAAATCGCTTTTTTTATTGCTAAAGAAGTAGAAAAAGTCCCATTTCATAGGTAATGAGCTAGTAAAACAGCTCCGAAAAACGGTAATATTTGCATTGATTTTTCATTTGTTTAGGAAAAATCTTAATGGATTTAAGAAAACGGTAAGACGTTAACTGCTTTGTTTATAGATAATTAAAATTTTACTAAACTTTTAATTAACATTTTTTTTGCAAAAGTTATGCTTAAACTTTTTGAGTTAATATTTTTAATTTACTTTTGTTCTATCAAATTGGTAGAATTTAAACTAAGGTAATAAACACAGCTGTTAAGGACTTTCGAATACATTTATTTGAACAAGAACAGATCATTTTGGGTATTTAAACATTATGGTTTTTTGCTGTTAAAAATTCTTTAGCTTTTAAATAATACAATTTTTTAAAAGATGCATCCTAAAATTTCTTGAGGTTGAAATCTATCAAAAAAAATTAAAAAGAATAATAATCAAAAAAATAAGTAAAATGAAAAAACGAATGTGTTGTAGATAAAAAAAAGAAACTGTTTCTGCTGCAACAGAAATGGTGAAGCTTAAATAAATTGTACATCTCTATAAGGAAAGCTAATGATTTAAATTTTCAGCTCACCTTATTCAAACTAAAACTAAGTAATGAAAAAAATATTATATAGATATGCATGGTCATGCATCTTGTTGATTTCTATTGGTGTCAATGCCCAGGAGACCAAACCCTTAATTCAGTCAAAACTCGAAGGAATTGTAGTGGATGCGGTTACAAAAGACCCTGTTATTGGTGCTTCAGTAAACATTAAAGGTACTACACACGGTGTTCAGACAGATTTTGATGGGAAGTTTTATTTCCAAACCGGACAAAAATTTCCTTATTCTCTTGTAGTAAGTTACATGGGATATAAACAAACGGAAGTGGTAGTAAATGCAAATTCAGTTGTTATTGAACTTACACAGCAAGAAAATGCCTTATCAGAAGTAGTGGTTACCGCACTTGGTATTACAAAAGAAAAAAAATCTTTAGGTTATACTACTCAATCGCTTAAAAACAAGGATTTATCAGATACAAAAGAAACCAATTTTTTAAATAGTATGACCGGTAAATTAGCCGGAGTACGTATTACAAATTCACAGGGTGATATGGGATCTTCACGTATCATTATTCGTGGTGAAACATCTATTGGCGGAAATAACCAGCCTTTGTTTGTGGTAGATGGAGTTCCGGTAGATAACACGCAATTTAGCAGCTCAGGTGGTGTAAATGCTTCCCGAGATTTCAAAAACGCAATTGCCGATTTAAATCCAAATGATATTGAAACATTAACAGTATTGAAAGGCCCGAATGCGGCAGCCCTTTACGGATCGCGTGCGGCGCATGGTGTTGTTTTGATTACTACAAAATCAGGAAAAAATCAAAAAGGACTGGGTATAAGCTTTAGTTCAGGAATCACTATTTCTCAAGTGGCTACATTGCCAAGCTTTCAAAATACTTTTGGACAAGGATCAAATGGAAGATTCAGTTATGTAGATGGTAAAGGTGGTGGTATTAACGATGGTGTTGATGAAAGCTGGGGTCCTAAAATGGACGGACGTTTGATTCCTCAATTTAATTCAAATGGTGTAGCTGTGCCTTTTGTGGCTCATCCTAATAATGTGAAAGACTTTTTTAATACTGGTATTACTTATGAAAATAGTGTTTCTGTAGCAAAATCAGACGAAAAATCGGATTTCCGTTTGGGAATAAACAATCAAAAACAAACCGGAATAGTGCCTAATAGTGAAGTAAATAAAACAAACTTTACTATTAATTCTAATTATCAAATATCTGAAAGTATAAAAGTAGGGGTAACAGGAAATTATATTGTTACCGATGCTCCGGCACTTCCGGGTGGTCCTTCTGGTAACCGTGCTGCGGGTGTAATGCTTCAGTTTCTTTGGTTCGGACGTCAGGTAGATATCAATGCACTTAGAAATAACAGAGATGTTAACTGGAACAACAGCTATTATAGCAATCCATACTGGAATGCGTATTACAATACTACAAGCCAACAGCGTAATCGTTTAATTGGAGATATTCATTTGGATGCAAAACTTGCCGAAGGACTTAATTTTAGATTCCGTACCGGAGTTGATTATTATAACGATCGTAGAAAATACGAGATTAAATATGGTACAAACGGAACTCCTTTTGGATCGTATGCTGAAGATGCTTACACTGTAAATGAGCAAAATACAGAGGGTATTTTTACTTATACTAAAAAACTAAACGATGATTTTAGTGTAGATGCTCTTGCTGGATTCAATATTCGTAATCACAGCGATGCAAACAATTATCAAAAAGCACCACGTTTGGCTGTGCCTGATTTGTATACGCTGACGAATTCAAGAGATCCATTAACGTCATCAAACACATTATCAAGATTGAGAGTTTATAGTGCTTATGCTTCTGCACAATTTGGGTATAAAAATTATGCATTCTTAAATGTAACGGCACGTAATGACTGGTCGTCTACATTACCAAGCAACAACCGTTCTTATTTTTATCCTTCTTTTAATGGTAGTTTCGTAGTTTCTGATGCTTTTAATTTAAAAAGTAACACACTTGATTTCTTAAAAGTACGTGGTGGATGGTCTGAAGTTGGTAATGATGCAGATCCGTATCAATTATCTACGGTTTATAATTTCCAAACGGCATTCGACGGAAATCCGATTCAAACTTCTTCACAAAAGAAACTTAACGAGAACCTGAAACCGGAAACAACACGCTCTACCGAATTAGGTTTAGAAGCTTCTTTCTGGAAAAACAGACTGCATTTTGATTTTGCTTACTATAACACAAATAGTTTTGATCAGATTCTGGAGATTAAAACAACTGCTGCGAGTGGTTATACTTCTCAGTTAATCAACGCAGGTAAAATTAACAACCGAGGAATCGAAATTCAATTGGACGGAACTCCTGTTCAAACTGAAAACTTTAAATGGAATATTGCTGGAAACTACTCAAGAAATATAAGCAAAGTAGAGATTCTTGATTATGAAGGAAGCATTAAAAACTACACAATTGGTTCTTCAGGAGGTGTTGATGTACTAGCATCTGTAGGACAGGCTTACGGAGCACTTTACGGAACAGCTTATGAGCGCGATGCAAACGGAAATATAGTAGTAGGAGCAAATGGATTGCCAAAAGCTGATCCAACAAAGAGAGTATTAGGACATTACACTCCAGATTATTTAGCTGGTGTAACTAACACATTGACTTACAAAAATCTTGAACTTTCATTTCTTGTTGATGCCAGTGTAGGTGGTGAGATTTTCTCAGGAACTAACAGAACGGGTACTTATACAGGTGTATTAGCAGAAACGCTTCCGGGTCGTGATGCTGCCAATGGCGGATTAAATTATTATGTAGCGACAACTGGTACAACAAATACGAAAACCCTGGTTTCAGGCGGTAATGCACCATCAGGAGCAGTAATATATGATGATGGAATGATTTTTAAAGGAGTATATGCAGATGGAACTCCAAACACTTCAGTTCTTAGTGCACAGGAATATTACAAAGCATCATACAATATTAGCGAAGCTTATATCTATAGTTCAACTTATGTGAAACTAAGAGAGATAAAATTAGCTTACAATTTCAATAAAAAATTTGCAAGAAAGCTGGGATTAGATGGAGCCAGTATTACTGCAGTAGGTCGTAATTTGTTGTTTATTTATAAAGATGTACCGAATATTGACCCGGAAACAGCTTTTAATACCGGAAATGCTCAGGGATTGGAGAGTTTATCTTTGCCAACAACGAGAAATTTCAGCCTTAATGTTAATCTTAAATTTTAAAAACACGCAATCATGCTAAAAAAAATAGCCTATATAACGCTTTTTGCATTGACATTTAGTTCTTGCAGCGATACATTGGATGATATTAATAAAAATCCAAATGCAACCGAAACACCATTAGCGCCTTACCTGTTAACAGGAACATTAAAACAGGGAGCTGATTTATATTGGGGAGACGTTAATAACTTTAACTCGTCTTTATTATTTGTTCAGCATTGGGCTAAAATCCAATATACTGAACCGGACAGATACGATGTATCTAATGCTTCTTTCACAACTTTATGGGATAAAGGTTATTCGACTTTGATTACCGATTTGAACACGATTATAAATTTTCCGGATGCACAGGCAAATTCAAATTATAAAGGAATTGCATTAACGCTGCGTTCATGGACATTTTTATTGTTAACAGATGCTTATGGAAGCATTCCTTACAAAGAGGCAGGTTTGAAAGTAACACCGGCATATAATACTCAAAAAGAAGTATATACAGGATTACTTGAGGATTTAAAACAAGCCCAGTCTTTACTGGCTACAGCAAATGGTACAGTAACCGGAGATTTAGCTTATAAAGGAGATGTCTTAAAATGGAAAAAACTGGTAAACTCACTTCGTTTGCGTATAGCGTTGAAAATTGCTGATAAAGAACCTGTGTTGGCAAAACAAGCTGCGATTGAAGCAACAACAGATCCGGCAGGAGTAATTAGCAATAATAGCGAAATCTTTAGGTTTGTTTACACTAGTTCACCTCAGCAAAATCCAGCATCAGCCTGGTTTGAAACACGCGATGATTTTCGTATTTCAAAAACAATGGTCGATAAATTATATGAGTTCTCAGATCCGCGCTTAGCTGTTTTTGCTCAATTACCATCAGACGCCAGCGTAGGTAAATACGTTGGAGGAGCCAATGGATTATCAAACAGTGATGCTAATAGTCAGGGTTTTGCCAAAACATCAAAACCGGGAACTTATTTTCTAACTTCGGCATCGCCGGCTGTATTTGTTTCTTATTCAGAAACACTTTTTAATCTTGCAGAAGCGGCAGCACGCGGTTATATTGCCGGAGATGCAGAGCAGTTATATAAAAATGCAATTACAGCATCTTTCAATCAGTTTGGTATTACCGATGCAACCGTTATTTCAAATTATCTTAATCAGCCAACGGTGCAGTACGATGCTGCAAATTATGCCAAATCGATAGGTACACAAAAATGGATTGCATTTTTTGGACAAGGTCTTGACGCTTTTGCAGAATGGAGAAGACTTGATTATCCGGTATTGACAGCCGGCCCGGCTACAGTTTTGGATGGACAGATTCCTTCGCGTTTCTTCTATCCGGGTACAGAGCAGTCATTAAACGGAAATAGTTATCAGGCCGCAATATCTGTTCAGGGAAAAGATTTGCTTACTACAAAACTATGGTTTGATGCCAAATAAATAAGCATAAATAGTATTTTATAAATGAATGCTATTTATTGAAAATGAAAAAGCTAAATCGAAAGATTTAGCTTTTTTTATATTATGAACTTAGTTTTTCAGTACTTTTAATCCTTAAGCAATGTTCGGTTCCTAAATACAATGGATTTCCGTGTTTTTCTGACCAAAAGCCATCCAGTACATCTTTGGTTATACAACGATAAACGGCGACACCTTTGTAGGTTTTCCTGTCATCACCTTTATAGCTAAAATTAATAACTAAAATATTGTCTTTAAAGAAACCGTGTCCCTTTTGCTGCTGCGTATCGTTAATAAGCCACAGCGCAACAATTCGGTTATTTTCATCCAAAGACAAATTCAAAATTCCTTTATAGTTTATTTCCTGACTCTGATCCTGATTACTCCCGGAAATGGAATAACTGCCTGTTAAATCTTGTACTGTCATTATATTTATTGATGCTGAAATTAGCGTTTTCTGAGTTATTTTGAGGTGCAAATTTGAATAAAATATAGAGAATAAACAATCAAACTTAGGGTTATTTATATATGGAAAAGTAGTTGCTTTTGCTATGGCTGTATCCTTTTTAATTTTTGGGTTGTATGTTTTTATTATTACATGCTTGTAAACTGTTTAGGATCATAAAAGAACTTTTCTGATTTTATAAGTTCTTCCTGCCAGTTTTGATACGCGATTTCTTCAATTTCAGAAATAGTTCCATTTTTCCATTCAAATCTGAAATACCATCGAATAACAACCTGATCACCATTCATAAAATAGGGACGAATACATTTTGATACTAAAGATTTGACTTTTTGAAGTGTATTTTTTTCGTTAGCAACAAGATTATCTCTGCCGACACGTGGTTCTGCCTGATTTTCCTGCATAGAAGCATCAATAGTGTAGAATTTTTCAATCGCTTTATCATGTTCGTTAGATTCGACCATTGCTATAAATTGTTCAATTGTTTCTGGTTTAGGCATGAGTTCTTGTTTTTAAATTTTTAATAATTTCTAAATATCTATTTTCAAAAACAGACTGATCAACAGGTAATACAACCGATTCAAATAATTTCATCAAATCTTCGGAATGGCTTGCTGCTTTTTTTGTCTGGATGTTGTACTGAATAAACTTTATCCATAAAATTGCTTTTAATTCTGTTTCATTTTCATTCCACATTTTCATTTCAACCAGTAAAAGATTGTCTGTATATTGAATCAGCTGAGACTCAATTAATACCGTTTCCATTGTAAAAGCCGGTTTCAAATAACTGATCTGATTCGATGCAACAACCCAGCTAAGTCCTGTTGTTTTCATATATTCAAATATGTCAAGGTCATAGTTTTCGGCAATTTGATCTTCACGTTCATTAATAAAATATTCTAAATATTTAGAATTGTTCAAATGATTAAAAGGATCACAATCCTGAAACCTTACTTTTCTTTTTGTCTTTAATATTTTTTCCATTTTTATAATTATTACATCAAATACCGATCGGTATCTGAAAGGTTAAAAATTTTTATTTGCTGATGCTTTCGATTATAGTTTGATCTATAAAATCCATTGCGTCATTGATGTAGGTTGGGTCATTGTGGGTAAAAGTCAAAAGAGAACTGCCTTCAATTAAGGATAAAATTATTTTAGCATATTTATCAGGATCAGTATTTTGCTTAATTTCATCATTAGCAATACCATCCTTGATAATATTGGTTAAACCGACAGTAAATTTTTGAGATAAATTTTGCGCTGCTTTAAATAATAACGGATTAATAAATTTGGTATCAACTCCTGCACGCAACATCGGGCATCCGCCTCTGTCTTTAACCAAATCATAATAGCTGCGTTGATATTCTGTTATAGCATGAAGTTTATTTAAACTGCCTTCTTTGCTGGCAACCAGCTTGAATAAGGGAGTTATTGCAAGGTTTACATTTAGTTGAAATGACTTTAACGCTAAATCTTCTTTATTCAAAAAATTACAGTAAATCGCACCTTTTGTAAGACCTGTTGCCTTAGTAATGTCTGTCAGGCTGGTTCCAACATATCCTTGTTTGTTAAATATAGGAGCTACTTTATCTAAAATAATTTCAGAAGTATTCATAATGTTTGCTTATAGCGATTCAACAAATATAATATAAATACCGATCGGTATGCGTAAATGTTGTGAAAATTTTCAACTGAAACAAGAAGTTCTAAGGAGGATAGATTAATAATACAAAGAAAATAAGTAAATTGTATGTCTATTAGATGTCTTAAGATAATTCAACATCAATAGAATAATTAAATTTGAATTTTTATATATGAAAAAGTTAACCCTGAATCTTCAAAGCAATTTTTCAAAAGGTCGATTTTTATGTTTAGTATTTACAATCGTATTTCTTATTTCCGGTTCTATATCTGCCCAAAAAAAAGATATGATGGTTCGTATTGCAGAAATTGAAATTTATCCCGAACATTTATCACAATACAAAGCCATATTAAAAGAAGAGTCGGCTGCTTCTGTAAAGTTAGAACCCGGCGTTTTGGCAATCTTTCCTATGTATCAAAAAAGTGATTCTACTCAAATAAGAATAATAGAAATATATAATGATAAAGATGCTTATCAGGCACATTTAAAAACACCGCATTTTCAAAAATATAAAACAACTACAACTAAAATGGTTAAAGCATTAAAGTTGGTAGAAATGAATACAATTGATCCCGAATCTATGAAATTCTTGTTTAAAAAAATAAATGAATAATAGCCGCTTATACAAGATTTCGAAATATAGCTGATAAATAAACACTTGTTAATGAGTGAATAATGATTTTTTGTTTAATAAAACAAGAAGTTTCTTTAAAATAAAAGTATAAATGATGTATTTTTGCTGAATATATAAATCTAGCAAACAGTTGAAAAGGTTTTTTATCTTATTACTTTCCTTTCTGATTATGGCGCCGTCATTTGGCAGTTTGTTTATATATGCTTCCTTCAAAATGAATCAGACAGAGATCGCCAAAACGATTTGTGTACAACGTAAATTAGCTTTTAACAGTTGTAATGGTCGATGTGAACTTCAAAAAAGCATCAAAAAATATTCTGATAACGAAAGAAAAATGCAGGACAGCTTAAAAGAAAAAACGGAGCTTGTATATGTTCAAAATACTCTTGAAGTTCATTTTGATATAGTTCCTGTAATCGAAACAAAAAATAATTCTTCTATTTTGTTTGAAAAGAAACCAATAGGGGCTTCTAATCTTACATTTCATCCTCCTCTCTATTTCGCATAGATCAATCTTTCAAATTTAAAATTTTGACATTGTAACTATTTCAATGTTACTGTCTTATTTGTATTTAAATACAGCGTTTTTTCTGTTTCTTATTTTATTTGAAAACTATTGATCTTAATTGATTAATGCAATTTTATTTGTGTTTTTCTATACCTCTTCAAATTCACTGCACAAGCTTATGTTTGATTTTCAGCTTATGTCTTTGTGCTCATTTTAAACAGTTTTTATAAAATTCATTTTAATGAAATCTTTTAATTTTTTAGTAATCGCAATATTTTTTGTGATTACTTCCTGTACAATCGACAAAACAGATTACGAAGCAGAAATAGACTCTGAAGTTCCTGAATATTATGAATTTAAAGAAGCTGTTTCTTTGACCAGCGGCATTTATAAAATTAGTATTGAGGCCTTAAACGGAACTTTTTACAAAGGTTATAATGAGCTTCACTTAAAAGTTACCAATACGCAGACTAATCAAAATGTAAGTGCCTCCGAAGTTACTTTTTTGCCTGTAATGACTAATACTGATGGAAATACAAATTCATGTCCACATCAATATAATTTAGAATATAATGCTTCAAATGGCTATTACAATGGTTATTCTGTATTTACATCAGAAAGCGTAACAACTGCAAGCTGGAAATTATACGTGAGTTTTACAGTTGAGAATCAGAAATATGAGATTAATAAAGATGTTTCTGTTGAAAAACAAAGCAACAAAAATCTTAATATGACGGCTTTTACGGGAAAAGATAACGAACAGTACTTTATTGCATTGGTTTCGCCACAAAAACCAACAGTTGCAGAAAATAAATTGGTTGCCGGAATCTATAAATACAATAAGCCAACAACTCCCGCAGGGACTTTTCCAGATCCTTCGCAATTTTCTTATTCAGAAGTAACGGGTTATACCTTAAAATTAGATCCGAGAATGCCCGAGCCTTCAATGGGAAATCATTCTTCGCCAAATAATCAGGATTTAACACAGCAAAGTGATGGTTTATATCATGGCGTGGTCAATTATACGATGACCGGAAACTGGACATTGAATTTAATTATGATGAATCAAAACGGATTGATCCTAAAAGGAACGGTTGTTCCAACAGATTTTACGCCCGGAGTTGAAGGTGTAAAAAGTGAACTTTATATTGATACTTTATTTTAATATCATGAAATATATATCAATAGCATTACTTTTTTTGGGAATATCTGTAACTGCCCAAAATGCACATGTACATCATGACAGTATAAAAAATCTAGAGGAAGTAACCGTAAAAAACGCTGCCCAAAAAAAGATCGAAACAGAGATGAAAATGGCAGTTTCGGTAGATGAATTTTTATCATCTTCAGATAATATAAGTTTCATAAAACGTGGCGCTTATGCGTGGGAACCATTACTAAACAATATGAGTACAGAACGTTCGACGGTTACAATTGACGGGATGCATATTTTTGGGGCCTGTACCGATAAAATGGATCCGATAACATCTTATGTAGAAAGCAATAATCTTGCTGCAATTGATATTAAATCAGGGCAGGAAGGAAGTCTTCATGGTGCAACAGTTGCCGGAAGTATTGATTTAAAAAGAAGAAGTACGCCATTTAGCACAGAAAGAAAGTGGAACGGAAGCTATCAAAGCGGATTTGAGTTTAATAATAAACAGTTTTTTAATCTTGGAAATGTCTCTTATTCAAGCAATAAATTTGTTGCAGATGGAAGCATTTCGTACAGAAAAGCAGATAATTATTATGACGGTAATGATGATGAAGTAAAACATTCACAATATAAAAAATTCAATACCTCGCTTGGTTTGGCGTACAAAACCAGTGATTTGTCATCGGTTAGATTAGATGCAATTTTTGATATGGCAAAGGATGTTGGTTTTCCTGCATTGCCAATGGATTTATCACTTTCGAGAGCGCTAATAACTTCAGCTTCTTATAAACAATTATTTAAAGAAGGTTTGGTAAGAGTTATTGATAGTAAGGTTTATTTTAATGCGATAGAACATTATATGGATGATACAACGCGTCCTGAAAATCTGGTTCACATGGATATGCCGGGCTGGAGCACTACTTACGGATTGGTTTCTAAAGCAAATATAAAAAAGAATAGTTATTCTTCTGAAATACAATTAAATGCATACGATAATTTGTCAATTGCAGAAATGCGAATGTACCCACAGGACCGAAGCAAAAGATCTATGTTTGCTTATAGCTGGCCGTGGGTTACTACGAGATATGGCGGACTTTCTATGAATAATTACTGGGATATTTCAGAGAAAAGCCAGCTTAGTTTAGGGGGGTCTTTAGGAGTAAATTACAATTATTCCAAATATGTAGAATTTAACTGGATTTTTCATCCGGGTGCGTCTCAGGAAAAAACGAGATTTTTACCGAGTCTGCATGCGGGATATCAATTGGATATTGATCAGTTTAATTTTTCTGTTGGAACAGGTTATGGACACAGAGCACCTTCTGTTTCTGAAGGTTATGGATATTACATTTACAATAGTTTTGATCGCTATGATTATATCGGAGACCCAAATTTAAAAAATGAAATTTCGTATGAAGGAAATGCAAGCGCAGGTTTTAAAAACGAAAAATTAAGCATTCAGGGAAAAGTAAATTATTTCTACATACAAAATTATATTATTGGCAGGGTTTTAAGCATGGGAAGTCCGATGAACTATCAATCGGTTGGCGTAAAAGGGTATACTTCATTAGATTATGCAACGCTTTTTAATATGTCGATGAATGCCGCTTATGATATTTTAGAGCATTTGCATTGGAAAGGAACCCTAACTTATGCACGCGGAATGGATGATAAAGCAGGAAACCTGCCTTTTATTCGTCCGTTAAGTTACCAGACTTCTCTTCATTTTATGCATAAAAATTTTGGTATCCAGACTTCTGTAAATGGTGATTTTGCACAAATTAATTACAGTCCGGAATATGGAGAAAACCAGACATCTGCTTACACCATTTGGAATATTTCTGCCAATTATACTTTCAAAATTAATAAAGTAAAAACGGTTGTTCAGGTTGGTGCAGAAAATTTATTAAATGAATATTACAGCACTTATGCAGATTGGGGAAATATACCGAGAATGGGACGTAATATTTTTACTTCCTTAAAATTCAACTTCTAATAAAAATGAAAAAAGTTTTTAGTATCACAATGACAATGCTGTTTCTGCTGGTTTCTTTCCAGCAGGCATTGATTATTGTACACTTTAAACTGAATCAAAATGATATTGAAAAAGAGTTTTGTATTAATAAAACTAAACCTCAACTGCAATGCCATGGTAAATGCCATTTGAAAAAAGAGCTTAAAAAATCAGAAAAAAACAACGATTTAGAACTTAATGGTATCAGTAAAAAGATTGATTTTGTTTTGATTTCGGAAGTGAAATTTAAGCCTGAAATCTTAAAAAATATAAATTCAAATAAAATATTAATTTATAAAGAATGGATTCATTTTGAGCCTTATCTGGAAATATTTGTACCGCCGCCTCTTTTTAATTGCTGTTAACCAAGACTCAATAAATAGAATTACAATAATTAAATTAATAAAAATGCAAAATTTCAAAAAATACCTTTTGTTGTCAGTAACTATGCTGGCATTCGTATCTTGCTCTAGTGATGATGATAATCCTGTGGCAAACAATGTGACGCTGGAATTCAATAATACTTTTAAAAACACTACTATCGTTTTAGGTAATGCAGCTTCAACTTCTGCAACAGCCAATACCTCGGCTGCAGGACAAGTGCATCATTTTTCAGAATTAAAATATGTAATCAGTAATATCCGCCTTATAAAAGACAACGGGGATGAAGTTCCATATAACATAAATGATTTGGATAAAGGCGCAACAGTTATCGATCAGGCAAAAACAGCTTCTTTAAGTTATGTTTTAAGTAATATTCCGTCGGCGACTTATAAGCAGATTAAATTTGGTTTAGGAATCAAACCGGAACAAAATACTTTAGACCAGGTTAGATTTCCTAATTTCTATGCAGCTGCAGGAGCTAACGATACAGAAATGATGTGGGAATGGGGAAGTGGATACCGTTTTACAAAAGTAGAAGGTTTTTATGATACTGACAATAAAGCAATGTCAATTCATACCGGAAGTACTGTTGAAGGAACTGAAGGTGCTTATACTCAGGGCGTAAATGCATACAGAGATATTACTTTAAATCTTAGTACAAATGCAATTGTTGGAAGTAAAGCACCAAAAATCAAAATTGCAGCTGACTTTGATAAATTATTAAGCGGAAAAATCAATACAATTACTTTATCTACAGGAACAGGAATGAATGATAATGCAACTCCAAACGTTCATACTGCTGCTCAAATGGTGAAGTTTGTTGATAATTTGGGTGGAAATGGTTCAAGCGATATCAGCGGAATGTTTTCTGTTACTGCCGTAGAAAACTAAAACTATATTTTAGAGTCGTCTTGATGTAATTTGAGACGACTCTATTTTTAAATTCATTTCTAATGAAAAAAATAATTGTTTTCTTATCAGTAATATCGTTATTAACATCTTGTAATAATGATGATTCTGAAATGATTTCTATAGACAATCCTGAAATTACATTAAATATTCCTTCTGAATTTCCGCAAGTGAATAGTTTTGCGCGTTTAAATAAACCAACAAAATATGGTGTGGAATTAGGAGAAAAACTTTTCTCTGAAAAAAGATTCAGTGCAGATAATACTATTTCCTGTTCCAGCTGCCACATTCAGTCGAATGCTTTTGCAGATCATAATCCGCAAGCGATTGGAATTGAAGGAAGGGTCGGACTGCGAAATGCACCATCACTTCAGAATTTAATGTTTATGAAGTTTTATAATTGGGACGGAAGTAAACTACAGCTTGAAACACAGCCATTAGTTCCCATTATAACTCATGAAGAAATGGATTCTTCAATTCTGGAAGTAATAGAGAAAATTAAGGATGATCCCGCTTATAAAGATTTGTTCCGAAAAACATTTGGAGATGAAAGTATTACTCCCGAAAGAATTTATAAAAGTATAGCACAGTTTGAGTACACGCTAATTTCTGCCAACAGCAAATATGACAAAGTAAAACGAAATGAAGGAGAATCCTTTACCACAAGTGAAGCAAAGGGATATGAGACATTTCAGCAAAAATGTGCGAGTTGTCATGGTACAGAATTGTTTACAGATCAAAGTTTTAGAAATATTGGCTTTCCTGTAAACACAAATTCCAACGAAGCGGGACGAGCAAGGGTTACAGGCATTGCTTCTGATTATATGAGTTTTCGGGTTCCTACTTTAAGAAATATCGAATATACAGCGCCTTACGGAAGTTTTGGACAGTTTTCTACTTTAAAATCTGTTTTAGATTATTTTGATAATGGCGTTTTAGAAGCCGACAATCTTGACCCGGTTTTTAAAAATAATGGCAACAAAATACCACTTACGGAAGAAGAAAAGAGCAATCTTATTTCGTTTATGAAAACACTAACGGATAATCATTTTTTAGGGAATTAGTTCATTTAATTTGATATCGTGAGTTTTACCTACCAAAAGTTATATTTTGTTATTAAACTGGTCTATTTTTTTTAATTTATTAAAAATGAAATAAAAAAAGAAAGTTTTAAATTACATTGATTGATTTGTTAGCTTTGTATAAGCACCAAAAACTTTTTTATCATGCCTGTAATTGAACAATCAGAATATAATTTTCCTCCGATTATTCATCGGAACAGGCATATCTCTACTATTTACGCTGCTTTATTTAAAAAGTTTGAAGTTCCGGGATACACAAGAGAAAAACATGAATTGAATGACGGGGATTTTATTAATATAGATTTTATTCTAAATGATCCTAAAAAAGCAGTGATTTTGTGCCATGGTTTAGAAGGCGATTCCCGCAGAACTTATAATAATAGCTGTGCAACTTATTTTCAGGAGAAAGGTTTTTCAGTTTTCGCCTGGAATAACCGTACCTGCGGAGGAGAAATGAACCGATTGCCAAGACTTTATCATCATGGTGCAGTTGATGATCTTGATGAAGTAGTTCAGTTTGTCCTGAAAAAAGGATTCGAAGATGTTTATTTGATTGGATATTCAATGGGAGGTGTTCAGCTTTTAAATTATTTTGGCTGGACAAAAATGGATGAACGCGTAAAAGCAGGAGTTTCCATTTCAGTGCCTACTCATATTGCTACAAGCGCTGCTGTACTCAAACAAGGGTTTAACAGGGTTTATTTAAAGAATTTTACAATCGATATTAAAAAAAAGCTAAAATACAAAGCGGCACAATTTCCTGATTTTATAAACCGTGATCAAATTGACAGTATTACTTCTTTTGATGAAGTGGATCATTATTTTACAGCACCACTGCATGGTTTTGCCAGCCGTGACGACTATTATCAACGTGTTTCTCCTGAATTCTCCCTTAAAAATATTACCATTCCGGTTTTAATTATTAATTCTCTCGATGATCCTTTTTTGGGAGAAAGATGTTACCCAACAGCTATCGCAAAGGACAGTCTGTATGTGTATCTTGAAACCCCAAAGTACGGAGGACATTGTGCTTTTCCACTGCGCAATTCAACATATTCCTATGCAGAGACAAGAGCTTATGAGTTCTTTAAATCCTTCCAATAACCTCTGGAATGTTGCGAACTTTTAGCATTTTTTAAATAACCACTTGCGTTAAAGGATATAAAATACAATTCAAATTATATAAAATGTTTAGTTCACCATATTTCTAAATTTGAAATATAACGAACAAACAACAATATTATGAAAACGCTATCTAAATTAAAAATTGTTTTAACTGTATTGATAATAGGACTTTTACTTTCATGTAAAAATAATAAAGATGGGTATAGTGATGAAATTGACACAAGACAAACTCCTGATACAACTGCTACAGACACCACTGAAAATAAAGGTTCAAATACATCCGGTACCAATGCAACTGGCGCAACAGGAACAGAATCGGAGGGTGTTACCGGAGCGGGAAGTATTTCGGACCCGGGAACTGCTACCAAGAGAGAATCTACTCAGGGTACAGGAAGTGGTCCCGGAGAAAGTGCTAAAGATGGTTCAACATATACTTCATCTCAAACTAAGGATACCGTAAGCACGAAACAACCTGTAAAAGGAACCAAAAAATAATGTTAGTTTAGTAGACAGACATTTATCCAGATTGAAAAATATTCAAATTAAGTACCGCTGAAATAGAAGCTTTAACCTAAAAAAAACAAGCTGCCATTGGCAGCTTGTTTTATATTATCAGATTAAAAATTAGTGACTTTCACTGTTTTCAAATCCAAGAATCGTAATCATATAAGGCGTTTTCGAAACCTTAATTTTCTTTGAAATTTCCATGGAAGTCAAATTTAATTGCAATAACTCTCCTGTATTTGGAGATGTGATGTAAGCAAAATTCTCTGTTAACTGGATTTGTGGTTTTAGTGTTGCATCAGTTGCGGTTTCGGCAATTATTTTTGCTTCTTTTTCAACTGATAAACTGTTTAGGTTGAATAGTTTGAATTCTCCGGAATGCAATAAAATTCCCAGTTTGCTATCATTGTAGCTTACTTTACATTGCATGATAGTTGTATTTTGCAAAATTGGTTTAATTGTGCTGTTTACAACATCAATTAAATAAGCTCCTTTTGCGGCAGTGTAACCTACAAATTTCCCTTTCGTTGAAGTTTCTAAAATACTTCCAAACCAAGCAGTTCCAAAATCTTCAGGAAGTGCAATCAATTTTTGTTTCCCTGTACTTTCAACAACAAGAACTCCACTAGCAGAACCAAAAACAGCATAAGTTCCGTCAGAAGCATTTCCGTGAATTCCTTTGGTAACAATTGTGGCATCAAAAAGTGTTTTACCGGTATTGTCTATAATTTTTACTTTTTCAGGAAGCGTTCCTGTAATCGAATTATCCTTTTCAGTAATGGCATAAGTTCCGTTAGTAAAAGTCGCCATTGCACCGTGATGCGCCAAAAGTCCTGCATTTATCACTTTAAATACCGCACCTGGAGTATTAATTTCAGCTTCTTTTGCCACAGACAATGTGCCGTCTCCGTCATTAAAAGTCAATAATTCGCCTATTTTACTTTTAAAATGCGTTGGCAAAAGTGATTTTCCTGTCAAAGCACCAAATTGCGGAAGACCGTCTACATCAACATGATCGCCATGACTTTCAAAACCGCTGTCAAAAGTTTCAACCGTGTTGTCAGCTCTATGCACTATTCCTGCATATCTGCCAGATTCTGTAGTATAAAGAGCAGATTTTGCAAACTTTGCATTAAAAGAACTTGTTGTGGCATCAACCGGATTTACCAACGTAATTTCATTGGTTTTTTCGTCAGAGAGTAAAATTCTAAGGTATTTAAATTCTGAAAGCGTTTCTTCGGGAGTTTCAACATTGTTGTCGTCATCATTACTACAGGAGATCACGAAAGTCGACAAAGCAAATAAGAAAATCAGTTTGAAATAATTGTTTTTCATTGTAAAATGTATTTAAATTAATATTTGGGTTTAATTAGAAACTAATGGTAATTGGCATCGATTTATAGACGCTCAAATTGTGTGTGGTATTTTTATAAAGAATTACCCAATTGTATTGACCGGATTGCCACGATTTATCTAAAGTTGTTGCTTCTCCAATAGCATCTTTATCAGCGCCAATAGTGATGCTTTCTCCGCCCCATACGTCATTTATTTTTTGAAGCGTAGCAATTTTTGAAGCAGCAGGAAGGTCTTTATGTTCAACTTTTGAAATCACAATTACTTTTTTAAAATCAAGATTATCAATGCTTTCTGGATGGTAATTCAGGCTTTTTTTGATTAAAACAGAATATAAAATTCCGTCGCCCACAATCTGGCTAACCTGCGCATGGGCTGTAAGCAAATCATTTTTTTTGAAGATTAATTCCGGCTCCACCCAGGTTTCCATATAATAAATCAGATCGTCGTTTCTGGAAATAATATCGCGTCCTATTAAAGGATCAGCAGGCATATTCGCAGGATCTGTAATTGTGATTTCTTCTTTGATTTCGAGTTGGGTTCCATTTTCATCCAAAACAAAAAAATAGAAATCAAATTTACCTTCGGGAGCATCTGCAGGAATCGTAAAATGTTTATGTACATTGGTGTTTTTTGTTCCGATGTATTCAGCCCACTTAAACTCCAGTTTCCAGTCTTTTGTGTAGGTTTCTCCACTTTTCGGAAGGATTTTTAGCTGTACATCGGCAATTTTATTGCCGGCAACAACATCGGCATTAAAATGAAAATCACGACCAATTAAGGCTCGTTTGTTATTGGCGGTTCCAATTTCAATGTTTTCAGCTGTGGGTTTTGCGGCTTCCTGGTTGTCATCGTTATCACAGGCCGTAAACGAAACAGCCGCAATGGACAACAGAAGAAATAATTTTACTTTTTTCATAAGATTTAGGATTTATTAATTTGATTTAAAATTTTTATTGATGAATTAAAAAAGGAACTTTTACCGACAGAATAATATTTCGGCTGGCTTCAGGAAGTTCGATTAACCGGTAAAAACTCGTGTGATTGAGGTATTTGGTATTAAACAGGTTTTGAACCTGCAGGCTGATTATAAAATCCTGTTTTCCGGTTTTTAATTTCGTTCCCAAAGCAAGGTTGAAAACATTACTGCTCGCGGTTTTCTTTTCGGGAGGAACAATCTGGTTTTGCGCAGCGGTATAACGATAATCAAGCGAAAAATAAGTATCTCTCAAATTCTTGATTTCCGGACTGTACGTCATCCCAAACAAAACCGAAGCAGGAGGAGAGAAGGGAAGCGTATAACCTTTTTTGTTTCCAGATAATTGTTCAGAATAAAGATATTCGGCCAGAATTTCGACACTTAAACCAGTCATAAACTGATAACGCGTTTGCAATTCGCCACCGTATCGCATCACTTTACTTTGCTCATATTCAAACACCTGATTTCCTGCTCCGTAATAAATATCATGTTGCGAAGTGGGATTCAGATATATATAATTGGGGAAATAATTAAAAAACGGACTCAGTTGAAAAGACCATTTATTTTCCTGCCATTCCATACCAAAATCTAATTGATACGAACGTTCTGCAGATAAATCAGGGTTTCCTTTTTCAAATCTGAAATAATGATAATTGACACCGTTTGAAGCCAGTTCTTTTGCAATCGGCATTCTAAAACTCGTTCCCAGATTTGCTTTTAACGCCAGTTTCCCCGGATTATAATTCACTCCCGCTGACCAATTAAAACTTTGAAATGTTCTGTTCAAATCATCTGAACGTTTTAAATATTGAGACGTTGTCTGACCATTTTCCGTAATTTCACTTAGAAACCAATCGTTGTATTGCTCCATTTCGATTTTACCATAATCGAGCCGAACAGCGCCATGAAGCAGCCATAAATCACTGATCCGGATTTTATCATAAGCAAATAATCCCGCCGTAATTTGCTGGAAAGCAGGAATTAAAAAACTCCAGCCATTAATAGTATTCTGCTGTTTTTCGCCATTGATTCCAACAGTAAACTGATGTTTATTTATCGAAAATTCATCTTTAATTGCGATAGAAAAAACTTCTTTATCGTACTGTCTTTCCAGATTATGAGGTGCATACATATCATCAGGATATAGGGGCGGCATAAAACCATGATTGACATAATGGCTCCATTCGCGACGGAAATTCTTCTGAAATCCCAATTGTGTTTCCAGCTGATGATTTCCTATTTGAAAAGAAGTTGTATTACTGATTTTAGTATGTGTTACTTCCTGGAAAGGCATCAAAATATCACGGCTCGATTTGTCGTGAAGTTCAGCATCAACATTTCGAGGTTCCAATCCGTGTGCATTGGCAAAAAAGCCGCTTTTACTGTAAACATTACTCGCATATAAAACCGATTTAAATTTTTCGGAAACATATCCTGTACTTGCGTGCAAATCGAGTTCACGTCCTGCAGTATTTCGCAGGCGATTTTTATATAATGGAACAGCATAATTGTAAACATGAACCGTATCTGTAGGAACACGATAATCGCCGTAATCCATAACCGTCATTCGGGTATCGAAAAACCATTTTTCATTGCGCCCAAACAGATTAATCGATCCGCCAAATTGTTCGTTGTTACTTTTCCCGGTAAAATCAATACTTCCTCCCAATGTGTTTTTTGCAGGCGCGGGAACGGGTTTTATATTGATCGCTCCGCCAATAGCATCAGATCCGTACATAAAAGAGGAGGGACCTTTGATAATTTCGACGCGATTTACCGCATATTGATCGATTTCTAGTCCATGATCTGCGCCCCATTGCTGGCCTTCGTGTTTAATGCCGTTTTCGACCACAATAACCTGATTAAAACTGAGGCCGCGGATTAATGGTTTTGAACCTCCGGAACCAATGGAAATCGTTTTAACACCGGGAATTCTTTGCAGCGATTGCATAAGGCTTCCGCCGAGGTTTCTCTGGATAAAACTGCTGTTTACGGTTTCGATATTTAACGATTCTTCTTTTTTTCGGCGAAAGCCAAAATGATCTGTAACGACCACTTCTTCTAATTCTTTTATGTCTGGTTTTAATAAAATATCCGGTAATAAAACGGCACTTTCTTTCGGTGAAAGCTTTATTTCATAAGGCAGATAACCCGCGTAGTTTATCGTTAAGCTTTTCGAATTTTTTGGAATATTTGTAAAATAAAAATGACCCTTTTTGTCTGTAATTGTGGTTAAATTACCGGGCTGAATAATAACGGTAAGACCTTCCAGCGAACCCCTTTCACTGGAAAGTACTTTACCTGATATACGAACTGATTGTGCTGCCGTTTTTGAAACTATAGCAAAACAAAAAAGCAGACAAAAAATTCGGAATCGATTTAATTTGGTTTTATACATCAAAATCAGCTTATAAAATTTTAATGCTTAAACCTTTAATGGTCTGCCAGCCTTCTTTATCCGTCAGGCGGATTAAAAAATGATAATCTCCGGGATCAATATCCTGTGGAATGCTGATTTCCTGAACGGCTTCGTAACTTTTTTGCCCTGTGGGAATAGTGACAGAATTGATGTATAACAAAGGATTTACAGGTTTTTTGATAGGATCTGAAACACAATCATTGACTTCTGTACTATGCGTATGATGATCAAAATTGTGGTGAATATCAAGACTGTAAGAACCTAATTCGGCATTATCTGTAAATTTTGTTCTGAAGGTGATTTTTTGTCCGCGTGTAATTTCACTGCATTGCACAGGAAAAGTATTTGAAGCAGAAATATCAATAACCGGATATTCTGTGTCAATTTGCTCATTATCGCTTGAACAGGCGGTAACAAAAAAAGACATTACAAGAAGCGAAAAGGCAATTTGTAGTATTTTCATGTTTTTTGATTTGGTCTGGATTGTATTCATAAATATTAAATTGGGTTACGAAAGAAAACGATACAACAATACAGCACAGCTATTTCAGAATAGCAATGATGGCATTACGTAATTTTATAAACTAATGGTGTGATTATGCTCTAATAAGCACCTTGGGAAATAAGCTTTCACTTTTGAAACCAAATAAGAATTCAATATCAATTTAGAATTGAAATCTATTTTACCTGGTTTAAAAACGTAACATACGGCATGTGCCTAAATGGTTTTTAGGTTTTTATTTTGAATTGAATTTGAAGCCGAATTATGAATATCAAAATTGATTTAATGATGCCATAAAATGTTATTTATGGCTACAGAAATCCTGAAAGAAATGAAACTTTCAAAAATAAAAAACATAAAAAACAATTAGGTTTTCGACAGCATTCAATTCTAAATAAAAAATGCGTGTACATTTCATCGTGAAATGATGGCTTATTTATTTAAATTCCGGGTGGTGCACGAAGCGCAAACAGGGACCCTTTAAAAAAGGAAGAGTAGGCTTTGAAATAAAAGCCAACATAGGTAGTAATGCTAAAGCTTTTATAAAAATCAAAATGTACAAATGAGAATGTACTAACCGGGCTAAATTTAAAATGACAGATCGAACATTCTTCAGTCGAATGATCGTGTATTTTAAATTCGCTTTTATCTGAAAGATGTTGTATTGAACTTTTATGTGCAGAATTATGATTCTGTATATGTTCATAAGAATGTATTGCCGGAAATAGTATTGCAAATACTACCAGCAGCGGCATAAAAAGAGTAATAAATTTAAATTTCTTTTTCATTCTGAACAATCGTCAGTACAAATATAAAATTCTTATTTTTAAATGCAACTGTGTTTCATTAAAAAAAATATTATTTATTAAAATGAAGATATTTTTTAAGCTGCTTAAACAATCAAAATAGTTGTATTTTTGAGTTGTAAATTAAAAATTTAATTAAAATGAAATTGTTAGATGCCCTAAAGTGGAGATATGCCACGAAAAAAATGAATGGAAAAGTTATTCCTCAGGAAAAACTTGATTATATATTAGAAGCCGCAAGATTATCACCTTCATCATCCGGCCTGCAGCCTTATCAAATATTTGTTATCTCAAATAAGGAATTATTAGAAAAGATAAAAGCAATTAGTTTTGACCAAAGTCAAATTACAGATGCATCTCATTTATTAGTTTTTGCAGCCTGGGATGGTTATTCTCTGGAAAGAATAGAAGCTGTATTCAATAAAACGGTTCTGGAACGCGGTTTACCATTAGATGCAATGGATGCTTACAAAGAAAGGCTATGGTCAATGTATGAACCTTTAGGTCAGGAATGGCATGCAAATCATGCGGCGAAACAAGCGTACATTTCATTTGGTATCGCAATCGCTGCGGCAGCTGAGCAAAATGTAGATGCTACACCAATTGAAGGATTTTTGCCGCTTGAGTTGGATAAAATATTAGAATTAAATAAACAGGGTCTTAAAAGTGTTGTATTACTTCCTTTAGGATATAGAGATGAAACCGCTGACTGGCTGGTAAACCTAAAAAAAGTGAGAACTTCAATAGATAAATTCGTTACTTTTATTTCTTAATTATAAGATGTAGAAGTACTACAATTATATTTACTGATATGCTACAAAAGAATAAATAATAGGAAAAAATTCTTTTCTATTCGTATATTTAAAATTGTAAAATAACAATAGGATCTATGAAAAAAATAGGATTTTTATCGTTTGGGCATTGGGCCAATCATCCATCCTATCAAACTCGTACAGCGGCTGATACACTCCTTCAGTCAATTGATTTGGCTGTTGCTGCAGAGGAAATTGGTGTAGACGGTGCTTATTTCCGTGTTCATCATTTTGCAACACAGCTTGCATCGCCTTTTCCATTACTTTCGGCCATCGGTGCTAAAACGAGTAAAATTGAAATTGGAACGGGCGTTATTGATATGCGATATGAGAATCCGCTATATATGGTGGAAGATGCCAGTGCTGCAGACTTAATTTCAGGAGGACGTTTGCAATTAGGAATTAGCAGAGGATCGCCGGAGCAGGTCATTGACGGCTGGCGTTCTTTTGGTTATGAACCTAAGGAAGGTGAAACTGATGCTGATATGGGTCGCAGAAAGGCTTTAGAATTTTTGGATGGACTTAAAGGTGAGGGATTTGCTGAGCCAAACCCGTATCCGATGTTTCCAAATCCGCCGGGTTTATTACGTTTAGAGCCACATTCAGAAGGATTACGAGATCGTATCTGGTGGGGAGCAGCCTCTAATGCTACGGCAATATGGGCCGCCGAAAACGGGATGCATCTGCAAAGTTCTACCCTGAAGTACGACGAAAACGGTAAACCCTTCCATATCCAGCAGGCAGAACAAATCAGGCTGTATAAAGAAGCCTGGAAAAAAGCAGGACATGAGCACCAGCCAAGAGTTTCGGTAAGCCGTTCTATTTTTGCACTGGTCAACGATCAGGATAAGTATTACTTTGGAAATCAGGCTAAGGGTTCAGACAGTTTTGGTAATATTGAAAGAGATAAACGGGCAATCTTCGGAAAAAGTTATGCAGCTGAGCCTGATAAGCTCATTGCAGAGCTTGCTCAGGATGAGGCTATTCAGGAAGCGGATACAATACTACTAACTATCCCAAATACGTTGGGCGTTGATTACAACGTACATATATTGTCTTCTATACTAAAATATATCGCCCCAGAATTGGGTTGGCGTTAAAACGATTTAAGATTCATCATATATGTCTCTTAGTACAAGTCCCATTCGCCGCGGCGAATGGGACTTTTTGCGTTGTTCCAAATTAAAACAACTTAATTTCCTACTTATTTATATAACGGTTTTTGTTAAAAAGAGTGATTTTTGAAAAATAAATGCGTGTAAAGTTCATGTTATTAAATATTTATAATATATTTAACTTATGAAACATGGGAATTGTGTAAAATTTATTGATAAATTTGCAACATCAAAATATAAGTAAAAATAATATTTGTGATAAGGCAATCCCAAATCTGCTGTTAACTAAAATTTACTGTAGCGTATGAAAATATTTTTTATGGCACTGTTTTTTTCTTTGACTTCTTTTACAACCTATAATGTAACAGATAAAAAAGAAATGTTATCTGAAGTTGAATTCGCACGACTTACAAATCATGTAAGCGAGATCAAATCTTTTACTTCTGCAAACCGCACTTACAGCAAAAAAATTGCTTTTCTTGTAGATATGAAAATCAAATCAGGAAAGAATCGTTTTTTTGTTTACGATCTCGAGAATGATCAAATAATTGACCAGGGGCTTGTAGCACATGGTTCAGGATCAGAGACAGGAATAAAAGGCGATATTCTGCAATTTAGCAATACACCAAATTCTAACTGCTCTTCATTAGGGCGATATTCTATTGAGAAATCATATACAGGTGTTTTTGGCAAAGCTTTCAGGCTTAATGGTCTTGATGAAACTAATAGCAACGCATTGAAAAGAGCTATCGTATTGCATCGTTATAAAGAAGTTCCTGATGAAGAAAAAGAATATTATATTATAAACAGCCATGGCTGCCCAATGGTAAGCGAAGTGTTTTTTAAAAGACTTGAAAAAGTTATTGAGAGTTCAAATTCAAAAATAATGCTTTATATGTATTATTAATCAAACATAAAATAGTGTTACAATACTAAGAAACAGTATAAAATAAAAAAAGAGCTTATGAGCTCTTTTTTTATTTTATATATGGATCAATAATACTTCTTTCTAAACCAGAAAGCAACATTAACAAGAGCAATAAGCGCCGGCACTTCTACCAAAGGGCCTATAACTCCTGCAAATGCCTGACCGCTGTTTATGCCAAAGACACCAATAGCCACGGCAATTGCAAGTTCGAAATTGTTTCCTGTAGCGGTAAAAGCTATTGCTGTTGCTTTTGAATAATCGGCACCAAAATATTTTCCAACGAAAAAGCTGATGATAAACATAATGGTAAAGTATATCACCAATGGAACGGCGATACGAACAACATCCATAGGAATTTGAACAATCAGTTCCCCTTTAAGACTGAACATCACAATGATGGTAAAAAGCAGAGATATTAGGGTGATTGGGGAAATAAACGGTACATATTTAGTTTCAAACCATTCGGCTCCTTTTATTGCAATAAGAGCATAACGGCTTACAACTCCCAATGCAAACGGAATCCCCAAATATATCCCGACACTCTCGGCAATCTGACCAATACTGATATTTACTTCAAAACCGTTATATCCAAAATAGGGAGGTAGTACCGTTATAAAAATATAAGCATATATGCTATAAAGCAGTACCTGAAAAATACTGTTCAGGGCAATAAGACCAGCAGCATATTCTCTGTTTCCATCTGCAAGGTCATTCCAAACCACAACCATGGCAATACAGCGCGCCAAACCAATTAAGATCACACCGATCATATATTCCGGATAACCGTTTAAAAAAAGTAAAGCCAAAGCAAACATTAAAATTGGTCCAATAATCCAATTTAAAAATAGAGAAGCTCCTAGGATTTTAGTATTCCTAAAAACCTGTCCCATCTTTTCGTATTTCACTTTTGCCAATGGTGGATACATCATAAGAATAAGCCCAATAGCCAAAGGAATATTGGTTGTTCCGCTTGAAAAAGAATTGATGAAATTTCCGCTCGAGGGAATAAAATAGCCAATTGCTACACCAAGAGCCATAGCCAGAAATATCCAAAGGGTTAAAAATTGGTCCAGGAAACCTAATTTCCTGCGTGCAGCAGGCGCACAGTTATTTGCTGACATTTTTATTGTTTAATTTGTGAGAATACATAAAACATTTCAGTTCCAATTTGAAGACTGCGCTCCAGATATACCTCTTTTTGCTTTGGTGTGCCATCTGATACTTTTGGATCTTCAAAGGTGATTGGAATACGTTTTTCGGCACCTGCAATAAAAGGACAGCCTCCATCAGCCTGTGAGCAGGTCATTATGGCAACAAATTCACTCTCAGGATTAAAATCATCGTCATAGGTTTTAGAAAAGCCAATAACCGGGAGTTCATTCGATGCAAACTTTATCGAATAAACAGGATTTAGACCTTCTGAAATAGCTTTAACTTTAAAACCGGAATGCTGCAGCGTTTCGGCTACCATCGGAAACAGGGCAGTAGCTTCTGTACCTCCCGAATAAGAGGAAACATTTTGTATGTTATAATTTGCAGCTGCGGTCTGCGCCCAAACCTGAGACAAATGGCTTCTTCTTGAATTGTGCGTACAGATTAAATTTAGTCTTATCGGCTGTTTATTGTCGACCTTGTTTTGAATATAATCAACTAAAGGCTGCAGGATAGTTTTGCGTTCTTCTGAGATCTGATTAAAATCAAATGAATTAGTGGTATTTTTAATTTCGGTAAATAACATAGTTTGTTTGGTATTTATAATAGATTTTTAATGGTTATTTAAAAATTAGCAACAACCTGATCCGGGTGCGCATGAATTTGAAGAATCAGGATTTAACTGAGTTAATTTTATCTTAGATTTTTCTGCTGGTATCCCGCATTGTTCCTGAGCAAGACAGGCAGTTTGTTTATTAAGTAATATAAAATTTTTACCATTAAAATCTAAATCATATTTACCAATTGTGGTGTCCTGATATTCAACTTCAATTTCATAATCTTCAATACCCAGAACCTTTTCTGAGAGTTCAATGATATGAATCAGTTTTTGTGGTTTAAGTCTATGCTCGTAATCATTAGCATCCCAAAGCTGAAAGTTTACAACAGTTTCTTTTCTTACTGTCCCTCCGCAGTCAATGAAGTTTTTAGTAATCAAGCCAACTTCTGTTACATGGAAATATTCCGGAACAAAATTTCCATTAGGCAATTCAAAATTTACTGCCTCAACTGTTTTTAGTACTTCTTTAATTTCTGAAAGTTTCATAATGTGTTTTTTTAAGTTTTTGATGTGTTTACAACAGAATTATTAAATTCTTTTTACCGCATTTTTTTATAATTAAATACTTAATTGATAAGCAGGCTTCTTCTTTCCAGCAGAACTGTATCTCTCCAGATTCCATTTTGTTTTCCAATTTTTTCTCGAATACCTAATGTTCTGAATCCGGCTTTTTCATGGATACGCAAACTAGCTGTGTTTTCTGGAAATATTCCCGCCTGCAGTGTCCATATGCCTTCAGTTTCACTCAAATGAATCAGTTCTTCTAAAAGTGCCAGACCGATTCCTTTACCCGAATGCTCTGGATCAACATATACACTTACTTCGGCTACACCTGCATAAACGCATCTTGAAGAAACTGGTGTAAGAGCTGCCCAGCCTATAATCAGGTTATTACTTTCGGCAATAATTCTGCAAGTAGCAAGATGTGATTCGTTCCAGTTTTCCCATGAAGGAGCGCTGGTTTGAAAAGTGGCATTGCCGGTGTTAATTCCTTTTTCATAGATTAATCTAACCTGCGGCCAATCTGTATCCAATAATTTTCTGATTTCCATAGTAATTAATTTAACAGCACTCGTTTCTCTTTTTTTCTAAATGAGCACTGATGTGTTCGAAAAATCCTTTTATTTTTTCTAATCCCGGTTCATTAATACAGTAACAAATAGAGTTGCCGTCAATGTTACCTTTTATTAAGCCTGCACTTTTAAGTTCCTTAAGATGTTGCGATACTGTTGGCTGAGATAGCGGCAGTTCATTAACTATGTCTCCGCAGATACAGGCATCTACTTTTAGTAAATATTCCATAATCGCAATTCTGGCAGGATGACCCAAAGCCTTAGCTAAAACCGCAAGTTCGTTTTGATTGTCTGTAAAATGATCTGTTTTTGTAGCTCCCATTGTTTTATATCTATATTGCAATATTACGATATTGTTTTGAAATAGGAACATGTTTTTACAAAAAATATTTTAATTACTTGTTTATTACTGTTTGGTTGAAATGAAGTTAACTATAAAGCCTGTAGATAGTTAAAAACCAGAAAACAGGAATTAATGCAAAAACTGGACTATTAACAAGTTAGCAATCCTAACTACTTTTGTACTTGTAATTAGAATGTTTAACATAATTAATTTTAGCAATGTCAAAATTTCATCTCAATACTCAGGAATTGCTTCAGGGAGAATTCAAAGCAAATAAGGTTAATATAGCGTTTGTATTTCAAGTAAATTGTCCGGGTTGTTTTATATATGGTTTTCCCATGATGAATGATCTTTACAAATCATTTAAGGATAATGTTGGCTTTATTGGAGTAGCAACTGCTTTTGAAGACTTTGAATATAATAACGAAGCCAACTTAAAGCTATTATTAGAAAACGGTACATTAGTTGGAGAAACCAAAAAGTATTACAATACAAATTTCGGGCTTTCTAACTATTTAGATATTCCAAACTTTCCAATAGCTTTTGATACTATTACATCTTCTGAACAATTACTTAATTCAGATAAGATTGAATTAATTTGCAATATCATTCCCGATTTTGAAAATTTTTCTGAGAACGAAAAAGAAACTTTATTGACAAGAATAAAGTCATATTACGCACAGATACCTGTAATAGCAGAAACATTTACACTCAATCAGTTACAGGGAACTCCGTCATTTATTATTTTCGATGACAATTATAATATCTTAGGAGTGTATTTCGGGCATCAAAATGAGGATATATTAAAAACTAAATTAGACTATTTGTTGTCCTAATTTTTTGAAGAGCTTTTAGATATGAAATGCTTATCGTAGCTAAGTGATATAGCTCAGCAACGACTCTTCGTGCCACTTTCAAAAATTGCTAATTATTTAAATATCGTAAAAAAATATTTACGATTCACGAAATTTAGTAATCAAACAAAATGAATTCTTCGTAAAGTATTGATAATGTGTTGTTTTTTATTCAGGCGTAAAGATTGCTATAGTTTTAAATGTTAAGCAATTAAGTTAAGATTTACTGTTTTAAAAATTAAAAGACAGTAAGCTGTACTTTATTCATCACTAAAAATTTAATATTATGACAAAATCAAAATCCATAATTCTTATACATGGAAACTTTGTGAATGATTTAAGCTGGGCAAATTGGAAAAGCTACTATGAGAAAAAGGGGTATACAGTTTATACGCCAGCTAATCCTGGACATCAGGGCAATCCTGCAGATTTAAGAAATCACGTTCATCCGGATCTTACTAAAACAGGATTTACAGATGTGGTTGGCAACATAGCCAAACTGATCGACAGTTTGCCTGAAAAGCCATTAATTATTGGGCATTCTATGGCGGGAATGGCCGTAATGAAACTGTTGGAATTAGGAAAGGCAGCCGCCGCTGTAAGTATTGACGGAGCGCCGCCCAAAAATGTATTTCCTCCGTTTCAAACTTTGAAGACTGTATTGCCTGCATTTGGCTTTTTCTCCGGCAAAAATTACTATATGGGAAGCCGTGAATGGTACAATAAAAGTTTTTTTAATACCCTGCAGTCAGAAAGCGAAAAAGCGAATGCTTTTGCCACTTACGCAGTGCCGGAGAGCTTTAAAGTAAGCCGTGAACTGGTACTGAACTCTTTTTCTAACATTGATTTTAAAAAACCGCACGAACCAATTTTATTTATTGGAGGGGGAAGCGACAATATTTTTCCTGCGTCCCTTACAACAACTTTGGCAAAAAAATATAAAGATAAAAACAGCCGTGTCGATCTGAATATTTTTCAGGGGAAAAGCCATTTTATCTGTGGAGAAAAAGGATGGGAAATTGTTGCAGATTTTATTTTAGACTGGTACGAACGTTTATAATTTTTTGGTGAAATTTCATTAAATCAAAATTTGATTTTGGAAATATAACAACTTCTGAAGGAAGTCCTTCAATCACTATATATAAGTCCGCGGATTAGAAGATTAAAACACTTTCGCAGGTTTTCTCAGCAAAAACCTGAAATCGTATGGTATAAAAACAAATCGAATCTGTTTAATCTTCAAAATCCCGGGACAAATATTTCTCTCCTGATACCACATTTACCCCCTGAAAATTCATTATAGAACCGAAGTCTGTTTTAAAAGAATCACGGCTGTCGGTTTTTTTTAAAGACTTTAAAAAACAATGTATGCATCAGATTACGACAAAAACGGTTATGTTTATTTCGGGGGCTTTTGTGAGTCATTATTATTGGGAGCAGTGGCTTTGGTATTTTAAAAGCAAAGGATACAAAGTTGTGGCGCCACCGTGGATCCACAAAAACGATACTCCGGAAAATTTGAGAGACGCAAATTCCTCTAATAAAATTGGCTCAATATGTTTGTCTGAACTTTTATGCTATTATACCGAAATTATAGAACAGCTTCAGGAAAAACCAATTTTAATTGGTCACTCTTACGGCGGTCTTTTAGTTCAGCTGCTTGTTCAGCAGGATCTTGCAGCTGCCGGCGTTTGTATCTGCTCTTTTCCGCCAGCAGGTTTATCTTTTAAAAAACTTGTATTCTATAAAAATATACTCAAATTTGTACACATTTTTTTTTCAGATAAAAGCATTGTTTTGCTAACGTTTAAAAAGTGGCAGAATATTTTATATAATTCTGCATCGGAAGAAGAACAGATCATCGAATTTGAAGATTTTATAATCCCTGAATCACAAAGGGCTTTACGCGATCTGCTGTTTAGAAATACAAGAGTAAACTTCAAAAAAAAACATGTTCCCCTTTTTTTTATAGCAGGATCGAAGGACAAATTTGTTACTTCTAAAGTGCTATATTGGAATTACAAAAAATACAAAAACTTTCATTCTATCACCTGTTACAAAAAACTAGAGGGCAAAGATCATTTTTTGATATTGGAACCTCAATGGGAAGAAACAGCTGAAAGTATTGTTAAATGGCTTGATAAAATCAGTTAAATTTTATTGATCTCCAGTTTTTTAATTTAGCGTTGAGGGATTAATATCTAAAATTTCAGCTGCACCTCCGGAACCCGATACTTTTCCATTGTATTTTTTAGAATATACAAAATATAATCCCTTTCATTTTCTACAATAGTTTTTATGACAAGTGTTTTATTCTTACAATAAAGCAATATCAATCTATGGGAATTTTGTAAGATCCTGCTGTAATTAAATACTTTGTACGCTCTTCTCATTTGTATCTTTAATTGTGTTTAAAAACTATTTTATAATCAAAAGAAAATGAGTTATGGCAGAAATTAAAATTGAGAAAAAAAGGCCGATATGGCCGTGGATTGTTGCATTGCTAATAATAGCAGCACTTATATACTATGTTTTTGTAAATGATCATGAAACTCATAGTGAAAACAGTGTAGAAATCGAAAACAGTACAAGTGCACAGTAGAACAGATAACCGGAAAACAGTGAACAATTTTGTTTTTTCGCTATTGTGAAAATTAAAATAAATAGTTTTCTGGAGTTAACAGACAAATAAAAACAGTATATAATACTATTTAAAAAAAATTATGGAAAATAAAGACAAAAACTTATACAGACTGGACGAACTATCTGATTATAAGGTTGCTTCCAATTATTCTGATGTAAGAGGGTGGAAGATAGTAGACGCAGAAAACCATACAATTGGTAAAATTGATAATCTATGGGTGAATAAAGACATGCAGCGCGTGGTTTATCTTGATGTAAAATTAGATAAAAAATTAATAGATGACCACCGTAATGAAGTGCGTGATGTTATTGCAAACGACAACGGAAAAGAGTTTATCTATAAAGAAGGAGACAGCCATATTATTATACCAATTGGATCTGTAAACATAAATACAGATACTAAAATTGTTATGGCAAATAGTATTGGATATGATACTTTTAGAAACACAAGCAGATACAACACACAGCATAATTTTGACAGGGAATATGAAAGAAGAATAATGAAGTCCTATTATCCTGAAAATGATCCTAACTATGATAGTAATGATGACGCTTTTTACAACCGCAGGGAATTTGAAAATCGCTAATAAGGCATCTTAGATAAGATTAGAAAGATCAAACGTTTATAATGTTTGATCTTTTTTTTTGTGAAAAATACCGCAACTGCTTACTATTGCATAATTTTGTAATGCAGGAAGCAACTAGCTTCTTACTATTATACTATGAGCAATACATTTTCTGAAAGCAACCAAATTGAAACAGTATCTACTTTCTCTGATCTTGTACATACCGATTTTAAGGGAGAAATGAATGCGCTGTGCTGGTACAGAAATTTGGATGGCGATTTTAACGAGATTGTAGCCCAGTTATCTTTAAAAGAAAATATAGCAGAAAATATAACAGAAGTTCATCCTGAAGATCTAATCACACTCCAACTCTCAGAAAAGGGTAATATAGCAAGAGAAATAATCTTGAATGATTTAAAATTATTAACTGATTTTGGAGCTTCGCCGGCTCTTAATTTACTGAAGTGTTACGAACGTGATGATGAATTTGATTTCATATCGACCGATGTATATTCGTTTCATGTCGATCGTTCGCCCATTGCAACAGATACGTTTTTATGCACCTATCACGGAGCGGCAAGTGATATTGTTTCGAATTCGAAGGCTGAACAAAAAATCCTGATTCCGGAAATCCGGGCAAAGCTAAAAGAACTGCACGACGGACCAACAGAAGAATTCGAAGACTTTTTAAAGGAAAATTATTTTGATTTGCATTATCAGCTACATGCAGATGCAAAACCTATTAATTTAGGATTAGGACATCTTTGGCGCCTGGCCGTAGATCATCCAAAACAACAAGTACTGCCTTGTATTCATAGGGCGCCAATAGAAAGGGAATGGGAGTATAGGTTGTTGTTGATTTGTTGAGGGGATTGAATTTATTTATAGAATAAACTGATAAATGTCTATTATATGTATTGGGAGGTTTAGGGTATTTTTATTTTAATTAGGGATTATATTCAAACGCAGTTTTGAATCTATTTTGACCTTCTTCATTAATAATTGTTCCGACTATAATCTTTGTATTAGGTGTTGACAATGCTTTACAAACATAAGTTACATATTCTAGATTTATTTCAATTGGAATAAGTGTTGAAAGCTCTAATGCTATTTTTGTAAATGCTAATATTGGTAAACTATGAGGTTTATTATGAGCACTTGTTGTTACATGGATTCCAGTTTCTCCAATTTCATATAGTAATCTGACAGATTCTTTTAAAGCAGGAAAATTTAGACCTATAGAAGTTCCGCTTGTAAGTAAACCTAACTCAATCATGAGTAAGATTTCAGAATATGGGATATTTAGTTGTTCTTCAAAATAATTTATATCTATAAAAGGAATAAAATGTCCTGCATTATATTTTACATTTAATTGAGCAAATTTTGTAAAAATTTCAGCTTCTTGTTTGTTCAAATCTTTTAATAAATTAAGAGTTCTTAATGAAAAGGAACCTGGCTGTTTTACTTCTCCAGAAAGTATTCTACCCCATAATTTTTGCATTTCATCATTTGATATATCTTCTGCAATTTTAAAAAATCTTGTTATCCAATCTTGATCGATATTTTCAGAGTTTACATTTGGTTCTTGAATAATTTGTTCAACGGCAACTTCAATAATATTCTCTATGTTATTTTGTTTTCTTTGCTCTTGAAATAGAATTTTTTGTTCTATGGCACTTAAAGTATCAAATTCAATTAATTTGTTTTCTGTATTCGCAATAGTTTTAGCTTTTTCTAAAACTTGAATTTTATATGCTTCTGCATCTGCTTCTTTTTTTATTGCTCTAGGTCTGTACAAAGTTCCTATTCCTTGGCTTATGACTTCAATCAATTTTTCAATTGGTTTTCCCTCGAATGTAATTAGTCCCATTTATTTACATTATTTAGTTTTTGATCGAAATAAAAGTAATATTTTTTTTTCTGATTAATAATCATTTTCAATAAAGTATTGACACGTTTGCGGGAAGTTAAAAAAGAAATTGAATATATTTTTAATTTTTAAAATATATTCAATAGTTTATTGATAGTTAATATTACCTGATCACTCGGATATGCGTAGCGATAGCGCGGAAATTCTTTCTATGACAGTTCCTATATTAATAAAAAGTATATAGTTAAAAACTGGATTTTCTTTTTTAAATCTGTTAAGATATACTTTATGGGCACGGATTACAAATCCGCGCGATCGGGTTTCTGAAAAAAAGGGTTTATATGTTTAAAAATCACGTATATATACTTGTGTTTTTTTAGTATTAAAGAAGTTTCTTTGCTTTTGTTAAAGATATGCTTAGTAATTTTTAAAATCCTTTCATATGAAAAATTTCATTCTTTTTTTATTATCAATATCAATTATAAGCTGTACGTCAATTAATGATAATAAAGCTTCCAAATTAAATGACAAAATAAATGAATCTCTTTTTGCTTTGAAAGGCTATCAGCCAATTGATCCAATTTCAATAAATGATAGTAAAATTAAAACAGATACAATCATTAATTATTTTCCAAATGAAGCAGCAAGAGTAGCTGTGGGAACAGTTAATAAAAACGGTACAATAACATTTGGACCAGCTACGATCGCTGTTTCAGGACAAAGTTATACGGTAATAATTGACTATATAAAATACCATACAACATCAATACCAGCACGTTATTCATATCAACAACAATATGGTTCTGAAAAAACAGATATTGAAGAAACTTTAGAAACCCAGTTTGGGATTATAAAAAGTCAAAAAAGTTTTAAGATTACATATTCTCAGGATAGTACAAGATCAGCGAACGTTAATGAACAAGAAATTAAAATTCCTGTCTATGTTGGAGTCGGATTACGAATTCAAGCCAATATAACAGTGTTAAAAGATTCAGTAGGTATAAATTTAGGTAGTCTTTATAATTTAGGAGTCGCCGCATCGCAGAATAAAATAAATGGAACTTTAATAATTCAAACTTTAGGTATTTCAGGAAAGCAGATTTCTTCTGCTATTCCTATTCCAGACAAAATAAATGAAAGTACAATTCAAAATGCAATCATTTCCTTAGCAACTATAAAATCGAAATTATATGATAATGATACTCGAATAAAAGCACATGTGGTTGGATTTGGATTACCATTTAATATGAATAGCGCAAAAGATTTGATTGAGGCAACACTTCACTCCAATCCTCCGACAGTTACTCAGAAAACAAGAAATAGTTTGGTATTTGAAGAATATTTCTTGAAAGAAAGAAAGTAAATATTATAAGATTTCACAATCTTGACCAGATGAACAAAAATAATTATGAATTTATGGAAAACCGTAATTCCTATCTGTTTTTTGTTTGTAGTATTGTTAAATATTATGCTAAAAATTATCTAGTGCACATTTTCTATTAGAAGTAGACTTACATTATAAATAGCAGAAAACCAAAAATATAAGAAATTAAACAAAATAAAATAGATTTATGAAAGTATGTGCAATTGAAATAAAATCCAATAAAATAATCTTTGTTGTTTTGGAAAAAGATTCAGATAATCAAATTACGGAAAGTACAGGTAAAGTAAAATCTATTGTACTTGATGATGACCATAATCACTCTCAAGTGATTGATTTTATAGAAACTATTCATTCTCATTTTAATTCCTTAGAAATTGATAAAATTGTAATTTTATCAAGAAGTTCAAAAGGTCAATTTTCATCCTCTGGAATTTCTTTTAAGTTAGAAGGATTTATTCAAGCATATAAAAATAAGCCTGTCGAATTTATTTCTCCAAAAACCTTAATTGCTTTTTATAAGAAAAACACTTTGGACATAACTCCGCAATTTAGTTATCAATCCGAAGCTTCAAAATTAGCGTACTATGTTTTAAATTCTTAAATAATGGATGACGAAAATGTAGATGAAATAATTAAAGATTTTATATCATTACAAAATGACATTGTAATTGATAGATATTCTGACAGTGGTGCAAATGGAGAACTATATTTTGGTAAAAGAGAGTTATTATCTGATAGAGTTGCACTAAAGTTTTATTATTATAACAAGGATATTTCAACTCATAATGAACCATTAATTCTTAAAAGTATTGAGCATCCAAATATTCTAAAAATTTATGACGCAAAAATAATTCATCAGCAATATGCTTATTTTTTAACACCTGAAATTAGTGGTGGTGATTTGAAAAATTTTAAAGATAATAATATTGTAAGTCTCTATGATGCTATAAATATCACACAAGGAATATTGAATGGTTTGAGTGAATTGCACAGAAACCCAAATAATTTACTTCATAGAGATTTAAAACCAAAAAACATCTTAATAGATCAACAAACTAAAACACCTTATATTGCTGATTTTGGTTCAGTAAAATTTATTTCAAATACAGAAAATACGGTTGTTGCGTCAAAATCTACGCAAATATATAGACCAAATGAATCTGTTCTTCAAAATGTTTACAATAGACAATCTGACATCTATCAAGTTGGTATAATTCTTTTTCAGCTTTTAGGTGGGAGATTTCCAGAAGCGCCATTTGATTGGTTAGATGAAAGACAAAAATCCAAATTTTTAAAAATTACAGGATCTGAATTTGAAAAATGGCAATTTATAGATTCAGCAATTGATAACTTAATAGTAAAAAACAAATTACTTGATTTTGATTCTTTACCAATTTACATAAATAATAAAATTAAATCGGTAATTAAAACCGCTACTAGCAAAGATTTAAATAAAAGATATTCTACGTGTTCAGAATTCATTAAAGGATTATTTGATTTGAAGAAACAAAATAAAGATTGGTGGATTGAGAATAATGATATTTATGCAAGTAAAGAAAATAAAAAATATTACAGAATAAGCGAAGATAAAAAAGGATATTGCTTGCAAGTAAGTAAGAACCAAATAAATTGGACAAAAGACAATAAACATATTGGAACATTGGAATCAATTATCAGTCGAATACATAAAGATTAAGCAACTACAATCAATGATCTTACAGAGATGGAAACAAAAAAAATGGAAATAGAAGCAGAATATTACATAACTTCATTACTAAATAAATATGATTTTTTAGTTAGTAAACCAATGTATGATAAAGAAGGTTGTGACTTGCAAATTATTGATAGTCAAATGTCTCCTAGTAAATTACTAAGAATTCAGTCAAAAGGCCGAAATTTTGAAAATTCTACCAATATTAATATTCCAACAAAGTACGTAGATGAAACTTTTGTGCTTTTTTATACTTAAGAGATGAGTTAAAAAATGAATTAGTATATATATATTTTAACGAAGACATCAAAAAATTCAAAATTATTGATGATAAATATATTCTCTATTGCTCTAAAAATACATTTAAACAAGAAAATATTAATTTCTTATTTAATTCGAGAGTAAAAAAGCTTGAAGAATATTTATTTAAAGCAAAAATTAAGTATCAAACTACATTAATCATAGATAAGCAAAGCCTTCAGCAATCTATTGATAATACTCGAGGATTTTATATTAGTTTTTATCCCGAAAAAAGTATTATTGAACCAAGATTGATCAACGTCATTAAAGAAATTATAAAATGCTACGATAAATCTGAACGTAATAACAAAACAATAAATGTATTTCTTTTTAATTCGTTAAAACAAAATAAAGAAATTACATTTTTCAAACCTGATGAACTTGTAATACATAATAGTAAAATAAGAATTTTTGAATTAAATATCGACGGTGATGTAACACAAGAAATTGAAGATTATCTGCGAAGAGTAATTGATTCTGAAAATATTATATTGACAATAAATGACGTTTCGTTTATACCACTTTTGGAAAGATTAAAAGATGAAGGCAAGGAAATAGTTTTAGTTTGCGAAAGAAATGATGATGGAATTAGAGAGCAAGGATTTTATTGGGGTAAGATTGATTATCCAATTGCTAGAGCATTAAACTTATCGTTAGATGAAATATAACCAGAAACAATAGCTACTACAACGGAATTTTGACAATTGGCCAAATTGAATGTTGGTTTTGTTTTTGGAATGATTTATTAAATCTGATGAATTTGCTAAGTAATTCCAAATTTACTTTAGCTTCAAAACAAAAAAAAGAGACTTAAAAAGCCTCTTTCTATAATTTATATATCTCCTATAAATAATTATTTATTGATTAATTTTTCAAACCTCACCATCATTTCATCTTTCTCTTTCAACATACGCTCATACAAAGCAATTTTCTCTTCATGTAGTGAAATCAATTTTTCAATCGGATGGATATTAATTGTTCCGTAATTAAATGAATTACTGAAAGCGTGTTCTCCAAAAGTATTAGAAATAATATTCACCGCCTGTTCCTCATCAAAATTCTGAAAAGCTTCAACAGGAATTTTTAATGCATGCGAGATTTGATCCAAAATATCATCTTCAATTACATCTTTTTGCTCAAGCATAGAAATTTTCTTTTGGTTCCAGTCATTTCCCAGATCAAAAGCCAATGCTTCTTGTTTGATGCCAAGCATTTCTCTGAAGCGTTTTACGTTTCTTCCCTGATGTATTTTCTGTTCCATAATGAATATCAATTTTTCTAGAGGCTCAAAGATAAAGCCATTTGGCTTAAAAATCCTGAATTTCAAAGATAAAAAAATATCTCAGAAAACATCACTTTTGTCAGATATTATATCCGCCTTTTCGAATAGATTATCCTTTGCAAAGAATGGACTTTCGCTGGAAAATTTTATACTTCTGTACTATGAAAAAGAATAAAGTATCCTTAGAAACTAACTTTTGGGAAGGGTTTGTGGCAGGAAATCCCTTTAAGGCAATTGATGCCTTTTTTGCCTTTGCGCGTCTTGATTATTATAAACAAAATTTAACCGAAATGGTAATTTACAGCTATAAAACAAAAGTTTACAAAGAGGACAATCCCTCTGATGTTTTTGTGTTTTATACGGCTATCTTTTCTTTTCTCAAAGTTTGTTACTGCCTGCAAGAGAAAAGCAAAAAATGGAAAGTAAAAAAGTCTTTGTGCTCTGAAACAGTTTTTTCTCTTACTTCTTTAACAAAGGAAGAATACGACAATCCTTTTATTGTATTTCAAAAAGCATTTGAAGAAAAAACGCTTAAAGAATTTGAATTCTTTTTATGTCTAATCGTAGAGCTTTCATTGTCTCCCTATGCCGAAGATCCAGAAACTGACCTAACGACGCCCTATATTCATTTAATCAAAATGCTCGATGCCGTGGAACTAATCAGAGAAAGGGGAGTTGAGAAAATCAAGAAAAAGAATCAGATTTCTGTAACGGAATAAAATATTCCTATCCCAATTTTGAAATACACGGTTCTATAAGCGGATTAGGGGTAAACTCCCTTTTGGCTATTAGGTTTTTTTCTCAGTCATTTTGGTTTTCAATTCTTTTGTTACCTGTTTTACAAATTTGTCTTTGTCTTTTTTGGCTTCTTTGATTGTCGCTTTTAACTCGGCTGGCATTTCGTAATATTTGTCAGACCAAATGTAAATTTCCATAATTATGGGCAATAAATCAATTCCTTTTGGTGTGAGTTTGTACAAATTTTTTGCTTTACTGTCGGGGTGTGCTGATTTTTCAATTACACCATTTTCTTCAAGTCCTTTGAGTCTTGATGCTAAAATATTGGTTGCAATGCCTTCTTCCGATTTTAAAAAATCGTTATAGGTACATTTATTTCCGAACATTAAATCCCTGATAATGAGCAATGACCACTTGTCGCCAAATACGTCAAGTGAGCAACTCAATGGGCAGTCTGATCTTTTTTTTTCTGTTTTCATAAAATATTTTAAAAAACAACTTGCATTTTGAAAGTTGTTTATATATTTGCACTTGCAATTTGCAAGCAAATTTACAAATTAAATTTTAAATCAAGTAATCATGAATAAAACGATTTTAGTAACAGGGGCTTCATCAGGGTTTGGCCTGTTAATAGCAAACAAGCTTCACAAAAGCGGATATAATGTAATTGGTACCAGCCGCAACCCCGAAAAGTACGCATCAGAGTTGCCTTTTAAAATGATAGCCTTAGACCTTGATTCAGAACAATCCATAAATACTTTTTCAGAAAGAATTTTCAAGGAAATAGAACAGTTAGATATTCTTATCAATAATGCTGGCTTTTTAGTTTCCGGTATTGCAGAAGAAACTCCTATTGAGCTGGGAAGACAGCAATTGGAAACTAACTTTTGGGGAACCATCAAGGTAACGAATGCCGTATTGCCTTATTTTAGAAAACAAAAATTCGGCAAAATAATAACGGTGGGTTCAATTGTAGGGCTTGTTTCGTTTCCCAATGCGGCATATTATGCAGCTTCCAAACATGCATTGGAAGGATATTTCAAAGCATTACGTTATGAATTGAATGAGTTTAACATTAGTGTTGCTATGATTGAACCTGCTGCTTTTAAAACAAGTATTTTAGATAACTCATCGTCAACTTTAAATAAAATTGAAGATTACAATATACTGAGAGGTAAGATTGAAAAATTCACAAACACTTTGGTAGAACAAGCCGAAGATCCTGCAATGGTTGCAGAAAAAGTGCTTAAAGTTGTACAGACGGCTAAACCTAAATTTAGAAATATTGTGGGTAAAGGCACTTCTGTTCTGATAAACCTTCAACATTTTGCTTATGGAATTTTGGAAAAAAATGTTCTTAAACAATTAAATAAATCCTAAAATAAAATTCATATTTGTAAATGATAGATTACGGCAAAAAAACGGGGCAAAAGAAGATTTTTATCTTTTGTCCCAGTGACCTCGACTGGATTGCAATTTATTACTAATGGTAAGCATTATGTAATATATAATCGTATTAATCACGAAATCCCTTAATAATTCTATCTAGTTTTTCTTTGCTTTCGTAATCTCCATTGATACTATCCATCCTTCTTTGCGATTTAAACCATTCGAGGTTGTTAGTTTTAGTGGTATGGTTCCATATCATTTCATAATCATTCATGTATTTATATCTAATATAAATCACTCCGTTTTTTACAATATATTCTTGATGTTCTCTTTCCAAAACCCACTTTATGTTTTTATAAAAATTTGGCGGAATTTCGTTTGGTTTTGCGATTTTGAATAATTGATTATTAAATGTTTCTGAAAAAATTATTGGTCTATGTAAAACCTCATTTACAAGTAGAGGGCGAAGTTCTACATACCTGTTTTGCCAATAATAATAAACTGAGAATAAAATAATTAGAATTGCTAAACCTATGTATATTTTTCCTTGTTCATTCCAAAAAGGATCTCCAAATAATTTTTTGTATTCTGAAGAATTTAAATCAGTTTTTGTTTTAAAAATGTCTTCATTCATATTTTGATAGATAATTAGTTAGTTATCTCTCAAATTTGAGATATGTAAATAATTATCAAAGCCAGAATAAGGTTTAAAAACATCGCTAAAAGTTTAAATAAATATTTATGTTTAAATTTTGGTCCGCGCAGATTATTAACTAATCGAATTAGACTTTTTTTGATATTAATTGCAATATTCTTTTTTAAGAAACCGATTGTTTTTTTATCAATATTTTGCTTTTTTGACTTATTTCCATATAGGATAAATTGCAAATATTATCTTTTTAACTTGTTTTAATAGCTTTTTACTTATATTTAAGATCTTTTTTAATAGAATTTACTCTTTTTTTCAATATTTATATTTTTGGTATAAAATCAGTCAGTTCGCTATTAAATTATTATTTTTTATTTCAAATTTATTTCAAGATTGAATTATTTGTATTTTTATTGGTTAATAAATATTTTTAATGTTTTTATTTTGACTATTTTTTGCTTATTGTTTAAATAAATTACAAAGCAACCGATTGTTTTATTAATTGTTTTTTTATATTTGTTAGTAATAGGATTACATTATATTCATTCACATTGAGTCAATCTTTTTTTTAATCAAAATAATAACTGAATAAATAATACCACTATGAACTAATCAATTAGAATACAAAAACCATTAACTATTTAAACCAAATAAAAAAAACTATTAATATGAATTTAAAACTCAAAATTGCACTAATCGGACTGCTGATCGTGGGCAGTCATAGTATAATGGCACAATCAAAGACCATTAATGGCGTGATTACTGACCCTTCGGGATTTCCTTTACCGGGTGCCAGTATTAATGTAGAAGGAACGCAGAATAGCGCATCAACAGATTTTGATGGTAAATACTCTTTAAAAGGAGTTAATCCAACCGATAAAATAACTTATTCCTATGTTGGCTTAATCTCACAGACAATCACAGTGGGTGAAAGAAGTTCAATTAATGTTACTCTTGTTCAATCGACACAAAATTTAAATGAAGTAGTTATAGCTTATGGTACTCAAAAAAGAACCAAGATTACAGGAGCAATTTCGACTGTAAGTTCAAAAGATATTGCTGCGGTACCTATTACTAACGCTGAATCTGCATTACAAGGACGTGCTGCAGGGGTTACAGTTGTAAATGGTGCACCTGGTTCCAATCCCACCGTTAGTATTCGTGGTCTTGCTACTATGGGAAACAGTGCTCCTTTATATGTAATTGACGGGGTTTTAACGGGTAACCTTTCTGGATTAAGCCCGAATGACATTGAGAGTATATCTGTTTTAAAGGATGCTTCTACCACAGCTTTATATGGTTCTAAAGCCTTTAACGGTGTTATTGTGGTTACTACTAAAAAAGGAAAAAAAGGTCCGGGACAGCTAACTTTTAGTACTTACGTTGGCGGACAGGAAGTGACAAAGAGGTATAATGTTTTAAATACCCAGCAATATCTTCAATACGCTAAAGATTTAGGAAGTGATTTAACAGCAAGAGCGGCCGAATTTGGAAATATAAATACAAACTGGCAGGACCAGATTTTTCAAACGGGAATTATGCAGGATTACAATTTGAGTTTTTCAAATGGTACTGAGAATTCTACAAGCCGTTATTCTGCTGAATATTTAAAACAGGAAGGAGCTATTATTAATACAGGTTTCGAACGTTATTCTTTTAGAGCAAATAATACGCAGGATATTGGTAAGCTAAGAATAGGAAGTAACATTGGCGTTTCTTTTAGTACTATTAATCCTGAGCGTTCTGCAGGGGGAAGAACATTATTAGAGCATGCAATTAAAATGGCGCCTTATTTTCCAATTTACAATGAAAATAGTTTAGGCGGCTATCAAGGACCTAGCGCCATAGATGGTAATGATGCAGAAAATCCTGTTCGTGTGGCTAATTTAGGATATCAGAAAATAAATAACTTATCCATTATTGGAAATATTTTTGCTGAATTAGAAATTTACAAAGGATTGAAATTCAGATCACAAGTTTCGTTAGATTATTATACAGGTAAAGATCACACTTTCGTTCCGAGCTTTCAGGATGGTTCTTATCACAAACAGGCATTTTCTACAACAAACGAAACAAATTCTCAAGGCCAGACTATCGTTTTTGATAATAGTTTAACTTATAAAACAACTATTGCAAACAAACACAATCTTGAAGTGTTGGGAGTTATTACTAAAATTGATGGAAAATCACAAAGTGTAGCAGCCGGAAGCCGCTATTATATTTCAGACGAAATTGATCAGCTGCGATATAATGAGGGAAGTTTAGGATCTGCCAATTACGAGGAAAAAAACATCGGTTATATTGCCCGTATTAATTATGACTATGATGAAAAATATATCCTGGCTGTTTCAGGACGTAGAGATGCATCTTCACGTTTTGGGGCCAATAATCGCTGGGGTAATTTCTATTCTGTTGCCGTAGGATGGAATATAGCTAAAGAAAGTTTTATGCAAAATTCTGTTTTTAGTACATTAAAACTTAGAGCCAGTACAGGAACAACAGGAAACGACAGGATAGAGAATTATCAATATAGTGCTACTTTATTGGCAAATTATAATTATCCAATTGGAGGCGGGAATGCACCAGGTGTTTCTTTGGGAGTTGCGGCAAATCCAAACTTAAAATGGGAGTCAAAACTAGATAGGAATATCGGTTTAGATTTTGGTTTTTTTGATGAAAAAATAACGGGTTCATTTGAATATTTCAATAATAAGAGTAGTGATATTCTTTTTGCAGTGCCTCTTGCGGCTTCTGTTGGATCTGCGGGCGGCGGAACTCAAATTCAAAATATTGCAGACGTAAAAGTAAGCGGTTATGAATTGTCAATTGGTTTTAATGACAGAAAAGGTGATTTTACATGGTCGGCTTTGGCTAATTTGGGAACAAGCAAAAATGAGGTAGTGAGCCTGGCGCCAGGAGTTACAAGCGTATTAGGAGGTCCTTCTGCAAGAGCAGGTTTAGAAAATTTCTCCAGATTAGAAGTCGGACAGCCATTATTTTATTTTTACGGATATCAAACCAATGGAATTTATCAAAATCAAGCAGAAGTTGATGCTGTTTTTGGACCTGGGCAGACTACGATTAAACCGGGTGATATTAAAATAATTGACAGAGACGGTAATAAAATCATAAATGCAGATGATAAAACAAATATCGGAAATCCATACCCAGATTTCACTTATGGTTTAAACCTGAGCGCAGCCTATAAAAACTTTGATTTCAATTGTTTTATAACCGGGGTTGCAGGTAACGATATTTATAATGCAAACACTTTTGATCTAAAAGGAATGAACCGCTTGTTTAACTCCAGCACAGATGTTTTGGACAGGGCAAATGTTGTAAATGGCGTTGTTACAAATCCTTCGGCTACATTACCAAGAGCACAAGGAGCAGATATCAACTGGTCTTCAGCAAACCAGCGTTATATAGAAGATGGTTCTTACACCAGATTAAAAAACATCGCTATTGGATATACATTATCAGGAGATTCTTTTAAAAGCTATTTTTCAAAAGCAAGATTTTATGTAAGCGGACAAAACCTTATAACAATTACAGATTACTCAGGTTTAGATCCTGAAATTGCCCGTGCTGATGCAAATGCAAATTCAGCAGGTATTGATTTAGGAAGATACCCACAGCCGAAATCGGTGATTTTTGGAATTGATGTTACATTTTAATATTTAGAGACGATGAAAAAAATTAAATATATACTTATAGTGCTGTCCGGAGTTTTAAGCATAACTTCATGTGACACGAGCGAATTAGAATTAGCTAATCCTAATACCTTATCGCCTGAAACTTTCTTTAAAACAGAAACACAGGTTCAGTCTGCCGTAAATGCTTCGTATGCAAATCTTCAGACAAGAGGACTCTATGGCAGAAATCTTTTTTTCGCCATGGATCTTATGGGGCATGATGCTTTAGGAAACCCGCAGTTAGAGGGTAACAAGAAACCTTTTCAGGATTTTTCTTTTAACGGAGGAAATGATATTATTCAATATTACTGGGAATCTTGTTATACAGGAATCTCCAGAGCTAATTTTGTGCTGGATAACGAGCCGAAAATCAATGCTCTTCCAGATAATGTTTTATCTCAGGAAAAAAAGAATAAATATTTAGCAGAAGCTCATTTTTTAAGAGCATACTATTATTTTCTATTAGTAAGACGTTTTGGTGATTTACCAATTTATAAAACAGGCACTATAATCGGGAACGCCAGAAGCCCTAAAGCAGAAGTATATGCTTTGATTGAAGAAGATCTTGTATTTGCAACGCAAAATCTTTTGCCAAAAGCTTCAGAATCGGCAGGGAGAGCTAATAGAGAAGCGGCTTATGCACATTTGGGCAAGGTATTGTTATATCAAAAGAAATATAATGAAGCTTTAACAGCTTTTAATAATGTTACAGGTTACAGCCTTGAAGACAAAGGTAATTTTTACAACAACTTTATGGAAGAAACAGAACATGGTAAAGAATCTATTTTTGAAATTGAGTTTGACGAGAAAAACGGAACTGGTGATCAATGGGGAGCTGTTGGTGATAGCGGCGGAACAGGTTTTGAGGAGTCAACACTTAGAGGTCAGGAATATGGAAATCTTAGCTGGTACAATGTTTATCCGTCAGATGATATTTTAGATTCGTATGAAGCAGGTGATAACCGTTTTGGAGATACTTTTTATGTGCCAGGATCATCTTATTTAAAAGGAACCAAGGTAATGGTAGCAAGTAATTTTACTACCTCTGCAGGTATTAGAAGAGCGGGCTGGAAAAAATATCAAAACTATTACACAAGAGAAGATGAAGCAACGAGATCAAGCATTAATTTTAAAGTGATGCGTTATGCAGATGTATTGCTTATGAAAGCCGAATGCGAAAACCAAAGAGATGGCGGTTCGCAGACAGCAGCTATAGCATACATTAAAGAAGTTCGAGACAGAGCAAACCTGACAACTACTATTGCACCAACCAAAGACGCGGTTTTTGCTGCAATTGTTCACGAACGTCAGGTAGAGTTTGCCGGAGAACAGTCTCGTTTTGATGATCTTATAAGATGGGGTATCGCAAGTACTGTATTACAAGGAACAGGTTTTACTACTGGTAAAAGTGAATTATGGCCAATACCAAACAGGGAAACATCTTCTAATCCTAAAATAAAACCAACAGATAATAATCCTGGTTATTAAGATAATTTAAATTTTGGTTAGTTTAAGTTAAGTTGGATAAACAGCGCATTTCACTGCGCTGTTTATTTGTTTACAGAAATGCAACTGAAGAAAAACGAATTGCATTTTTCAAATTATTTAATTAAGTCAAAAAATGAAAAATACAGATAAAAAAAATCAAAGCTTGAGTTTAATTAAAATTTCAGCTTTGGTAATGATCTTTATATTGACTGCTCCCGGTTTAATTATAGGACAGAATAAGAAGAAAACGGATAAATCAGAACTCAAAAGACCTCAATACCGGAATCTTTTTAAAGAAGCAGGGTACAGCCAAATCGAAATAGATAAGAAATTAGCCAAAGCCTATTACGATGTTTTTGAAGGACCGGATAAAGTTTATTTTGAAGAAGGTGATTCATTAGGATATGTCTCTGATGTTAAAAATAAAGATGCCCGTACCGAAGGAATGTCATACGGAATGATGGTTGCCGTTCAGCTCAATAAAAAAGATGTTTTTGATCGTATTTGGAGATGGTCTGTAAAATACATGCAGCATCAGGAGGGACCAAGAGAAGGGTACTTTGCGTGGAGTGTAAATCCAGAGACAAAAAAACAAAACTCTCCCGGTTCTGCTTCAGACGGGGAATTGTATTATATAACCAGCCTGCTTTTTGCTTCTAATAAATGGGGTAATGATACAGGAATAAACTACTACAAAGAAGCAAGAAGAATCCTAGATGCCATGTGGAAAAAAGACGGAACCGGCAATGTGCATAATATTATAAATACAGAGCATAAGCAGATTTCATTTGTGCCGGAAGGAGGAGGTTACAATTGGACAGACCCTTCTTATCATGTTCCTGCATTTTACGAAATATGGGCATTGTATGCCAAAGACGGTCATGAGAAGTTTTATAAAGAATGCGCCGATGTTTCGCGTAATTTTTTACATAAAGCCTGCCATCCTGTGACGGGGCTAAATTCAGATTACACCGAGTTTAATGGTGAACCGCACCCAACACCCTGGATGCCCCCGGGATTTCGTTATGATTCCTGGCGTGTTCCTATGAACATCGCAATGGATTATACCTGGTACGGAAAAGATAAAGAATGGCAGGAAGACTATGCCAAACGATTTCAAAATTTCCTTAGATCAAAAGGATTAAATACATTTAAAGATCAGTTTAATCTGGATGGTTCTGTTCCTGAGTTTATTCTTCAGGCTGGTCCGGTCAAAAAACTTAGACATTCGATTGGATTAATAGGAACTGCAGCAACAGCATCATTAGTAAATAAAGATAAAGCAAGTATGGATTTTGTTCATGCTGTTTGGAATGCCAAACTTGAACCTTATGAAGACGGATACTTTGATCCTTATTATGATGGATTAATGTATCTCTTTAGTTTAATGCATCTTAGCGGAAACTATCAAATTATAGAACCAAAGGGTTAAGTGAAATTAATAACCATGTGCAGAATATACTTATAATCTACATTTTAAAACACAAAACCTTCTTTTTTGAAAATATTCATAAAAAGAAGGTTTTGTATTTTTTTGTACTTTCTATAATAAATACAATTACTCGTTATCTTTGTTTAAATCATTTTTCCTTTCATCATTGGTAATGGCATCATTTTTATTTATGATGTGTTCCTGATCTGTTTTTTCTGATTTGATTTTAAATTCGTCCTGATATTGATATGGATCTTCATCTCTGGCATAATTATCATTATCAACAAGAGTATTTTGGTCTATGTAATCAGGGTCACTCTCTCCAAATTGTGGTATATCTTCTTTTTGCACGACTTGGTGTAATTGATCTTCGTTTAGGATGTTATTACCATCAACCAAAGTATTTTGATCAATAAAATCGGGATCTGTTTGACCATATTCGGGGTTGTTTTGCTTTTCCATAACGTTTGTTTTTTATAATTTACATATTACAAATTTACCATAGGTTGCATCCCAACTTCTTATAGAAAAATAAATTATAGTTGCATAATTATTAGCTGAGTATGTAAAAATTAATCTTTACCACCTCACTTTTGTTTCAACGCTATCTTCAGCATCATCTAAATAAAAAATGATTTTAGAATTGTTGACAAAAATAAAGTCTGCTCACACCACGGCGCGAGCAGACTTTATTTTTGCTGTTATTTTAAATTAAAAAGCTACTTAGTGATTAACCATCTTCATTGCTTCTTCACTGTATCTCTCTCCAATTATAGGGTATCTATTAATTAACTCATTAATAACTGTAAGATCAGCGCTTGTCAATTTAACTTCAATTGCACCAACATTCTCTTGCAGATAATTTCTTTTCTTGGTTCCCGGAATAGGAATTATATCTTCACCCTGCGCTAGCACCCAAGCCAAAGCTAGTTGTGCGGGTGTACAACTTTTAGAGGCTGCAAATGCTGCGAAATTTTCTATAAGCTTATTGTTGTTGTCAATATTTTCACTTTGATAGCGCGGAAGCGTTCTTCTGAAATCATCAATGGCAAGTGTATCCACATTAAGTTTATTGGTAACCAGACCACGCGCCAAAGGAGAATAAGGGACAAGAGAGATACCAAGCTCACGAGTAGTTTTTAATATTCCGTTTTCTACATCTCTTGTGAGAAGTGAGTACTCACTTTGAACAGCAGAGATTGGATGTACAGCATGTGCTTTTCTTAAAGAATTGGCAGAGACTTCACTAAGTCCGAGATAGCGAACTTTACCTTCTTTTACTAAATCTGCCATTGCCCCAACAGTTTCCTCAATCGGGACATTTGGGTCAACCCGATGCGCATAATAAAGATCAATTGTGTCAATTTTCAAACGCTTTAGACTCTGTTCAACTGCAACTTTCATCCAGGCAGGAGAGCCGTCAAAGTAGGTTCCTGAAGCACTGCTTGGCCCCGCAATTCCATCTTTAAAACGAAATCCGAATTTTGTTGCAATAAATATCTTATCGCGGTTAGGTACAAGGACTTTAGAGATGAGTTCTTCATTGGCACCGTTGCCGTACATATCGGCTGTATCCCAAAAGTTAACCCCCAAATCAAGTGCTTTCTCCAGCGTAGCCAGACTTTCTTTATCGTCTGCCGGACCATAAGCAAAGCTCATGCCCATACAGCCTAAACCAAGTGCTGATAGTTCCTCACCGGTTGTTCCGAGTTTTCTGTATTTCATTTTTATCTAATTTTGTTTCTACAAATGTAAACCTGAAAACACAGTCGGGACTTATAGCGATCAAACAGTTAATTATAATATTCAAACAGTTATTCTCAGCTGAGTTGGTGCCAAACCGGTGTGCTTTTTAAAAAAGAGTGTAAAATAGGAAGGATATTCAAAACCAAGGCTGTAGCCAATATCGGCAATATTCCAATCTGTGTGCTGCAATAAGGTTTTAGCTTCTTTAATAATACGATCTGCAATATGAGTTGATGTAGTTTTTCCTGTAATTTCCTTTACTGAACGATTAAGATGATTGATGTGTATAGATAAAGAATTGGCATAATCTGCCGGATTTTTTAATTTTAGTTTGAGTGAAGGAGAGTCAATTGGAAACTGTCTTTCGAGCAATTCAAGAAACAAAGCAGATACCCGGGAAGAGGCATTTGTATAGGTATGAAAATTTGTGGCAGCATTATTTTTCATGGCCTCATGAATTATCAGATGCAGATAGCTGCGCAGAATATCGTACTTATGCGGATAAGTAGAGAGCATTTCTGATTGCATCTTCATATATATGGCTGAAAGCTCCTTTAATTGAGTATCATCGGGAAAAAATATCGGATTACATCCAATTTTGAATAAAGGAGAATCTAGTAAGCTATTCATGCGTTCGCTATGCTGTATAAAATCTTCGGTAAACAGGCAGTACCAACCGGACTGATCCTCAGATTCTGCTTCCCACGAATAAGGCACTACAGGATTAGAAAAGAGTAGGGCAGGTTTGTCAATCTGTATCCATTTGTCGGCATAATAAATCTTGCCCTTGCCGATGATTAGAGAAATCTTGTAAAAATCCCGTCGGCTGTAAGGACTTACTTCGGCACATGATTCCCTGCTAAAAACATTAATATGGCCGATCCCGGCATTATTAAGTGGCACATTTACAGGTGCATGGTTTGGCAGTCGTTTATAAAATTCGCTAACGGTTTCTGCTTGTTTCATTGCGTAAATTTATAAAAATAAAATAAACCTTAAATAGGGAATTACAATTAACAAAGCAGTTGCTTGTGATTTTTATCAAGATGTTTATTTATTTTCGTCTTCTGTTGCTGGCAGGTTACTTCAGGCGGGGCAAACAGTTTTCCATTAAAAAAATCAAAAAAACGTTTTACGTATGCCTGTTCCAATAACGCATTGGTAACTTACGTAGGTTTATCGAACGTTACCATATAATTTGATTTTGTATAAAAAAAACTGCTGAACTTATCGGGTTCAGCAGTTGCATGTTGTAATTGATTCTACAAAAAACTATTGATTATTTTTTAACCATTCTAAACGTCTTTGATCCGGAAGATGCGTAATTTTAAAATCTTCAAAAATAGCCGTAAAGCCTTTTCCATCAGGACTTGCAGCCATCATGCCCACTTGTACCGTTTTAAATTCCGGAAAATAAACGGTATTAGTCATCGTATAATTAACTCCATCAATAGAATAAAAAATCTCCAGTGCATCTAGTCGACGTACGGCCTTCATCCATACATTTTTAGGTTTTTCTTTTAAGCCAAGAACACTCCAGGAACTTTTATCGATAGTATGAACAGTACTAATATTATAAACTCCGTCTACATATTCGACACCAGTTTTTACGTAATTGTTTTCATCAATTCGAAGCATAAGGCAAACCTGATCGAATCTGGTCTTATAAACACCGCTCATTTTTACAACAACTTCAAACTCGCCACTTCTCTCCGTATAGAGAAAAGGTCCATCGTATACAGTAAATCCGTAGTGGCTTTTGTTCCAATAATCAGATTGTGGTGTAACCTGCATAGTAAGTTTATTGTCTTTTATTTCCCAGTCAGCTGGTTCATTGAGCCAGTTCATTGAAGTTAGTTTTTGAGCGTTTCCTTTTACAGCCATAATGCATATACATATTAAAACTAAGTGAATTCTCTTCATGATTTCTTAAATTTGGATTTTATTAATAATTTACAAAGAATGTAATTTGAGTTTTTTGCAGCAATAGTTAAATATAACCATTTTTAAAATCACTCTAATCTCCTTTCTTATAACTTAGTACAGTAATAACGAATTATAGTTATGAATCCTATCTCGAACCTGGAAGACAAATTTTCTTTTGAATCAATAGACAGCCCTGAAAAGCGTAAAGAAGCATTAAATGAGGCTATAACAATGATGGAGGCCTACGTGAAATTAGATAATTCAGTAGCTGTACTCTCAGATTTAGCTAGTAATAAGAGCTATATATTTGCGGGTAATTTTGGTCGTTTTTTTGATATTCATACTTCCGGATTTACAACAATTGATTCTATTTGGGAAGATGATATTTATAACCGCATTCATCCTGATGATCTTTTTCAAAGGCATCTTTTGGAACTGGAGTTTTTTAATTTCTTAAAGACAATATCTTCTGAGGAAAGATTAAATTATGCTACAAAATGCAGAATTAGAACCTTAAATACTAAAAAGGAATACCAGTATATTTTGCATCGCAGTTTTTATATGAAAAACAGTTCAGAAGGCGGATTGTGGCTTGCTGTGTGTCTATATAATTATTTATTAGAAAAAACAGCTGGTGTAAATGGTATAGAGGGAAAAATTATCAATACTAAAACAGGAGAAATCTTTTATGTAGATACCTATGAAAATTGTGTTGATCTTTTGACTTTGCGTGAAAAAGAAATTTTAGTTTTAATTAGTAAAGGTATCATTAGTAAAGAAATTGCTGCGAAACTCAATATCAGTATTAATACTGTAAACAGGCACAGACAAAATATTCTGGAAAAACTAAATGTAAATAATTCTATTGAAGCAGTTCGAACAGCAGGAGCTTTAAATTTGTTGTAATTATTGGATAACTGCGAAGTCGGCAGACTTCGCAGTGCAAAAGGTATTTAAATTAATTTCCCATTCTGAAATCAGTAACACTATTTTGAACTAAGCTTAAATCTTCAAAGTAGCTTAATGAACCTTTGTCAACTGGACATTGGTTACTAATTCCTACCCAAATTTCAGATGGATAGTTGTTTTTGTATAAGCGTACCATGTGCCAGTCTTTTTTATCATAAGAGTAGTAACTAGCAATTGTTTGTGTATCTGAAGAGATTTTCATGTAAATAGATGGAGTAGTTACGATATCATGATTATTATCGTCAGATGTACCTATGGTTCTAACACTTACTACACGGTGTTTTCCACGTTCGTCTTGTTCAAAACATAATTTTTGCCAAAAATTATCATTCACATAAATATATAATACGCCTGCATTGTACAAACCTTCTTTTGTAAATTCAGGAGTTACTTTTGAAATTAAAGTGAAAGGTTTTTTATTGTCAATTTTGGATAACAAAATAGGAGCGGTGTTGTTAGATAATTTTTCGTTTGGATCACAAAAATAATCCTTTTTGGCTCCCGCTTTAAATGTTACTTTTCCATTAGCATCTGCTGTAGCAAGTGTATCTGCACCATTAACCGATTTCGTAAAATGGATTCCCGAAATGGTAATATCGCATGTTGTTCCATTGACACGTGCCGAATCTTGGTTTGTGGTTTTAGTTTCTTTTGTAGTTTCGGCTGTAGATTGATTCGATTTATTCTTGTTTTCGCAATTGGCAAAAAGAGCAATAAGTAACAACGAACTGATACTAGTGATTTTTGTTTTCATAAAAAATATTGTTTTTATAATTAAGGGGAGGATTTTAATCCACTAAAAAATATTTAGCAATACAAATGTATTGGAACTTTAATCTTGTAACAATAGTCAAAATTAACCATTTATTACTACGATGAGTATTTAAAAAATAATATTTACAGCACTGACAGTTGCTTTATTACATCAAATATTATGCAAGTTGTACACCCAACGGTTTACAATTAATCTTTATATTTGAAAGATTAAAATTAATAAAATGAGCGAAAAAACGAAACCGTATGCCTTAATAACTGGCGCTAGCAAAGGCATTGGAAAATCTATTGCTTATGAATTGGCTAAACAGGGTTATCCGCTATTGCTTGTTGCAAGAAGTGATGAGGAGTTAAAAGCACTATCTGATGATCTTCAGGTTAAATACGGCATCAATGCTCCTTTTTTATCAATTGATCTTTCGACAAATGGAGCATCGCTAAAAGTAAGCGATTGGATAAAAATGAATAACTATTCAGTTGGCATTTTAGTAAACAATGCGGGTTATGGTGTTTGGGGCGATTTTAGTCAGTCTTCTCTAACCGATCAGCTTGGCATGATGCAACTTAACATGAATGTAGTTGTAGAGCTTTCACATTTATTAGTACCCATACTTGCACAAGAAAAGCAAGCCTACATTTTAAATATATCTAGTACTGCTGCATATCAGGCTGTACCTACGCTGGCTGTTTATTCAGCTACAAAGGCTTTTGTATTATCGTTTACCCGTGCCTTGCGTTTTGAACTTGCTAAAACTTCAATTTCAGTAACCTGTTTTAGCCCAGGTCCCGTTGATACTGGTTTTGCTTCAAGAGCTGGTTTAGACGCTTTTAGCAAAATGGCTGAAAAGTTTAATATGCAGCCTGATGAAGTTGCAAAAATGGCTGTAAAAACCATGTTCAACAAAAAATCAGAAGCTATTCCGGGTTTTACAAATATCATTTCGGTTTATGCCAACCGTATACTACCAAAGGCATTTATCGAAAAAATGGCAGCCGGGATTTATAAAATTTAAATTTTTCAAAAAAAAATAAAAAAAAATTCTTTGCAAATGAGAAATTATATTACATTTGTATAAATGTCTACTAATTCTATAGAGTATATCTAATATGAGAAATGAGTTTAATTTTACTAAAGATCGAATGCACGCCAACACTATGCGAATGTGTTGCTGTTGTTGCTGTTGCTAATCCTTTAGATAAAATTTAAAACACTATTATTTCATTTATTAAATATATTTATCATGGTATCTTCTTATAAAACTTTTACGCTTACTGAGCAATTAACTGCTGAGCAAATCAACTTTTTTAACGAACATGGCTTCATCCATTTCAAAAAATTTATAAATCCGGAAACGGTTTCATCCATCATTGATGCGTCTAAACAAGTGGAGCAAAAATGGATTCACAATGACCTTCAAAAAGTAAATGGTGTTCCAATTAAATATGGAAAAGATTTAGATGGTTCTCCTATTGTACAACGTTTTGCTTTTATCAATCAACATCATCAAACCTTAAGCGGTCTTTTACTTGATCCAAGATTTAATAGTTTATTACCATTGGCAGGCGATGGTGCAAGATTAGGTACTGAAGAAAAAGACGGAATGGTTTTCAATCATTATATTAATGGGCCAGAAAGTAAGTTTACTAAAATGGGCTGGCATACAGATGGTTTGAGAGATATTTTTTATGGTGCAAAATTAAACCCGATGCTCAATGTGGGTATTCACTTAAGCACTTTACAACCCGAAAACGGCGGTCTTAAAATTATACCGGGTACGCACAAGCAAAGTATTTATCAAATGCTTTTCCGTAAAAAGTACTTTTTAGATAATAAACCCGATCCACAGGAAGTATCCATCACTCCGGAAGCTGGAGATTTAACCATTCACGATGGTCGTTTATGGCACAGAGTGGCTGAATCTTCTATCCGTGGCGAAGACAGTAGAAGGAGAGTTATTTATATTCCAATTATAGCAGGAAAATATGCTCCTAAAAACGAGAACAGCCCAACAGTTTTCTATCAACGTTTTGCAGGTATTGTTAAATAATTATGCTGATTGTCCTCGCATTTAGTTATCTGGTTAGATCAGGTAAACTAAAAAGAACCACCGATTTCTTTAAAAATACGCAAAGAAAAATAAAATTAAAAATTATAAAACTAGAATTAGTATAATACTATCTGGCTTATAAATATTGCGATATTAATGAGAAAAGAAACACAGGTTGAAGATCATAGTGCAATTGTACAAAGAACATTTTCAGACCGAAAGCGTACTAATATTTTAAAAAGAGCAGAACAGTCAACGATTGTATTTTTGCTGCCAAAGGTGCCTAAATTCATTTCGCCAAACGTACTCACTTTAATGGGTACACTGGGTTCTGGATTGGTTTTTTTAGCTTTTGTTTTAGGTACTTATGTAGCAAACTGGTATTTGCTTTTGGGTATTATCGGTTTGGTTATAAATTGGTTAGGCGATTCTTTAGATGGAAGATTGGCTTATTACAGAAATATTCCGCGTCGTTGGTATGGTTTTGCACTTGATATTATTGCCGATTGGATTGGTATTGTATTTATAGGCTTTGGCTACTACATTTATGCCAAAAATAGCACACAAATAGTAGCCTTTGCTTTTGTCGCATTGTATGGCTGGTCTATCATCATCAGTCAGTTACGCTACAAAATTACAAATGAATACAGTATAGATTCTGGCGTTGTTGGCCCAACAGAACTTCGATTTATTATTGCCTTAATTTTAATTATTGAAGTTTTATTTTATGGATCAATTGCATATTTGGCTGGCTTAATCACTATTATATTGCTCATAATTAATATCGTAGATAGCTTAAAACTTTTAAAGCTGGGCGATTTAAAAGATAAAAACCAAGACTGATATGTTCCCGAAAAAATCTATTTTCACTTTTCTACAAGCACAAGTTGCGGCATTTTTAGGAGGCATTACCGATTATGGTTTAATGATTTTATTAACAGAAGTATTTAAATTGCATTTTACCTTTTCGATTCTAATCTCCGGAACCGTTGGCGCAATTGTCAATTTCAGCATCAATAGATTTTGGGTATTTAAAAAACAATGTGGTTATCGTAGCCGTATCAATAGTCAGCTTTTTAAATTTGCGTTGGTTGTATTGGGAAGCATTTCCTTAAAATCATTTGGTACGCTTATTTTACAAAAAGTATTTCAAATCGATTATAGAATCGGAAGATTAATCACGGATAGTTTTGTTTCTTATGGATTTAATTATCCGCTGATTAAATATTGGGTTTTTAGGGTAAACGAAAAACAGAATGTAATTGAATAAAATTAGTATGTAAATAACCAATTGGGTGTAATTCGTGGTTTTTCTGTTCTAACACATAGTCCCCAAAGCCCAATGTCATTAAGTTAAGGAATTAGTAAAAAGACAGAGAAGTAACCACAAAGTTTGTCATCTCGACGAAGGAGAGATCACACTAGTATTTCCGATCAGATATTCGCCAATCTTTGTCGAGTTTCTTGTGTGATCTCTCCTTCGTCGAGATGACAAGATTGCGGATTCTGAAAGGGTTAATCTGCATTAAAACATGTAAAACACCTTTTTTAAGCGTCCTGAATCTATGTTTCCAGCCTGCACTGAGCGGAGTCGAAGTGTGTTTAAAATATTTGCTACCAATGAAAATTTCGTTTATGAATAAATTACCATTTAAAAATTTTAGAAAATCACTAATTGTTGTAACGATGTTAGTAAATATAATTTCCGGAAATCTATTGGCACAATCTAAAAATCCATCGCCATTACATTTTCCAACGCCTAAAAATATAGAGAATATGGTATTTTATATTCAGCGAGACCCCAATATAAACACTGCTATTTATGCCATTAACTATCAGGAAAACGGAAAAATAGACAAAAGCAATCCTATAAAAGCGTATTGGATTCGATATGCTGAGAAAGGAGAAAAAAAAGATTTTAACTATCTACAACGCAAATATGCATACGGAATAGAAAGTAAAGCGTCAAATAATGAGGAGTTTGAACTTCAATTTGTATCGTATAAAAAATTACCCTTAACCTTGAAAAAGATAGATTCAGATCAAAAATATCATGTTTTTGTAAATTTAAATCAGAAAAGAATACAGGTAGAAAAAATATTTGTGCGCATTGAAGGAGGTTCTTTTTGGTTACCAAATGTAAAGTATGCCGAAGTTACCGGAATTGATGCTTCCTCAAATAAAACAATTACGGAAAGAATGTTATTAAAATAAGATGCCTATAATATCTACAAAGAAAATTTTTAAGAATAAACTCTAGTTGAATAATTACTTTAGTTAGACTGTCTTATCCTTATGATACTGCAGGAGCCACTGTTCCATTCGTTGGAGGAGTCTTACTTCTTTTGGGTCACCCATTGGGTTTTCAAGTCCGTTTATAGTCCTGCTTATGTTAAATTTTTTATTTTCAAACTTACAGGTAAATTTCGGAAATTCATTATGGGTAATAGTCCAATGATCGTCGGCTGTTTTATTAATTGCAAATTTTTTCATTTCACGGCTGGGCAGTTTGTTGTATTTGAATTATAAACGATAATGTGTTTTGATTATTATGGTTGAATCAGGTAGCTGTAAATATACGATTGTTAACAATAATTGAGACTGTATCTCTTAGAGTCTTAATTACAATTACTAATGTCGTGTGTATTTGTTTTAATATTTGAAGTTTTGAGGATGCACACGACAATAATCCTGTTATAGGATAAACACTGATTTTTATAGGCAATGATAAGCAAGATCACAAAGGCCACTGTGCAATAACTCTCATTTGCGAAAACTAGAATTTATTTTTTTAAGTTTGCTGATGGGCCGCGATTTATCACAAAACGTACAAAATTAATAGGATCGCTTTAAACCTTTCCAGCCTGTTCGAATTAAAAATTGTTCCCAGGAAAGGCTTTGCGGATTAATTTTTTTGCTCCATTGTAAATCGCGATTTTCTGCAAAATAACCATATTCAACAGCATACTCGGCCATTCCAATTATCTCGTTCACTAAAGTTTCATTGGAACTGAATTCTGGAAAATGTTTCAGAAAATCGTTTCGCGTATATGCCGAACTGTACACAGCTTTCTTGCCTGTAACCTTTATAAAAGTATCAACTATTTCCTGAGGCGATAAAATATCACCAATCACAGGTAATGAGCTGCCTGCATATTTATCTGCATTAGAGAAAATTTCTAAAACAGCTGGACCTGTAGCAGTAAGAGGGTCAACAAACGGTGCACGAAAGTCTTTTGGTAAGTAAATTGGAAATACAAGAACATCATCTTGGATAATCGGGGTATAAAATTCGAGGAAGTTCGTATAAAAAAAGGCCATATAAATGAATGAACTTTTAATTGGCAGTGTCCGTATATACGTCTCAATATTGGCTTTGTCGGTGAAATGGGGCGCAAACTTTTTTCCTGACGTAATTCTATCAACATTTTCCAGGCTGCTAAAAATTAGGTGTTCAGCCTTTGCCTCAAGTGCTGCATCTGCAAGCTCCTTTCCCAACGCAAATTCATGCGTTTGCGGAGGTGCAATACTGGGTGTTATCAAAAAAATGCCGTATGAGCCACGGAAAGCCTCTACAAAATCTTTTTTATAACCCAAAGTAAGAGGTATACTAATTAGTTCTACTCCTTGTTCTATCAAACTTACTGCTTCCGTAGAATCGAGTCTTCTGGTAATACCACGTACTTGATATTGTCCGCTCTGTATTAGGGACTGTGCAACACTGTAGCCTTGTTTGCCTAAAATACCAACAATGGTAATAAGCGGTTTGCTACTTTTAATACTTGATTTGGCTGCGCTAAAATCTTTTTCCATAAGTTCATTACTTTGATTAATTTTGGACTATAAAAATTATAGTTGCAAAACTATTCATAGTTAGATAAATTTGCAATAACTATCTATTTGGATAGTTGGTCTAAAAAAGAAGTTTATGAAAATTGAATGTCAAAGTGATTATATAAAACTGGATAGCAAATTGTACCCATGCACTGTTAGTATAGCTATGGATTTAATCGGTGGAAAGTGGAAAGCGGTTATTTTGTATCATTTAAAAGACACTGATAAACGGTATAGTGAACTTAGAAGAGATATTCCGGCTATTACAGAAATGACTTTAAGCCTCCAGTTAAAGCAGCTTGAAAATGACGGTCTTTTATCACGTACTGTTGAAGGGAAAAAACCTCCGATAAAAGTTGTTTACAGTTTAACAGATTTTGGAAAATCCTGCATACCATTACTAAATGCAATAACGGAATGGGGAAATAAGGCTGCCATACATAAAGGTGAATTTGTAAATCACAAAATACTTTAAAACAGTAGATTGTAAATTTCAACAACCGCATAAAGGGCCATAAACGATATCGCTGGCTGTTAATTTGTAAATGCTTTTAAGATTATTGCCTGGTGGCAATTTTAGTAAGCATTTAAATAGTACTTTTGGAAATTGTAAAACCGTTTTGACATGATAAATTCTGAAAACCCAGTTGGAACTACTAAAGACTTAAAAGAAATCGAGCCAGTAAAAATTATATTGGCTGAGGATGACAAAGATGATCAGGAATTATTTAAGGAAGCTCTTGATGCAACAAAAGTTCCTACTGAAGTTATTACAGTGGACAACGGCGAAGAACTGGTTAATGCCTTAAAGGATGGGTCTGAACCAAAACCTGATATTGTTTTTATCGATATAAATATGCCGATTAAAGGGGGTAAGGAGGCGCTGGAAGAAATAAAAAGCGATCAGGAACTGAAGGAGATTCCTGCGGTTATGCTCTCGACTTCTAATAACCCTAAAGATATTGAAGATACTTTCAATAAGGGAGCAAACCTGTATATACAAAAACCAAATTCTTTTACCAGCTTTATTCTCATTCTGAAAAAAGTATTTATTCTGCACTGGACAAAAGCTTTAATGAATCCGGTGAAAAATATTTTTTTTGTTTCTGAAAAGAATATATCTCCAAAGGATTAAATAGGTTTTAATCGAACCCATTTCCCTTGCAGTACTGAACGTAAAATTATAATTACAGCAATCTTTGTGTTTTTAATAAAGAATCGATCACCACTCAGATATTATTAATTGTTTATTGGCAGGTAGACGTTAAATACCGCTCCATTTTCATTGCTTTGTAGGGCGTCAATTTCACCATTATGATTCTGGACAATTTTTTTGCACATAGCCAGTCCGATTCCTGTGCCCGCAAATTCACTTTTACCGTGCAGCTTTTGAAATATATTGAAAATTTTCTCTGTATCTTCAGGCTTCATGCCGATGCCATTATCAGTAAATTGAATTTTATAATAAGCTAGCCCTTCTTTTAGATTTACTGACTGGATCTCATCGGGAGAGGCAATACTGCAATGAATATGAATTTTGGGCTGCACACCAGGGCGTATAAATTTTAACGCGTTCCCTATCAGATTAAAAAACAGCTGGGACATCTGCAAGGGAATGCCTTTGATGACCGGAAGCGTATTCCATGTAACTTTAGCTCCTGTGCGCGCCATTACTACATCGTAATCTTCCAGCGCATTTTTGACCGTATCCTCAAGGTTTACCGTAACGAAATTGATATCGTCTTTCGGCAGGGCAGAATAGGCGAGCACATCTCGAATAAGTTTGCCCATACGGCTTGTGGCGTCTTTTATTTTATCTATGTATCCTAGTGATTTTTCGTCAAGATGTTCCGTGATTTTGCCCTCCAGCAACTGCACAAAGGTGCTGATTTTGCGAAGCGGTTCCTGCAGGTCATGCGAAGCTATGTAGGCAAACTGTTCCAATTCCTGATTAGAATGTATCAATTGTACGTTGGTCTGTTCCAATTCTTCATTTGTAGCCCTTAATTCCTCTATAACAGCGCCAATCTCTTCGGTACGCTGCTGTATTTGGTTTTCCAGTTCCATCTGTAGTTCCATCTGGATGGTAATATCCTGAGCAGTCCCGTTCATGCGTACAGGTTTGCCCTCGGGATCAAAAACAGTTTTACCCTGCGCATGCAATATTCTTTTCTTTCCGGTAGTGGGATGTATTACCGTGTAGGTCTCATCATACAACCCTCCTGAAGCAGGATTCAGTCCCCATGCCACGGCATTTGCTACTCGTTCGCGATCTTCTTCGAGCAAAATCGGTATAACTTCATTATAGTCCTGAGCGGCAGGATCATATCCAAACCATTCAATAAGACGGTCTGAATAGGTTAACCCGTTTGACGCCACATCAATACTCCATGTGCCAAGCTGGGCAAGCTCAACTGCGCCTCTCATGTTTTGTTCGGCTTCTTCCAGCTTATTGCGCGCAATTACCTCTTCAGTTACGTCAATAGCCGTACAGATGACACCATGGATTCTGCCTTTTGCATCGTACAATGGCTTGTAAGTGTAATCATAATAACCGTAATAAGGCGAACCATTCTTAACAAACATGATGCGGGCGGCGGTTTCGGTATGAATTTCTCCTGTATTTAAAACATTACTATAGGCCTGAAACAAATGCGTCTCTTTGATTTCCGGTACTGTTTCCATTATAGGCCTGCCGATAATCGAATTTCCTTTGCCAAATATTTCAAGCATTTTCTCATTAGCCTCGCGTAAAACCATTTCAGGTCCGGTGTACACCAATTTCGCCACAGGGGAATTATAAAAAACGGTACGCGCAAATTTTTCGCTTTCTTCCACTTTATGCCTTTGATTGACCTGTACTGTATTGTCCATTACCCAGACAGCCACTTTTTTTACATCTCCGGAAACATCTTTTAAAGGGGCATAAACAAAAGTCACGTAACGAGTCTCTTCCTTTCCGTGTCTGATCAGCACAAGTTCAGCCTCATTGACAGAGTAGGACTTCCCTTGAGAAATAACATCCGCCAATGCACTTTCGTAGTAGGAGCGTACTTCAACGAAAGTCTCCCAGTAAAAATGACCAAGGATCGCTTCTCGCGGTTTTCCGGCCACTTCTATAAAGCTGTCGTTTACAATTTCGGCAACCAGCGTTTGGGCATCCAAAACGCAGATGCCGACCGGCGCATTCATAACTAGTAAATAGAGTTCCTGTTGGTTTTCGATATTCATATACTTTAGATTAAATAAGGGCGCAGAAGATTCGAAAGTTCTTTGATACTGCTGGGTTTGTCAGGAAACCGCTGGCACCTCCAGCTTTGAGCTTATGAGCTGTTACAGAATCCGAAGATGTAGAAAGAATAATTAAAAGAATAATTACTGGTATATCCTGTAACGTCGCTTTTAACGTATCCAGAAATTCTTTGCAATGCTTCGGACGCATCAGTAAACGAAACCTAGCTAACAATATCTCATTATAGAAAGTTAATAATTATAATGAAAATAAAAAAAAATATTTTATTGAATCCTTAGATTAGACTATTATAATGATACGTCACTTTCCTTATCGATTATGTTTTCCACATTTCTAAATATTAGTTTACAATGTTTTTAATTATCGTAATGGTAAAAGTACAGGTAAAAAAAAACTTTAATTTATAATATCGAAAAGGAGGTTTATATAATTATCATTGATTAGTCACAATTAGACCTATAAACAAAATCCAAACTGTTAGAACTAATTAAATGTAACAGTATTGTATAATTAAAAGTAAAAGCAACGATATATCGTTGGCAGTCAATTTTCGTATATTTTAAATTTAAATAAAGAATTATCAATACCTTCGTTAAGCTGATTAATTCCAAAAAAAAATGCTCTTAAAGCACTACAGAATAATTCTGTTTCTCCTTGTATGGTTTACATTTGGAGAAGTAAACGCATTGGCTTTTTCGAAGAGCACAATGGAGATAGGAATTGTAGAAAAAGAGCTGTCTAATCTGAGAAATGACCTGGCGCAAGAAGTAGTTTATAACGAACTGCAAGTAAAAAAAGCAGAAGAATTACTAAGTAAATTACCTGAAAGCACAGACAAAATCAAAATTTTATTAAAAGTAAGTGACTGGTATGAAGCTTCTTATAATAACCCTAAAACATTGCAAAAGGCATTTCAATATGCTGAGGAAGCCCTTCGGATAAGCCAGATACTTCATTCTAATATTTATTCTGGTAAATGTTATCTTCAACTTTCGATGGTCCAGGAGTTGAGAAATAACAATTCGATGATAGAAGTCAACGCCAGAAAAGCAATAGAAGTATTAACCAAAACAAATCAAACAGATGATTTGGGAGAATCATGGGTAATGGTTTGGTCAGCTAAAATGCGTACTAATGCACCAATAGCAGAGAGATTAGATCCAATTTTTAAAGCAGCTTCACTATTTGAAAAGTCCGGAAATAATAAAAGAAGCGGTGACTGCTACAGAGAAATCAGCGAATTGTATTTTTCAATCTCAGATTTTCACAACGCTCTAAATTCACTCAAAAAAGCTATATTTTTCTATAAAAAAGCCAATCTTAAAGAAAGCGATATTTATCCTATTTCCTCCAGACTCAATATTATCTATGAAACTGAAAAGAAAAGCATGGATATTATCAAACTTAAAAACAAAACACTGTTGCAGCAAAGCAAACTTAAAAACGAAGTGTTTCTACGTAATTCCATGGTCATTTTTGTTTTGCTTTTACTTATAATACTTGGATTACTTTATAAAAGTTTTATGTTTAAGAAGAAAACAAACAAGGTACTCGAAATACAACAAAATGAAATCAACAAAAAAAATAATACACTGCAAAAGCTGGTTGTTGAAAAAGAATGGCTTTTGCGTGAAATTCATCACAGAGTAAAAAATAACCTGCACATGGTGGTCGGTTTGCTTGCAAGTCAGACTGAATTTTTAAAAAATGAAGAAGCTCTTCAGGCAATTAATAGTAGTCAGAACAGAATTCATGCCATGTCTTTAATCCATCAGAAATTATATCAATCAGAGAATTTATCGATAATTGATATGCCGTCTTATATATTTGAATTAACAGAATATCTAAAAGATTCATTCGAAATCAGAAAATCAATACGGTTTGTATTAGATGTTGACAGCTTTAATCTGCCTTTGTCCCATTCAATACCTATTGGACTGATTTTTAACGAAGCAGTTACAAATGCTATTAAATATGCTTTTCCAGATCATAAAAACGGAATAATTGATATTTCCCTTAAAACAGAGGATCATAAAAATTATATTTTAATAATTCAGGACAATGGTATTGGTCTTCCTGCGGATTTTGACCCTTATAACAATCCTTCATTGGGAATAAAATTGATGCATGGACTTTCTGCTGATATCGATGGAAAGTTTCTAATTACTAATGCAAATGGTACTAAAATAACGCTGAAATTCATTTTTAACGAAAATAGTTCTCATTTATAATTTCGATAAAATGGCAAAACAATTAAAAATACTTATAGTTGAAGATCAGTTTGTTGAGGCAAATCATTTACGACTGATGCTGAAAAAAGCCGGACATTCTGTTATTGGGATGGCAAGGTCAGTTCCTGATGCTAAATATTATATTGCAGAGCAGAGGCCGGAATTGGTATTATTAGATATTTTTCTTTCAGGAAAAGAGACCGGTATTGATCTTGCCGAAATACTCAAAAACGAAAATATTCCTTTTATTTATCTCTCTGCCAACTCTAATGAAGAAGTTCTTAGCAAAGCTAAACTGACTCATCCCCAAGGCTTTTTGGTAAAACCTTTTAGAGAAAAAGATTTGTTGGTAACAATTGAAATTGCCGAATATCACCAGCAATATGGAATAGAATCATCAATTAGAAAAGAGCTTTTGTTTCAAAAACAATTAAAAACTATAGTAACGAAAAGCGGTACCTGGGATGAAAGGGTTCTCAATATTATTACCGCCCTGCAGTCTCTTATTTCTTTTGATCTTGTAATGGCTGTTTTTTATATGGAAAATAAATTATCCAGCAGAGTTTTGGGCTACGCAAGAACAGGTTTACACGAATACCAACGAATAGGAATTGAGGAGTTGCAAAATATTACCGCCTTAAAAGAATCTGAGATTACTGAATTGCGAAACAAAAGCAAAGTCGAGACAGATGCGACATTCTATAATGGTCAGGATTTTATAAAAATATGCGATAAAACCCCTATCAAAAAATTGATTGCGACCTCGATGAATATGAAATCGAATCTCATGCTGCCGGTTCCTTTGACATTGACAGAAAATGGCGGGCTATATCTGTCTTTTTTCAGCAGGCAGGCAGACAATTACAATAAAAATCATTTAACGCTGTGTGAAAGACTTCAGGAGCCTTTGATTTTTGCAATTGAAAATTTGATCAGTCATGACAAAAAACGGGATAAAAAAAACACTTCTTCTGAAAATATTGTGTCAGTTAAGAATATAAAAGATGCAGGTTTTGAATCGATCATTGGTAAAAGTCCGGCGTTGTTAAAAATATTTGATCATATTTTACAAGTTGCCCCCGCCGATACAACAGTTTTAATTACCGGGGAAAGCGGTACTGGCAAAGAGAGTATTGCCCATAGTATTAAGGAACTTTCAAATAGAAAAAATCAGCCGTTTGTAAAAATTAATTGCTCAGCACTTCCTCAAAGTCTGATAGAATCAGAATTATTCGGACATGAGAAAGGATCTTTTACCGGTGCAGCAGAAAGACGAATTGGTAAATTTGAACAGGCAGATAACGGCACTTTGTTTTTGGATGAAATTGGTGATATGCCCTTAGAAATGCAGGCAAAATTACTGCGGGCAATCCAGGAAAAAGAAATTGAACGCGTTGGAGGTAATGCCTCAATAAAAGTTAATGTGCGAATTATTGCAGCTACCAATTGTAATCTTGAAAAAGAAGTTGCTGACGGCCGTTTTAGACTTGATTTATATTACAGGTTAAATGTGTTTCCAATTCAGCTGCCTCCTTTAAGAGAGCGGAAAGAAGATATTGGACTTCTTGCCCGTCATTTTATTGCTGTCTATAGTTCTAAAACGGGAAAAAATGTGACCGAAATATCAGAAAGTGCTTTAAAAAGCCTTTTATTGTATCAATGGCCAGGGAATATTCGTGAACTCGAAAACCTTATTGAAAGAAGTATTCTTTTGGCAAAAACAAATACCATTGAGCACATTCCGCTTCCGGCTTTTGATGACGCTAAAATAAATACCAAGTCAAATGACTGGTATTTTAAAACTATTCAGGAAAACGAAAGGGAGCACATTATCAATGTGCTTGAAAAATGCAATGGAAGAATAAGAGGTATTGGAGGAGCATCAGAAATCTTAGGATTACCGCCTACAACATTAGCTTCGAGAATGCAAAAATTGGGTATAAAGAGAAGCCACTTTTAAATGATGAATTATGAGTTATGAGTTATGAATTAAAAGCACATTTTACGTTTCAACTACGCGTTACTTTTCATTCATAACTCATAACTCATAACTCAAAATTCATAACTCAAAAAACGATATTAAGTTGCTTTATTTTCGTTGTACGACGAAATATAGTCGTTTCAAATTTCAATATAAATGTTTAATTAATTGAAAATCAGTTAAATAAAATACAGGTTCGGTTTTAGTTTCTTCTTTGGCATAACATTAAAAACAATGTATTATGCTGACTGAAAACCCTACTACAATACTTTTTATTACAGGTGCATTTGTAAGCAATAAATGCTGGGATGACTGGAAAGTCTTTTTCGAAAGTAAAGGATTTACAACTCTGGCGCCAGCGTGGCCGTACAAAGACGCTCCGGCTGCTGTTTTACGAGATCGTCATCCAGATCCTCAAATTGCCGGTCTACGCTTGACCGCTTTGATAGATCATTTTGAAAATATCACAAAAAACCTTCCTCAAAAGCCCATAATAATCGGCCATTCTATTGGTGGGCTTATAGCTCAAATACTTTTACAGCGTAATTTAGCCTCGGCCGCAATTGCCATACATTCGGTTCCTCCTCAGGGAATTATGACCTTTAAATTTTCATTTTTAAAAGCCGGCTGGGGACCGCTTGGTTTTTTTACCTCTGCAAAGAAAACTTTCTTAATGACTTTTAGCCAATGGCAATATGCATTTACTAACGGAATGCCAGAAGAATGGCAGGAAAAAGCATATTATGATTCGGTTATTCCCGAATCTAAATTAATCGTGCGAGATACCATAACCTCGGCTGCAAAAGTAAATTTTAACGCTTCTCACAATCCATTATTGTTACTTGCAGGATCTGCAGATCATACTATTCCCGAGTCACTTAACTATTCTAATTACAAAAAATATACGGATAAAAATTCTATTACAGATTTTAAGGTTTTTCCCGAAAGAAATCACTTTGTTTTAAATCAGCCGGGCTGGCAGGAAATTGCAGTCTTTATACAAGATTGGATAGGAAAACTGCCAGCTTAAAAAAATATAATAACCAATTATTCTAATAACCAATTAAAATTTTAAATTATGAAAACGAATTTATTGAACACTACTTTTTTAAACTTTAAAAGTAAAACAGTCCACATTTTAACTTTTGCATTTTTACTAATGGTTTTAATTTCCTGTAATAAAAAAACAGAAGAAACTACTGTAACAGAAACCACACCTGCGACATCATCCGAAACAACTCAGGCAGTACCTGCAAATCCACCTGCAAATTTCAAACATGCCTATGAAGAAGTAAATGGAGTTAAAATTCATTACGTGATTGGCGGTAAAGGAGATCCGCTGGTATTGGTTCATGGTTTTGGACAAAACTGGTACATGTGGAACCGTTTACTTCCGGAACTTTCAAAACATTTTACCGTTATCGCTCCGGATTTAAGAGGTGTTGGGGAATCTGATAAGCCAGAAGGAGGTTATGACAAAAAAAATATGGCAAAAGATATTCATGAACTGGTAAAAAAATTAGGATACAATAATATCAATCTGGCAGGACATGATATCGGACTTATGGTGGCTTATGCTTATGCTGCACAATATGGAAGTGAAGTTAAAAAATTAGCTTTGATGGATGCGCTTCTTCCTGGTATCGAACCGGTTTGGTCGCAAGTTTCGGCTTCTGCATGGTGGTTTGGATTTTTTGCATGGCCAGCTTCGGGAGATATTGTAAAAGGAAAAGAAAAAGAGTTTTTAACCAATTTCTGGCCAATGGTAGGACATGTAAAAAATCCGTTTACAGCTGAGGAAACTGCTGAATTCGTAAGAGCTTACGCTGTTAAAGATGGTGCGAAATCAAGTTTTAAATGGTTTGGAGCATTTCCGCAGGACGGGAAAGACAATTTAATTTTGGCAAAAACAAAACTTAAAATGCCGTTGCTTGCTATGGGCGGGGAATATTTTGCCGCAGCTTTCTTAAAAGAGCACTCTAAATTGGTTGCAGAAAATGTAACCGAATCTAAAATTGCAGGTTCAGGACACTGGCTGGTTCAGGAAAATACAGCTCAGGTACAAAAAGATCTTTTGGCATTTTTCCTTGCGAAATAAAGTTCTAAAATAAACAGACCAATTAAATCTCATAAAATGAAACAAATATTTATCATACTATTATTTTTCTTTGGTCTGTTAATGCAGTCTCAGGAAAAAGCCGATCTGATTATTTACAATGGAAAAATTGCAACCATGCAAAAATCAGGCGAATTTGTGCAGGCGTTGGCAATAAAAGACGGGATTATTCTGGAAACAGGAACTTCAAAAAGTATTCTGGAAAGTTATAAAACCTCATCTGCAAAAAGCATCGATGCAAAAGGAAAAACGGTTATTCCGGGTTTAAACGACAGTCATATTCATGTCATTCGCGAAGGCTTAAATTATAATGCAGAATTGCGTTGGGATGGCGTAAAAACCTTGAAAAGAGCTATGGAAATGCTCAAAGAACAGGCCGCCAGAACTCCGCCGGGAGTTTGGATCAAAGTAATTGGAGGCTGGAATGAATTTGGCTTTGATGAAAAAAGACAGCCAACCATTGAAGAAATAAATGCCGCAGTTCCTGATAAACCTGTGTTTATAACCTATTTATACGGCAAAGCTTTTTTAAACAAAAAAGGAATCGAAGTTTTGGGGTATACTAAAGATACACATTACGAAGGAAGTGTTCTTGAACAAGACAAAAATGGAAACTTAACCGGATTAATGTTTGCAAAAGAAACTCCAAAAGCCATTTATACCACTTTGGGATTAACCACAAAATTAACTCCCGAAGAAAGAATCAACAGTTCACTTCAGTTTAATCGTGAACTCAACCGTTTTGGATTAACGTCTGTAATCGATGCGGCAGGAGGTTCTCAAAACTTTCCTTCGGATTATACAACTTCGATGGAATTGGCCAAACAGGGAAAACTAAATCTTAGAATCTCGTATTATTTATTTGCACAGCAAAAAGGAAAAGAACTTCAGGACTACGAAAAGTGGGTTGCCGAAACGGTCATTAACAAAAATGATAATCTTTTGACAGCTAACGGTTATACCGAAGAAGGGGCGGGTGAAAATATAGTAGCATCTGCAGCAGATTTTGAAAATTTTCTGGAACCAAGAATTGTTCTTTCTGATGAAATGGAAAAAGATTTGGAACCTATAATTCGCTTGCTTGTTAAAAACAAATGGCCTTTTCGATTGCACGCCACTTACGGCGAATCGATTGACAGAATGCTCAATGTTTTTGAAAAAGTAAATAAAGAAATTCCATTTAACGGATTACGCTGGTTTTTTGACCATGCAGAAACCATTACACCTCAGGAATTAGAAAGGGTAAAAGCATTAAATGGGGGAATTGCAGTTCAATTCAGAATGTATTTTCAAGGAGAATTGTATGAGAAAATGTATGGTGCTCCAAAAACACAATTGCCTCCGATTAAAAAAATGCTCGAAATGGGAATACCTGTCGGAATGGGTACTGATGCAACCCGTATTTCAACTTATAATCCCTGGATGGCGCTGCATTGGCTCATTACAGGAAAAACATTAGGAGGCATGCAGTTTTGGCCGAAAGATCAGGTTTTGGATAAGTTTACTGCACTTCAATTATATACTTCAGGCAGCGCCTGGTTTTCAGGTGAAGAAAAAGAGAAAGGAAAACTGGTAAAAGGAATGTATGCCGATTTTTCAATTTTATCAGAGGATTATTTTACAGTTCCAGCCGATAAAGTTCGAAATATCGAATCGGATCTGACTGTTGTTAACGGCAAAATTGTTTATGGAGCAAGAGATTTTAAAGTATTTGATCCTGTAATTGCACCTGTAATTCCGGATTGGTCGCCGGTGAAATATTTCGGAGGATACGCTAAAAAACTTTAATCATAAATAAAATTCGTTGGGTGTAATTAGTTTTAATATATAAAATGCAGACTTTAAAATAAATGCCACAGATTAAAAAGATTAAAAAATCTGCTTAATCTGCCAAATCTGCGTGAAAAACAAACACATAGATTTTAAATATAGCCACAGATTAAAGGATTAAAAAGATTAAAAAAATAAAATCTGCTTAAATCTTCTAAATCTGCGTGAAAAACTAGCACATAGATTTATGTGTTTTTAAACCAATTATATCCAATTAATTTAATCAAACAAAATCTATAAAAATTTAGATCATGAAAATTCAAAAAATAATCTCTGCATTGACAATTATCATGTTGTGTACATTAGTGAATACAACGGCTTATGCACAATTTCCAATGCCCAGTCACGTACCCATTTGGGACGCTAACAAAGTGACTTTAAAACTGCATAAAATTTCAGAAAATGTTTATGCTATATCTCCAAGTACAACCGAAACCGAAACCACAAAAGGAATTGCGCAGGCAACTTCGGCAGGCTTTATTGTAGGAGACAAAGGGGTTTTGCTTATTGAAACGATGTTAAGCAAAGGATTATACGATCAGCTTTATAAATTAATACGATCTGTAACGCCAAAACCTATTGTTTATGCTATAAATACAAGCGATCACGGCGATCATTGTTTCGGGAATTATTTACTTCCGAAGGAAACAATTGTCATTCAGAATGAATTCAGCAAAGACAATCTGGCGAAGAATTATGATAATATCAAACAGTTTATGATCATGCTTTTTGGAAAAGGCAGAGGAATTGAAGAGAGCGTTTACCGTCCTGCCGACATTACAATAGCCATCAACCAAACCATGAAAATTGATATGGGAAAAGGCAATATCGTTGAAATTATAAATGTGGGAACCGCGCAATCTCCAGCAGATCTTTTTGTGTATTTAAAAGCGCCTTCAGGAAATGTGTTGTGGGCAGGAAATCCTTTTATTGCTGAGAGTCCGACAATTCCGTGGTTATTTGACGGCTATTTTTTGGAACCGGTTCAAAACCTGAACAAAATTTACAATATGATTTCTGATAAAGATATTGTAGTTCCGGGACATGGTAGAATTACCAATAAAGCAGGAATAAAATACACGATTGATTATGTTACAGCTTTGCAGTCTAATGTTGAAAATGCCGTAAAAAAAGGTTTGACATTAGAAGAAACAAAAGCGGCTGTAACCATGAAGGAATTTGATAAAGGATATGAACTTTTTAACTGGCTTCATTTCAATTTTAATGTTCCAAATGCTTATAAAGATATTAAGCAAAACGGGGTTAAATAATTAAAAAATAACCCTGTTGGGAGTAATTATTTTTAAACACATAGAAACATAGGATTATTGAACTCAAAAAAGACGTTTCACTTGCATTAACAAACATAGCTATGTGTTAAGAAACGAGTTTCTTTTTGACTTTCTTTTTTTCAAAATTATAAAATCTATGTTTCTATGTGTTTAAAAATAATCTCAATAGCGTGATAATAATAAAAATTGAATTATGAAAAACAAAATCCTATTAGTGGTTTTATTGCTTTCATTTTCTGGTTTTGCACAGCGGTACCCTGATTTTAAATCACTTCGGTTTGATGAGAATTATAGTGTTTTGGAAAATGATACAGTAAGCAATGACTGGTATAAAACAGTAAAATTTCTGCCAATTTCTGCTTCTAAAAAGACGTATATCAGTTTTGGGGGCGATATACGTTTTCAGTACTTCTATGCTAAAAATGAAAATTGGGGCGATGGTCCGCAGGATAACGATGGTTATGTTTTAGGAAGATATTTGTTTCATGCCGATTTTCATGCAGGAAAATTTTTCAGAGCTTTTGTTCAGACACAAAGTAGTATGGCAGATGGCAGAATTGATCCGAATCCTGTGGAACAAAACCCACTGGAAGTACATCAGGCTTTTGCTGATTTCAATATTATAAATGAAGGCAGCAAAAGACTTATTTTAAGAGTAGGGAGGCAAGAACTCACATACGGATCGCAGCGTTTGGTTGCCGTTAGGGAAGGACCGAATAACAGGCAGTCGTTTGACGGAATTAAAGCAATTGTATCCAGACAGAATTTTGCAACCGATTTGTTTTATACACATTACGTTGTCGCGCACGATGGTATTTTTGACGACGACTCGAATAAAGACCGACAATTATGGGGAAGTTATTTGGTGTTTAACAAAATACCAATTATCAAAAATATTGATGTTTATTATTTAGGTTACGAAAGAGCCAATGCAGCATTTTTTGACGCAACAGGTAAAGAGAAACGACAATCTGTTGGAACAAGAATTTGGGGAAAAACAGAAAACTGGCGTTATGACGCAGAAGCTGTTTACCAATTTGGTGATGTTGCTGACAAAAACATAAGTGCCTGGACAGCTTCAATAAATGCAGGATATCGTTTTAATACCGTCAAATTTCGTCCGGAAATTGGTTTTAAAACCGAAATTATAAGTGGAGACAAAACGGCGGGCGACTCTAATCTGCAAACTTTTAATCCGCTTTTTCCAAGAGGTGCTTATTTTGGATTAGCTTCTGTAATTGGGCCATCGAATTTAATTGATTTTCATCCTTCATTGAGTCTTGAAATTGTTAAAAACGTCGATTGGGTTATTGATTATGATATGTTTTGGAGATACAGCAGCAACGATGGTATTTATGCACCAAATACAGCATTGATTTATCCCGGAGACACAACGACAGAAAAGAAAATCGGTAACCAATTAGAAAGTGAAATCATCTGGGAGCCAAACCAATATTTGTATTTCAGGCTCGAAGCGACTTGGTTTCAGGCCAAAGATTATATAAAAGCATCAGGAACCGGTAAAAATATATTTTTTACGGGAATTACGATGCAGCTCCATTTTTAAGTTTTAAAATTGAATTGCATCAGAAACATTAAAAAATCTCATTATGAAAAAAGCTGTTTTTAAATCAAAAATGGAAACAATAATATTAATAACAGCAATGCTATTGATTGGTTTCTCGGCACAGTCACAAGTATATTCTGAAGAAGAAATAAAAACAAAAGAAACTGTAGAGAAGTTTTTTGGTTATATAGGATCTAAAAATCCGGAAGGAATTGCGTCCATGGTTTCAGAAAAAGTAGATTGGTATATTTTCGAATCGAAGTATATGCCATGGACAGGACATCGCTCAAAGCGAGAAGAAATTTCGGTGTTATTCAAAACGCTCTTTAGTTATTTTGTTGACGGAAGTGAAAAGCTGGAGGCGAAATCTTTTTTATTGAGAGGAAATGAAGTGGCTGTCTTTGGTTTTGTTGAAAGAACAGTGAAAAAAAACGGAAAACATTTCAAGATGCCTTTAGCGATTCATATCACGATTGAAAATAATCTGATCTCCAAATTTTCACTTTATGAAGAAACGCTGATTATTGAAAAAGTACTTAAATAAAATCAAAAGAAATGAAAGATAGAAGAACATTTATAAAACAGGCAGGTCTTGCTGGTCTCGCGGGATTCGTTCCGATAAACCCATTGCTGGCAAGCGATTTCAAAGAAGATAAATCAGCTAATAATGAAGTTTCTGATGCCAAATGGCCGGACGGATCACGTTTGGTAGTATCAGTATCTATGCAATTTGAAGCAGGCGGACAGCCTGTAAATGCTGAAAGCCCATTTCCGCAAAACATGCAGAAAGGATTTATAGACCTTCCGGGCGAGTCCTGGTATCAGTATGGATATAAAGAAGGAATTCCCAGAATGCTCGACAATTGGGATAAATTTGGAATCAAGGTTACCTCGCACATGGTTGGTTCGGCAGTATTAAAAAATCCGGAACTTGCCAAAGAAATTGTAGCAAGAGGACACGAAGCTGCAGCCCACGGTATGGACTGGGCGACGCAATATTCTATGCCGTATGAAACAGAAAAGAAGTTTATCAAAGACGGTGCAGATGCTATTAAAAAAGTTACCGGTTTTGAACCTGTCGGCTATAATGCAAATTGGTTAAGACGCGGAACGAATACATTGGAAATTCTACAGGAACTGGGCTTTAAATACCATATTGATGATTTAAGCCGTGACGAGCCTTTTTTATTAAAAGTAAAAGGAAACGATTTTGCAGTGGTTCCGTACACCATTCGCTGTAATGATATTGTGTTGGTAGAAGGCAAAAACTTTAGTGCAGATCAGTTTGCGCGTCAGGTTATAATGGAATTTGACCAGCTTTATATAGAATCTGAAAAAAAGCGCCGACAAATGTCAATAAGTTTTCATGATCGAATAGGAGGGACACCGCAAATGGTCGCAGCCACGACACAAATCCTTAGTTATATTCAAAAACATAAAGGAGTTAGTTTTAGACGAAAAGACGAGATTGCTCAAATGGCTTATCAGGATAAAAATATCATTAGAGAATGATTCAAAAGCACTTAAAAGACAATTCAACCTTTTAAAATATACAATTATGAAAAATGAACGCAAAACGTGGTTTATAACAGGAACTTCTCAGGGAATTGGTCTTGTTTTAGTCAAACAACTATTGGCTCAAGGATTTAATGTTGTTGCTACTGCAAGAAATGTAGAATCGCTTAAAAAAGTGGTCGACAATTCGTCTGATCAGTTTTTACCGTTGCAGGTCAATTTGATCAGTGAAGAAAGCGTAAAGCAAGCTGTTAATTCAGCGATTGAGCAATTTGGCTCTATTGAATATTTGGTCAATAATGCCGGTTATGGTTTAATAGGCGGAATTGAAGAAAGCTCGGATGTTGAAGTTCGTGCCAATTTTGATGTAAATGTTTTTGGTTTGCTAAATGTTACAAGAGCAATTTTGCCTCATATGAGAGCCGCACAATTTGGACACATTATAAATCTTTCCTCTGTTTTTGGCTTAATTGCCGGGGCAGGCTGGGGAATTTATTGTGCTACTAAGTTTGCCGTAGAAGGACTTTCTGAAGCACTTGCAGAAGAGGTTAAGCCATTTGGAATTAATGTAACCATTATAGAACCCGGTTATGTACGTACGAACTTTTTAAATAGTTCATCATTAATTGCTTCGAAAAATCCTATTGAAGAATATACAGCTATACGTGAAGGTGTAAAGGCACATCAAAATGATATTCCGGGCAATCAACCAGGAGATCCTGAAAAAGTAGCGGATTTAATTATAAAAGTAACACAAAAAGCAGAACCACCGCTTCGTTTGCTGACAGGATCTGATGCCTATGGATTTGCTACTTATAAAATTGATTCGTTGAAAAATGAAATTGAAGCAAATAAAGAACTTACTTTTTCGACAGATTACAAGTTATAATTCAAATACATAAATAACAATTATAATGTTTTCGTATTGATCCCGTAAAAGGTGGTTAAATAGTACCGAGAAGACATAAAAAAATCCCATTTCGTAAGAAATGGGATTTTTTAGTTTGCGCCTATTGATGTTAAGTATAAATATCATTTCCTAATAGAGCGGCGCTGAGAAAAGCCTTACCATAAATATCTTAGCGGAAGCGATTTATCCTTCTACTGTTCCATTGCGTCATTGACATAGACAGGGATAGCATGTGAATTTAAAATCTACTTTAAAAATAAAAAACTGGCTCAATTCTTTAAATTAAGCCAGTCTTGATCTTGCAAAAAATACTAATTACTAGTTACAGAATAACTGTTACATGTAAAATTTGCCCCATTTCCGTTTGTCCCATAACAGGATGAGATTTCAAATCCATATTGTATGTCTCCAACGGTGACATTACCAAACCATCCCTTGTTTTTTATCCAATTATAGATTGCTTTTGCATCTATTGTGCCGCTGTTGGTTTTTGTCGTGCGTAAAAATGAATAAACATTATTAGATCCATTGTTTCCGCGGAATACGTTCCAGGTGTGACCACCTATGCTTTGGTTTGTGTATACCGGAACAGAAGCACCAGTTGATGAATAATTATAAGAAATTGGTTTTACATTTCCTGAACCGTCCGAATTTCCTGTGTAGTTTAACCACAGCATTATTTCATTGGCTTTATTGCTATCCCAAAGATCATAAGCAGAAACCCATGCTCCACCACTTGGAGTAGTTGCATTAAAGCTGGTACTAAGAGTGTTGATTGTATTTAATGCTTTACCTACATATTTGGTTGAATTTGGGTATGATTTAATACCTGCAGTATTTGGATGGTTTGCCCAAATACCCCAATTACTGTAATTATTTGCCCATATGGATTGGCTTCCTGCACCAGAACCCCATATATTATTATAAACGGTATAACCGCCATTTGACCAACTAGCATATTGATCAGATGATGACCATGCTGCTTTAACTTCTGAGTCATTCTTTACCTCGCTTGTTTCGCACCCCATAAACATTAGGCTTAATACTACAAATAAAATTGTTTTTCTCATAAATTTTAAATTTTAAGGTTAAATAATTAGTTATACTAAGGTATTGATAATTAAATATTTATATTAATAATTATTAAAAACACGAGTGTTTTTGAATTAAAATCATAAATAACTGGTTTTAGGTCCTTAAAATTTAAAAATATTATTTAGTTATGGTAAAAATGACTATATATAAAATAAAAAACTGAGAATAATATAATTTGTAAATAATAAAACAGACTTATTCTCATTATCGTAAGAATAAGTCTATTTTTTTTGTAACTAAAATAAATTGTATGTCAATGTATTGTTATAGTTTAATAACAACTTCGAGAAGAGAATTAGTTTACTTTCCTAAATTTGCAACCCATATGTTTCCTGATTTTCCAGCACCCATTTCTACATAAGTATTACTCATCATGGCTTTACAATGGTCTTCGCTGTTTTTCCAGCCTATTACAACTTCGGCAGAAGTACTGTAATTGCGAGCAATCACTTCACCTACGTATTTTCCGGTATAACTAACAGCAGCGGCTCTTTGTATAGGACTTGTCCCTTCAGGCGATATATGCGCGAAATAATTACGTGCATTCATATCCTTAGCATAATTAATAGCTGTTTTTGTTAATAATGTATTGCTTACCAATGCAGGTACAGCAGGCATATCATCGGCTCCACATTTACATCCCGTTGCTCTAAGTTTGTTTATTTCAATCAAAACAGAATCAGTAACGTCTGTCCCATCAATGAGAGTATCATCATCATTACTACATGAGATAAATAATAAGGAGGTCAAAAGAATATAAATGACACGCTTTGGAAACATAATAATTGATTATTTATTAAGGAGGTATAAAGATATTTGTTTTATTGTTTTAAGATTTTCTAAAATTAAGGTTCTTTGCTTTTATTATTGAAATTTTTTCTCAAAAAGATAAACGACAGTTTAGTTCATCACTTGTAACTCTACGGGGAAACCAAACCGCTGGGTATTTACATATTCATACGTATTAAATGGAGATAAAAGGGCATAAAAAAAGCTCCAAATCAACAATTTGGAGCTTTTTATTTGTGACCTTGACTGAACAAATTTCTATAAATTTTATGGAAGATTTGAAGAGATTGGCTTATTTTTATTTAGATATACTTTTTTAATTATCGCAGAACGAACCAATTTGCTTTAAATGCCTTTCGGTCTGGTATTTATTAAAATTGTCCCATTTTGGAGCGTTACTTGTTTTTTGTCCGTACATGGCATCCAGGCAAATGTTGTTGTCTTTGTATTTGTCATGTAAAACAGCCAAAATTTTAAAGAAAAATTCATCCAGCATGATTATCGCTTCAAATTCTGATTTTAGTGTACTGTAATTAGAATCTGATGGATTTAATAGCTGGAGTAGATTTAAAAGCTCTTTCTTTTCTTCTTCATTGATTTCAGTGGCATAACCCGTTTTTAAGGTTTTAAAGACCAGGTTATTCCAGGCTTTGCTGTCATGTCCCCATTGCACATCAGGCAGGTTTAGAGAATGTTCGCAAATTAGAATAATAGAAAAAAGAACATCATTTAAATACTCCGCCGGGAATTCATCAAAGCTTCTGAATTCGAAACCGCTCTGGTACATTTTTTCCTGATTAAAATCAAGCCCCACTTCCGAAAGCATTTCATATTCCATGTCGGCTTCAATCTGATCACGCCACCAGATATTTTCTTCTTTTGTAAATTTCAGTAGTTTTCTAAAATTGTCTACCTTATAGGTTAGAATTTTACCTTTTGGCATTGATTTGTTATAGGTTCCAACACCTATGTAACGGGACATGGCATTTCGCATTGAACCCAAAGTGAATTTTTTGTCTAAACTGTACTTATCACTTATCACGCCCATAATATCAGGGCTTCCGAGCGTGGATATGAAAAAAGGCTCAAACCACTGTAATAGATAAATGGCGTTAGCATGTGTTTTTTCAAAATCATTGTAATCCACAATTCTACTGTCTTCTGTTAATGACGGTAAGGTGATATGAAAATGGTAGGTTCCGTTATTGAACAAAACCAGGTTTTCCTGATTGGTCATAAACATATTAAGGCCGTTATTGTAATCCGGAAAATTTAATTTTCCGTTTAACACAGACGATTCGTTGATTTTATCCAAAAACAGTTTTTTGGTCGCTTTCAATTCTTTGCAGGAATCAGTAATTGTTCTGTTTTCAAAATATTTGGTTACAAATTCAATAGAATCACCATCAAAATGCACCGATCCCATCGTTTTGTTTCTTTGGGTAATCATACTCTGAATGTTGTATGGCTGATCTTCAAGGAAAAGTTCCATGATCGATTTGCCCAGATATTCCGGATTTTCAATCGGTTCTGCGATTATCTCACCAGCTTCCGTATCGATTACTGTTTTTACTGGCGATAATGTCTTGTGCTGATAATTGATATCGAGCTTTTCCAGCGAATGACTGTTCATCATTCGACTTACTTTATAGTTTTCAGTCAGGTTAAAAGCTTTTTTCAGCATAGGAGCCAGGCTTTCGGGTTTATAGCATTTTCTGTAATCAATACTATATTTCTCAAAGCCAATTTTTTCTTGTATAAATTCACCAGAAACTATTAGGGGTTCTTCAAACTGCATGTAGGTTTCGTTTTCCAATCCTATTCCCCAATAATATTTTTTTGTCTGATTGTCTTTCATTTATACTTACTTTCTTTTTTAAGGTTATTTTAATTTATAAAGTCATTTTTATTCACAAATACAAATTCAATCTGTTAAAACCAGAGACAAGAAACCTATAACGGATTAAGCATATTGTTGCCTCCATTATAAAAGTTTTCGTTTACTTTTAAAAATATAGGAATTTATATTTTAGATTTTTTGCAATTTTATCGATTGAAACATCAATTTAGAAGTAAAATTTTATGATAAGGTTATAAAATTACTTTCGTTATCAATCACTTTTGTATCAATAATTTAGGCAAGAGAATAGCTAAATCACAACTTTTGCTGTTCTTGTTTTTTCTAAGTTGCAAAAATAGTTTTTTATTATCGTATTTCCAAGTAGTTATCTCGTTGATAATCAATATTTTTTTAGAATGTTTAACGATATGGCGAATTGCGTTTTTATTCGTGATAATAAAACAGATAAGAGGAATACAAATCATCATTCCACCAGTCTTTTCTCACCTCCGAAAAGTAATTGTAATTCAGTTTTCCTGCCTGTGACTGCAACGGATATACGACAACGCCATTTTCGCGGTATGCTTTATGCAGCTCTGTTTCAGGAACTACGGGAACAATGTGTCCGGAGAGACCTTTTTCTCTTCTCTTGGCGCAAATTATTCCAATTCCGCCATTGGCATTTACCTTCTGCTGGATTTCTTCAGCTGTAAACATTTTTTCCCATCCAAAATTTGGTCCCCATTCTAAAAACCAGTCGTGTATGGCACTGGAATAGATACGGTCTACGGTTTGTTCAAAAACAGCTTCTACATCTTGTCCTTGTGTAATTTTTTCAAGGGATTCGGGAGTCCACCAAACGGTTGGAAGATATACTTTAGCGAAATAGCAATAATCATAAGAGTATACATTGCAATAGGTGTCTTCTACAGTTCTTTGATATCTAAGACTGGTTTCAACGTCCAGTTTATCAATTATTCGGGCAATACTTTCTTTTTTACTCGTCGTATCTGTCATATCCCTGTAAGGAATGGTAGAATCCATTATCGGTTTTTCTTTCATTTCCATAGAATCCAGCCTCGATTGCAGATCTGGTAACAAATTGGCTTTCTTAATTTGAATATTCGATAGTGTATGATCATCTAAAGGTAACGATGCTACTGTTACAGTATGTTTTTTCATCTTGACTGCTTAAAATTAATTGACCTGACGCTGCTAAATTGATTAATTATACAGCGAAATTTGATTAGCCAGCGGGTAAATGTAAGGATTTTAAGTTGCTAAAGAGTTTTAGAAAAAGACAAATTACAGAAAATTGTGTGATTATTTTAATTGTTTTGCCCTTTTAAATACAAAAAAGCATACCATTTAGTACGCCTTTTGCTTTTGAAATTATGATAGATTTCGTTAATCTTTGTCCTTTTTTACTTCCTCTTGGTATTTTGGTTTGGATGTCCTGTTGGTGATTGATGTAAATTCGTATCTTAGGTTGTCAGAGATTTATTAGAATGCCTGTGTAAAGCTAATAGCTATCCGCGTACCATTTTCCTTGACATAATTCATATTATTAGACTGCCATTGGGAGATAACCGAATAATAATCTTTATTAAATAAATTTTCGACACCAAGGCGAATTGTACTTTTTTCTTTTAAAGTATAGCTTGAAGAAAGATTAAAAGCCGTGAAAGATTTTATTGGACCAGTTCCGTATGTGTAAGCGCCATTAACAGGCTCAAATCTGTCCCTGCCGTTTGTACTTGTCATTTGTAGAAATATTGACCAGTCTTCAAGTGGTCTAAAAACAGTATAAGCTGCTATTTTTGGAGGATTTATACGATCTCCTCCTAAATATACTTTTTTATCGGTTAGTTCGCGTTTCCCTTCCGTAAAGGAATAATTTGCCCCAATATCAATTTTCGGATGAAGACGATACTTGGCTGAGAGTTCAAAGCCATAAATTTTTTCAGGTGAGCGGGAAATCTGCGGATTACCATCAACATAAACATAAGACGCGCCTAATTTTGATGTACTGTAATAAAAAGCTCCTTCGTAAGAAAGTTTAGCCAGTGATCCGGAGAATCCAAATTCATAATTATTGGCCGTAACCGCTTTTATCGAAGTATTGCTAACTGTATTTTCTTTGGCAGCGCGAAGTACCAAACCTAAATCGGCAACGCTGAAACTTTGAGAGAAACTAACAAAAGGTTTAAAAAGAGCCCATTTTGTATAACGCAGTCCGGCATTAAACATAAGGGCATCGAAATCCAATGCTCCGCCATTTACAGCAATCCCGCCGCCTACATAAGTTCCATTTACATAATTACGAATACCAATAGTGGTGTAATCCGGTACATCGATATTTACATTCTCAAGCCTTAAACCTGTTTTTAATACCAAGTTCGGTCCAAACATGTTTTTAAGCTGAAAATAAGGTGCAAGATTCGTCATATTCATTTCAGGAATTACCAATCTTCCATCCGTAAGATGTGTGTCTGTTATATCCGAAAGAATATCCAATCCATAAGTTAAATTACCTGATATAAGAGAACTGAATTCGTATGGTGTGTTTAAATTTAAGCGAAAACCCAGTTTCTTGCTTTGTGTTGCAGGCTGTCCGTTATTTTCAAAAAAGTCACTGTAGTTGATTAGTGTAAGATAGTCCTGAAAGTAAAGCGTTGCGTTAACATCCGTATTTCCAATTAAATTTTCACTAGTATAACTTAAACTTGCATTATGGTTATAAGGTGTTCCTTCAGGTTCCCCCGGGCGCTGTCCTCTAATTCCGGTAGTTGGCGAATCAAAATTACCGTAAACACCGGCTTTTGCTATATAATCGGTATGCTGTGTACTCTGAAAATAGTTATACATTAATTCCAGGCGGTTATTGGTATTGATATCATAACCAATTTTTGCAAAAGTATTCCAGTTTTGAAGATCATTCATTCCGTATTCCGGAGAAAGTACTCGTCCTTTCGAATCCCGATAAAGTCCCGTCTCTTCATAACGCCCACTGACTACGTAATCGAATTTCTTTATTTTTCCAGAAAAAAGCTGGGAAACAAAGAAACCGGCGGTTCCTTTAGGCTTTATAAGAGAAAAAGCTGTTCCTGCCTCTGTTGATCCGCTAATCGCTTTATCAGTATTGGCTTTTTTGGTAATATAATTAATCAAACCGCCGTCTGCACCATTACCATAAATAGCAGTTGCTCCCTTAATTACTTCTACACGCTCTAAAACAGTAGGATCAAGAGATCGCATGTCTTTGGCGCCATCTCTTAAAGGTGTACTTTGAGGAATACCGTCAATCATAACCAATACACGACGGCCTCGTAAAGTCTGTCCTAAATTCTGAGTTCTATTGGTAGTAAAACCAAGACCTGGTACGGATGCTCCCAGGATATCACTAAGATTAGAACTAATGCTTAATTGTTGCTGTATTTGTTTTTTGGATAATAAGGTAACCGAAGAAGGAACTTCATCTAAAATCTCTGCCTTCCTTGATGCGGAAACAACAATTTCCTGTAATTCATTATCAGCCGCTGGCTTATCGGTTAAAATACTATCCTGACTTTGTGGATCTGTTTTTTTATCTTTTTCTGTTTTAGTGTTTGATTTAGAAATTTGCTGTGCAGAGAGTGAACTTATAGTGAAGCACAACAGTAAAAGGAGCGTATAAATTTTCATTGGTATTATTTAGACTTAATTTAAATAGTTACAAATATATAAAAATCAATAACAAAATCAATTGGATAATACATGCTTATTTAAAGAAAATGGAGGGCCTGATTAAATTTTTGTTAAAAAAAATACTAACACCGTAAATACAGAATTTCTTCAGATTTCAGGTTGAACTTTGCCTTATTAATCTTTAACAGAAAGACTTATCATTCTAATTTAATCAGTTTTCTATGAGGAAAAACTACGTTTATTTTCTATTCAACAAGCGTAATTAGTAATTTCTAATCTTTTTTAAAATGTTAAAAACCTTCCTCTTATTCCTTTTTGGTATGACTTCGATTTGTGCACAAAACACAATAAGTGATACAATTGCTGTACAAGATACTGTACCTAATTTAAAGTTCAATTACAAACAATTAATCATTCCCGGGGTTCTTTTGGGATATGGATTTATTGGTTTAGAAAGTGATCAGCTTAAGAGTTATAATTCAGAAATTAAGGAAGAAGTAAATGAGGATATTGATCATAAAGTTTCTATTGATGATTTTTCTCAGTGGGCACCTGCGGCTTCTGTTTATGCACTTAATGCTTTTGGCGTAAAAGGGAAAAATAACCTAAAAGACCGCTCTATTATTTTGGCCAGTTCTTATTTAATGATGAGCGCTTCGGTATTTGCCCTGAAAAACATTACTAAAGTTGAAAGACCAGATGGGTCTTCGAATAACTCATTTCCTTCTGGACATACTGCTACTGCTTTTGCAGGGGCCGAATTTATGTATCAGGAATATAAGGACCAATCAATTTGGTACGGAATTGCAGGATATGCAGTGGCAACAGGAACGGGACTTTTTAGAATGTATAATGACAGGCACTGGCTTACAGATGTTGTTGCGGGAGCAGGTATAGGAATATTAAGTACAAAAGCTGCTTATTGGATATATCCTTATCTGCAGAATAAGGTCTTTAAATCCTCAAAAGAAAATAAAACCACATCGATGATTATGCCTTTTTATAACGGAAAAGAATTAGGATGCAGTTTCGTAAGGCAATTTTAAAGCAGTATATAAATTAAGAATTACAAAATTAATTTCCATAGACAGATTATGTAGTCTCTCTATGGAATTTATGTTTTTATAAAACAAGAACCTGCAAACCGTTGGGAAGTATGCTTACTTTTATTTCATTTGTTTTTAAATTATACTGTTCCCCGTCAATTTGAGCATCAATGAAGATTTTGGACGGCATTTCGATTTGAATATCTTTTACTAAAAAGTGTTTTGCCTTTTCAAATTTTTCAATTGAATTTCGAAGCACATGATAACCCAGCATAATTTTTTCAAAAAAAGACAATTTCGGTATAATAATCATATCCAATAATCCGTCGTGAAGACTTGCTTTTGGAGTCAGGCTCATATTGTACCCCATTTCGTTTGAGTTAGATATGAATAACATCAAAGGATCTGTTTCTATAATTTGATCGTTAAAATGTACAATGGTTTTTTGCGGTTTAAATTCTAAGCTGGAAGATAATGCAGCCTTGATATAAGCGGGAAGTGTTCTTTTTCCTGCTCTCTCATATTTTTTTATAATCATGGCATCAATGCCGATACCCATATTGCTGAAAAAGTATTTGTGATTTAGCTGTCCCACATCCATCGCTGTTGCATTTCCTTTTTTAATGATAGCAATTGCTTTGTCAAAATTTCTGGGAATATTCAAGTTAGAGGCCAGCCCGTTTCCTGAACCTACCGGAATAATTCCTAACTTAATTGAAGTTCCCACAAGGCAAGAAGCTACTTCGTTGATGGTTCCGTCTCCGCCACAAGCAATTATATAATCGGGATTGTGTACAATAGCCGCTTTTGTGAGTATTATGGCATGCTTTTTTTGATTGGTATAATCAATTTCAATTTTATATTTTTCTTTCGAAAATTGACTTAAAAGATAGGAAGCAGACAAATTGTGTTTTCCACTTCCGGATATAGGATTGATTATAAAATGAATGTAAATCATTATTTTAAAAGTTTATTGGTAAAAAGAAAATCGGCAGTCTGGTACCATGAAATAGTTTCTTCTAAAAATGATTGATCGATAGTAAGAGCTTTAAGACTATTGTCTTTTTTGTTCCACGAGTAAAAGGCTTGTTTCTTCTGATCGGATAAAATCATTACCTTTTCCTTTTTCATCAAAACCAATTTGCGATACGTTCCCATTAATGCTCTTTGTTCAAAATTGGCATCCAAAACATTTTTTCCAAAAAAATCAGATTCATAGTTCCAGTGAAACAAAGAAAAAAGAGTAGGCCATAGGTCGATTTGCGAACACTGTTTGGCTATTTTTTGGTTCTGATTCTCTGGTAAATTCACAATGAAGGCTGGAATATGGTAATTGGCAACATCTATTTCATCTTTTCCGGCGCTGCTGGCGCAATGGTCTGCAATGATTACAAATACTGTGTTTTTAAACCAGGGTTTTGTTTTGGCTTTTTTGAATAATTCTTTCAGTGCAAAATCGGTGTATTTTACCGCTCCTTCACGGCTTGTTCCCGATGGAATATCAATCTTTCCTGAAGGATAAGTAAAAGGCCTGTGATTGGATGTTGTCATTACAAAATTAAAAAATGGCTTTCCGGCTTTGTATTGTAAATCTGCCACTTTTAGCATTTTATTGAAAATGTCCTGATCACAAATTCCCCACGCATTCTCAAAAGTAACTTCGTTATCATTTATATTATGGCGTACGGTTTTGATTTCGTCGCTCAAAACGCTTCCTCGTCCACGATCATAAATCGTAAATCCGTTGCCTCCAAAATAGGCATTCATATTATCAAAGTAACCGTCTCCGCCATAGAAAAAATTACAATCGTATTTTCGGGTTTTAAAAACATTAGAAACCGTATATAGATTTTGGTTATTAGGTCTTTTTACAATGCTCTGGCCCGGCGTGGGAGGAATACATAAAGTAACGGCCTCCATGCCTCGAACCGTTCTGGTTCCCGTGGCATATAAATCCTCAAAAAAGATACTTTTTTGGGCGAGACTGTCCAGAAATGGAGTTATGTTTTCCTTATTTCCAAACTCCTTAAGAAAACTTCCGCTAAGGCTTTCGACCAAAATAAAAACGACATTTTTGTTTTTAAGGGAAGTGGCACTGTCTGTTATTTTTCTATGAATAGAATAATCACTTTTAAAATAAACAGCATTATCAGCTGCCAGTTTCTTTCTTATAACACCAAAAGCTTTGTCATTATGAATTGAAGTATAGAAGTCAACATATTTCATCTGGTTGTTTCTAAAAGCGGCAAAAAAGGAATAAATTCCTGATTTTGAAATTTCAGAATTATAGCGGTTTGTAGACCATTCCGCCTGATTATTTCTAATAAAGAAACCAAAAAAAAGAGCCACAATAATGGATGGGGATAAAACTGAAAGTCTGGTTTTTAAAGTTGATTTTGAAGTAAAAGTTGTTGTAAAAGCTTTTTGCTGATAAAAAAGAAACAGAAATGCTGCACTTAGCAGTAAAACCCCGCCAATTAGCAAAGGAAGCGGATAAGACTGTTTGATATTGGCTACTACTTCATGCGTATAGATAAGATAATCAACGGCTATAAAATTAAATCTGGTTTTAAATTCATCCCAAAATGTCAATTCGGCAAAAAAAGTAAATACAAGAATAAAGACCGTGAGTGATGTGAAAAAATAAATAAGGATTTTATCTAATATCGAGCCAATCCATTTATTGGGCATTAGACTATAATAAAATATACTGCAGAGTGAAATGAAAGTAACAGTACCAAAATCAAAAAACAAACCTGTAAAGAATGTTCTTAAAATGGAAATTAAACTCCAAGAAACTTCGTCACATTGCCATATAAAAAAAGCAATTCTCAGCAACAGTGAAAGGGTTAAAAACCAGATAATGAAATGAAACAACAGCGAATATCTGCCGTATTTTGAAGATAATTTATTCATATATTTTTAGTATTGAAATGCAAATTTTATAATCCAATTCTGAATTTATTTTGAATTTTGGTTTTTATTGGGAAATCAGAATTTATAACTGTAGCCAAAGCGAACTACTTGTGTCTCATAGTAATCCTTGCTAGTGTAGCGGAAACCTTCACCCTGAATTTCTTTTTTTATTACCAGTGTATTGAAGATATCGGTGGCATTTATGAATACTTCGCCTTTTCCTTTCTGCACACTCTTTTTTACACCAAGATCAGTAGAAAAGCGAGAGTCAATTTTTCCCTGTGGAATAATGTCCGGTGCCAGATAAACCATAGAAACCTGTCCGGAAAGTGTTTTGTTAAATTGAAAAGTATTATTCCATTTTACATTACCCGAAGTAATTTCCTGAAGACTTCCGCTATAAATTGACGGAACCGGATATAAATTGGTTACAGTAAAAGCGTCTATAGTATTTTTATATAAATTTCCATTCAGATTAAAAGAATACCAAGGCGTAATTTCTTTTGCAAAGACAAGCTCAATCCCAAAAGAAGAACTTTCCATGGCATTCTGAAACACATTATAAATGATAGGACTGCCGGGAACTGTTGTTGCAATTCGGGTAATTGTACCGTTTACAACCCGGTAATAAAGTGAACCTAAAAAATAGCCCTTCTTAAAATCGGTTTTATACCCCACTTCAAAGGCACTTGTGTACTGCGGACGAAGGGCAGGATTTCCTACTTTAATAATTTCAGCATCATCGTATTTAGGAAAAATACGGATATCGACTTCATTAGGCCTGTCAACGCGGCGGTTGTAAAAAGCGGTAAATTTATTTTTATCATCTATTTTGTAAGCAAGCTTAACACTCGGAAAAGGTTCTGTATAATTATAACCGTTACTTTTATAAGTAGGATGATTGGGGTTTACCTCATACTTTAGCTGTACATATTCATAACGCAGTCCCAACTCAGCTTCAATTCTTTCTGTTTCATAAATATAGTTTCCATAAATAGCAGGAATGAGTTCTTTATAAGTGGCCCAACCACCTGCATTGGCATCGATAGGGGAGTTTTCGCCCGGAAAAAACTGCATGTTGGTTGGAATTTCCCGATTTCTAAATTTAATTCCCGTTTCAAAACGACCGTATTTTAAAGGCTGAACATAATCTAAATTTAGATCGATTACTTTTTCATCTGAAAGTAACTTAAAAGCATCTTGTCCTGTAGAAGCTGGCAGAATATTATCAAAGAAATATTTTTCATCTTCCTGATGGTACGTGTAATTAATTCCCGCATTTAATTTTCGCCCAGCTTGTCTAAATTTATGCTGGTAAGAAGCGCTTGCCATGACGGTTGTCTTAAGCTCATCTTCTAAAAATTGCCATAAGCGCAAACGCTGAGAATAATCTTGGTTAAAAAAAGGCTCATCTCCGTGATCGATAATTTTTTCGCTTCCAAATAATCCGGAAAATGAAAAAGTGTTTTTGTCGTTATAATTCCAGTCGATTCCGGTTTTAATAGTCGTAAAATGCGTGTCACGATTTCGCTTGGTTTGTTGGTTGATTATCGTTCCATCATCATAGGTTCTGGTTACAAACTCATTTTTGTTTAGGGTTTCAGTATACAGATAATCGGCTTGTAAATAAGTGTTTACTTTATTTTTTCTGTAATTTAAAGACAGGCTCGGATTGATTTTTGGCGTCATGTGATATTGATCCCTGATCGTGGGAAGATTTGCCTTACGCTCCCACAACGCGCCATAACCCGAACTGATTCCAATTTTACCATTTAAGCCATCCTGCTTATTTTTTTTATAGATGATATTGATGATTCCGGCATTTCCGTTTGCATCATATTTTGAGGAAGGATTATTGATGATTTCAATTTTTTCGATAGCAGAAGCGGGAATATTATCCAGTCCCGACTGATTTCCAAATCCTGTTAGCGCAGTTTGCTTCCCGTCAATTAAGATGGTAACTTTATCATTTCCTCTTAACTGTACTTTTCCATTCTGAACGGTAACACCGGGCAAACTCTGCATCGACTGCAAAACTGAACCTCCGCTTTGCGTAATATTATCAGCGACTGCAAACACTTTTTTATCCATTGTAACAGGATTTTTTTGCATGTTGGAGCTTACCATTACTTCAGATAAAGTATTGATGTCTTCTTCAAGTTCGACAGTTCCAAGATCCAGATAATCAGAAAGACTGCCAACAAATACGGACTTTGATTTTATTTTAAAACCAATTGAAGTTACTTCCAGCGTAAAATTTCCTGAATTTACTCCTGTTATGGTAAAGCGTCCATCTTCGCCGCTAACGGTTCCGAAGAAAATTTTAGAATCTTTTGAAGATTTTAAAACAACATTGGCGTAAGGTATCGCAACTTTGGATTTACTATCGGTAATAATTCCCGAAAGAATTACAGTTTTTTTCTGGGCAGATAATTGCATTACGGCTATCAGCAGAAAAGAGAAGAGCAGTAGTGTTTTTGATTTCATTTATACTATTTAAAAAAAAGAATAGTACAAAGCTCAAAAGTGATTCTGTAGGAAGTTTGAATTTTTAGAAAATCACCTCAAAAATATGCAGATTTTCAGTAAAAGAATAACGGATATCCCAATGGTTAATTTCGCAGATTTTTTTGATAATTGCCAGTCCCAGCCCATTTCCTTGTGATGAAGGGTTTACTTTTGAAAAACGATTAAAGATACTCTGCGCTCCCAACGGTGTTTCCTGACCAGTATTGACAAATTTGAGGGAATTGTTTTCTATGATAATATCAATTACGCCATTTTTTATATTGTGGCGAATGGCATTTAGAAATAAATTATTAAGCAGCACTTCTGTCAGGGCAATATTTCCTTTTGTTCTTAGAATATTTTTAAAATGCGTATTGATTTTTACATTTTTGGCTTGTGCCTGTTCAATGAAGAAATCAAGATTTTTATCAATATATTCATTTAAAATAATGGTTTCCTGTTCCAGATAAATTTCATTATCAATTTTAGAAAGTAATAAAAGGTTTTTATTCAGTCTGTTTAATCTTGAAACATCCTTGTTGAGAGATCCCACCAACTCAGATTGTTCGCGGGTTAAGTCCAATTGTTGCAGCGTGTCAATTTTAGTCTGAAATAAAGCTAAAGGGGTCTGAAGTTCATGAGCTGCATTTTCCACAAATTCTCTTTGACTTTTATAAATAATAATGTTTTTTTCTATTAAGCGCTCCAGACTTTTATTAAGCCTGTCAAATTCATCAATATCTGTTGCAATAAATTGCGGCGAATTATTTTTATCAATTTCAAACTCCTCAATCTGGCTCAGTGTATTATAGAAAGGTTTCCAGATTTGTGCAGCCGATTTTTTGGATATCCAGATAATCCCTGTCAGCAGGATAATGATGATAAAAAGGAACATAAACGCAACGCTAATGACCATTCCTTCCATTTCTACCAGATTACGCTTTTCTATATAAGTATACTTTTTTCCGTTTATTTCTACCGGGGCATAAAGTATGCGAAAAGGCTCTTTTTCATTGGCTATGGCTTCAAAAATCATCTCACCAACGATGGAATCTTTGGTTACGCCCATATCGGGCACAATAGTAACATTATGATTGTATTTGTTCCATGCCGCAATATCAGCAGCTTTATAATTGCTATGGCTCTCATTTACAAAAGCCCCTTTATGAAAAAGCAGTACTTCATCTGTTTCATAAATGTAGAGCCATTGGCAGGTATAATAAAATACCGGCGCTGCTATTAAAAGTATAACAACAGCATAAATAAGAAAACTGTTGGTTGTTTTAAGAAGTAGTTTTTTATTGCTCATTTTCCCATTTGTATCCTAAGCCGTACACCGTTTTTATATAATCTCCGCTGCCGGCCTGAGTTAGTTTCTTTTTAAGATTTTTGATATGGGCATATATAAAATCATGATTGTCCAGCATATCTGCCATATCACCGGAAAGATGTTCTGCAATGGCAGATTTTGATAATACTTTATTTTCGTTGCCAATTAAAAACAAAAGTAAATCTAATTCTTTTTTGGTAAGATCCAGTTTTATATCATTTACAGCTACTGTTTTGGAGAAAATATCGACCGCAATTTCATTAAAGACAACACTATTGCTTCCTTTAAAATTTTTACGACGTATAAGCGCCTGCATGCGAACCAATAATTCAGCCAGATGAAAAGGTTTAGTCAAATAATCGTCAGCGCCCAGATTAAATCCCTCCAAACGCGTTTCAAGGTTTTCTTTTGCTGAGATAATAATTACGCCTTCGGTTTTATTTTTAGCTTTTAACTCTTTTAAAATATCAAAACCATCACCATCTGGCAGCATAAGATCCAATAAGATACAGTCGTAATCATAACTGTCTATTTTGGTGAGTGCCAAATTATAGTTTTCGGCGGTTTCGCATTGAATGCCGTTTGTTTTAAAGTAGTCTTTGATGCTTTGCGCAATTTCGCGCTCATCTTCAATAATAAGAATTTTCATGCTGCAATTTACAAATGAATTCTGAAGAAAAACTGAATAAAAGGGTTCTTAATTAAAATTTAATAATCCTAAAATGTTTTAAAATAGCAGATTGTAAAATTCTTACCATCGTATGAAGGGGCTATAAAAGATGTCGATTTATTTTGTTCACCATGAAATAATTTTCTTGAAATATAGGGATTCATCCAGTAGGCAATTTTGGTACTCAGAATTCCAATTCCTGCACCTGCGGCTACATCTGTAAGCCAGTGCCTGTTGTTGTACATTCGAAATATCCCAGTACCTGCAGCCACCGCATACCCCGCCACGCCGTACCATATGGATTTGTCTTTATATTCCTGATATAAAAATTCAGCGCCCGCAAAAGCGATAGCGGTATGACCGGAAGGAAATGAATTATTAGAAGATCCATCCGGGCGTTCTACATTAGTAACCGACTTCAAAGCAAAAACAGTTCCCACGGTTATAATAGTTGAAGTCGCCAGAATTACAGATCGGTCCCGCATATTATTTTTTCCCTTGACCCCAAACGCATTAAGCGCATAAACAGAAACAGCAGGAACATATCTTGAAAAATCATCTATTGTAACCTTTTGATCAATGTCCTCTGTAAATTCGTCACGGATTTGAAAGTTGAAACTTTTTATCTGGCCGCTTTCAGCTCCCCAAAAACCATATCCTATTAAAACTCCCGGAATGATAAGCTGTTTGTAATTAAACCTGATATTTTTAACGGTATCATTTATTATAGAATCCGTTGGAGAGGCATTTTGCCCTAAAGTAGAGTAGGATAAAAACTGTAAAATAACAAGGATAATTATTTTTCTCATCAAATGATTGGTTTGTTGTTGCTAATATACATTGATCAGTGTTTATTAAAGGTATTATTATTTTTAAATCAATACAAAATATAAGGTGGAAATTTAATTATAATATTACACGTAAGATTATTTCATTAAATAAGTATAATATTTACCCGAAAACATTAAAAAGAAAAGATCAGAATTAAAGTACTGCCAATAGTCTCTAACCGCAATCGCAGAGATTTTGGCAAATTGAAGTTTCATTTTTTACGAAGAAATTATGATTTTATTTTGGATGTCCCTTTAGGGATTGATAAAAACTCATAAGATCGCTCTATGCTTCGAACTCAATTTGACAGTTATTTATTTATTGTGTTTTCTGTTTTTAAAATCCCCTAGTGCCACGATTTTGCAATAAATATAACTGAGATATCTTTAAAAATCGCCTTTATGTTTTGTGGTAAAATTTGAGGCAACTCCAGTAATATGAGAAATTATTTAAGTAACAATAGTTTAATATTCTCTAAAACTAGTTTAGGCTCGTCAAGTTGGATAAAATGTCCAGAATTTACTGTGGTAATATGTGTAAAATCAGTTACTCCGACCTTTAGAGATTGGTGGGCATCATACCATTGTTGTTTTGATGCGGCATCATTTTGGGCATCAATTTTCATACTTGTCAGTATAATGGTTGGAACATCAGGTAAATTAGGCAAAACTTCCATATATTTAAAATCTTCAATTAATTGCAGAGTTTCCAGTGCTATGCCTGAATTTGCGCCGTAAGTAATTTTATAATTATTATAAAATGTATTTAGTTCGTCTTGCGAAATATGATTTTTTTTTTCGTGAGAAGAATCAACGAATAATAATCCTGCAACTTTTGCAGGATTTTTTATTGCATAATCTCTAATAATCATTCCTCCTAGTGAATGACCTACAAGGACTACTTTTCTGCCTTTTGCAAATTGATCAATAACTGTTTCAAGCTCACTTCTTAATTTATTAATATCTCTGGGCTCAGTATTGAATTCTGATTTCCCATAACCGGCTCTATCGTAAAGTAAAACGTCAGAATCTAAAAAATCAGCGATAGATAAAATCTCAGAAGATTTTCCGCTGCTGTACCAGGACGTGTGATCATTACCATGCCCGGATTCAAAAACAACCAGATATTTTGAGTTTTTAGCTACTGTATAGGCCATGAGTTTATGAGTTCCTAAATTCACTGTAGTTCCCGGATATTCGGCAGTACTATTTTTATCATCATCGGAACAAGAAGTAAAAATAAAAGCAGAAATAGTGAGTATAAAAGTACATAATAATGTAACGTTTGTGGTTTTGTTCGGAGTTAATTTCCGGGATGCTTTTGTAAAAATCATGTGTGTATTTTTTAGTAAATAGAACACAAATATTGCTATAATTTAGCCATTATAGGTTCTGATTTATGAATCAGAACCTATTTAAAATAAGCTGCAAAGCCACTATCACAGAAAAAAAATAATAATAGTGTAAAAGAGTTATATTAAAAGGTTAGATTTTTTAAATTCAGACGGGGTCTGATTGGTACTTTTCTTAAAAGTAGTATTAAAGACCGTTTTAGAATTGAATCCAACTTCAAAAGCAATTCCCATTAAACTTAAATACTGCATACCGGGATCCTGAATCATTTTTTTTGCTTCTTCGATTCTGTACCTATTGATAAATTGATAAAAATTTTCGTCACAGCCATTATTGATGACATAAGAAAGCAGATGAGATGAAATATCCAATTGAGAAGCTAATTTAAATAAACTCAATTCAGGATTCAAAAAAGGTTTTTCATTGTCCATTATGTGAATTAGAGCAGATTTTATTTCTTGTAAATCCTTATCAGAGATCAGTTTTTTGGGCTTGCCTTCTAAGTCAGAACTCTCAGAAATAATGGTGTCGATTTGCTCTTTTTCCTGTTTATTAAGTGGATAATATTTTTTTTGTTTTAAAGAAAAATAGGAAATATAAAAAATCCCGAAAAGATAGATAGCACTAGCGATAATGTCAAAAAAAGCATAGATTTTTGCTAGTTTAAAAACATTATCAATTAACCACACCCCAGTTATGATTAATACACAAACTACTACTTTTTGTAGCCATTTTAAATTGGTTTCCGATGTGTCTGAAGTGTACAGAAGTAAATTCTTTTGATAAACTGTGATTTCTCTGTAAGCAGCAATACAATAAACGGCAACTTGACAAGAGAAGACTAAATTAAAAACAGTAATAATTATAGCGGCATTTTCTTTATCCTCTGCTCTAGGAGGATTTTTTATCTCTATTAGGAGCGAGATTGAAAGCAGTACTAAAATTATAAAAGCAAATGCAAAATGAAAATGATCTCTTATTTGCCATTTTCTATTAGGCGTAATAAAATAAATTACACTAAAATAGAAAACCGGAGCTACGATAAAATCTACTATACCCAAGAAATCATTTGTAATCCTTCTTATTTTTAGAAACTCCGTTTTTTCTAACAGATCATTAAACTGAATAAGGAAAATGCATAAAATAAAAAAAACAAACCATCGATTAACTTTACTGTTTGTCTGATTGATATTTGCAAAGATTAAAAATGCCAGCAGTAAAGTAGTTCCTGCAACAAAAAAGCTCATTAGTTGGTCCATATAAAGCATTTTTTAGCCTAGTATTAGGTTTCGATTGTTTTTCTAAAAAGGATAAAATTACTAAATAAATGCAGATTCTAAAATTATCATTTTTTAATTTTTCCTCACTATCTGGGAAGTAATTGGCTCTCCTCTCTCTGTAAAAACATCGTCGGCATAGTAGTTTTGAAATTGCATAGGGAGACCAACACCAGTTGTAAGAGATGAAGTTGTCTGCAGATGATAATGCAGATGCGGCCCTGTAGAATAACCGCTGTTTCCAGCCAGACCAACCTGCTGGCCTCTCTCTACCGTATCTCCGACCGCTACTATTATAGAATTCTTTTTTAAATGAAGCATAAAGGAAAACTCCCCATTCAAATGATCAATAATAATATAATTCCCTAACGATTGCTTACTGTTTTTAATTCCGGGAACATTATCCTCAATTGCGTTTTCCATCGCTATTATCTTTCCGTCTCCAGGCGCATTCAAACGTTTCCCAAAACAATAATAATCTTCATTTTTGGTTCCGTCTCCTGTATTCCCTCTTCTGTTTATTATATGAACAATGTCCAGTGCATATCTCTGGTGCCGGTTAGGCATAAAATGATGATTTAATTCTAGAGATTTCCCTCCTGCGACTATATACCAGTCGTCTTCAAAAGGCAATTCTAATACTGTTTTTGTCTTGTAATTTAAATAGATGTCTTCATCGTATTTTCCTTCATCACCCATAAGCATGTCTGCACAGGAGGTAAATAAAACCATAAAGATAATTGCAAAAAAGCATCCCAAAGATTTGATTTGTTTCATAATTAAAATTTATAGTTAATACCCAGATTTAATTGATGCTGCAGTTCTCTGTATGCACTTGGCACCTGAAGCCTCGCATAATTAAAATTATAGACTGCTTTTACATCAAAATGATTAGAAAGTTTATAACCATACTCTAATTCCCATAAAACACTTTGATAGTTGTCTATGGTATAAACTTACCTTCTGCGTTGGTAACTCTAAGTAATACTACAGGAAGAGTTAATTTTGATGATAAATATTTTTTGTCACTAGATTGGTATCTAAATCTACCCGTTATTCCAAATTCCTAATGTAGCGTATAATAATCCTCATTATTAAGAGAAGAAGTGTTTGGATTGCTATAAATAGAAGTATTGGTCTGTGATTGAAGTCCTCCATATATAACAAATCGATCTTTATCATAAATCTTTTTGAGATAAGAAAAACCCAACCCGGCTTTCGCAAAATCATTATTGAGATTGGAAAGTTTATCGGTTTTTAGTTCAGATGAAAGATAATCCATCTTAATTTCAAATAGATTTTCTTTTTTACTAGTATGTGTGTAATTTAATTTATACACCGAGCCTTCATACTCATACATTGACACTGGCGCAAACTCGAGGTTTTTCAAATAGCCAAAATTATAGCCTGTCGAAAATTCCAGCTGGTTCTTTTTTTCGGTAGTTTGTGCTTGGACCGAGACTGCAGACAAAATCGCAGTCGTAAAAATGAGTCGATTTAATTTCATATAAATTGCAATGATTAAGTTGATTATGATGGCAAACCTAAATGAAATAAAAACCGATAAAGTCCAAATATCTTAAGACTGGAGAAATCCGAACTTATTTATTGGTATTCCGAAAACTGTTTGGTGTCATACCTGTAGATTTTTTGAAGGCATTGTGAAATGTTGTCTTCGAAGTGAATCCAGATTCTAATCCTTTAGAGAAAGAAATAAAGGCAAAAAATGATTTAAAGTTATCGTATTTAGTAGAAGTAGTAAAAAAAAAAATGGTGTCAATTGAAGACAATTGACACCATTTGGCTGTGACGTTGAGTTCACAATTTACAAACTATTTTATGAACGATTTAAAGAAATTGGCTTACTTTCAAGTTAATTTGTAAGATAATTGTTTTGAATTTTGATTAAGAGGAGGTTTGTATGTCTTGTTAAGGTTGAATGTTAAAACATATGCATTTTGTAAATTTATTAAGATGTAATAGCATTTGATAAATTTCTTGATTATAAATTTAGTAGCTATTAGTAAACTTTCGTTATCATTTCATCTATAGGCAAACGAACTTTTTTCGTGGCTGACATATAGTCTTTTTCCGAATCCCGATATCCTAAAGCGAGGATAACTGTAGAATGCAACCCTTTTTCTTTCAAACTCAAAACCTCATCGATAGTGGCGGCGTTAAATCCTTCGATAGGAGTGGCATCCACTTTCAATTCTGCTGCAGCAATGAGTGCAGTTCCTAGTGCAATATAAGCCTGTTTGGCAGCCCAAAGTGCTTTTTGCTCTGCGTTGATAGCGCTAAAATAGGAATGCAGTCCATTTCTAAATCCTGATAAGGCACCAGCATCAAGACCTCTTTGCTTTTCTGTCATTGCCATGTAATCGTCAATGTAAGTCGAAGACATGTCAGTGAATGCAGCAAAAACCAACAAATGAGAGCAAGAGCTAATCTGTTTATTATACGAATCAGCACCTAATTTCTTTTGGATTTCCGGGTTGCTTACAACAAAAACACGGTAAGATTGCAGACCACAAGAAGATGCTGAAAGATTTATAGCCTCTAAGATCTGATCGATCTTCTCTTCTGTTACTTTAATGTTATTGTAAGCTTTTGTGGCGTATCGCCATTTTAAATTTTCTATCAAATTCATTACTATGTCTATCTTAAATTTTGGCAAATATAAATGATATTGTTTTCTTTTTCGAGTTTTTGAAGCGCTCTGGGAAACTCCAAATCAATCATCTTAGGTTGCTAAAGAATATTTATCTGTTTTTCTTCATTATTATATTTGTTTAAAGATTAATAATCTTTAAAAATAAATTTTAAAAGAATAATTAACTTAATTTATGTATAAATAAAAATATTTAATCTTTTATATTCAAATTTGCAAGGTAAAAAAACTAAACATTATCATCAGATGAAAGCGAATATACAAGAAGATAGGGGAATAAGCGAAAAGCAGAATAGTGTAAACACCCAGAATACAATCCAAAATGATTTTGCATTCACATTAGAGAGCACTTGTTTAGATGAAAACTATCACCCCTCAAGTCAAACGCGTTTGACAACCAATTTTGCAAACCTGGCTAGAGGAGCTAATCGCCAGCAAAACTTACGTAATGCCTTAAATATGATTAACAATCGATTCAATGCATTGGCTCATTTAGATAATCCAAAAGGGGATCGTTACCTTGTAGAACTTGAAATCATCACAGTAACGATGAGTATTGATGATAAGAATGGTATTAACAATCTGCCGTTGATTGAAGTTTTAAAAACGAATATTTTTGACCACAAGACTAGCCAGCGTATCGAAGGTATTGCCGGAAATAATTTTTCGTCTTATGTCCGTGATTATGATTTCAGTATTTTATTGATCGAACACAATAAAAATAAAGCTAATTTTTGTATTCCTGAAAATTTTGGTGATTTGCACGGAAAACTTTATAAGTGTTTTGTCAATTCAGCCACTTATAAAGAGCACTTTAGAATGTCACCGATCATTTGTCTAAGTGTATCGAGCAACAAAACTTATACTCGCACTGCGTATCAGCATCCGGTTCTGGGTTTTGAGTACTTGCAGGATCAGTATTCTATCACTGATGAATATTTCTCTAAAATGGGCTTAAAAGTTCGTTTTTTCATGCCTTCGAATAGTGTGGCACCGATGGCTTTTTATCATTCCGGAGATCTGCTTGCTGATTATACTGATCTTGGACTCATCAGCTCAATCAGCACGATGGAAACTTTCCAGAAGATTTATCGCCCTGAAATTTACAATGCAAATTCAGTGGCTGGGAAAATTTATCAACCTACTCTTAAACACGAAGATTATTCACTGACTCGCGTGGTTTACGACCGCGAAGAGCGCGGCCGACTGGCTGTTGAACAGGGTAAATATGCAGAAGAGCATTTCATTAAGCCTTACAAAAGTCTCCTGGAACAATGGTCTGCTAATTTTACCCTTTAATTGATTACAACGCATTAAAATTATACTATTATGAAGAAATTATTATTACCCACCTCTATTGTTGGAAGTTTACCCAAACCTGCCTGGCTTGCACCACCCGAAAAACTTTGGTCACCATGGAAATTAGAAGGTGATCAGCTACTTGAAGGAAAACAAGATGCTTTGCGTATTTCTCTGCAGGAACAGCAATTGGCAGATCTTGATATTATTTGTGACGGCGAGCAGACACGCCAGCATTTTGTAACGACTTTTATCGAGCATTTAAGCGGTGTAGATTTTGAAAATCGTAAAACAGTAAAAATCCGTAACCGTTATGACGCGAGTGTTCCAGTGGTTGTAGGTGAGGTTGCACGTCAAAAAGCAGTTTTTGTTGAAGATGCTAAATTTTTGCGTAAACAGACTAACAAGCCTATAAAATGGGCATTGCCAGGCCCACTGACAATGGTAGATACCTTGTACAACGACCATTATAAAAGCCGGGAAAAATTGGCGTGGGAATTTGCGAAAGCACTCAATGAAGAAGCAAGAGAACTTCAAGACGCAGGGGTAGATATTATCCAGTTTGATGAACCTGCATTTAATGTGTTCTTTGATGAAGTAAACGATTGGGGAATGGCAGCATTAGAAAGAGCCATTGAAGGTTTACATTGTCAAACTGCGGTTCATATTTGTTATGGTTATGGAATACAGGCAAATACTGATTGGAAAAAGACATTAGGTTCAGAGTGGCGACAATATGAAGAAATTTTTCCGAAAATTCAAAAATCTAAAATTGATGTGGTGTCTTTAGAATGTCACAACTCCAATGTGCCATTAGATTTAATGGAACTTGTTCGCGGTAAAAAAGTAATGGTCGGTGCCATTGATGTGGCAACCAACACTATCGAAACACCAGAAGAAGTAGCTGCTACCCTGCGTAAAGCTCTTGAGTTTGTAGATGCCGAAAATCTTTACCCCTCTACAAACTGCGGTATGGCACCGTTATCTAGAGATGTAGCCAGAGGCAAGTTAAGTGCTTTAAGCGCAGGAGCAGAAATTATACGTAAAGAACTTGGGATTTAGTCTCAATATATTAATAATGAATTCCGTGCCTCCACGGAGGAATAATATTTAAACACATTGAAGAAATTATTAGAAGTATTAAAAAAAGCAGGTTTCGACGGTTTCCTGTTAATGATAGCCACCATGATTCTGATGGCTTATTTTTTGCCAAAGCCAGGTATGGTCAAAGAACCTGTTTCGCTGGAGGAGATTGCCAATGCAGGCGTTTCGTTGATTTTCTTGTTTTATGGCTTACGGCTAAGTGTTGAGAAACTAAAAGCCGGACTTTCCAACTGGAAAATGCACATTGTCGTCCAGTTGACAACCTTTTTATTTTTTCCGCTCATTGTTTTGTCATTTCGCCCGTTGTTTGTTAATAACGGCTTCGAGTTGCTTTGGCTGGGCGTATTTTTTTTGGCAGCATTACCGTCCACAGTTTCATCTTCGGTGGTCATGGTTTCCATTGCTAAGGGAAACATTCCTGCAGCCATTTTCAATGCAAGCATTTCCAGTTTGATTGGAGTAGTCGTTACGCCTCTCTGGGTTGGGCTGTTTATTGCTTCTGCGACAGGCGATTTTGATGTCACTCAAATCGTCATAAAGTTGATTCTTCAAGTTTTGCTGCCTGTCATCATTGGCATAAGTCTCAATTCCCGTTTCGGCGCCATTGCCGAAAAATACAAGAAACAGCTCAAATATTTCGATCAGGCAGTTATTCTAACGATTATTTACACGTCGTTTTGCAAGTCATTTTCCGAACATCTTTTTGAAGGCTTCACTGCCCTTGAACTTGCCGGACTCGCTGCAGGGATGATGGCGTTGTTTTTTGCCGTATTCTTTTGTGTCGGACTACTGAGCCGCCTGCTTGGTTTTTCAGATGAAGATCGTATTACTGTCTTATTCTGCGGGTCTAAAAAGTCATTGGTACACGGCACCGTTATGTCAAAAGTACTTTTTCAGCACAGTACTATCACCGGCATCGTATTGCTGCCGCTCATGCTTTACCATGCCTTGCAATTGATTGCCGCTAGTATCATCGCTCAGGGTATGGCTCGACGAAAAAAAGTATAATTTTATTTATGACGTGGCTCTTTATCTTTTTTTGATAAAGGGTACCAAGGATAACGCTCCCTGCTATAAAATAATGCCTTTTAGATTTTTATACTGTGAAGATAAACGCTGCAGTATGTTATTTTTTTAACTTGTGTAAAATAAGATTTTTGTGTTGTTTTTGGTTATATTTGAAGAATTTTATTCTGTTTTAAAAAATAAATTAAACCTCTTTAAAGTAAATATTCTATGGAACAAATAGACGATATTGATCTTCAGTTATTAAATATACTTCACGATAATTCTAAATATACTGTAAAAGAGCTTGCTAAGATGGTAAATCTTTCGGCATCGCCTGTTTTTGAGCGAATTAAAAGATTGGAAAACAATGGTTATATAAAAAAATATATTGCCCTGCTTGATGCAGAAAAATTAAACAGGGGATTCATTGTTTTCTGTAATATCAAACTTAAACAGCACGATCGTAATATTGGCAATCAGTTTGTTAGTGATATTATGAAAATAGAAGAAGTTGTAGAATGTTACAATATCTCTGGTGATTACGATTTTTTAATGAAAGTTTCTGCCAAAGACATGAAGCATTATCAGGATTTTGTGTTTAATAAATTGGGATCAGTTGAAAGTATAGGGAGTACCCAAAGTACCTTTGTTATGTCGGAGATAAAAAATCTCTACGGATAGTTCCGCGAGCAACGATAGTACGGAAATTCTTTCCTTGGCTGTTCCTAGTATTAATAAAAACTAGACTTACTTTTTTATTTGTAGAAATATAATTTGCGGACACGGATTGTAAATCCGCACGATAGGTTTTATATCAGATATTACTTTTTTGATTAAGAACTATAAATCCGAATATTCCAAAGAGTTCCTTATAAAAAGCCGTGCAAATGTCTCTGAAATGCCCCCAAAAAGTTAGACACTATTTGGGGGCATTTCGTTAGAAATGGGCTTTTCAGCTTGCGACTACTACGATACAAATTACAAAACATTTTATGAATAATTTAAAGAAATTGGCATACTATATCTAGTGTCTGTCTTTCATAGGCTTTATGAATTTGGTTTGGATGTCATGTTGGGGATTTATGGAAAAATACATTTAGTTTTATATCAAATTTTGCCACAAAATGTAAAAAATTACTGCAGATTTAGAAATTCATTGATAACTGGCTGGTATTTTTCAAGATCTTCTGACATAACGGCAATTATTCTGTTTTCGTCAGTGTGAACGAGGACCTCATCATCATTGTATAAACTAAACCAGATCATTGAGGAACTTAAAGAATTTTTTGTTTGGGTAAATATATCAGATTCAGCAGAGGTGATGTATCCCTCATCAGATGTTATATATTTATAAATTTTAGAACCAAGTCCCAGATTTCTGAAATTCATTGCAAAACCTCCAAGAACATCAATGCGGTTAAATTGACCTTGTAAAGTTATACTGGGATTTAGTCCACTGAATTGCATTTCTGTGTCGCCATAAACTGCATAATTATAAATCTGGTGAATCCCCTTATCTGCTTCTTCATTTTCAGCAAGTCTTTCTAATTCGGTGTACATTTCTTTAATATTCGGAGGATAGTTAAATGTATATTTTATTTGAGTACTACCGCACACTTTTGTGAGGGGAAGTTCCTGCCAAGGCAACGCACGTAAATATTCTTTTATAATGATAATTTGGGTGTTTATATGAGCAAGCACTTGCTTTCTTTGTGCTGCATCCCTGAGTCTTTGGCTTGGCATACTTCTATAAATTTTACGATTTCGTTAACAAAAATACATTTTTTTTCACTGGCTTGAGAACCTAATTTAAACACTTATTAAAATGATTAAATCTGTTGTAGTAATTCTTTCTGAGCCCGTTCCTATTATTAATAAAAATTGATTTTTCTTTTTTTTAATCTGTTAAGACATACTTTGCGGGCACGTATTACAAATCCGCACGATAGGTTAAATAAAATTCAAGAGAAATTGAATACTTTTTTTACTGCGCAAAAACACTGCGCACTAAACAAGTATCTTTGACTAAGTAAATAACAAAATTGATAATCCTTTAAATTAGACAAAAAATGATTCCAAAATCAGAATGGTTACAAGTATATGTTGCAATTAAATTGTTAAAATTTTATGCGATGTCTTCCAAAAACGGAGATGTAGATAAAATAAGAGAAAAGTATCAAGCATTCTTAAATGCTGAGTTTGCTGATGATAACGAAAGGCATGATTTTGATTCAATACCAAATTTATTATCATTTGCATATTTGACACTTGTCCGAAGTCATGAACTGCTGGATAGATATGTTAAAGAAAACATAGATGATCTTTATAATACAATAGAGAATAAATTAAATTTAAAAACTGATACCGATTTTCTTGTTCGATACTCTATGGTAATTATGTTATGGGAAAACATGTTTGATGATTCTGGAAAGGATTATAAGCAACACTTATTACAAAGTTTAGTAAACAAGATAAGAAATTCAATAAGTCATTTTAGATACACTATAACTGGCACTAATATTTTATTCCAAGATGGTTTTCCACCAAAGCCTGGTAAAGAATTTATTCAAAACTTTAGAATAAGTTTACCAGCCCACCATTTTTTAAACTTAACGATAGATTTTGCAAGTCTAATGAGTGATTATTTGAAAGATAATAATTTGATTGACTGGGAAGATAAAAAGGTATAATATCTTCAGACAAAGAAAATTAGTTAAAATTAAAAACTGCTGGTAATAACTACTACAACGGATTTTGGCAATAGGCTCAATGGGAAGTTGATTTATTTCTGGGACATTTGACAAATCCGAAAATAGAACTTAATTTAGTTCCAAACCCCCTGTAGTTTCAAAACAAAAAGAGACTTTCGAGTCTCTTTTTGTTTTAATATATCTTCTATGAATAATTATTTATTGATTAACTTTTCAAGCCTCATCATCATTTCATCTTTCTCTTTCAACATACGCTCGTATAACGCAATTTTTTCATCATATAATTGAACAATTTTATCAATATGATTAAATGAGGGTTGGTAGCTAAATCCAGAAGCAACAGCGTTATCCTTAAAATCTTGGAATGAATAAGTATTTGCAATAACATTTACAGCTTGCTCTTCATCAAAATTCTGAAAAGCTTCAACTGGAATTTTTAATGCGTCTGAGATTTGATTAAGTATATCATCTTCAATTACATCTTTTTGCTCCAGCATAGAAATTTTCTTCTGATTCCAGTCATTTCCCAAATCAAAAGCCAATGCTTCTTGTTTGATGCCAAGCATTTCTCTAAAACGTTTTACGTTTCTTCCCTGATGTATTTTCTGTTCCATAATGAATATCAATTTTCTAAAGGCTTAAAGATAAAACCATTTTTTGAATTAAAACCCTGTGTTTCAAAAATTAAAAAAAAATCCCATTTCGTTAGAAATGGGATTTTAATTTTGTGACCTCGACTGGATTCAAACCAGTAACCTCTTGAGCCGTAATCAAGTGCGCTATTCAGTTGCGCCACGAGGCCTTTTGTTTTTCAATAAGGTATTTTTTATACCTTTGTTGATTGCTGTTAGCGGGTGCAAATATAGGCATAAATGTGACATATACAAACGAAAAATAACATAAAAATAAAAAAAAATGAAGATTGAAAATTATATACGTGATATTCAGGGGTTTCCTAAAGAAGGAATTATATTTAAAGATATCACTCCGCTACTAAATGACCCTATTGCAAGAGAAGAATGCCTTAAAATATTATTAAATTCTTTAAACGGACAAAAAATTGATAAGGTAATAGGAGCAGAGAGTCGAGGTTTTTTCTTCGGAATGTTATTGGCCGATCGTTTAAACGCAGGTTTTGTTCCTGTACGCAAACCCAAAAAACTTCCTTTTACAACAATTTCTGCTTCTTATGAATTAGAATATGGAACTGATTCTTTAGAAATACATATTGATGCTATCAAAAAAGGCGATAAAGTTTTAATTCACGATGATGTTCTTGCAACCGGCGGAACAGCAAAAGCACTTGCCGACTTAGTAAATGAATTAGGAGGCGAAATTGTTCAGTTTAATTTTTTAATGGAACTTTCTTTTTTAAATGGAAGAGAAAAAATAAAGGATAATCCTATATTTGCTGCAATTACCTATTAATGACCCAAATCATTTAAAATAAACCTACTATGAAGCAATTGTATTGTGTGGCATTACTTGCCGTATTATTTTCCTGTAAAGACAATAAAGAAACTGCTGAAAATTTGAATAATAACATTCAGAAAAATACAACAGTTGTAAAGAATGTAACTGATAATTCTTCAGATTTAAACCTGAAAAGTAATTTAAGAACTGGCGAGAAGCTGCAGCTTGAACAGGTTTATAATGATACTATTCAGTTTGTTAATTTTGATGGAAATGGAGATTATGCTTTATTTACGGTACAGAAAGACAAAAAACTGATTTCGTTTTATACAGATCTTGCAAATGCCAAAGCTTTTAAAAGAGGAGATTTACTTGATGTATCCTGGAAAATGGATACCATTTATGAAGCCGGCGAAGGAGAAAAACTGGAATTTGCTGAATGGCTTGTAAATGCAAAAAAAATAAAAGATGGAAATGTGAGTTTGTTTCGAAAAAAACATCCTAAACCAATAAAATACTATTCAGAGAAAAACGATTTTACAGCAGATTTTAAAGATCATATCTACGAACAAGTCGAATATTATCTGGCAAATTCTAAAAGCGAACTGGTAAAAAGTACTATAAAAGATGCAAACGCTGATTTAAGCTATTCAATTGAAGAAAAAGACAGAGAAAACCATTCTTATATTGTTTTAGGAATATCGAATGATTTTGAGCATCATACTAATATAATTCAGTGGTTATATCTTAATGATACAAACGGTAAATTATACGAATACGACTTACCAAACGATAGATTAATTCCGTTTGATTAAGTTCAAAAAAAATTGTCTTAGTTGCTTAAACTAAGACAATTTTGTGTTTTATGGCATATAACACTAAGCCTATTCTGGTTTTAATTTCGAGTTTATCAAATAAACACTCTCTGTAGCCATCAATTGTTTTTGGACTTAAACACATTTCCGAAGCGATTTCTTTGTATGTTTTCTCAGTGCAGGCATGTTTTATGAAAACAATTTCTTTTTCTTTTAAATTGACTTTTTTTGAATCGTCATTGGCTTTCTTTACCAGCATTCCCGAAACTAATTCGGTGAAATAAAATCCTTTTTCGATAACAGATACAATGCCATCCTTAAATATTTCGGGCGAAGTATCTTTTAGTAAATATCCTTTGGCACCGTTGGTAATCATTTTTATGATAACTTCTTCGTCGTCATTTACAGAAAGTGCAATAACTTTAAGTTCCGGTCTGTTTTCCTTAATCCATTTCATGGTGCTAATGCCATCTAAAACAGGCATATTTACATCTAGTAAAATTAAATCAACATTGGTATCTACATTTTCCTGTAAGTAGGTAATAAATACTTTACCATTTTCAAAGCGGTTTATTACTTCAAAATCTTTAAAACTATTGATCAAAAGTTCAAGCGATTGCGAAAACAGTAAATGATCATCTACAATAATAATTTTGTTTTTAGGTTTCATTGGTTTTAGTTAAAGGGTATTCTAAAGTTACGGTAGTTCCTGATGCGTCTGATTCCATAATTAAAGTAGCTCCAATTAATTTAGCTCTTAATTTCATATTGCCCAATCCCTGGCCTGAATTTGTATTGAGCGCGTCGTAACCAATTCCGAAATCCTTAATTTTCAGGCAAAAAACGTCGTCTGTTGTGGTAATATTTACTTCAAATTTATCACTGTGAGAATGTTTTAGGCTATTATGCAAAGCTTCCTGAAAAATTCGGTAAATAAACAAATCATGTTCTCCGCTAATCTCAGGTATTTCTCCGGAAAGAGTATATTTATACTGAATGCTTTTTAGTTTTTTTATGCGCTCTAAATCTTGTTTTATGGCTTCGATAAAATTGCTTTGCAGTAAATTATCTTTATTGATAATTCGGGACAGAATTCGAATTTCGTCCAGCGATTTGGCTAATATTTCTTTTAAATCACTTAATTCACTTTGCTGAATGGGCTTTTCGCTGTTGAGATACATATTAAGCTGCATAATACCAACTGAGACGATTTGCCCAATATTGTCATGAAGTTCTTTACTGATTTCAGAAAGTGTCTGATCTTTTATTTCAATTCTGGTTTTGATTAATTCTGATTGAAAATAAAGATTAGCTTCCATTTTTTCAACGAGATAATTATTTTTTTTCTTTAAGAAATAAAAGAATATGACAAGCAAAATGATTAGTAAAGTTAAGAAAACTATACCTAACAAAATAACTAATAATTGTACTTCTTTTCGCTCCATAAAAACCCGATGATAAAACAACTATGCGCTAAAAAATTCAGAATAAACAATACCAGACTAAAAATGGATTCATCCTGTTTGACTAAGAACCATTTTATGGCAAGCATGAAAGGTAAAAAAGGCACATGAAAAACCAGAATTCCCAAGATATACCAAAAGAAAACTGATTTTTTAAAGTTTAATATTTTGTCTGAATTAAAAATTTCTACCAAATATAAGCAAGATAATATCATAACTACCAAAACACCTACGGCAAAACTATAAATAAAAGAGTTGTTCATGTCTTTTTCAAAAAATAAAAGGTTGAGAAAAAAAGAAAACACAAACAAGATTAAAAACAGCATGGCTGATATTTTGTTATTTCGTTTTGGTAAAAGACTCCTGATAATCAATATGTAGGCAGAAATACTGATGAGCATGTAAAAATTATATACATAATAATTTAATAAACCTGTCCAGTAGGTAAAATAGTAGCCAACAATTTCTATAAGTATCGAAAACCAAATTAAAAAAACTAAAGATTTTGCTTTAGTATCAGGAAGTTTGTGTAATGAAATCAAACCAATCAGTCCTGATAATAAAGCAAAATAGATAACATAAGATCTTAAAAATTCAAACATAAATTTTTTTTAGTATGTTAAGCTTGGCGGTCTGCCAATATTTCCATAATTCATTGGTTCAAGGCTTTGTATATCGCTTGGTGCATCATCTTGTATCGCAACAAAACTTTGAATTTTTGCAGTATTGGCAGCCTCTATTTTTTTACCTGTTGGTACTAAAAATAAAGTTGTCTGTCCTGCTTTCTCTTCGTGTTTTTCATCTTCAGGATAAACGCCAAAATAAAAACGAATGCCATCAACATTATAGCCATCTTGTGCGCCCTGGGTTTTTACATAATGAATGTAACTTTCTAAAGCTTCTATCGAATACCAAATGGCATTTGCTTCTTCTTTTTCTTTTTTGGCAGACTTACCGGTTTTTAAATCGGCTTTCTTTTTGTTGTAATTTAAGTTCAATACCTGAGCAAATTCTCTGGTAATTAACTGACTTGGTTTAGCGGGAGGGTTTTTCATTTTTTTTAATGTAATTGGTTAAAGGTTTAGTTAACAATATTTTTATTAAATATTTCTGCCAAAAGTATTTTAATCGTTGCAGAAACACAAGGGTGAATTTACCCTTTTTTCATTAGGTTGAATTATTTTAAAAACAGGTTAAAGTACTGTTTTATAGTTGTTTAATAAGAATTACTTTTGTGTTGTTTATTTCATGTAAAAAAAATAAGCAGATTAAATAAATAAAACCACCACCAAAAATAATTATAAATAAAAAGTATGAAAACTATAAAATTTGGACTCAAGTCAAGCGAAGTTTATTACCTAAATGAACTTCTGGAAAAACTAAAATACAGCGTTATTGTTTCTGATTACTTTGGGACTGAAACAAACAAAGCCGTTAAAGATTTTCAGCTAAAAAATAATTTGGTTGTAGATGGAATTGTAGGGCTTAAAACGTGGTCTGCACTTATCGAGAAAAGCAAAGAAGGGTTTTCTTCGAATAATAAATTGCTTTCAGAACAAAATCTAATTGATTTTTCAAAGGCTCACAATCTTGAATTGGCTATTGTTAAGGCCGTTAATGAAGTTGAAAGCGGAGGGAAGGGCTTTTTAGTAGAGGGGCGTCCGAAGATTTTATTTGAAGGACATATTTTTTGGAAAGAACTCAAAAAACGAAATATAGATCCTGCTAATTATGCCAACGCCAACAATCAGGATGTTTTATATAAAAATTATACAAAAAAGTATTATTTGGGAGGTGCGGCAGAATATACGAGATTGGAAAAAGCAATACGTTTAAATCCTGACAAGAAATTTAGTGATGCAGCAAAATGTTCAGCATCGTGGGGTTTGTACCAAATAATGGGTTTTAACGCAGTTTCTATTGGCTATGCATCTATAGATGAATATGTAAAAAAGATGTACTTAAACGAAGGTGAGCAATTAAAGGCATTCGGCATGTTTTTGGCAACGAATAATTTGATTGGTCTTTTGAGAAACAAAAAATGGGCAGATTTTGCTTTGAAATATAATGGTCCGGCTTATAAAACAAATAAATACGATGAAAAATTGATGAAAGCGTATGCTAAATTTTCTGCTTAAACATTTTTTGTTTCAGGTTTCAGGTTGCTTTGCTTTGAACATAATTTTTGCCGCAGAGTTCGCTAAGAATTACACAGAGTTTCGCAAAGAGATTAAAATAAGTTTTAAATTTAAAGTTCGCAAAGCTTTGTGAACTTTGCGTAAATCTTAGCGAACTCTGCGGTTAATTACACGTTCCAACAACCTGAAACCTGAAACCTGAAACAAAAACAAACCCGACAAGTTTTAAAACCTGTCGGGTCTGAATTATGTATAAATAAAATTTTTATCTCAAACTAGCTCCTAATTCTGTTTCGAAAGTTTGCTGTAATTTCGACATGATTTTATCAATTTGAGAATCTGTAAGCGTTTTTGTATTATCCTGAATAGTAAAACTTAACGCATAAGATTTTTTGCCTTCCGGAAGTTTATTACCTTCATAAACATCAAATAAATTAATGTCTTTCAAAAGTACTTTTTCCGTTTGTTTGGCCAAATTGTAAATGCTTTCGTAAGTTGTATTTTGATCAATTAACAATGCTAAATCTCTACGAACTTCTGGATATTTAGGAATTTCAGAATATTTAATTTTTCCTGTAATGATTTTTAAAACCAAATCCCAATTAAAATCAGCATAATAAACATCTTGTTTAATTCCGAAATGTTTCAATATTGATTTTTTTACAACACCCATTTCTACCAATGTATCATTGTTGTAGCAAATAGAAGTCCCTTCAGAGAAAACATCAGATTGCACCGGTGCATTTGAGATTTTATCAATTCCCAAACGTGATAAAATTGCACTCACATATCCTTTTAATAAAAAGAAATCAGTCGATTTTTGCGCATTTGTCCAGCTTTCTTTATTTCTGTTTCCCGAAATTGACAGCGACAAATGTTTGTGCTCTTCGTAACCATTTAGGTATTTATGATATGATTTTCCGAACTCAAATAATTTTAAATCCGAATTTCTTCTGTTGATGTTGTATGAAATTGCCTCCAGCGCTGAAAATAATAAAGACTGACGCATTGTAGACAAATCACTACTCAACGGATTAAGCATTGTAACATTATGTTCTTCTTTTAAAACAGTAGATAATTTTGCATAAGCTGCTGTTGTTAAAGAATTTGCCATCATTTCATGAAAACCTTGAGAATTCAATTGTGATGCAATTACATTTTGTACTTTATAATCTTCAGTTCTTGGTGAATTAGAAACTGTAGCGTTGAATTTTTTAGAAAAATCAATGTTGTTGTAACCGTAAACTCTCAGGATTTCTTCAATAACATCAATTTCACGCTGAACGTCAACACGATAAGCCGGAATCGTTAATCCCAAACCAGAATCAGAAACACTGTTTACTTTAATATCTAAAGAAACTAATATTTTTTTGATGGTATCTTTAGGAATTTCCTGTCCGATGATTTTGTAAACGTGACTGAAATTTAGTAAAACCGAAAAATCTTCTATTTTTTTAGGATAGACTTCTACAACGTCAGATGTGATTTTTCCACCCGCCACTTCCTGAATTAAAAGGGCAGCACGCTTTAAAGCATATTCTGTAATCGTTGGATCAATTCCTCTTTCAAATCTAAAAGAAGCATCTGTGTTTAATTGGTGTCTTTTTGCTGTCTTACGAACGCTAACGGCATCAAAATAGGCACTTTCTAAAAATATAGTTGTAGTTCCGTCAGTAACACCAGATTTTTTTCCTCCAAAAACTCCCGCAATACAAAGCGGTCCTTTTTCATCACAAATCATTAAATCTTCTGCATGCAATGTTCTTTCGACATCATCAAGAGTTGTAAATTTAGTTCCTTCCGGAAGTGTTTTTACAATTACTTTTCCGTTGATTTTTGCTGCATCAAAAGCATGTAAAGGTTGTCCTAATTCGTGTAAAACATAATTAGTAACGTCAACAATATTATTTTTTGGAGTTAATCCAATTGCTTTTAAACGATCTTGTAACCACGCTGGAGATGGTCCAACAGAAATTCCGGAAATTGTTACACCACAATATCTTGGCGCCAAATGAGAATCTTCGACACTTACATCAATTTTTAAAGTACGCATGTCAACTCTAAAATTGCTTACAGAAGGCGTAATCAATTCTACGTTTACACCACGCTGCAGCATTCCTGCTCTTAAATCACGTGCGGTTCCAAAATGGCTCATAGCATCAGCACGATTTGGTGTTAAACCAATTTCGAAAACTTCATCATTTACAATTTGAAATACTTCAGCAACAGGAGTTCCAGGCGTTAATGCTTCATCCAAAACCATAATTCCGTCATGGCCTGAACCCAATCCCAGTTCATCTTCGGCACAAATCATTCCGTGACTTTCCTGGCCGCGAATTTTTCCTTTTTTTATAGTAAATTCTACACCGTCTTTATCGTATAAAACTGTTCCAATAGTTGCAATAGGTACTTTTTGTCCCGCAGCTACATTGGCAGCACCACATACAATTTGTACAGGCGCCTCAAGACCAATATTTACGGTTGTAACTTTTAATCTGTCTGCATCAGGGTGTTTTTCGCATGTTAACACGTGTCCTACAACAACTCCTGCTAAACCACCTTTTACAGATTCATATTTTTCGACAACTTCAACTTCCAGCCCTAAATCTGTCAATAATTCCGAAGTTTGCTCAGACGTCCAGTCTGTTTTAATGAATTGTTTTAACCAGTTGTAAGATATTTTCATTTTAGTGATATTATTCTTGAATAAGGGTGTAAATATAAGGATTGATCGTGGGAGTTGGAAATATTTTTTTGTTTTTTGATTAAGATTTTTTTTTCAAAAATAAATGATTTAAAGTTTGAATTTAAAAAGAAAGAGAGAACCTAAGCTCTCTCTTTTTATAAATTAAAATTATTCGGTAGTACAGACTCCAGCGTGAACAATTAACCAAAAAGTGCCATCACCACTATAAGTTAAATTGTAATTATCTAACATTGTATTGTTTAATGTATGTTGATTTCCAAATTGACCCGGCGCCGCAGTTGTAGGAGGACTATCAGATAAGTAAACATGTGTTTCTGTAAATACAGTTCCAGGATTTGTTGCGTTGATTTCGATACCTATATTGGCACCCTGGATAGTAACTGTAACAGTTCCGGCCAAATATCCTTTTGTAATATCATTTTGTCCTGCTCCGGCATATAAATTATAAGTATAAATGCCATTTTGAGTATTGTCATAATAATTTGCCCAGCCCCATTTTTCTGAGATTTGTAAGGCATTAAAAGTATAGTTTCCGTACATATACGCTGTGTCGCAAGTTGTTACATCAGGAGGAGGCGTTGTGCAGGTTCTTAGGCAATAATTAAAATAAGTTGCCCAGTTTTTTCCGGGAAATTTAATATCTCCGGCCCAGCCAGTTTCAGTTTTTACAATAGTTCCGTTTATAACATTTTTCATGCTGGAATGTGCTGCAATGTAAAAACATTTGTTTGCATCCAGCGTTATACTGGAAATGGGGATCGTAAAAGTGTAGCTCTGAACTAAAGGGTTAAAAGTTTTTTTATACGGAAATTGTCCGGGAACAGGGTTTCCATTTTGGGTTGGTATACTGGCATACGGACCCACAAATAAATGCAGTTCACTAAAATACCAGTTGCTAAGTGCAGTATAGGTTACATAAAGATTGGTAGCATCATTTTCAATTAAAATTTTTCCAGCGTTTGTAAATTGCCCGGCCATAATGTCAATTGAAACAGGATCACATTCTGAATAAGTTCCTTTGGAGGTTAAACTGGAACTATTCGATTCTTTAGCTTCTGTTGGAGTGTCGGTACTTACAGGATCGTTAGCACAATTGACTGAAACAAAAGCTAAAACCAGCATTAAAATAATCTTTTTCATTTTAATAAGGAATTAAATTAGTAAAGAACAATTCAATACCATCTGCGCAGATTTTTAACAGGCATATAAATTATCTATCACAAATTTTATCGCTTATTATTAACATTTCAAAATATAATCGTTTAATGTATTATTTAGGCGATTAAGGACTTGTTTATTAGTATAGTAGACCGCTAATATGGAATTCAAAATGTTTCTGAATTAAGTATTTTGCATTTTTAATATTAATATTTTATTAAATAAGTATTAAAACTTAGTTATAAAAACGAATATGTAATTTTTGTGCTATTAGATGAATGAAAAGTGCTATTCTATTTCGATTTATGAAGGTAAATTTGAAATGAATCAAAAAAAACTATATCATGAGTAATATCACAAAACGACCTGAATTTAAGGCCAAATACAATAATTATATAAACGGAAAATTTACAGCCCCGGTAAAGGGAGAGTATTTTGATGTTGTATCGCCAATCGATGGAAAAGTATTTACAAAAGCGGCTCATTCGGGCAAAGAAGATTTAGAATTGGCAGTGGATGCCGCTTATGAAGCATTTAAAACGTGGGGAAAAACATCGGTAACAGAACGCAGTATTTTATTAAATAAAATTGCTCAGAAAATCGAAGATAATCTGGAGTATATTGCTACGGTTGAAACGATTGACAACGGAAAGCCAATTCGAGAAACGTTAGCTGCCGATATTCCATTGGCAATAGATCATTTTAGATACTTTGCAGGTGTAATTCGTGCCGAAGAAAGTTCGATAGCAGAATTAGATTCTCAAACAGTTTCAATCGCTCTAAGTGAACCTCTTGGTGTTGTAGCACAGATAATTCCGTGGAATTTTCCAATTTTAATGGCCGTTTGGAAAATTGCTCCGGCTTTGGCGGCAGGAAACACAATCGTTTTAAAACCAGCCGAAAGCACGCCAATTTCTATTTTGGTTTTAATGGAATTAATTGGCGACATTCTTCCTCCGGGCGTTTTAAATATAGTAAATGGTTTTGGTGCCGAACTTGGCCGACCATTAGTAACCAATAAAAAAGTGGCTAAAGCTGCCTTTACAGGTTCTACAACCACAGGACGTTTGGTAATGCAATATGCTACCGAAAACATTATTCCGGTTACACTTGAACTTGGTGGTAAATCGCCAAATATTTTCTTCCCGTCTGTTGCAGATCATGATGATGATTTTTTCGATAAAGCGATAGAAGGTGCTGTTTTATTTGCCTTAAATCAAGGGGAAATTTGTACTTGTCCGTCAAGATTATTAATTCATGAAGATATTTACGATAAGTTTATTGCCAAAGTAATTGAAAGAACTGAAGCTATTATTGCAGGAAATCCGTTGGATAAATCGACTATGATTGGTGCGCAGACCTCATTGGTTCAAAAAGAAAAAATCATGTCCTACATTAAACTTGGTAAGGAAGAAGGTGCAGAATTATTGACAGGAGGTGATGAAAATAATTTAGGAGGAGATCTTGAAGGCGGATATTATATTAAACCAACGTTGTTTAAAGGGCATAATAAAATGAGAATTTTTCAGGAAGAAATCTTTGGTCCGGTTCTCGCCGTTACCACTTTTAAAACGACTGAAGAAGCTATCGAAATTGCAAATGACACTATGTACGGTTTAGGCGCGGGCGTCTGGACACGTGATGCACACGAGATTTATCAGGTTCCAAGAGCGATTCAGTCCGGTCGTGTATGGATCAATCAATATCATTCTTATCCTGCCGGAGCGCCATTTGGAGGCTATAAACAATCCGGAATTGGTCGTGAAAACCATAAAATGATGTTAGGGCAATATCGTCAGACAAAAAATATGCTGATCTCGTATGATAAAAAGAAACTTGGTTTCTTTTAATTAGTTATTCTGTTTGGTAGAAAAGGTAAGTTTCTGACTTACCTTTTTTTATAATTTTAATATAAAAGAATAGATAATGATAAAAAGAATTGATGCCACAGAAAAAGCCGTAGAATTAATCAAAATACTAAAGGAAAAGCACGGCGATTTAATGTTTTATCAGGCAGGTGGATGTTGCGAAGGTACACAGCCACAATGTTTTGAAAAAGGCGGTTATTACCAAAGAATGGGCGATGTCTGCATCGGAATTATTGAAGATACTGAATTTTGGGTCGATAAAGATTTATTCGAATATTGGAAACACGCACATTTCACGTTAAAAGTAATTGACGCTTTTGGCGTTGGCGGTTTTTCTTTGGAAACTCCCTTAAAAAAGACATTCCAAATTGAATACAGAATTTTTACCGAAGAAGAAGAGAAAGATTTAGAGCCGGTTAAGATCATTGAGTAAAGTCAAGACACAAAGATTAATTGTAGAGAAGCACAGCAGTGCGTCTCTATGATAAATCGTCGGTTATAAATATTACAGAATAAACGTTGCGTTAAACTTAGAATCTTAGAACCTTAGCATCTCAGCAACTTAGTTAACAAACAACAACTGATATTGCTTTGGAGTAATGCCTTCATGTTTTTTAAACAATCTGATAAAATAATTAGCATCTTCAAAACCGGATAAATAACAAACTTCATTGATTTGTATTGTTGGGTTTTTAAGTAATTTTTTGGCGTATTTTATTTTTTCGTTTAATATATATTCAATCGGACTCATGCCTAATTCGCGTTTAAAAAAGCGATAAAAAGAAGCGCTGCTCATGCAGGCTTTATCGCTCAAATTTTTTAGGTTGATATTTTCCTTTAAATTTTGTTTAATGTAAGCGGTGACTTCATTTATAGGATTGTTTACTTGAAGAACATTTCCTTCATCAATAGATTTTACTGTTTGGGTTTGAATGATTCTGATTAGTAATTCCTGCAGTGTTAAATCTGCCAAAGCGTCTTTGGTGATAGACGTACTCATACATTCTTTAATGAGTTTGTTGATCGTGGCGGCCATATCAACATTATTATAAAAGAAATAATTTTGATAGTTTAATTGCCAGAAATTGTTTCCTTCTTTTGGATAACGCTCGTTTAGAAAATTTAAAATCTCCGTAATTTTTGACTGTTCAATTGCCAGGGCTAAACATTGTGTAGGATTTTTTTTTGAAGCTTCAGGAAAATCGATTTTCATTTCTACATTCGAAGGAACAATTACAGTTTCTCCGGGTAAATAATCAAACTCCGGATCATCAAAAAGATGCATGATCTTTTTTCCTCTCAACATACTTGTTACAACGAGATCATTGAATTTTAGCGGAACTAATTTTGAGGATTCGTAAGTTTCAAAGATTTAATTCACAATGATTTAAGTTGTAAATCGTTCTGTTTTCAACCAGTGTTTTTAATGATTTCTCTTTTGATAATTGAAGCGGATTAACTAAAAAGCGTTGATTGTTCATTAGAATTAAATTTTAAATAGAAAACTTAAATTTAATCAAAAAGAATGACAGAAACCCTAATTTAACGTTTATTTAAATTAGCTCTTCAACGTGTTTTTTAATGTTTTCAGAAATCTTTCTGGTAGGCAAATCGTTTTCATCATCACCAAACGGATCTTCAATTTCTTCGGCAATAAGTTCTAAACTCGCCAAAACATAAAAAATAAAAACGACCACCGGTGCAACATAATATCCCAGACTAATTGAATATCCAAATGGCAAAGTCATCGTGTAAAAAAAGATGAATTTTTTGATAAAAGCGCTGTAAGAGTAGGGAATAGGTGTGTTTTTAATACGCTCGCAGGCACCACAAATATCCGTAAAAGATTGTAATTCTTCGTTTAAAATAATAAGCTGATCGCCGGTAATTTTTTTGTCATCATACAAATCATTGATCTTATGAAACATCATTCTTTTCAATTGATTTGGTTTGTGCTTATGATGATCAATTTCCAAATCTACATCTTCAAAAAGCTGTTTGCTCGTATCTACATCTTTAAGATGTTTGTGCAAAATATTGGCATACATTGGAATGAATTTTCTGAAAAATTTCCTGTCATTCTCCTCTTTTAGCATTGCCGAAAGTTTAATCGCAAGATTACGGCTGCTGTTTACCAGACCGCCCCATAATTTGCGTCCTTCCCACCAGCGATCATAAGCCGTATTGGTACGAAATACAAGCAATAATGAAATGACAAAACCAAGCATTCCGTGCATAATAGGAATGTTGTGTATATAGTCGTTTTTACCAAATTTAAAATATTCAACTTCCAGATAACCAACCGTTGCCGCGTATATTCCGATAGCAAGCATAATAGGCAATAACTTTCTAACAGTATCAGATTTATGAAAATGGAATATAAAAGTAAACCAGTCCTTGGTATTGTATGAGATCATTAAAGTTTGTTTTGAAACAAATTTACTTAAAAATTAATAGTTCCCGCCAATTCTTTTAATGCAATTTCGGATAATTTTGCTTCGTATTGCGCATTGCTGTAACGTACTTTTGCGTTTACATAATTAAGCTGTGCCGTTCTGAAATCAATCGTTGTTATTGTTCCAATTTTGAATTTATCCAAAGTAATATCCAAATTTTGTTTGGCAATTGCTTCGTTATCTTCTTCAAGATCAATTAATTCTAAATTAGTTAAATAGGTTTGAAAAGCCGTGCTTAATTGTGTGTTCAAAATCATATTTTGCTGCTCAATTGCGATTTGAGAATTCTCGATTTGCAATTTGGCTACTTTTTCATTTCGATGCTGATTAAAACCGTCGAATATGTTAAGCGTTGCATTAAAACCATAATTTAAACCTTTTGAAGATGCTGAACTTGTAAAACCCAAACTCGACTGGCTTTCAGAAAAATTATAACCAGAGGTTAAGTTTACAACAGGATAACGGTCTGCTTTTACTTGTTTAAGCTGCAATTCGGCAATACGTTTGTTGATTATTTGAGCTTCGAGAGCCGGATTTTGTTTTTGTGCCAAATCCATTAAATTAGCTAAAACCAAAGTACTGTCAACTGTAACCAGATCAGTAACTTTAAAATCAATTTTTGGATCACGCGCTAAATATTGGTTCAATAAAATTTTGGCATTCGCATACGATTCTTTTTGTCTCAACAAAGCAACCTGATCTGAATTTAAATCAACCTGAGCATTTAAAACCTCTAATTTTGAAGCTTTTCCAATGCTGAAACGGTTTTGCGCCAATGTCAGTCTTTGTTTTGAAATTACAATAGTTGTATCCAAAGCCGATAATTGCTGCTGCTGTAGAACCAAATCATAATAAGAAGAATTTACCTGACCAATTTTTACCAAAATAGTTTGTTTTAACTGAGAATCACCAAGCTTTTGAAGCTCTTTTAACTGATCTAATCTTGCAAACATTTTCATACCGTCAAAAACCGTCCAGCCTAGCGTTACACCATAATTTAAACTGTTGTTTTTTGCATTATCCAAAGAGGTTGATGTACCATCCTGACGTGTTTGCGATGAGTTGGTAATGCTATTGTTATCAACAATTGAGGCAGTCGCAACGGGTAGCATTCCGGCATTTCCAATAGTTACATTTGTCTCGCTTATCTGGGTGTTATTTTTTGCAATTTTAATTTCAAAGTTATTCTCCAAAGCTATTTTCATAGCATCTTCAATAGTCAGCGTTACTTGTGCATTTGTTTTTAAAATGCATAAGAAGAATAATAAACTGCTAAATAAAATTTTAATATTCATATTGGTTTTCTTTTGCTGTAAATTCAGGAACCAAATCAGGAATTTACAGCCAATAAATTATTTGTTACTTTCTCTTTCGTATTCGTCAATATTGTCAAATTCCGGATAATGTTTTCTGGCTTTAGACCACATTAAATAGATTGCAGGAATAACAAAAAGTGTCAATGCTAATGAAAAAATTGTTCCTCCAACAATTACAACTCCCATTCCAATTCTACTTGTAGAAGCCGCTCCAAGTGACATTGCAATTGGTAAAGCTCCTAATGCGATGGCTAAACTGGTCATCAAAATTGGACGTAAACGCGCTTCCGAAGCTTCTAAAATAGCCTCAAGTTTTGGCTTGCCCTGCTCTCGCAACTGGTTGGCAAACTCTACGATCAAAATACCGTTTTTGGTTACCAAACCAATAAGCATTACGGTACCAATCTGGCTAAAAATATTCCATGTCTGGTTGAATAACCATAGAGAAAATAATGCGCCGGCAACAGCCATTGGAACAGTTAAAATAATAATTAACGGATCTATAAAACTCTCAAATTGAGCAGCCAGAATCAAAAATATTAATAATAAAGCCAACCCGAAGGCGAAAGAAGTATTGGAACTACTTTCGACAAAATCTCGCGATTCTCCACTTAAATCGGTTGTAAAACTCTGATCTAGAACTTTAGCTTTAATTCGATCCATTTCCTCAATACCATCGCTGATACTTTTTCCCGGTGCCAAACCTGCGGCAACAGTTGCAGACATATAACGGTTATTGTGGTATAATTGCGGTGGATTACTTTGCTCTTGTATTTTTACAACATTATCCATCTGAATCAACTGACCGGATTTGTTTCTCACAAACATCGAGGTTAAATCCAAAGGTTTGGAACGGTCTTTTTGATCAAACTGACCAATTACCTGATATTGTTTTCCGTTTTTAATGAAATACCCAAAACGCTGACCGCTTAAAGAAAGCTGTAAAGTCTGCGCAATATCCATAATTGATATACCTAAACTTTCGGCTTTTGCACGATCGATACTTACGTTTATTTCAGGCTTGTTGAATTTTAGATTTACATCAGTTGTAGAAAAAACATCACTTTTACCAACTTCTTCCATAAAAGCAGGAATTTTTTCTCTAAGTTTATCAAAAGTTGGTGCCTGAATAATATACTGAATAGGAAGTCCGCCACGTCTGTTTACAGAAATTGTAGGCTGTTGAATTACAGATGTTTTAGCGTCTGGATATTTTTTAGTCCATTTAGTTAATTTATCAGCGATATCTTTTTGAGATCTGGCTCTTTCGTCTGGTTCTTTTAGTGAAAGTCTAATAAAACCTGAATTTGTTGCAGAACCTCCGGAACCTCCCGCGGTAATAACTAAACTAACTTTTTTCTCCGGAATAGAATCATCAACTAATTTTGACATTTCCTGCATAAAACGGTTGGTATATTCATAAGAAGAGCCTTCTGGAGTGGTCATACGCATCGTTACGGAACTACGGTCATCATATGGAGCTGTTTCTTTTGGTAGAATGGTAAAGAACAAATAAATCAATCCAAAACAAACAATCAAAATAGGGAAACTGATCCACTTTTTATCCATAAAACGGCCAAGTGAATCTGCGTAACCGCTGTTTAATTTTTCAAAAAACGGTTCTGTTTTAATATAGAATTTCGATTTTTTCTGTTCGCCGCCTTTCATCAAATAGGCGTTTAGCATTGGTGTTAAAGTCAGGGATACAAAGGCAGAAATTAATACCGCGGCACCAATTACGACACCAAATTCCCTAAAGAGTCGGCCAACGAAACCTTCTAAGAAAATTACAGGTAAAAATACCGCAGCAAGTGTAACCGAAATCGAAATTACAGCATAAAAAATCTCGTTTGATCCTTTTATTGCCGCTTCAATTGGCGACATTCCTTCTTCGACTTTCTTGAAGATATTTTCGGTTACCACAATTCCGTCATCCACCACCAAACCCGTAGCCAAAACAATTGCTAATAAAGTTAATACGTTGATAGAGAACCCGAAAAGCCACATGATAAAAAACGTAGCGATTAACGAAACAGGAATATCAATTAAAGGTCTGAAAGCAATTGCCCAGTCTCTAAAGAATAAATAAATGATGATAATTACCAGAATGATCGAAATTCCCAATGTTTCGGCAACTTCAAGTACTGATTTCTTTACGAACAGTGTATTATCAAGTGCAATATTCAATTTAATATCTTTTGGAAGATCCTTTTTTAAAGCTTCGTATTTTTTATAAAATTCAGATGAAATATCTAAATAATTAGCTCCCGGCATCGGTACGATGGCTAAACCAATCATTGGCAGTCCGGAAGATGTTAAAGAAGTTTCTATATTTTCAGGGCCTAATTCGGCACCTCCAACATCACTTAAGCGAACAATTTTATCACCATCGGTACGAATGATAATATTGTTGAATTCTTCCGGTTTAGAAAGATTTCCAATTGTTTTTACGGTAAGTTCTGTATTGTTTCCTGTTAGTTTTCCTGAAGGCAGTTCTACGTTTTGTGCGTTTAAGGCATCGCGAACATCAGAAACAGTACAATTATAAGCATTTAATTTTATCGGATCGATCCACAAACGCATCGCATAACGTTTTTGTCCCCAGATTTGAACACCACTTACTCCTGGAATAGTTTCTAAACGCTGCGAAATAACATTTTCTGCATAATCACTTAATTCTAAAGAGCTTCGGCTATCACTTTGAACTGTCATCGAAATAATAGATTCACTATCAGCATCAGCTTTAGAAACTACCGGCGGCGCATCAATATCCTGGGGTAAACTTCTAACGGCTTGTGAAACTTTGTCTCGAACATCGTTTGCAGCTTCTTCTAAATTTTTATCTAAATTAAATTCGATGGTAATATTACTGCTTCCCTGATTGCTTGACGAAGTAATATTTCTGATTCCATCAATAGCATTTATTGCTTTTTCAAGGGGTTCCGTAATTTGTGATTCAATAATATCAGAATTGGCTCCGGTGTAGTTGGTTCTAACAGAAACCTGCGCCGGATCAATAGAAGGAAATTCCCGAACACCCAGAAAGGTATAACCAATGAAACCGAATAAAATAATCAAAAGATTCAGTACAATGGTTAAAACGGGTCTTCTTATACTTGTGGTTGATAAACTCATGTTTATATTTTAGATTTTAGATTTTGAATAAGGAAAATAGAGTATAGAGAATAGATTTAAGATTTAAACTTCATCATTATTAACTCTTAACTCATAATTCAAAACTACTTTTTTACGTTAACTTTTATCGGAGCTTCATTTTTTAATGACATTACACCACTTGTAATCAAAGTGTCGCCTGCTTTTAATCCTGATAAAATTAAGATTGAAGCATCAGTTCTTGTTGTAGCGTCTACCATCACTTCTTTGGCCTTGCCCATATTTGCGATATAGACTTTTTTACCATCCTGTATTGGTACGATAGCCTCAGAAGGTACTACAATAGCATCTTTAATAATGCTTAAAGGCAGTTTTACATCGGCAAATGTTCCGGGAAAAAGTTTTCCTTCAACATTATCGGCAATAGAGCGTATTTTTAAAGTACGGGTTGCGACTTCAATTTCCGGCTCAATGGCGTAAATTTTTGCAGTATATATTTTATCAGATCCCGAAACAGTAAAATCAATTATAGAACCTGATTTTACTTGTGAAGCATATTTTTCGGGAATAGAAAATGTGATTTTTAATTTTCCAGTATTAACCAATTTTGCAACCAAAATAGTTGGTGTAATATAAGTTCCCGGTGAAATAGAGCGCAAACCAATTTTTCCTGAAAAAGGAGCTTTCACAGAAGTTTTGGCAATTTGTGCTTTAATTAATTGTGTTTGAGCTTTCATCGATGCGTAATCTGCATTGGCAACATCAAACTCTTCCTGGCTTATAGCTTCTTTTTGCAAAAGTAATTTTGCTCTTCTTTCGTTTTCAGCGGCTAAACCTTCTTTTGTCTGTGCCTGCTTTAACTGAGCTCTTAATTCAATATCGTTTACTTTAAAAAGAACCTGACCTTTATTTACATATGTGCCTTCAGTAAAGTAAATTCCCTCAACAATTCCCGAAACTTCACTATGAATTTCTACTTGTTCATTGGCTTCAATAGATCCTGATAATGATAAATTATTATCAAAAGTTGAAGTTTGAACAACAATTCCGGTTACAGTGGTAGGTTTGTCTTTATCGCCGAATTTTTTAGATTCATCATTTTTACTTTTGTTAGACATCACTCTATAAGTGATAAACCCTCCGAGTACTATAATAATAAGAGCGTAAATTAGGTTTTTCAGTTTCATAAACTTGAGGTAAAGATATTTTTTTGGTGTTTTTAGTAGCTCGCAAATTTAACTTTTTGTATTGAAATCAAAAGGCGTTAGCTTTTATTTAACAATAAATTTAAACAGCTGTTTAATAGATTATTTGGGCAAACTTTTGCCTTTAGACTGGTTTTTTGATAAAAGGTTTAAACTGAATTTGATTTTTTTTCTGTTAAAGTTAACAATTTCTGGATAGTAAATATTTAAAATATTTATAATCAAATGATTAGGTTTTGTGAATGGTTTATAATAATTCTAAACAAATATTTTTTTTGCATTTTGTATGATTTATTTTGCAGTTTATCGTTTTTATTTGTAACATTGATAAGCTTAAACAAAATGGTAGTTTTTTGTGAGAATATTAATGTTTTCGGTGGTTAATTGTTAAATTATGTAAGTTTTTTATCTAAATTTAAGTTAAAAAACTGATTTTTTAAAACTATTTAATTAACAAGTGTTTATTAATTGTTTGCTTTTTAGAGAAAAAAACTACCCATTTATGAGAAGAAAAATACTCGTTGGTTTATGGATTTCGTTATTGTTTTGTGCTATTTCATTTTTGTTTTGGCAGAATGAAATAAAGTATACTTTGCCCACACCAATTCCTCAAAATTTCCACCAGATAGCAATAGGAAATAAAGTCGACTTAAAATGCTGTATCACTGATAACAGACCTGTTTTTATTCATTTTTTTAATCCAGATTGTCCATGTTCCCGATTTAATATTCCGCATGTAAGTGGATTGATTAAAAAGTACGGAGACCGGATTAATTTTAAAATTGTTGTACTGAATAAAAAAAAGAATTTTACCATAGAAGAAATTCAGAAGAAGTTTGATGCCAAAATCCCTGTCTATTTTGACAAAGAGATTGCCGAAAATTGTGGCGTTTTCTCGACTCCGCAAGCCGTTATCGTTGATCCGTCGCATAATTTGTATTATCGCGGAAACTACAATAAAACAAGATATTGCACTAATGCGGACAGTAATTATGCCCAAATGGCATTAGAATCATTATTAAAGCAAACCAAAACTCCATCATTTGATGCTTTAGCTCTAAGAGCTTACGGATGTTCATTACCAAAATGTTCTAAATAAATCTAACCTTAACCAAAATTACCAAAATTATGAAAACAAAAGCCAGTTTAAACGAACAGGATTATTTGCACAGTTTTATGTCAACAATGACGCAAAAGTCTGATACTATTATCAATTATGTTCTTGCAGCCTATTTCTTTCTGGGAATTGGCCTTTCCTTTAAATACGACACCTTTGAAATTGGCGTAGGAGTTGGTACATTAAATTTGTTGATGTATTATTCTGCAAAACTTTTACTTAAAAAATCAAACTTTTACCAGTATGTTTTATCAGTTGTGCTGGCTATTTTTATGGCACAATACATTTACCAGATGCATGGTTTGTTTGAAATGCATTTTACAGTATTTATTGCCAGTACGATTCTTATTATTTATCAAAACTGGAAATTACAAATTCCGCTTACGCTTTTGGTTGTAATACATCACGCAGGTTTGGCTTATATGCAGAATTTTGTTTACCAGGATCCAAACGGTTTACAAATTTATTTTTCGCAGGTAAATTTTGATGTGGAGACGTTAATTATTCACGTGATATTGGCGGCCGTAGTATTTTTTATGAACGGTTATTGGGCTTATTATTTTAAAGAACACAGCCAGAATCATATTTCTAAAATATCTGACGAATACGAATTGGAAAACATCAAATTGGCTTCGGCAAAATACAGCTCACTTTCTGCAACTAAAGAATACAATGATTTTGTTCATAGAACTACTTTAGATTTAAAACTTCCGGTAAGTTCTGTATTAAAATTAATTGATGTTTCTAAAGGACATACTGACAATGACCAATTGCTGAGCTACTTGGAAATGATGAGAGACAGTGCCAAAAAAATTGATGATTTGGTGAATGATATTCACGTAAAATCAACCAATAGCAGAGGTTAAAATTGAGTAGTTTCAATACTTCGACGATTTCCAAATCAATTTTAACTTAATCTTATTTTATGTCCAAACACGATTTTGAATCGGCAAATACTATGCTGACAGACTTAAAAAACTCTTTTGATGTTTTCTTAAAAAATGATGTTTCGTCAAAAACAGAATTTAAAACTGATTTTGGTAAAGAAGTTACTAAAATTTTTGATGAAAACCAGGATAATCCAAATGCAAAAAAATTAGATTTTCAGTATAAAAAAATCATTCAGATAGCAAACGACATTCAGCATTTAAAATCTGTAAATGATGATACTTTGCCAGACTGGCTGGAAGATGAACTGGAATCTGTTTTTAAAAAAATCAAAGACTTATTAAAGATTTTAGAAGAAGAACTTAATTAAAATAAAACGTAAGAAATATCATTTATACGTAAAAACGTAAGTACATATTAATTTTAAACACAAGATTTATGGATACCAGAATTACTCGCCCAACTCCATCTGATAGAGAAGTTGATTGGAATAAAACTAAAGTGTTACTAAGTAAAACAGATACAAAAGGAACCATTTTATATGCCAATGAAGCTTTTATCGACGTTTCTGGTTATGATGAATTTGAGCTGATCGGACAGCCGCACAACGTTATACGTCACCCGGATATGCCAAAAGTGATTTTCAAATTTTTATGGGATAGTATTAAATCAGGCAAAAATATTCATGCAATTATCAAAAATATGTCTAAAACAGGCAGATACTACTGGGTAATTACCGATTTTAAAATCATTGCCGATGAAGATGGCGAAATTGTTGGATATTTTGGAACCAGAAAATCGGTACCCGAAACTATTATCATTAAATTTATAGAACCTTTGTACAAAAAACTAATACATATTGAAGAAGTTAGCGGAATAGGGGCTTCTGAAGATTATTTGACTGGTTTTCTTGAAGAACGCAAAAAAACATACATGGAGTATGTGGATCATCTGGTTGCAACAGGCAAAGACGACAAAAACAAAGTAAGCAAAGGCTTTTTTAATGGTTTTTTTGAAAAGAAAAACACAAAAAAATAATAGTAAATTATTTTGAAGATTAAAACATGACGGTGTACTTCATTGTATCGATAAATTATTCAACTTCAAATTTGCTCCCCAACAAATTTAAATCAGTCACCATGTGGTAAATGAATGTTTGATACAGTGAAGTATTTTTTTCTTGAAGATTCTAAGGCTCTAAGATTCTAAGATTCTTAGGTTCAGAGTTGTAATATTAAAAAAGACAAAGATGTTAAAAATTGAATTTGGAATTTAAAAAACTTAGAAGCTTAGCAACTTAGAGACTTAGTCTCTTAACTAATATAATTCCAAATATTTTTCTTCTTCGTTAATTCTATAAAAACAGCTTTTAGGGTTGCATGTTCGGGTTTTTGGAGTGGTGCGTCATTTTTTAAAACCATCATGGCATAATTTCTGGCTAGTGCCAAAATATCACGATCACGAACAATATCAGCAATTTGCAGATTTAAAACACCGCTTTGCTGAGTTCCCATTAAATCTCCCGGACCGCGAAGTTTAAGATCGACTTCGGCAATTTCAAAACCATCGTTGGTTTGCACCATTGTTTCCATTCTCGTTTTACTGTCGGCACTTAATTTATGGCTTGTCATCAAAATACAATAACTCTGTTCGGCGCCACGACCCACGCGGCCACGCAGCTGGTGAAGCTGAGACAAACCAAAACGTTCGGCACTTTCGATAATCATAACACTGGCGTTGGGTACATTTACACCAACTTCAATCACAGTCGTTGCGACCATAATATTGGTTTTCCCTTCAGAAAAACGTTTCATTTCGGCATCCTTATCCGCAGGTTTCATTTTTCCGTGCAAGATTGAAATTGAATATTGAGGAAGCGGAAAATCACGTGAAATGCTTTCGTAGCCATCCATCAAATCTTTAAAATCCATTTTTTCTGATTCCTGAATTAGCGGATAAACAATGTAAATTTGTCTTCCTTTTGCAATTTCATCTTTCAGGAATTTCCATACTTTCAATCGGTTACTGTCAAATCGATGAACCGTCTGAATTGGTTTTCTGCCGGGAGGCAATTCATCAATAACAGAAATATCCAGATCGCCATATAAGCTCATTGCCAAAGTTCTGGGAATAGGCGTGGCAGTCATCACCAAAACGTGTGGCGGAATATCATTTTTCTTCCACAGTTTAGAACGCTGCTCAACTCCAAAACGATGCTGTTCATCAATTACGGCCAAACCTAAATTTTTGAATTTTACTTTATCTTCCAATAAAGCATGCGTTCCAATCAAAATATGTAAACTGCCGTTTTCAAGCTCTTCGTGAATTATTCTTCGGGCTGCAGTTTTGGTTGAACCTGTTAATATTTTTATATTAAGGTTTAAAGTTGCAGCCAATTCTGATAAACCAATAAAATGCTGATTGGCAAGTATTTCTGTTGGTGCCATCAAACAAGCCTGAAACCCGTTATCGATTGCCAAAAGCATGCTTAAAAATGCCACAATTGTTTTTCCGGAACCTACATCACCCTGTAATAATCGGTTCATTTGGGCATTACTTCCCATATCAGAACGGATTTCCTTAACCACACGTTTTTGTGCATTTGTAAGTTCAAAAGGCAAATGATTCTGGTAGAATTCATTAAAAAATTCACCAACTTTAGTAAACGGATGTCCCTTTATTTTATGTTTTCTAATGAGATTTTTTGTGATTAATTGCAGTTGAATAAAAAACAATTCTTCAAATTTCAATCGAAATTGGGCTTTCGCTAAAGCCTCAGTACTTTTTGGAAAATGAATATTGAATAAAGCGGCTTTTTTTGAAATCAGTTTTAATTCTTCGATTAAATAAGCTGGAAATGTTTCAGAAAATAATGCCTGAGTTTCAATAAACAATTGCTGCATTAATTTATTGATCGTTCGGTTCGAAATTCCGCGATTTGTCAGCGTTTCTGTTGAAGGATAAACAGGCTGCATAGCCGAACGAAGACTTTTTTCGTGCTCGCTTAACAATTCAATTTCCGGATGCGCCATACTAAACTGACTTCCGTAAAGAGAACATTTTCCAAAAATTACACAAACTTCATTTAGTTTTAGACTCTCACGAACCCATTTATGTCCCTGAAACCAATTCAGGTCAATTTGTCCTGTATCATCAACGAAAGTGGCAACTAAACGTTTTTTATTTTTTGCAAATTCAACCGTTTTAATATTGATGATTTTTCCAATAATCTGAACTTCAGAGCCTGTGTTTTGCAGCTCATTTATTTTATAATAACGCGTTCTGTCAATATATCTATTTGGAAAAAAATTAATCAAATCTCCATATTTATGAATGCTCAATTCCTTACGAAGCAACTGACCACGGGTTGGGCCAACACCTTTTAAGTATTCGATTGGGGTTTCGAGGAGATTATTAGACATTTTTTAGACTTCTTAGATTTTAGTCCCGAAACTTCGGGATAGACTTTAGAAAATAGAAATTAAGAATATAGAGTATAGACTTTTGTCTATATTCTTTGTTCTATATTCATTTTTCTTTTCTCTTTAGGATAGCGAAGATAGATTTTAATTAGGAATTTTAAAAACGAATAATCAAAGAAAAAATGTAAGAAAAGTATTGTATTATATTTTTTTATTGTATTATTGTAGGATTAATTGTATTTTAAGTTAACTATTAAACCTGCATGAAAATGAATAATAAAATTCTTTATTTACTAATTGTTTCATTCTTTTTGTTATCAAATTCAAATTTATCAGCTCAAAGTCAAAATATTACTATTTTATCAATAGAAAATTCAGACAGAAGTGTTGATTTATTATATGAAAAGAAAAATCCGGGAAGCTATACCTTAACGCTTGAATTTTCAAATTTAAGTAATTGTAATGTTAGTACTTACGAAAAAGTAGTAAGCGATGATTCAGGATTTATTATGAAACTTGAGCCAATAAATAAAGATCAGGATATTACTTATTCGATGCGATATTCTGCAACTTTAGGAGCTGTCAATCCAAAGATTGATAATTTATTTCGTTATGTACTTCCTTTCAAAAATGGCAAAAAAATAAAAATATTTGAATCTGAATCTGTAGGTGAAAAATATTTTGGTTTGAAAAAGGCTGTAGATTGGAAATCGTATGCTGTAGCTTCAAATAAGCCGGATACAATATATAGCATGAGAAAAGGTATAGTGGTTTTGATAGATAATCAATACAACGACAACTCTCTTTTAGACGCTCAATTTACTTCCAGAAGAAATCAAGTAGTGATAGAACATGAAGATGGAACTTTTGCAATGTATAAAGGTTTAAAAAAAGATGGAATATTTGTTGAACTTGGACAGACAGTTAATTCACAAACTGAATTAGGAATAATCGAAAAATACAATAAGAAGGGCTATAGATTAGATTTTGACGTTTTTTATCTGTCTCAGGATGGTTTAAACTTGCAAAATAACCAATCTTCACCTGATGCTAAAAATACGTATCAATATTTTCCACCTGTTTTTTACACTCAGGATGGAAGAAAGCGCTTGGAATCCGGTAAAGAATATACCGTCTTTTTAAATGAAAATATTTAATAAAGAATTTAAAAACCGGTAAGAAAGAATTTATAAGAAAAAAATATTCTTTAAAGTGAAACTGTTTCTTTAATTGTTGCCAAAGTTTAAAAACTATATCTTTGAGTTTTAAATTTTGAAAAATGACAACACATTTAGTACTTCTGCGCGGAATCAACGTTTCGGGACACAACATGATGAAAATGGAAGCTTTGAAAACAATGTTAGAAAATATTGGTTTTCAAAACGTGAGAACGTATCTACAATCCGGAAATGTTTTTGTAGAAAGCGAAGAAGAAGCTTCAAAAGTGGGATTTATGATTAAGCAGGAAATTTTTAAAATTTTTGGACACGAAGTTCCTACGATTGTGATTACGAAAAAAGATTTGGAATTGTGTTTTGCAAACAATCCGTTTTTTAAAGAAAAAGATATAGATACTAAAAAACTCTATGTTGCTTTTGTATCAACTGTTTTGAAAAAAGAAAATATAAATGACCTAAAAATCAGTCAGTTTAAACCCGATGAAGCAAGTATAGACGGCAACAGAATTTTTATTAAATATGAAATTGGAGCCGGAAAAACCAGATTAGAAGGTAAATATATTGAGAAAAAACTGAATGTTATAGTAACAATGAGAAATTGGAATACGGTTACGAATTTGCTTAAAATGTATGATGAAAATTAGAAAATGAGATAATTACAAAGCGTTCTAAAATTATCAAATTGACACATTTTCTAATTGTCTAATTTAGTTTTTAGGTATCAAATCGCAATACCAAAATCCAAAATTAAAAGGATCGTCTGTATTTGTATCGCAGGCTGTATTTGAAGTATCTTCATTTCCGGATTTTTCATATTTTCTATAAACAATTTCTCCAATTTCAAAATTTATGGGTTCTGAAAAAATAGGTCCGTCAAAAGTAAAAGTATGGAATTCGCCGTTTTCTCCGCATACATCGACATTATCGGGTAAATTATTGATGAAATCCTGATCGATAATTCGCCCCACAAAACTTTTATCTAAATAACGTTCGTTTACGCAAACTACAATAGTTCTAAATCCCAAAGCAATAAATTCCTGTATCAAATTTTGCGTTGGAATTTTCCAGATAGGAAAAACACCTTTAAAACCAATTTTAGCCAATTGATTTTCACGATATTTTCGTAAATCTTCAAGAAAAATATCTCCAAAAACAGAATGTGTAATTCCTTCGTTCTTTAATTCCGTTAAAGTTTCTGTCATTACATTTTCGTAAACTTCCATGGATGGCATTTCCGGAATCTGTAAAATTTTTAATGGAATTCCGATGCTCTTCGATTGTGATTCTAACAATTCGACCCGAACGCCATGCATTGAAATTCGTTGAAATTGTTGGTTTACGCTTGTTAAAAGATATTCGATCTTGTATTCAGGATTTTGAAGTATTTTATATAATGTAAGTGCAGAATCTTTACCGCTGCTCCAATTGAATATGGCTTTTTTTTGTTTTGACACGATGTTGAAATTTTCTATCGTAAACATACAAATTTCATTCGATTTGTTGATTAAACCTTTGTAACTTTGGGATTTTGCCACCAATTTATTTTCAATGAAATACATCCTACTATTATTTACCACTTTCATATTTGCACAACAAACCCAATTTGTCGATTTTAAATCGGTAAACGGACAATTGAAATTAGATGCCAAAGAAAAATCTGTTTCAGGATCTGTAGATTATGAATTTGAGGTTCTAAAACCTTTGGATACCATAAAATTAGATGCTAAAAATATGGAATTTTCTAAGGTTGCAATCAACCAAAAAGAGGCGATTTTTGTTAATACAGGAAAACAATTGCAAATTATTTACAATTTTCAAAAGGGACAAAATCATCTGACTTTTGATTATGTTGTAAAACCAAAACAGGCTTTGTATTTTGTAGCTATCGAAAATGCTGAAGTTCAAATCTGGACACAAGGGCAGGGAAGATACACCAGCAATTGGTTTCCGAGCTTTGATGATGTAAATGAAAAATTGATTTTTAATCTGGGAATTACTTATAATAAAGATTATCAGGTTGTTTCAAACGGAATTTTGAAAGATAAATCGTCAAGCGGAGATTTAGTTCATTGGCAATACCAGATGAAAAATCCAATGAGTTCTTATTTATTGATGCTTGCCATTGGAAAATATGACAAGAAAGAATTGATTGCGAAATCTAAAATTCCGTTAGAATATTATCTGGAAAATAAAGACGTAAACCGTTTTGAACCTACATACAGATATTCGAAACGTATTTTTGATTTTTTAGAAAAAGAAATAGGGGTCAGTTATCCATGGGAAATTTACAGAGAAATTCCGGTTCGCGATTTTCTATATGCGGGAATGGAAAACACAACAACAACACTTTTTGCAACCCGTTATGTGGTTGATTCAATTGGTTTTGAAGACCGAAATTATACTAATGTTGATGCGCATGAATTGGCACATCATTGGTTTGGAGATTTAATAACAGCCGAAAGCAGCACACATCATTGGCTGCAGGAAGGTTTTGCAACCTATTATGCTGCTTTGGCCGAAAGGGAAATTTATGGTGATGACTATTTTTACTCGAAATTATACGACACAGCCCAACAAATAAAATTTGCTTCGAGAACTGACACAATTCCGGTTCTAAATGCCAAAGCGAGCTCGCTTACTTTTTATGAAAAAGGTGCCTGGGCTTTATTTGTTTTACATGAATCAATTGGTGATAAGGCATTTAAGAAAGCCGTAAAAAGTTATTTAAAAAAATATGCATATCAAAATGTGAACACTCAAAATTTCTTTGATGAAATAAAAAAGGTTTCGAATTTTGATTTGGTTCAGTTTCAAAAAACCTGGTTAGAATCTACTGTTTTTGATACTCCTGCAGCAAATGCTTTGTTGAGTAAAAATAAAGCAATCCAAATTCGCTTAGAAGTTGATAAATTGAAAAAGACACCAATAGCAGAAAAGCTGGATTTTTTAAGAAATACTTTGAAATCAGATGTTTATTATGCGGTTAAAGAAGCAATTGTTGATCAATTAGAAAATGAAAAATTTGAAGCCAAGAAAGAACTTTTGCTCTTGGCTTTACAAACCAATAATATACAAATTCGACAGGCTGTTGCGACTACTTTAACCAAAATCCCCGAAGAATTTAGATCAGAATATGAAACTTTATTAAATGATAAATCATATCAAACGCAGGAAATTGCTTTGTATTGGTTATGGAAAAATTTTCCGGATCAACGCACTGCTTACTTAGATAAATCAAAAAAATGGATAGGTTTTAATGATTATAATCTTCGTACCATGTGGCTTTCACTGGCGTTGTCAACTCCTGATTATGCTCCTAATTCAGAAGATTTAATTGCGGAACTAATTTCGTTTTCATCTACTAAATATGAAGCTACAACACGACAAAATGCTCTCGAAAAATTAATCGCATTTAAAATAATTAACGATCAGGTTCTCAGTAATTTGGTTAGTTCTACAACGCATCATATGTGGCAATTTTCGAAATTTGGAAGAGACACGATTCGATTTTTATTAAAAAAACCTGAAATGCGTGCTTCATTTGATAGAATTTTACCTAATTTGACCCCCGATGAACAGTTTCAATTGAATCGTTTGTTGAAGGAGTAGAAGAAAGAGAATGGAAAATAGAACAAAGAAAATAGAGCAAAGAAAATAGATTTTTGCGTGTAGCTTTTAGTCTTTTTTCTATATTCTTTACTCTATTCTCTAAAAAAAGCCCAAAAACAAAATAAATACCTACATTAAATTTATGAGAGCATTGGTTATTTCAGGTGGTGGCAGCAAAGGCGCATTTGCCGGCGGAGTTGCACAATATTTAATAGAAGAAAAAAATCACGAATATGATTTGTTTCTGGGAACTTCAACAGGAAGTTTGCTGATTCCGCATTTAGCCTTGGGGCATATTAAAAAAATTCACTCTGTTTATACTAATGTTACCATGTCAAGTATTTTTAATATTTGTCCGTTTGTAGTTAAAAACAAAGATGGCGTTGATATTGTAACGATAAACCACTTCAATGTTTTGCGTCAGTTTTTTAAAGGAAAAAGAACATTTGGCGAAAGCAAAGGTTTAAGGAAATATATTAAGAATAATTTTAGTCTTACTGATTTTAATAAGCTGAAAAAACTAAATAATGATGTTATTATTACCGTAACCAATTTTACTAAAAACGAATCAGAATATAAATCTATAAAAGATTGTAGTTACGAAGAGTTTTGTGATTGGTCGTGGATTTCGAGTAATTATGTTCCGTTTATGAGTTTGGTTGAAAAGGACAATTGCGAATATGGTGATGGAGGATTTTCCAGTTTGGTTCCTATTCGTGAAGCCATTAACCGTGGAGCCACAGAAATTGATGTAATTATTTTGGAAACTGAAGTGAATATGGATAAAATGGTTATTGGAAAAAACCCGTTTTCGTTAATGATTGATTTGTTCCGAATTGCCCTGGATCAGGTAGAGAAACACGATATTGCTATAGGAAAACTTATGGCAAATAACAAAAATGTGAAACTTAACTTATATTATACTCCGACAAAACTTACAGATAATGCGCTTATTTTTAATAAAGAAGTGATGAAAGAATGGTGGGAGCAAGGTTATGAATATGCTCAGAATAAATCTGAGGTTATGAGTGATAATAGGTAATTAAAGAATTACAAATATGAAAGTATCTTTTGATCTTGATGATACATTAATTTCAAAGAAGTTTGAATTAGAAAAAGTAAGTTTATTTCAGAAATTTTTAGGTATTGAAAGTATAAGAAAGGGAACCATAAATTTATTTAAGGAAATAAAAAAGCAAAAACATGAAATCTTAATTTATACAACTTCGTATAGAAGTGAATTAAGAATAAAATGGACTTTTTATTCTTATGGAATTCCTGTTGATTTTGTAATAAATCAACAGAAACATCAAAAGAAAATCAGAACAACAAATATTCATTGTTCAAAATACCCTCCGATGTTTCATATAGATGTTCATGTAGATGACTCAATGGGAGTTGAAATGGAAGGTCAGAAATATGGTTTTAAAACCATTATAATTTCTGAAACTGATAAAAATTGGATTCAAACAGTTTTAAATAAAATAAGCATCATCAAAAATTAAAAACTATTTTTTACCAAAGTTCAGAAACCTCATTCTTAATATATCCCAAAGCAGCATTACTAGGAGATTGTTTCTCTAATAAATCATTTAAAATCACTTCACGTAATTTATCTGCGCTGTCAACACGATCGCTCATGGCAGCTTTACGAATAATTTGAATTGTTGAGTTTTTAGCTGTTGTGATGATTGTCCAACATTCATCAGACATGTAAATTTGCTGTGTTAAATTATGCTCGAATTCTTGTTCGATTTGGTCGATTACGAAGTTTTCATAATCGTGTTTTTCGTTTGATATTGGCGCAACTCTAATTAATAATTTTGTTAGGTTTATACGCTCTAAATATAAAGTCATACGTTCGTAAGCCTGTAAACGTATCGGCAAAGATTGTTTCTGATATTCTTTATTCAATAAAAAGGTACGTTTTTTATCGTTGTTTTTAATATGTAATTCAAAAAAACTGTATGCTACAAATCCTGTCACGATGGCAGGTAGAGTATAACTGGCTAAGTCTATAATTCTTGTAAAATCCATTTGAATAATTTTTCAACAAAAATATACTTTTTGATGAGAAAACAACATTATTTTTTATTGTAATAAATGAAACGGAAGTCTACTTTTGTGCACAATTCTTTAAACCTGCTGAAACCCAATATAAATGGAATCATACATCATTATTTTACTTTGTTTAGCTGCTTTTGCTGCAGGATTTATTGATGCTATTGTAGGCGGCGGCGGATTAATCCAAACACCAATGGGATTGATTTTATTACCTAATTTGCCTGTTTCTACCGTTATTGGAACTTTAAAATTACCTGCTTTTACCGGAACTGCTTTTGCAGCTTTTCAATATTTGAAAAAAGTAGTGATTCAATGGAAGTTGCTTTTGATAATGATGTGTTTGGCGGTTCCATCTGCGTTTTTAGGTTCTACGATTTTAACGATGGTAAGCAATGATTTTATGAAACCATTATTACTTGTCGTTTTGTCATTATTGTTTGTTTACACTTATGCAAAGAAAAATTTTGGTCAGCATGTTGAAAAAGACCATTCGGCAATAACTCAGATAATTTATGCAGTTGTAATTAGTGTAATTGTTGGTTTTTATGATGGCTTTATTGGTCCCGGAACAGGAAGTTTTTTTGTAGTTGCTTTTATCGCGTTATTGGGCTTTGACTTTCTGCATGCTTCTGCGAATGCCAAAATGGTGAATCTGGCGACTAATTTTGGTTCAATTTGCTTGTTTATGATAAAAGGTAAAATCATTTGGTCAATAGCAATTCCGATGGCAATTAGCAATGGACTTGGCGGTTGGCTTGGTGCAAAACTAGCCATTAATAAAGGAAATAGTTTTATTAGAATCTTCTTTTTAGTTGTGGTAATTGGGACTTTGATACGTTTTGCTTATGATGTGTTTTTTAAATAAGCTTGTGAATGCGTAAGTTTAAAAGTTTTTTAGTATTTAATATCATTTAATTAAATTATATTTGCTAGATAATAGCAATTTTAAGTATCATAAAATGATAGAAATAGTTGAAAATTACGAGAATTACATTAATAGTCTACCTGAACTTATAAATAAATCTTACTATAAAGCTGATTTTTTTATTCAAAAACTTGGGTTGAAACATGCTACATACTATCGAAAACTAAAATCTAAAAATTTCACACATCAAGAGGTAAAGCTAATTACAGCATTGTTATTTCCTGAAGAAATTTTGATTCAACAGCTTGAAAAAAGTGAAGAAGATATTAAAGCAGGAAGAACAATAGATTTCTCAGATTTTAAAGAAAAACTAAGAACTAAGTATAATATCTAAATTTATTGGATTTCTTTTATTATCCCAAAAAAGTACAATATAAATTATTTGAAGTTCGATTTTGTAAAATAAATAGACTTGGCTTGATATTAAGAATTTTCTATAGGTAGTTTTTTTATATTTAGAGCCAATTTGACTGTTTTGTTCAATCATATGCAAAGTTGAAATGGTTTTTTCAGAAAAAGAAGCTGCTTTAGTTTCAGAGTATTTATTAATTATTTCAGAATAAGTTTCTTCAGCGATTTTTGTAATTTCTATTTTCATTTTTCATTTCGTAAGTTTTGCAAATATAGAATTATTTTAATATTACAGATTTTTCTTTCAAATTTAAAAACTAATTGTTTGAACTTAGCCCCGATAGAGACGGTATCCTCGCAGTGAAACGGAGAGATATAGCCGAAAGCGGGAACTATGTTTATTAAAATGCCTATTGTTCTGCTTCGGAATAAAAAAAATAGCATTCCAGAACTCAGAATCTTAAGAAAAAAAACTTAGCAACTCAGAACTTTAGCATCTTAGAACCTTTCATTTACATCTTAGGAACTTTCTTTTTTAATTCTTATTTTTGCATTAAAAGGAGAAAAATTTCATGCAAAAATATATTGACCAGCTCAACGAAGCGCAACGAGAACCCGTTTTAAAGAAAGATGGGCCAATGATTATTATTGCTGGTGCAGGATCTGGAAAAACCCGTGTTTTAACAATTAGAATTGCTTATTTAATGGCGCAGGGTGTTGATGCATTCAACATTTTATCACTTACTTTTACGAATAAAGCAGCCCGTGAAATGAAACACAGGATTTCGGATATTGTGGGTGCAACTGAGGCTAAGAACTTATGGATGGGAACTTTTCACTCGATTTTTGCCCGTATACTGCGCTCAGAGTCAGATCATTTGGGTTATCCTTCCAATTTTACAATTTACGATTCACAGGATTCGGCGAGACTTATTTCTTCGATTATTAAGGAAATGCAGCTGGATCGTGATATTTATAAACCAAAACAGATTTTAGGCCGAATTTCGAGTTATAAAAACAGCTTGATTACGGTAAAAGCCTATTTTAATAATCCTGAACTTGTTGAAGCCGATGCAATGGCAAAAAGACCAAGATTGGGTGAGATTTACCAGCAATATGTAGAGCGCTGTTTTAAAGCCGGTGCAATGGATTTTGATGATTTATTATTGAAAACCAATGAATTGCTTACTCGTTTTCCGGAAGTTTTGGCGAAATATCAAAATCGTTTCCGTTATATTTTGGTTGATGAGTACCAGGATACAAATCATTCTCAGTATTTGATTGTTAGGGCTTTATCAGATAAATTTCAGAATATTTGTGTGGTTGGGGATGATGCCCAGAGTATTTATGCTTTCCGCGGCGCGAACATTAATAATATCCTGAATTTTCAAAAGGATTATGAAGGTGTTGTAATGTTTCGTTTGGAACAAAATTACCGCTCAACCCGAAATATCGTTGAAGCGGCAAACACTATCATGGAGCATAATAAAACCAAACTGGATAAAGTAGTTTGGACGGCGAATGATTTTGGAGCAAAAATCAAAGTTCATCGTAGTTTGACTGATGCCGAGGAAGGACGTTTTGTAGCGAGTACCATTTTTGAACAGAAAATGCAAAATCAGCTTCATAACGGAGCTTTTGCAATTTTATATCGTACTAATGCTCAGTCGCGTGCGATGGAAGATGCTTTAAGAAAACGTGATATTCCGTATAGGATTTATGGCGGATTGTCTTTTTATCAACGTAAAGAAATCAAGGATGTTTTGTGCTATCTGCGTTTGATAATTAATCCGAAAGATGAAGAAGCGTTGATTCGTGTGATCAATTATCCGGCGCGTGGAATTGGAGACACAACTGTTGAAAAACTAACTATTGCCGCCAATCATTACAAACGCTCGATTTGGGAAGTAATGGTGAATATTGATAAAATTGATTTGAAACTGAACACCGGAACAAAGAATAAATTGAATGATTTTGTGACAATGATTCAGAGTTTTCAGGTAATCAATGAAAATCAGGATGCTTTTTATATTACAGATCATGTGGCTAAAAAAACAGGTCTGGTACAGGAATTAAAAAAAGATGCTACGCCGGAAGGAATGGCAAAAATTCAGAATATCGAAGAACTTTTAAATGGTATAAAAGATTTTACTGAAGGACAAAGAGAAATTGACGGAGCAAGAGGAGCACTTTCTGAATTTATGGAAGATGTGGCACTTGCTACTGATTTAGATAAAGATACTTCTGATGAAGATCGTGTGGCTTTGATGACAATTCACCTGGCAAAAGGACTTGAATTTCCACATGTATTTGTAGTGGGTATGGAAGAAGATTTGTTTCCGAGTGCGATGAGTATGAGTACCAGAAGTGAATTGGAAGAAGAACGTCGTTTGTTTTATGTAGCTTTGACCCGTGCAGAACATCAGGCGTATTTAACTTACGCACAATCTCGTTATCGTTGGGGAAAACTGACAGACAGCGAACCATCTCGTTTTATTGAAGAAATTGATCCGCAATATTTAGAATACTTAACGCCTGCAGAAAGTAATTATCGTTATAAACCAATGATTGACGGTGATATTTTTGGTGATGTTGATAAATCAAAATTACGATTGGCAAAACCGGTTGGAGGAACTCCGCCAAAACACATTACGGATAACGAACCAAAACCGGATTTGAATATTCGAAAACTAAAACCTGTTGCTGGAAATGCGCCAACTTCTACCGGTGCAAATTTATTCGACAGTAAATTAACGGTTGGAAATGTTGTTATGCATGAACGTTTTGGCAAAGGTGAAGTTGTTAATCTTGAAGGTGTTGGAGCTGATAAAAAAGCTGAAATAAAATTTGAGGTTGGCGGAATTAAAAAGCTATTGCTGCGATTTGCTAAATTGGATGTTATAGGATAAAAAAAGTTTCAAGTTTCAGGTTGCTTGACTTTGAACATAAATTTAACCGCAAAGATTTACGCAAAGTTCCGCAAATAAATTAAGGTGTGTTTACTTTAAAGTTCACAAAGCTTTGCGTTTATTGCATAAAACTTAGGCGACTTTGCGGTTAAACTGACTTGAATAAACTTGGAACCTGAAACAAAATTAAATTTTAAACAAACTTAAAAATGGCCGAATTTATAAAAATATATCCTGATAAACCTAGTGAAGCTGCAATTGCAAAAGTTGTAAAAGTGCTTAAAAATGGAGGTTTGGTAATTTATCCAACAGATACTGTTTACGGTTTGGGCTGCGATATTACCAATTCTCGTGCTTTGGAGAAAATCGCAAAAATTAAAGGAGTGAAGTTAGAAAAAGCAAATTTTTCATTCATTTGTCATGACTTGAGTAATTTATCAGATTATGTGCGTCAGATTGATACTTCTACTTTTAAAATTCTAAAAAGAGCTTTGCCTGGACCTTATACATTTATTTTACCCGGTAATAATAATTTACCAAAAGAATTTAAAAAGAAAACTACTGTTGGTATTCGTGTTCCTGATAATAATATTGCTTTAGAAATTGTTCGCCAATTAGGAAATCCAATTGTTTCGACTTCTATTCGTGATGAAGATGATGTAATTGAATATACAACAGATCCGGAGTTAATTTTTGAGAAGTGGCAAAATCTTGTTGATATGGTAATTGATGGTGGTTATGGGGATAATGTTGGTTCGACAATTATAGATTTATCCGAACATGAACCCGTTATTGTAAGAGAAGGAAAGGGTGATATCGATATTTTGTAAAAAAATACTGAAATAGTATAATTATTTAAAATATTTAACTAATTTTAGGATAGTTAAATTTAGTTAGTTAATTTAAAAATAATGCTATTCTTAATTAACATTTAATTGGTTATTAAAAAAAGTTAAGAGTAAAATAAAAGCAGGTCAATTGACCTGCTTTTTGTATATTCTATAAAATGAAAAGCCAGATTATTTAGCTTGTTTTTTCATTTCTTTTTCAATCATATCGTAGAATTGATCGATTTTTGGCATAACAACAATACGAGTTCTTCTGTTACGTGCTTTGTTTTCAGGAGTATCGTTTGCAACTAATGGAATGTATGAACTTCTACCAGCAGCAATTAATTTTGCAGGGTTAACACCAAGGTCATTTGTTAATACACGAACGATAGAAGTAGAACGTTTAACACTTAAATCCCAGTTGTCTAACAAAACACCGTTGCTTTTGTAAGGAACGTTATCTGTGTGACCTTCAACCATACATTCAAAATCAGGTTTGTCGTTTACAACTTTTGCAACTTTAGCTAAAACGCCTTTTGCTGCATCAGTTACGTCATAACTTCCACTTTTAAATAACAATTTATCAGCGATAGAGATGAATACAACTCCTTTTTCAACATTGATTTCGATATCCGGATCGTTGATTCCAACTGCACCTTTTAAACTTGTAACTAATGCTAAAGTTACACTGTCTTTTTTAGTAAGTGCATCTTGAAGTCTAGAGATTTTTAAATCTTTTTCTTTTAAGCTTTCTAAAGATTTTTCAAGGTTTTCAGCACCTTTTGTAGTTAAAACTGTTAAATCTTTCGAGCTGTTAATTAAGTCTTGATTGTGTGCTTTATAACTTTCAGCTGTTGCTGCTAATCCTGCTTTTTCTTCTAGACAAGAATTTAATTTAACTGTGCAAGAGTTTAATAAATCTTGTGTCTCTTTTTGTTTAGCTTCAAGCGCCGCATATTCCTTTTTCGATACACACGAAGTTAAGGCCATTAATACTGATAGTGCGATAACTATTTTTCTCATAGGTATTATATTTAATTAAACGTTGATTACAAATTTAGTTTTTAATATTTTGATTACTGTTAAAGATTTCCTTAAATACAGTCAATTTCTTAATGTAATATAAGTAAACGATACTTTTTACGGTATAGTATTGCTGTATCTGAAAATCTTTTCGCTCGCGTAAATATTTTAAAGATATACAATAAAATGAAAAATGCGCTTTTAAAATAGCAAAAGTATGTTTAAGTTTTCCTTGCGTAAGAAAACGGATGCCGGCAATACCATCCAAAATCATTCGGAAGAAAATTACAAAAAATAAACCTTTTTTAGGTAAATTTTTGACTAACATCAATAGTGAATTTCTGAAATTCAAAAATGTTTTTTTAGGGTTTCCTTGTTGTAATGTAGCACCTCCAACATGATAAACAACTGATTGTGAGTTGTATTTAATTATATGACCTTCATTTGCAGCGCGCCAGCATAAATCAATTTCTTCCTGATGTGCAAAAAAAGTTTCATCAAATCCTTTTAATTCGTCATAGACCTCTTTTCTGATAAAAAAACAAGCTCCGGATGCCCAGAATAATTCACAATTATCATCGTATTGACCGTTGTCTTTCTCTAGTGTATCAAAAATTCTTCCGCGACAAAATGGAAAACCATATTTATCTATAAAACCACCTGCTGCACCCGCATATTCAAAGTATTCCTTGTTTTTAAAATCCAGAATTTTAGGTTGAATTATGGCAGTTTGGTTTTCAGAATCAAATGTATGGATAATAGGTTTTAGCCAATTTTCTGTTACTTCAATATCAGAATTAACTAAGGCATAAATTTCTGCATTTACCTCTTTCAGGGCATCATTGTAGCCTTTTGCAAAACCGTGATTACCGCTGTTTTTTATGATTTTTATTGTTGGAAAATTTTGCCTGACAAAATCTATCGAATTATCTGTAGAAGCATTATCTGCAACATATATAGTGGCTTCCTCTGAAAATTGAATTATTGAAGGTAAAAATTGTTCCAACAATTTAACTCCGTTCCAATTTAAAATGACAACAGCTATTTTATCCAAAAGTATTTTTTTATTATTTAGTAAATTTCTTTATAATCCGGTAGAGACTTTAAAAACTCATATTTTTCGTTTTCAAAATCCATCTGGCAGTAATAATGACTCAGACCATTTGTGACTTTCAAAAATCGTGCCTGCATTGTCATATTATAACGGGCAATTTGATCAAAAGTTGCTTGTGATATTTTTACTTCAGGTGCCTTGCATTCTACTAATATATGTATAGAACCATCAGAATTAAAAACTACAATATCATATCTTTTTCGTAATCCGTTTATTGTCAAAACTTTCTCTACGTTTATGAGTGATTTTGGGTATTTTTTTTCATTCATTAAATAATGAACAACATGTTGGCGAACCCATTCTTCTGGAGTAAGAATGATAAATTTTTTCCTGATTTCATCAAAAATAGACACTTTATTTTCGCTATTTTTGAATCGGAAAGTATAAGTAGGGAAATTTAGCTTTAACATAAAGCAAAAATATAAAAATGGTTTCAGGTTTCAAGTTTAAAGTTTCAAGTATTGAAGCTATAAACCTGAAACTTTAAACCTGAAACAAAATTTTGAATGGACGAAGTTGTAAAAATTGTTAATGATATAAAGGCAGGAAATATAAAACCAATTTATTTTTTAATGGGCGAGGAGCCTTATTATATTGATAAATTATCTGAATATATTGAACAAAATGTACTTTCTGAAGAAGAGAAAGGATTCAATCAGACTGTTTTATACGGAAGAGATGTTTCTGTTGAAGATATAGTTTCAACGGCCAAGCGCTATCCTATGATGGCTGACCGTCAGGTTGTTATTGTAAAAGAAGCACAAGATTTATCCAGAACAATTGATAAAATCGAATCGTATGTAAATAACCCGATGGAAACAACTGTTTTGGTTTTTTGCTACAAATATAAAACGCTTGACAAACGTAAAAAAGTCACTAAATTATTAGCGCAAAACGGAATTGTTTACGAAAGTAAAAAATTGTACGAAAACCAGGTTGGTGATTGGATTAAGCGCGTTTTGGCTGGAAAAAAATACACAATTGACCCAAAAGCAAATGCCATGCTGGTAGAATTCTTAGGTACTGATTTAAGTAAAATCAACAATGAACTGGAGAAACTTCAAATCATTTTGCCACAAGGAACGATGATTACACCGCAGCATATTGAGGAAAATATTGGTTTTAGTAAAGATTACAATGTTTTTGAATTGAGAAAAGCAATTGGTGAACGTAATCAATTGAAAGCCTATAAAATTGCAGAAAATTTTGCTCATAATCCCAAAGAATATCCTTTGGTAATGACAACCGGACTGGTTTTTGGATTTTTTGTTCAACTTTTAAAATACCACGGACTTAAAGATAAAAATCCTAAAAATGTAGCGGCGGCAATTGGTGTAAATCCTTATTTTTTAAAGGAATATGATTTGGCAATTAAAAATTATCCGATGCGAAAAGTGAGTCAGATTGTTGGGGCTTTGCGCGATGTCGATGTTAAAAGTAAAGGAGTAGGAGCAAATGCTTTACCACAATCAGATTTACTAAAAGAAATGCTTTACAAAATATTTAATTAAGCCGTTAAAATTCACGATATTTGCCTTTCTAAAAATTTTACTACTTAAAAATAATAATTACACAATTATGGGAATGAATAAAAATACCGTTTTAGGATGGGCTACTTTTATAATGATACTTATGGGATTGTTGCTTATAGGTCTTGGCGCTTTTAGATACAGAGATGTTTCTGGCTGGGGGTTTGTAGCAGTAGGTGTTGGTTTTTTTGCTAATGCCTGGGTTTTTAATGCATTAAAAGGTAGAGTCTAAAAAAAAATATTAATTGCAAAAAATCAATTGCAATATACAATCAATAGAAAATAATTAATTAAAATAAAAATAAACAAATGTCAGACGATAAGAAAGTAATTTTCTCAATGCAGAAATTGAGTAAGACCTATCAGGGAGCAGACAAACCAGTACTTAAAAATATTTACCTGAGTTTCTTTTATGGTGCTAAAATTGGTATTTTAGGACTTAATGGTTCAGGAAAATCTTCTTTATTAAAAATTATTGCAGGAGTTGATAAAAACTATCAGGGAGATGTTGTTTTTCAACCTGGTTATACTGTAGGATATTTAGAGCAAGAGCCAATTCTTGATGATTCTAAAACGGTTATCGAAATTGTTCGTGAAGGAGCTGCTGAAACTATGGCGGTTTTAGAAGAATACAATCAAATTAATGATTTATTCGGTCTTGAAGAAAACTATTCCGATCCTGATAAAATGGATAAGTTAATGGATCGTCAGGCAGCTTTGCAAGATAAAATTGATGCTCTTGGCGCTTGGGAAATCGATACAAAATTAGAAATCGCAATGGATGCATTGCGTACACCAGAAGGTGATACACCAATTAAAAACCTTTCAGGAGGTGAGCGTCGTCGTGTAGCTTTATGTCGTTTGTTGTTGCAACAGCCAGATGTATTACTTCTTGATGAGCCTACCAATCACCTTGATGCTGAGTCTGTTCTATGGTTAGAGCAACATTTAGCACAATATGCAGGAACTGTAATTGCGGTAACGCACGATAGATATTTCCTTGATAATGTTGCTGGTTGGATTTTAGAACTAGATAGAGGAGAAGGTATTCCATGGAAAGGAAATTATTCTTCCTGGTTAGACCAAAAATCAAGCCGTATGGCACAAGAAGAAAAAGTAGCTTCTAAACGTAGAAAAACGTTAGAACGCGAGTTGGACTGGGTTCGTCAGGGAGCAAAAGGTCGTCAGACAAAACAAAAAGCACGTTTACAGAACTACGATAAATTATTAAACGAAGACCAAAAACAGCTGGATGAAAACTTGGAAATCTATATTCCAAATGGTCCACGTTTAGGTACGAATGTTATTGAAGCAAAAAATGTTGCCAAAGCTTTTGGAGATAAATTATTATATGATAATTTGAATTTCACTTTGCCACAAGCCGGAATTGTTGGAATTATCGGACCGAACGGTGCTGGTAAATCGACCATTTTTAAAATGATTATGGGTGAACAAAAAACGGATAGCGGAGAATTTTCAGTTGGAGAAACTGTAAAAATCGCTTATGTAGATCAGTCACACTCTAATATAGATCCAAATAAATCAATCTGGGAAAATTTCGCCGATGGTCAGGAATTAATTATGATGGGTGGAAAACAAGTAAACTCAAGAGCTTATTTATCTCGTTTTAACTTTGGTGGAGGTGAGCAAAATAAAAAAGTATCAATGCTTTCAGGTGGTGAGCGTAACCGTTTGCACCTTGCAATGACTTTGAAAGAAGAAGGAAACGTACTTTTATTAGATGAGCCTACGAATGATTTAGATGTAAATACACTTCGTGCCCTTGAAGAAGGTTTGGAGAATTTTGCAGGTTGTGCCGTAATTATTTCGCACGACAGATGGTTCTTAGACAGAATTTGTACTCACATTCTAGCTTTCGAAGGAGATTCTGAAGTTTATTATTTCGAAGGAGGTTTCTCTGAATATGAAGAAAATAAAAAGAAACGTTTAGGTGGTGATTTAACTCCAAAACGTTTGAAATACAGAAAGTTGATTAGGTAGTTTCTGATGAATTTTTAAATTAAAAATCCCAAATTCCAATTATAAAGATTGAAGTTTGGGATTTTTTATTGGAAAATTTTACCCAAATGTCACTCTGAGCGAAGTCGAAGAGTAAGGAGCTATTTCCTGCTATCCGCTCGTATCTTTTATTTTTTCTAAAGAAAAAAAATAAAAGGATACCGCTTCTATCAGGGCTAGGGCACTAGGTTTCATAAGAATTTTTTCTATTAATCGTATTCCATGTCAGACTGAGCGAAGACGAAGTCCCGCAAAGAAATAATCTAAAGTATGTATTAAGATTGTAGAGTTACTTACGAAGATTCCTCGTTCCTCGGGATGACATAAAATGAGAATAAAAAATAAATAAAATCTGTGTAAATCGGCTTTATCCGTAAAAATCCGTGGGCCGATTTTTATAAAAACTTAGCCTTCAATTCCGGAGTAGGAATCATGCAGCTTTCTTTTTTACCATACCATTTGTAGCGGTTTTTAGCAATGTAATCATAAATATAGTTTCGAAGTTTTTCCGGGAATATTTTTAAAACAGAAATCAAACAATAAATTCCACCAAGTTCTTCCGCAATTTCAATAGCCGCAGTTGATTTATAATAATATGCCACACCAGGATTATATAAAATAATACTGTCAATTTTAGTTTGATCAACGCCAATATAATTACAAATCTCAATTCCCAATTCTGATTGTAATGCTACAAATCTGAAAATATCCTTTTTATCGTTTTTGATGATAAACTGAACAGCTCCGTTGCATAAATTGCAAACGCCATCGAAGAGGATTATTTTTTTATTTGGTGGAAGGTTTTGCATTTTGAATGTTTTTAGGTAAAGCTTTGTCAAAGGTTAAAACTTTGACAAAGCTGGATACGTTTTTGTCATTTCTGAGAAGATTGTGTTTTTTTAATGTATCGATTAATTCTATTAAAACTAAAATTACTATAAATTCTACAAATCAAAAAACACATCCATAAACTGTTTATAATTAATTTTATAAAAAATTACATCTTCCAAATCGTATTTTTTAAAATCAGTTCTTAAATCGTCTTATTTTGATTTTTGAGTAAAATTTGACATTTCAACACTGAAAACTGCCACAGAAAAACTAAAAATTTTATTTTTTACCAGCTTCAACAAATTCCAATTCATCCAAACTTACTTTCGAAGTAAAAATTCCGTAATTGACTGTAGCTTTATTTTTTTCAATAGAATCAATACTTCCAACAGATCTTCCGTCAAGCATTCTAACTCTGTCGCCAACTTTTAAAATTGGTTTTGGTTTTTCGATAACGGGTTTAAGTTTCTTTTCTTTTTTCTCTTTTCTGATTTCTTCAACTTGTACCGAAACTTCGGCAATAACTTCTTTTTTCTTTTCGATTATAGCTTTGGCTTCTTTTGGAGTAGCTTTTTTACGTTTTGAATTTTCAATTTCTATGATTTTCAAAAATTCTCCAATAAGTTCTTTTTTGTTTTTATTGTTGAAATATTTCTCTGAAATGTCTTCGATTTTCTGACCAATGTAAATTGTCTTTTGGTTGCTGTCATATAATTCCTGATAGCTTTCCAATTTCTGTTTGATTTTTACATTGATGTTCTCCATCTTTTTACTTTCTTCACGAGCTCTTGTTTCTTCTTCTTTAAGATTTATAGAAGTTTTCTCCAATTTAGATCGCTCTTTTTGAAGTGTTGCAATGGTTTTGTCAAAACGAACTTTTCCAACTTCGATTTTCTTTTTGGCACGATTAATTAATCCAAAAGGAATTCCATTTTTCAAGGCAACTTCAAAAGTAAAAGAACTTCCGGCTTGACCGAGGGCTAATTTGTACATTGGTTCCAAAGACTTTTCATCGAACATCATATTCGCATTTGTAGCAAAAGGCAATTCGTTGGCTAAAATCTTCAAATTAGAATAATGCGTTGTAATAATCCCGAAAGCTTCACGATGGTAAAATTCTTCCAAGAAAATTTCAGCCAAAGCTCCACCCAATTCAGGATCAGAACCAGTACCAAATTCATCAATTAAAAACATGGTTTTCTTGTTGCATTTCTTCAGGAAATAATTCATGTTTTTTAATCGGTAACTATAAGTACTCAAATGATTTTCAATAGATTGATTATCTCCAATATCAGTTAAAATCCTATCAAATAAGAAAGTTTCACTTCTTTCATGAACCGGAATCAACATTCCTGATTGTAACATCAATTGTAATAAGCCAACGGTTTTAAGCGAAATTGTTTTTCCTCCCGCATTAGGTCCTGAAATTACAATAATTCGGTTATCTTGTTTTAATTCAATTGTTTGCGGATGCGTAACTTCATTTTTTTGTTTGTTATTCAGATATAAAATCGGATGATATGCTTCTCTAAAAAACAATCTTCTTTCTTCAGTTATAGTTGGTAAAATTCCGTTGATTCTGTTAGCATATTTTGCCTTTCCTGCAACAACATCAATATCGCTTAGAAACTCCTGATATTCAATTAATATTGGCAAAAACGGACGAATCTGATTTGACAATTGCTTTAAAATTCTGGTAATTTCTTCTTTTTCTTCGTATTCAAGATTCGCTAATTCTCTGGAATATTGCAAAGTAGCTTCTGGTTCGATGTAAGCAATGCTTCCTGTTTTGGAACTTCCTAAAATAGAACCTTTTACTTTACGACGATACATGGCTAAAACGGCTAAAACACGACGGTTTTGAACAAAACTTTCTTTGATATCATCTAAATAACCCAGACTATTGTTGTGGGTAAGAGCAACTCCAAAACTTTGGTTTACTTTTCCGCGAACGATATTCATATTTTGGCGAATGCTCAAAAGTACAGGCGAAGCGTTGTCTTTTATTTCACCATATTTGTCTACAATGGCATCAATAAGAGTAACAATATCTTTAGTATATTCAACTCTTGAAGCTCTTGTATTTAAATTCGGATAATAATCATCGAATTTTTTAAGGAAATTCAATAAAAAATTTGCTGTTGATGAAAGCGTTGCAATTTTTCTAAAACTTCCAACTTCCAGGAAACTATCTTCAATTGCCAGAAATTTTATTTCATGCGTAATGGCATCAAATCCGTGATTCGGAATTGCGTTATTATTTTCAAAAGACGAAACATATTCTGATGTTTGCATTAAAGCCTGCATCAAAGTTTCTTTATCTCTAAATGGTGTTATTTGTAAAGCTTTTTCTTTTCCAATATCGGTATTACAGCCTGCAGAAATGGTTTCGAGAACTGTTGGAAATTGTAAATCTTGTAATGTTTTTTCGGTAATACTAATCATTTAATTCCTTTAATAAAGTACATGCAAAAGTACGAAAATAGTATGATTGAATTCGACAAACTTATTGCCTAAATTTTATGGCTTTGTAAATATGATTTTACTTAAAAATTTCTGAAATTCGCAATAAAAATTATCATGGACATAAAAATGCATTCTTCGTGGAAACCAGTTTTAAATGAAGAATTTGAAAAATCCTATTTCAAAGAATTAATTGATTTTGTGAAATCTGAATATACAACCAAGGTTTGTTATCCAAAAGGCAGTCAGATTTTCTCCGCTTTTGATCATTGTCATTTTGATCAGGTAAAAGTTGTTATTATAGGTCAGGATCCTTATCATGGACCTAATCAGGCAAATGGGTTGTGTTTTTCAGTTAATGACGATATTCCTTTTCCTCCATCACTTCAAAATATTTTCAAAGAAATCGAAAAAGATTTAAATAAGCCAATGCCTAAAACCGGTAATCTGGAGCGTTGGGCTGATCAGGGAGTTTTTCTCTTAAATGCTACTTTAACAGTTCGCCAATCTGAAGCTGGAAGCCATCAGGGAAAAGGCTGGGAAAAATTTACAGATGCTGTTATTAAACAAATTTCTGCAGAAAGTGAAAATGTTGTTTTTTTACTTTGGGGAGGTTTTGCCCAAAAGAAAGCGGCTTTGATTGATGCTTCAAAACATCATATTTTAAAGTCCGGACATCCTTCTCCCTTAAGTGCCAATAGGGGATTTTGGTTTGGAAACAGACATTTTAGCCAGACGAATGAGTTTTTGAAATCGAAGGGAATGAAAGAGATTGAATGGTAAAACACTAATTTCACGAATTTTCACTAATTAGTATTTGAAAAAACATTCAATTTGTAAAAATTCGTGAAATCTGAGTTTATTATTTTTCTATAGGTTTTTTAACAATCTCGTCTAAAACAGCTTTGTTTTCGTAATTAATTACTTTTAAAATAATTTCTTGATTTTTAACTGTTTTTCCTTCTATAATATAAAGTTTTCCTTTTTTTAACGGCACATTACTTTGGTCAAAATCAACATCTCCGTAAGTCAATGTGTTTTTTACATCTGCGGTATCAACCCATTTTTCGTTCAAAGTTTGAATTGCTTTATCAGAATATTGAAAAGGTTTGGTTCTTAAGTTATTTAAAACTCTGGCATTTGGAAAATAATTGCAACGGGTATCTTTTCCGCTAAAAACAAGGGCTACAAAAAAGCATCCCATAATAAGACCAATTAAATAATAAGCAAAACGATGTACGAACTTCATGAGTAAATTTTTTGGCAAAGGTACATTAAAGTTCTTTTAAAATACAAGTAAATTAATATCGTTATCCGGCAAATCAAACCATTCGCCAATTGCTTTATTTGTTAGGATTCCGTGGTATAAGTAAACCCCGTTTTTAAGTCCTTTATTGCATCTGATCGAACTTTCTAAACCGCCTTCTTCGGCAATTTGAAGTAAGTAAGGAGTTAAGATGTTACTTATTGATAATGAAGCAGTTTTGGAATATCTTGATGGGATATTTGGTACACAATAATGTAAAACATTACTCTTTATAAAAGTTGGTTTTTCGTGTGTTGTAACTTCCGAAGTTTCAAAACAACCACCTGTATCAATACTAACGTCTACAATTACGGCACCTTTTTTCATATGCTCTACCATTGTTTCTGTAACTATAATCGGGCAGCGTTCTTTACCACGCATCGCACCAATAGCAACATCGCAACGTCTTAAAGCTTTTAATAGTGCTTTTTGCTGAACTGTAGAAGTAAAAATTCTTTGATTCAAATTATTTTGCAAACGACGTAATTTTGTAATCGAATTATCAAAAACTTTTACGTTTGCACCAAGGCCAATTGCGGTTTTTGCTGCAAACTCGCCAACGGTTCCAGCTCCTAAAATTACAACTTCGGTAGGAGGAACGCCGGTAATATTTCCGAATAAAAGCCCTTTTCCAAACTCATCTGTAATCATTAATTCTGATGCAATTAGGATAGAAGCTGTTCCTGCAATTTCGCTTAAAGATTTTACAGCCGGGTAAGAACCGTCTTCATCTTTGATATATTCAAATGCAAGTGCTGTTATTTTTTTCTGCGCTAACGCTTCAAAGTATTCTTTCTTTTTGGTTTTTAACTGAATAGCCGAAATTATAATCGTTTCGGGATTAATCATTTTGATTTCAGCCAGAGTAGGCGGCTCAACTTTAAGCAACATTGGACAACCAAAAACTTTTTTAGTGTCTTTTGTTACTTCCGCGCCTGCGTCGCTATACTCTTTGTCAGAATAACTTGAACTTTCTCCGGCTCCTGACTCGATCATAACGCGGTGTCCTTCGTATGTTAACGAATTTACTGCGTCTGGTGTCAGGCAAATACGACGTTCCTGATAACTAGTTTCCTTCGGTATTCCTATGAATAGTTCTCTTTTAAATCGGCCAACTTCAAGTTTTTCTTCTTGTGGCAACAATTGTTGTTTCGTAAATGGAGTTAAGGTTATTGACATGGGTTGTGCGAAAAATTAGAGGTACAAATTACGTAAAAAGTTTTAAAATTAGTGCAAATTTTCTGCTAATACTAAAAGCTAATATTAAGGAATTATCTTTTCCATTTTGATGTCGGCTCTTTCATAATTTACATTCCCTAAAGGAACTTCGACAAAGCCAAATTTTTCATAAAGATGAATCGCCGGAAGCAGGATTCTATTCGAATATAAATGCAGTTTTTTGATGTTATTTTCTTTTGCGACAGCTATAGAATGTACCAAAAGTTTATTTCCAATTCCCAGTCCTTGTGCTTTATCGGAAACAGCCATTTTGCTCAATTCGAAAGTTTTGTCATTAACTTTCATTAAAGAAACTGTTCCCAAAATTTCATCATTATATTTGGCAAAAAAAATCATTCCGCCTTTATCAATAATTTCTTCCTGCGGATTTGAAAGTGTTAATTCATCCTGATCTTCAACTCTAAAATATTTTTTTAGCCATTCAAAGTTTAATGTTTTGATGTGTTCTTTTAAATCTTCTGAAAAGGGAATTATTTCTACGGTATTTTGGATGTTCATTATATATGTGTGTTGTTTCACGGAGATTAGCTAAGATTTCGCAGAGGCACACAAAGTTTTTTTATTCTTTTGCGTTTCTCTGTGTAAATTTTGTGAAGCTCTGTGGAATAATTTTTAAACTAATTCAAGTTTACGTTTTCCATCTTCAGATAACTCAATTGTAACCGTAGAATGTTCTTCAGGAATTAGATTTGCAATTTTCTCAGACCATTCAATAAAACACCAGTTTCCTGAATATAAGTAATCATCAACTCCCATATCAAGCGCTTCGGTTTCTTTGTTTAATCTGTAAAAATCAAAATGATATACTATATCGTTATTAAGGGTGTAGTATTCATTAACCAAAGAGAAAGTCGGGCTGCTTGTGGCATCTTCAACTCCTAAACTTTTGCATAATTGTTTGATGAGAGTAGTTTTTCCAACACCCATTTCTCCGTTAAAAAGAATGATTTTTTTAGGATTTTGAGCTAAAATCTGCTCTGCTACTTCTTGAATCTGATCTAATGAAAAAACGATATTCATTGCTTGTATTTGATGTTTTTTTGCCACGAATTTCACTAATTTTTGCAAATTTTTTACATTGAAATAAAAAAACAATTCGTGAAAATTCGTGGCTATATTTTTATTTTGGATTGAATACCAAAAACGGAATAATCATTTCTTCTAACGAAATTCCGCCATGCTGATATGTGTTTTTATAATAACTTACATAATGATTATAGTTGTTTACATAGGCCAAAAACAAATCATTTTTGGCAAAAATAAACGAACTGCTCATATTTATTGCAGGCAAACCAATTTTTTTAGGTTCTTTGACTACATAAACATCTTTTTGCTCGTAAGTCAAACTACGTCCCGTTTTGTAACGCAAATTTAAACTTGTATTTTTATCTCCAACAACTTTTGAAGGGTTTTTTACATTGATCGTTCCATGATCTGTAGTCAGGATTAATTTGAATCCCAAAAGTTGAGCTTGTTGAATAATTTCTAATAACGGTGAGTTTTTAAACCAGCTCAATGTCAACGAGCGATAGGCTTTATCATCAGAAGCGAGCTCTTTTACAACATCCATTTCTGTTTTGGCGTGCGATAACATATCTACAAAATTGTAAACTACAGTTACCAAATCATTACCTTTTAGGGCTTTAAAGTTTTCGGCTAATTTTTTACCACCAGCATAATTGGTGATCTTAAAATAATCTTCTTTTATATTTAAACCTAAACGTTTTAATTGTGCCGATAAAAATTCGGCTTCATAAAGGTTTTTTCCTCCGTCTTCAACATCATTTTTCCAATATTCAGGAAATTTTTTCTCCATTTCGACAGGCATTAAGCCAGAGAAAATCGAGTTTCTGGCATATTGCGTAGCTGTTGGAAGTATGGAGAAATAGGGAACTTCTTTTTCTAACTTGTAATAATTGGCAACGACAGTTTCAAAAGATTTCCATTGATCGTAACGCAAATTATCAATTACAACAAATAAAACTGGTCTGTCTTTCTTTTTAATTTCAGGAACAACAAGTTCTTTAAATAAGTTATCAGATTGAATTGGCCTGTCGGCTTTTGGTTCAAACCAATCTTCATAATTTCTTTCAATATATTTTCCGAATTGAGAATTGGCTTCAACTTTCTGTGATTCAAGAATTTCAATCATTCCCTGATCGTTGATGTTTTCAAGTTCTAATTCCCAAAAAATCAATTTTTTGTATAATTCTACCCAGTCTTCATAAGAATTAACCATGGCCAATTCCATAGAAATTTTTCTAAATTCTTTTTGATAGTCTAAAGTAGTTTTCTCTGAAATTAATCTTGAATGGTCCAGATTTTTCTTTAAACTCAGTAAAATCTGATTTGGATTTACCGGTTTTATCAAATAATCAGCAATTTTAGAACCAATAGCTTCTTCCATTATATATTCTTCCTCACTCTTGGTGATCATAATCATTGGGATGGCTGACTTTTTTTCTTTCATTTCAGAAAGTGTTTCCAAGCCGCTCATTCCGGGCATATTTTCATCCAAAAAAACAATATCGAAATTGTCTTCTTCGAATAAAGCTATGGCATCGAGGCCGTTATTAGAAGTTGTTACCGTGTAGTTTTTCTTTTCCAGAAATAATATATGTGGTTTTAAAAGATCGATTTCATCATCAACCCAAAGTATTTTAATCTTATCCATAAACAAATTAATTTTAATGCAATTTAAAGGTATAGAACTTAAAAAGTATTAAAAATAGTATAAAATTCAGAATAAGAAATTCAGTTTTTTTTCAAAATTAATTTTAGATCTATTTTCATTAAGGAAATTAATAAGGTGAAATCGCATTTTTTTAAGTTAAAAACCCAAAGCTGTTTATACTTAATTACTTATATTTGTTGACCAAAAAATAACCACATAGTGACCCAAATAAATAAATTAAAAATATTTAATGATCCCATTTATGGGTTTATTTCCATCCCAAACGAACTTATTTACGATTTAATTCAGCATCCGTATTTTCAGCGTTTGCGACGTATTTCGCAAATGGGATTATCTTATTTGGTATATCCTGGAGCAAATCATACTCGTTTTCATCATGCTTTAGGGTGTATGCATTTGATGCAAAAAGCTATTGAAACACTTCGCTTTAAAGGAGTTGCAATTTCTCAGGATGAAGAATGCGCTTTGCTGATTGCTATTTTGCTGCATGATATTGGTCACGGGCCATTTTCGCATGCAATGGAAAAAAGTATTGTAGAGGATGTAAATCACGAAGCTATTTCTTTATTATTCATGAATCAGTTAAATGATGAATTTGACGGTAAATTGAGTTTGGCTATTCAGGTTTTTAAAGGTGAATATCATAGAAAATTTATGTTACAACTGATTTCAAGTCAGTTAGATATGGATCGAATGGATTATCTTAAACGTGATAGTTTTTATACGGGAGTTGCAGAAGGAAACGTAAATTCTGAGCGTTTAATTCAGATGATGAATGTCGTTGATGGCGTTTTAGTTATAGAAGAAAAGGGGATTTATTCTGTTGAAAAATTTCTGCTTTCAAGACGATTAATGTACTGGCAGGCGTATTTGCATAAAACAAGTCTGGTTGCCGAATTAATTTTGATGAAAGTTTTGAAAAGAGCCAAAGAACTTACATTAAAAGGAGTGAATTTGCCTTGCAGTGAACCTCTTTTGTATTTCATGAAAAACAAAATTACATTAGAGAATTTTGATGCAGAAAAATTGGATTTGTTTTCTCAATTAGATGATTTTGATATTATAAGTGCTTTAAAAGCCTGGCAAAAACAAGATGATTTTATACTTTCTACATTAAGTAAAATGATCATTAACAGAGATTTATTGAAGATAAAGCTGAGTGCAGAAAAGATTCCGATGGAAGAATCCCAATCTTTAAAAGAAGAGTTTGCAGAGGAACATCATATTTCGGCTGTAGATGCCGGATATTTTATTTTTAGAGGTAAAATAAAAAACCAGGCATACAGTAAAGAGGCAGAACCAATACGAATTTTGAAAAAAGATAAAACAATTGAAGACGTTGTTGAAGCCTCTGATCAGTTGAATTTGAAATCGTTATCTAAACTGGTCACAAAATATTACATCTGTTTTCCAAAACAACTTATCTAAAATTAACATTTAAAATCTATTTTTTATATTTTTGTCGCGATGAAATTTACAGCAGAACAAATAGCAGGAATTTTAGAAGGAGAAGTTGTTGGGAATCCCAATGCAGAAGTTTCTCGACTTTCTAAGATTGAAGAAGGCGAGGAAGGATCGCTTACTTTTTTGGCTAACCCGAAATATATCAACTACATATATACTACAAAAGCAAGCGTAACTATTGTTAATGACACCTTTGTACCCGAAGCCGAAATCACTACAACTTTAATAAAAGTGGAGGATGCATATGCTTCCTTTTCTAAACTTTTGCATTTTTATAATCAGGTAAAATTGAATAAAAATGGAATTGAAGCTCACTCTTTTATATCTGAGGGTACTAAATATGGAGAAAATCTATACTTAGGAAGCTTTAGTTATGTAGGTCAGAATGTAGTTTTGGGGGATAATGTAAAAATATATCCAAACAGTTTTATTGGCGACAATGTTGTTATTGGCGATAATGTGTATATTTTTGCCGGGGCTAAAATATATTCTGAAACCATAATTGGTAATAATTGCACCATACATTCAGGAACTATTATAGGTGCAGATGGTTTTGGTTTTGTACCAAATGAAGAAGGTGTATATAGTAAAGTACCACAAATTGGTAATGTTATTATTGAAGATAATGTAGATATTGGTGCCAATACTACAATAGACAGAGCAACTCTGGGTTCGACAATTATTAGAAAAGGAGTTAAATTAGACAATCAAATTCAGATTGCCCATAATGTAGAAATAGGTAAAAACACTGTAATTGCTGCTCAATCAGGCGTTGCAGGTTCTACAAAAATTGGCGAAAACTGCATGATTGGCGGGCAGGTTGGTATCGCAGGCCACTTAATAATAGGTAATAATGTAAGACTTCAGGCGCAGTCGGGAGTTGCAAGAAACATCAAAGATGATGAGATTTTGCAAGGATCTCCATCGCTTGGATATGGTGATTTTAACAAATCATATGTTCATTTTAAGAATTTACCTAAAATTGTTGCCGAACTGGACGAATTAAAAAAACAAATAATAAACCCAAAAAATGGAAATAATGGTTAAACAGAAGACCATCAAAAATGAAATTTCACTAACAGGAGTTGGATTACATACTGGAAAAGAAGTTACAATGACTTTTAAACCTGCTCCAATCGATAATGGTTTCACTTTTGTTAGAATAGATTTGCAAGGTCAGCCAGTGATTGAAGCTGATGCTAATTATGTTGTTAATACCCAAAGAGGAACTAATTTAGAAAAATTAGGTGTAAAAATACAAACTCCTGAGCATGTTTTGGCAGCAGTTGTTGGTTGTGATTTGGATAATATTATTATTGAATTGAATGCCTCTGAACTTCCAATTATGGACGGTTCATCAAAATATTTTGTTGAAGCAATTGAAAAAGCAGGAATTGAGGAACAAGATGCAAGCCGTAATGTTTATGTTGTAAAAGAAGTTATTTCTTTTACTGATGAAGCAACCGGTAGTGAAATTCTTGTAATGCCAAGTGATGATTATCAGGTTACTACTATGGTAGATTTTGGCACGAAAGTATTAGGTACTCAAAATGCTACTCTTAAAAGCATTTCTGATTTTAAAGCTGAAATTGCAAATTCAAGAACTTTTAGCTTTTTGCATGAATTAGAATCTTTATTAGAGCACGGATTAATTAAAGGTGGAGATTTAAACAACGCTATTGTTTATGTAGATAAAGAAATTTCTGAATCTACAATGGCAAATTTAAAGAAAGCTTTTGGTAAAGAAGAGATTTCTGTAAAACCAAATGGAGTTTTAGATAACCTGACTTTGCATTATCCAAACGAAGCGGCACGTCATAAATTGCTTGATGTTATAGGAGATTTATCTTTAATAGGAGTTCGTATTCAGGGAAAAATTATTGCAAATAAACCAGGTCATTACGTAAATACTCAGTTTGCTAAAAAATTAGCTAAAATCATTAAAATAGAACAGAGAAATCATGTTCCTGTTTATGATCTGAATCAAGAACCATTAATGGATATTCACAAAATCATGGCGATGTTACCACACCGTCCACCGTTTTTGTTGATTGACAGAATTATAGAAATGTCTGACCGCCACGTAGTTGGTTTAAAGAATGTTACGATGAATGAAAACTTCTTCGTAGGACATTTTCCTGAAGCTCCGGTAATGCCGGGTGTTTTAATTGTTGAAGCGATGGCTCAAACAGGAGGAATTTTGGTTTTAAGCACAGTTCCGGATCCTGAGAATTATTTAACATACTTTATGAAAATTGACAATGTTAAATTTAAACATAAAGTATTGCCTGGAGATACATTAATTTTCAAATGCGAATTGATTTCTCCTATTCGTAGGGGAATCTGTCATATGCAGGCAAATGCTTACGCAAATGGTAAATTAGTTACCGAGGCAGAATTAATGGCACAAATTGTAAAAAAACAATAATAATTTAATCAAATTTATTGTTTACGTTTGTTGCCCAAATTAGATTATTTTAATAAAATATAAAAGATACAGATGAATCAACCATTAGCATATGTTCATCCTGGCGCTAAAATCGCTAAAAACGTTGTAATTGAGCCTTTTACAACAATTCACAATAATGTTGTTATTGGTGATGGTACTTGGATTGGTTCAAATGTGACCATTATGGAAGGCGCCCGAATTGGTAAAAATTGCAATATTTTTCCAGGAGCGGTAATTTCTGCGGTGCCACAAGATTTAAAATTTGGTGGCGAAGATTCTCTTGCTATAATTGGCGACAATTGTACTATTAGAGAATGTGTTACTATAAATAGAGGTACAGTTGCTTCAGGACAAACTATTCTGGGAAACAATTGTTTAGTAATGGCTTATGCACACATTGCGCATGATTGCGAGATTGGAAACAATGCTATTATTGTAAACGGAGTTGCTCTTGCAGGTCACGTTGTGGTAGGAAATCATGCCGTAATTGGAGGTTTGGCAGCGATTCACCAATTTATTCATATTGGCGATCATGCTATGATTTCTGGTGGATCTTTGGTTAGAAAAGATGTTCCGCCATATACAAAAGCAGCAAAAGAGCCATTGTCTTATGTTGGTATCAATTCGGTTGGTTTAAGAAGAAGAGGATTTAGTACTGAAAAAATCAGAGAAATTCAGGAGATTTACAGAATTTTATACCAAAAAAATTACAATACAACTCAGGCTTTAAGTATTATTGAAGCAGAAATGGAAGCTACTCCTGAGAGAGATGAAATTTTAGATTTTATCAGAAATTCATCCAGAGGAATCATGAAAGGTTATTCAGGAAACTATTAATTTTAGAGTTTAGATTTCTGATTTTAGATTTCTAGCTTCATCATTAATATTGATATAAAAATATAAAATAATATAAAATGCAGATTATCGATTCGTTTGGAATCTAAAATCTACATTCTAAAATCTAAAATAAAAACAAATGGCATCTACATCAGATATTAGAAACGGATTGTGTATTAAATTCAATCATGATATTTATAAAATTGTTGAATTTCTTCACGTAAAACCTGGAAAAGGACCAGCTTTCGTAAGAACAAAATTAAGAAGTTTAACTACAGGAAGAGTATTAGATAATACATTTTCTGCAGGACATAAAATTGACGATGTGCGTGTAGAAACACATAATTATCAGTTTTTATATGCTGAAGGAGATGAGTTTCATTTTATGAATACAGAATCTTATGAGCAAATTTCTTTGAATAAAAATATTCTGGATGCTCCGGGATTGTTAAAAGAAGGTACAAGTGTAATGGTTCAGGTGAATACCGAAACTGATTTGCCTTTATCTGTAGATATGCCATCTTCTGTAGTTCTTGAAGTTACTTATGCTGAGCCAGGAGTAAAAGGAAATACTGCTACAAATGCAACAAAATCTGCTACGGTAGAAACCGGAGCAACTGTAAACGTTCCTTTATTCATCAACGAAGGTGATAAAATTAAAATTGATACAGCTTCAGGTTCTTACATGGAGCGTGTAAAAGAGTAGTTTTTTAATTAGATAATTTGTCAATGAGTCAATTAGAAAATTGATGCAGCAGCAGAAAATTGAATAATTTTGTTTTCTAATTGACACATTTTCTAATTGACACATTCTCTAATTGACAAATTTTCTAATTATAAAATATGAAATTTCCAAAAGTTCACTCTTTACGAGAAATTGCAAATTTGCTTGACTGCGAATTTATAGGAGACCAAGACTTTCCGGTTTTAGGTATGAACGAAATACATGTTGTCGAACCAGGCGATATTGTTTTTGTTGACCATCCAAAATATTATGATAAAGCTTTACAATCTGCAGCGACTATTGTTTTAATTAATAAAAAAGTAGATTGTCCTGAAGGTAAAGCACTTTTGATTTCTGATGATCCTTTCAGAGATTTCAATACCCTAACCAAACATTTTAGACCTTTTCAGGCAACAACTGTCTCGATTGCTCTTTCTGCAAATATTGGAGAAGGAACTGTAATTCAGCCTAATTGTTTTGTTGGAAACAATGTAACAATTGGAAAAAACTGTATAATACATCCAAATGTTACTATCTACGATCATACTGTAATTGGCGATAATGTGATTATTCACGCAGGAACTATTTTAGGCGCCGATGCTTTTTATTATAAAAAACGTCCGGATGGTTTTGATCAGTTAATTTCTGGTGGTAGAGTAGTGATCGAAAATAATGTTGGCATTGGTGCACTTTGTACAATAGACAAAGGTGTAACAGGTGATACAACAATTGGAGAGGGAACTAAGCTTGATAATCAGGTACATGTTGGTCATGATACAGTTATCGGTAAAAAATGTTTAATTGCATCACAAACCGGTATTGCTGGTTGCGTTGTTATTGAAGATGAAGTAACTATTTGGGGACAAGTTGGTACCACAAGCGGTATTACAATAGGAGCGAAGGCTGTTATTATGGGGCAAACAGGTGTTACTAAATCTGTTGAAGGCGGAAAATCTTATTTTGGAACTCCAATAGAAGAATCAAGAGAAAAGTTAAAACAATTAGCCAATATCAAAAAGATTCCTGAAATTCTAAGTAAATTGAAGTAATATGTCTATAAAAGAATTTGTTCAAAAATTTTATAAGTCGGATGCCTTAATTGATAGCGAAATCATGAAAACTTATTTGCATCCCGATGTAAAGTTGGATTGGAATAGTACCAAAGGATTGATTGAGATGGATTATGATTCGATGCTCGCAATGGCCAATGAATTAAGTCGTGCTTATGTGCGATCTAAGGTGAGAATTAGCCATATAATTGCCGAAGATGATTTAGTTTCAATACGTTACTCACATTTCGTGAAAACGATTGAAAACCCACGAGAAGAAATGTTATTAGCTCATTTTGCTACAATTTGGCAAATTAAAGATGACAAACTTTATCGCGGTTATCAAATGAGTCAATTTTCTTAATTTTTTTGACGACAAAAAGGTTAAAATAGATTACAAAACCTTATTTTTGCAACACAATTTTAAAAACTACATAAAATATATATCATGAGTGTTTTAGTTAATAAAGATTCCAAAATAATTGTTCAAGGATTTACAGGAAGCGAAGGAACTTTCCATGCTTCTCAAATGATTGAGTACGGTACTAATGTTGTTGGTGGTGTTACTCCGGGAAAAGGAGGAACTAGCCATTTAGATCGTCCGGTTTTTAATACAGTAAAAGATGCTGTAGATCAAGCTGGAGCTGATACATCTATCATTTTTGTACCACCGGCTTTTGCTGCTGATGCAATTATGGAAGCTGCTGACGCTGGAATTAAAGTAATTATTGCTATTACAGAAGGAATTCCTGTAGCAGATATGATTAAAGCAAATAATTATGTTAAAGAAAGAAATTCTAGATTAATCGGACCAAACTGTCCGGGAGTTATTACTCCGGGAGAAGCAAAAGTTGGTATCATGCCAGGTTTCGTTTTCAAAAAAGGAACTGTTGGTATCGTTTCTAAATCAGGAACTTTAACTTATGAAGCTGCAGATCAGGTTGTAAAACAAGGTTTAGGAATTACTACAGCTATCGGTATTGGTGGAGATCCAATTATTGGAACTACAACTAAAGAAGCTGTTGAATTATTAATGAACGATCCAGAAACTGAAATCATCATTATGATTGGTGAAATTGGTGGTCAATTAGAAGCTGATGCTGCTAAATGGGTTAGAGCTGATGGTAACCGTAAACCAGTTGTTGGTTTTATCGCCGGAGAAACTGCTCCTGCTGGTAGAACAATGGGTCACGCAGGTGCTATTGTTGGTGGTTCTGATGATACAGCTGCTGCTAAAAAACAAATTATGAGAGACAACGGAATTCACGTTGTTGATTCACCAGCTGAAATTGGTAAAAAAGTAAAAGAAGTATTGGGTTAATCTCCAATGTTTTAAATAACAAATTCCAAAAAAGTCTCAATATTTGTTGAGACTTTTTTACATTTTTAAAATGTAGAGGAATAAATTAAAAACTTAGCAACTCAGTTTCTTAGAACCTCAGAAGCTTAAAAAAAGAAATATGTACAAAGAATTAAAAAAGTTTAAAGTAAGCAACAGTTTTACTTTTACAATCGAAGATAGTTTAGAACAAGTTTGTAATGCTCCCGAAGGTGGTGCAGGAATTTTTGTTGTATATGCTGTTGAAGGTGATGCGAAAGAATTAATAATGGTTGCTTCTACAGGAACTGTTCAAAACGACGGGACTTTGAAAAGCAAAAATGGAGGTTTATACGATAAAATCGTAAACGGACACCAATTTGCAAAAACAGGAAGAAAATATTCATGGCCTGCACAAATGAAATTAGAAAGTATTGAAGCTCTTGAAGTGGTTTGGTACGAAACTTTTAATGTAGATGTAAAAGCAATTCCAACTGCAGTTGAAGGACAGGTTTTGCAAAATTTCTTAGATGAAAATGCAAAATTACCAAGATGGAATGTAGCTTTTTAAAAAGCTGATTTAAAATAAAATTTCATGAAAAGCCTTGCTATTTATTTAGTAAGGCTTTTTTTATTAAGTGTTAGGATTTAAATTTTGAGCGTCATATATTTAGCATCCAAAAACAAATCAAAACTATGGTAAAAAACTACTTATTGTTACTGGCTTTATGCTTTTTTTCTTCTATTAATGCTCAGATAATTAATATTCCTGATGCAAATTTTAAAGCTAAACTTTTGGAAGCTGATGCATCTAACGAAATTGCAAAAGATATAAATCAGAAAAATATAAAAATTGATATAAATGGCGATGGAGAAATCCAATTATCTGAAGGATTAAATGTTTATTTTCTTGATTTGCGTGAATCTAATATTTCATCTTTAGTTGGAATTAAGAGTTTTAGTAATTTATCGCAATTAGATTGTTATTCTAATAATCTTATAAATTTAAACGTTAGCGAAATGTCTGGTCTTAATATTCTGCGTTGCAGTAAAAACCAAATAAGTAATTTAAATGTGTTGGGACTAATTAATTTGGTAGAGTTTGATTGTTCCGACAATCAATTGATGAGTTTAGATCTAAAGGGTTTGAATGTTTTGCAAAGTTTAATGTGTGCAGACAATCCATTAACAAAATTAGAATTTACTGCCACTTCCACTTTATTGGCTATTGATTGCTCAAATGCCAAATTAACAAATTTAGATGTTAAAAACTCTACAAATCTGATTGGGCTTTATTGTTCAAATAACGAATTAAGTTCTTTGGATTTGAAAGGTATGGTTAATTTAGAACAAATATTTTGCAGTTCGAATAAGTTAACAAATTTGGATTTAACCGATCAAATAAATCTAAGCTGGATTTTATGCATGAATAATCTTCTAACTAACATAAAACTACCTAAAAAGGTAGATGTAGTCAATCTAGACACCAATCCTCTTACAAATTTGGACTTAACTAACTCAAATATTAAATTTATAGTGATTTCTAATACTCTATTAAAATCAATAGATTTAAGTAGCTCTCCATCTAAATTTTTCATAGATAATAATCCTTTTTTAGAATCTTTATTCATTAAAAATGGTGATATAACTGTTAGGGATGGTAATAGTTCTATATGGGGAAATCAGAATCTAAAATATATTTGTGCAGATGAAGAAGAGATATCACTAATTGAACAGTTGATGGATGAAGAAGATTTGAAATGTATTATAAATTCGTATTGTTCTTTTATTTCGGGAGGAGAAAATTTTACAATTACAGGAAAAAGTATTGTTGATGCCAATAATAATGGTTGTGATATTTTAGATAATCTTGCTCCAAACATTAAGTTTACAGTAAATGATGGTGTTAAAAGCGGAAGTATAATCGATGATTCAGGAAATTATTCACTTAAACTGCCAGCGGGAAATTATACTATTACGCCAACGATCGAAAAATCAGCTTATTTTAGCATTTCACCAACCTTTGTTCAGGTCGAATTGCCTAATACTGTAAATCCTTATGTTCAGAATTTTTGCATTACGCCATTAGGTATTCATAAAGATTTAGAAGTTACCATAATTCCTATTCAAAATGCGATACCAGGCTTTGATACACAATATAAATTAGTTTATAAAAACAAAGGAAATAGTATAGAATCCGGAACAGTAAACCTTAGTTTTAATGATGCTGTTTTAGATTTTTTAAACTCAAATCCAGTGATTTCTTCTCAATCTTTAAACAGTTTATCATGGGAATTTATCGACTTAAAACCTTTTGAAACCAGAGAAATTTCATTTGTATTCAATTTGAATTCCCCTACAGAAACTCCTGCCGTAAATATCAGCGACATTTTAAAATATAAAGCTTCTGTAAATTTTTCAGGAACTGATGAAACACCAGTTGATAACACTTTTAGCCTCAACCAAACAGTTGTAGGTTCTTATGATCCAAACGATAAAACGTGTCTGGAAGGAAATGTGATTAAACCGGAATTAATTGGACAATATGTTCATTATATGATTCGTTTTGAAAATACCGGAAATTATCCTGCTGAAAATATTGTGGTAAAAGATATGATCGATTTATCAAAATTTGATATTGCAACTTTGGTTCCCACAAGTTCAAGTCATTCGTACACCACTAAAATTTCTGATGGAAATAAAGTAGAATTCATTTTCGAAAAAATAAAACTTCCATTCGACGATGCTAATAATGATGGTTATATTGCTTTTAAAATTAAAACATTACCAACGTTATCTGTAGGTGATTCGTTTACAAATGAGGCGAATATTTATTTTGATTATAATTTTCCAATCTTAACTAATAAAGCAACTTCTACATTCAAAACTCTTGGCACTAAGGATTTCGATTTTTCTAATTATTTTAATATATATCCAAATCCTGCAAAAGACGTTTTGAATATTTCCTTAAAAAATAATATTGAAATAAATTCGGTGTCAGTTTATGATGTATTAGGACAATTGATAATTGCTGTTCCAAATGGTAAAAACGTTTCTACCATTGATGTTTCAAGATTGAGAGCAGGAAATTATTTATTGAAAATTAAAACAGACAAAGGATCTTCTGTTGCAAAATTTATTAAGGAATAAACTTATAGAACTATCTGTAAAATCTCACAATTGTAAGGTTCTTCAAATAAAAATATTTTTTAACATTTATTTAAGAACCCTGATATAATCAAAGGTAAGGAGCGGTTTCTAGATTAAGAAACCGCTCCTTTTTTGTAAATAAATTGCTTTTATATTTTTGCTTTTATATATTTATCGAACAATACGAAAGAATAATGTTAAAATACTATTCTGTTTGTATTAAGAAAAGCCTGTTTTGATAATTCCCACGCCTCGATAAATATGAAAAGCCAAACTTTAAACAATAAGTTTTTAGATGATAATACTCTTTGGAGTAATTTAAAAGCCGGTGATGAAAAATCTTTTTCCCAACTTTTTGAAAGATATTATAAGGATTTAGTTAGTTATGGAAATTCTCTTTCTCCTTTTGAAGAAAAGGTGCAGGACTGCGTTCAGGATGTTTTTGCAGACGTCTGGGTATATAGGACTACATTGCAGGAAAATGTTGTTGTAAAGGCGTATTTATTATCGAGCGTAAGAAAAAGAATTGCCCGTTTATTTCAAAGAGATCATATTTTTCGCAAAACAACTTCGACGGAAGCAATCGAATTTCTTTTTGACTTTTCTATAGAAAATGAACTCGTTGAAGATGAAGTGACTGCAGAACGTGTTTTATATTTAAATAAATTACTTAACGATTTGCCCCCTCGTCAAAAAGAAGCTTTATATCTGCGATATCATCAGGGATTTGTTGTAGAACAAATTGCAGAATTATTAGATGTTAATTATCAATCGGCAAATAACTTATTATACCGCGGATTATTGAGCCTCCGTAAGGAATGGAAAGGCAATTTGTCCTATATTTTACTGCTATCTTCAGGGCTTTTTTAAATTTCTTAAAAAAAACTTAAAAAAAATCATAATTAAGTGAGTATACAATAAGAAAAGTGTCCTCTATGTTTTTGTAACCCTAATTCTAAGATGCAAAAACGTAATACTTATACCGAAATCGAAGATCTTTTAGCTGATCAGTCATTTCAATTGTGGATTTTATCGAAAATTGATGAACAAGGCTGGGAGGAATGGACTTTAGAAAATCGTCAACGAGCCAAATTAGTTGAAGATGCCAGACTTTTATTGTTAGCAATGAAAGTTACCGATGTTAATTTGTCTCAAAATGAGATTCATGAGGCATTGGAATCTACCTGGAAAAAAATCGAAGAAAAAGAAGATTTTAATAATACGAGATCAAAAATTTTCTATCTAAGAAAATATTGGCTAAGCGGCGTAGCTGCTCTTTTAATCATTTCATTATCATCAGTTTTGGCTTTTAGAAATAACAGCCTGATTAACAATACTGTTGTTACATATAATGAATTAATAGAAGAAAATAATGAGGGATTAGTGGAACAGACTAATAATTCATATATTTCTCAAACTATCACATTATCTGATGGAAGTTCGGTTTTATTACAGCCAAAAAGTAAATTAAGTTATCCTAAAATCTTTACCGGGAATGAAAGAAAGGTCTATTTATCCGGCGAAGGTTTCTTTGAAATTAGTAAAAATCCCAAAAAGCCTTTTTTTGTTTACGCAAACGAAATTGTAACAAGAGTTGTTGGTACTAGTTTTAGAATTAAAGCTTATCAGGACCAGCAAAATGTTGAAGTTCTTGTTCGCACCGGTAAAGTAAGGGTAAAATCAAATAGTTTAATTTCGAATGCTACAGATCATGAAGTCGTACTTCTTCCAAATCAGGCACTTCGGTTTATTCGTAAAGATTTGGTTTTTAATAAAATAACCAATATTACAAAAGATGAAGCTTTGGTTCGTAGTGTAGGAAACATTGAACAATTAAGTTTTGAGTTTAACGATATTCCGATTGCTCAAATTTTCGAAACTATAGAACAAGCCTATTTAGTTGATATTGATTATCCTAAAGATAAATTAAATGATTGCCATTTGACTACATCACTTAGCGATCAGCCACTGCCGGAGAAACTTAAAATTATTTGTAAAAGCATTGGTAACGATACGAGTTTTGAAATGAATGGAAATCAAATTACCATAATATCAAAAGGCTGTAACTAAAAAATATTATTCAAGAAATTTAATTAAAACCCCTTAAACTAAAAATTTATAAATGCCTATGTAAGAATAAAATACATAAAAAAAGTGCCGAAATGCTGTAACATTATCGACACTTAAATTAATTGAATTGCTTTCTGTAAAAAGTAATTCACAGTGTTTCTTAAAATACACTCGAACAGTATTAATCAAAACAAACCAAAATTATGAAAAAACCAGTTGTTAAACAACGATTACTCCACCGAATCATGAAAATAACGCTATTTCAGTTTGTCTTAGCACTTGTATTTTCAAGTGTTACAATGGCGAACAGTGTAAATGGACAAAGAAAACTAGATACAAAAGTTACGATTACTGTTTCAGATTTAACTTTAGATAATGCTTTATCTAAATTGCAAAAATCTGCACATGTAAAGTTTTCGTACAATTCAAGATTGCCGCAATTAAACCAAAAAGTTACAATTGAGGCCAATCAGGAAGTTTTGTCTAGTGTACTTAATCGAATTTTAAAACCCTTTAATATTACTTTCTCTGAGGTAAGTAATCAGATTATTTTACAGAAGGACAATTCATTAGAACCTTTTTCGAACTTAGATAGTAATAATTCTTTATTTGATGTGCTAATGGCAGGGCCTATCATTAAAGGAAAAGTTACTGATCCGTCTGGTGTGCCGCTTCCTGGCGCAACAGTTATGGCTAAAGGAACTAAAATTGCTGTATTAACAGATTTTGACGGAAATTTTTCTATCGAAATGCCTGCAAATAGTACTGCTTTGGTGATTTCTTATGTTGGAATGGAAACTAAAGAAATTGGTATTGAAAATACTTCGCCTACAGTAATTTTGAACGAATCAGGCCAAAACCTGAAAGAAGTGATAGTTACAACAGGTTACGAAAAAACTTCAAAAAGAACTTTTACAGGAGCAATCAGTAAAATTTCGGGAGCAGAATTAAAAGTAGACGGGGTTGTAGATGTAAGCAGAATGATTGAAGGTAAAGCTGCCGGTGTAACAGTACAAAACGTAACGGGTACATTTGGTACAGCTCCAAAAATCACAGTTCGTGGATCTTCTTCAATTTTTGGAGATACAAAACCTTTATGGGTAATTGACGGGGTTGTGCAGGAAGATATTATCAATATCTCATTTGCTGACTTAGCTTCCGGGAATTCATCTACTTTATTAAGTTCTTCTGTAGCTGGTTTAAATTCTAATGATATCCAAAGTATTGAGGTTCTTAAAGATGCATCGGCTACCTCAATTTATGGTTCAAGATCGTTAAACGGAGTTGTGGTTGTTACTACAAAACAAGGACGTAGAGATGCACCTTTAAAAGTAACTTATTCTGTAGAAAACACAGTAAGAACAGTTCCGAGTTATACACAATATGATATCTTGAATTCTCAGGAATCAATGAGTGTTTTTCAGGAAATGAAAGCTAAAGGTTACCTTGACTTAAGCTCATCTTATACAGGAAGATTTGGTGGAGCATATAATATTTTGGCTAAAGAAATTAACCGCTATAATGATTCAAACGGTCAGTTTGGTGTTAAAAACGAGCAGCCTTATATCAACAATTTTCTAAAAAAATATGAATTAGCCAATACAGATTGGTTCAGTGTTTTATTTAGACCATCTATTACTCAAAACCACTCATTAAGTTTTTCCGGGGGTGGTAAAAATAATACTTTTTATGCTTCTTTGGGTTATTATACAGATCCGGGATGGACTATTGCTGATAATGTTAAACAATTATCATCTAACATTAAAGGAACTTTTTATGTTAATGACAGATTAAATATTACTTTATCAACACTGGGTTCTATTCGTAATCAAATGGCTCCTGGAGCTTATGAAAGTAAAGAAGATGTAGTTTTTGGAAAAACTACCAGAGATTTTGATATCAATCCATTTAATTATGTTTTAAGTACAAGTAGAACTTTAAGACCTTATGATGATAATGGAAATTTAGAATATTATCAAAATAACTGGGCACCAATGAATATTATCAATGAATTAGAGAATAATACTCTGGACATTAAAGTAAATGATATTCGTTTTCAATTGGACTTAGATTATAAAATCAATAAAAATTTAACTTATAATCTTACTGGTTCTGCACGTTATGCAAATACTTCAAGAGAGCACAAAATATATGAAGGATCAAATGTAGTTGGAGCTTACAATGCCGGTGTGGGAGATAATGTAAATACTCAAATACAAGAAGATAACGTGTTTTTATATCAAAATCCAAATGATTTAACGGCACCAAAAGTTTCTGTATTGCCAAGTGGTGGATTTTTGAGAAAATATACCAACGACATGACTTCTTATAATATTAGAAATAGTGTTACTTACAGAAATACAATTAATGAAAAGCATGAATTAGAAGGCTTTTTTGGTACAGAACTTAGATCGGTAGACAGAAACAACGATAATTTTACTGCCGTAGGTCTTCAATATGATAAAGGTCTTACTTCTTTTATAGATCCTAGAATTATTGAGAAAATTGTAAATGGGGGAGATTCTTATTATGAATTTGGAGAAGAAAGAGAAAGAACAGTTGGTTTCTTTGGAAAAGTAGGATATACTTACGATCGTCGTTATACAGGATCTATAACAGGCCGTTATGATGGATCAAACAGACAAGGAAACAGTGGTTCGTCAAGATGGCTGCCTACTTATACTTTTAGTGGAAAATGGAATGTTAAGGAAGAAAGCTTTATGCAAAATGTTGAGTCTGTAAATAATTTGGCTTTAAGAGCTTCTTATGGACTTACTGCAACAGCTGGACCTGCAACAAATTCATTGGCAATTTATAAAAGTTTTATAACAGATCGTTTTAATCTTTCTGATAGAGAAAATGCAATTAGAATTGAAGATTTACAAAATCAGGACTTAACATGGGAAAAACAATTTGAGACTAACATTGGTATAGACTTAGGTTTGTTTAACAATAGAGTGCAATTAACTACTGATGTTTATAGCCGTAAAGCATTTGATTTAATTGATTATGTAATTACTTCGGGTGTTGGCGGTGAATCTGTTAAACAAGGTAATAATGCAGATATGGAAACAAAAGGTATCGAACTTGGGTTTACAACTCAAAACATTGTTACTGATAGTTTTAAATGGTCAACAACATTGAATTTTTCAGTTTATGATCAAAAAGTAACAAAATTGCAAAATAAACCATCAGCTTTTGATTTGGTTGACTCAAATGGAGGTAACACAGTTGGACATCCTAGAAATTCAATTTATTCATACCAATTTCAAGGATTGAACAATCAGGGACTACCAACGTTTCTTTTACAAGACGGGGCAAGCAGCAACATAACAGGAGCTGATTTTCAGGATACAAACGATGTTACCAAATATTTGAAATATGAAGGATCTATTGAACCAAATAAATCAATTGGTTTAGCCAATACATTTACTTATAAAAGTTGGTCATTGTACGTTTTTGTTGTAGGATCAGGAGGAAACAAAGTTCGTTTAAATCCGGTTTACAGTAATCAATATAATGATTTAACGGTTTTTACAAAAGAATTTACAAACAGATGGATCAATCCTGGAGATGAAAATGTTACTAATGTGCCTGTAATTGCAGATAGATTATTAAACCGAAATTATGGTGAAAGTGATCTTCAAATTGCGTACAACACTTATAATTTCTCTGATGTGAGAGTTGCAGATGGTGATTTTGTAAGATTGAAAAATGTATCTCTTAGCTGGGAATTTCCTAAAGATTATAAAAGAAAATTAGGACTTAGCGCTTTTACTTTAAAAGGATCAGCTGTAAACCCATGGTTGATCTATTCAGACAAGGCTTTACATGGTCAGGATCCTGAATTTCGTAATACAGGAGGTGTAGCTTTCCCAATTACGTCACAATATACTTTTGCAATAAATATTTCATTTTAATATAAATTGATCATGAAAAATATAAAAATAACACTCGCATTATTAGTACTGATTAGTACAAGTAGCTGTGATGAATTTCTTTCAGAAATACCAGATAATAGAACTCAAATTGATACACCCGAAAAAATATCAGAACTATTAGTTACTGCTTATCCTAACAGAACTTACATGGTGATTGCAGAAACAATGTCTGATAATGTATTTGATAGCCAGATGCAGGATTCGAATATTGATAACAGACAGAGTTTTAACTGGGAAATGCAAACTCAGTTTGGAATTGATACAGAAGCAGATTTTTGGAACGCATCTTACGAAGCTATTGCTGCGGCAAATCAGGCTCTGGTAGCAATTGAAGAATTAGGTAATCCTGCAAGTTTAAATCCTCAAAAAGGAGAAGCACTGTTTGCAAGAGCTTATTCTCATTTTATGCTGGTTCAATTTTGGTCAAACCGATACAATCCTGCAACTGCTGCGACAGATTTAGGTATACCATACGTAACAAAACCTGAAGGGGCTTTATTGCAGCAATACAAACGTAATACTGTTAAAGAAGTATTTGATTTTATTGAACAGGATATTACAGAAGGAATGAAATATGTAACAAATGACTTTAAAGAACCAAAATATCATTTTAACATTGATGCAGCAAAAGCTTTTGCAAGTCGTTTTTATTTAATAAAAGGAGATTGGGATAAAGTAATTGAATATTCAGAAGCATTAGGATCTAAACCAACCACAATTAGAGATTATGTTGCTTTTAATGCAGCAACTTCTGCTCAAAAACCTTTAGAATATTCAAAAGTAGAGCAGCCGGCAAATTTATTGGTAGACTATCCAAACTCAATTGCCCGAAGAGGATATGTAAACAGATATTATCTTTCGGCTAATAGAGAGGATGAGATTTTAGGATCTGAAACTAATATTTTTGGTAAAAGCTGGTTAATCTTTACATCATCTTTTTATGAAAATAACGTGTTGATTCCTAAATTTTATGAATACTTTAAATATACCAATGTAACAGCAGGTATTGGTGAACCATACACAGGAACAGTTCTTTTAAGTAACGATGAGTTTTTCTTAAACAGAATTGAAGCTCATGTTATGAACAACCAAATTGCTGAAGCTACTGAAGAATTAGAATATTTTCTAGGATCAAGAACATCAGGATATAATCCTGCAACAGATCATTTGACAGAGCAGGACATAGTTGATTTTTACCCTGTAATTGCAGATGAGTTTACACCATTTTATGCTTTAACACCTGTACAGACTTCTTATATCAAAGCTATTGCAGAGGCAAGAAGAAGAGAATTTGTCCATGAAGGAATGAGATGGTTTGACATTAAGCGTTTTAATCTTGTGGTAGAACATGATACTTACGAATTTGGTCAAGTAGTAAGAAATAATGTTTTAGTTAAAGATGATAAACGAAGAGCGCTTCAAATACCACAAAGAGCATCAGATAACGGAATCGAAAAAAATCCTAGATAAAAATTTAATTTTAAATAGTATGAAAACATTAAAAATATATAAAATGATAGTAATGCTTACAGGGGTGATTTTATTTACCGCCTGTGCTCATGAAGATCAGCCTGCAGAAAGTCAATTAGATTATACAGTTCCTAACAGAACAGAATTAGATACATGGCTAGCTACAAGTTTTTTAGATCCATACAATATAAAAGTTTATTATGAATGGAATCAGAATCTTGTAGATAACAACCGTTATTTATATCCGCCAGCTGTTGAAAATGTAGAATCGGCAATGGAAGTTGTAAAATCAATCTGGATCGATAGCTATTCTACCATTGGTGGAAAAGATTTCGTTAAGAAAATTGCCCCGAGAGAATTTGTTTTGGTAGGAGGTACAAACCTAAATACAACAGGAACTCAAACACTTGGATTGGCAGAAGGCGGACAAAGAGTTACACTTTTTAAAATAGATTATTTAAATAGAAATAGCAGAGCGGCTGTAACAGAATTTATTCATACAATTCAGCACGAATATGTTCATATTTTAAATCAGACAAAACCTTTTGACGTACAGGCCTGGGCCAAATTAACGCCATCTGGTTATACATCAAGCTGGTACATTCAACAAACAGCAACTTCAAGATCATTAGGTTTCATAACAAATTATGCAAGGCTAAATGTATATGAAGATTTTGCAGAAACTGCAGCAACAATATTAACAAGTTCAAAAGCAGAATACGATGCAATTTTGGCCAGCGTAACAGATGCAACAGGAAAAGCAAATCTTAAAAAGAAAGAAGCCATTGTAGTTCAATATTATAAAGATGCGTTTAATATAAATTTTTATGCTTTAAGAGATGAAGCACAAAAAAATACAACTGACGTTGTTAACAACTAAAAACCATCAATAATAATGAGCGTTAATTAATGTAAAAGTCAATATTATGAAAATAAAAAATATATTTAAGTACCTGATTGTTGTTTTTGCAGCAATACTTTGGGGTGCATGTACAAGTACAGAAGCTGAAGATAAATTTGATCAGACTCCGGCAGAGCGATTAAATACTCAGAAAAAAGAATTGAACGATTTACTTCTGTCATCAGAATTTGGATGGAAAGCCGTTTATTATACAGATAGTACACAATTAGGTGGCTGGACACATGTTTTTAAATTTTTGCCCGATGGAAAAGTAGACATGGCATCTGATTATGATGCAGATACTGATATTTACAGAAGCCAGTATGAAATTCAATTAGGCAGTGCAGTAAGTTTAGTTTTTACAACAGCCAATAGAATCCATCTTTTATCCGAATCTGATAATTATCCTACCGCAGCTCTTGTTGGTAAAGGACATCTCGGTGACTTTCAGTTTTTTTACTACGGACAGGAAAACGGAGAAATTATTTTTAGAACTAACAGAAATTTTCAGGAACTACGATTCGTAAAAGCAACTGCCGCAGACTGGACAGATTTGGCTGGAAATATAGAAACTATAGACCATCTTTCTGGAGGAATAAACACTCCTTTGTTTAAAATTTTAGAAATAAATGATGGTTCAGCAATACATCAGTATGACTTTGATTACAACATATATGCACGTTTTGGTGTCGCAACTCCGCTAGACGGAACATCTACGCAAAGCTATAATATGGCGCTTTCTTTTACGCCTACAAGTGCTATTGTAAAACCTGCAATAGATGTTAAAGGTCAAAAATTATCAGACTTTGTTTATGATAGCGTAAGTGATAGTTTTATAGCAACAGGAACCGGCGGAGTTAGCGCTGCCATTAAGTTTACGTTCCAGCCTTCTATAATAACAAATGATTTTATACGTCTATTATCTCCTACGGCAAACGTAGTGTATGGACACGACAGATCTATTTTAACAGCTGCGCCTACAAATTCACGTTTGTTTGTTCAACTATTTAGAGATATAGAAGCTGCTTTACCTGCAGGTACAACACTGGCAAGAGTTCAGCCTTATTTTAACACACCAACAGGTAGTTATATTGAGTACAGGCTTCTAGCTGCAAATGGTGCTGTAACAAGAGTGTATCACTTTTTTACTTTAACTGTAGACCAGCAAACAGGTATTATTTATTTAAACCCTACAGCTTCATGGAAGGCAGGAAGCACATTTGCAAATGCTGTGGCTATTGCACCGCCTGCATTTTTAAAGGATATGGATGATCAGTTAACGAACCCGGATGGTTTATATTTTAAAAGAGAAGACTTTACAGTAGGAGCTTCAAACACCGTATTTACTTTTACAGCGGTATCAAGTCCTTTTAGAATGACAACCTGGGCTTTCCAATAATAGTTTTAGTTTTGAATTTTATTTTGAAGAGGAGCAGCTCAAATTTTGAGCTGCTTTTTTTAAACGATATGAATAACATAAATAATTTCTACAAATGAAAAAATATATTACACCAATAAATATTGCAATGTTCTTATGGGGATTAATCCTTATAACGATATCAGAAGTTTACAGAGATTATACAAGATACTTTTTATATCTCTCCATAATTATAGTTATTCCGCTAATAATTGTGAATATGATAAAGCAGAGAAAAGAAGATAAAATCAATAATACAAAAGAGCTTCAGGCATCAATTTATAGAATGTTGATTATGGCAGTAATGCTGGCAGTTTTCTTTTTTATTACAAAACAATATTATATTTAAGCATTTTGTTTTTATTTTATTTAAAGAACACAGCTCAAATTGAATTGCTTTTTTTGGATTAAATCTTACGTTTATTGCTTTAAAACAGAATATTATTCCTATATTTAGTTCCTGAAAAACAGATGATTAACTTATTTTGATGTCTGAAACTCAACGGACACAAAACGATTGAGGAACCAAAAAAACAAACAACCTAATTATTATGTTAAAATCACTTTTAAATTTTAGAGGAGTAGAAGTTCTTGGAAAAGAAGAGCAAAAAAACATTATTGGAAAAGGACCAATTAAACCTCAATGCAAAACCTGGGCTCCAATTGGTGCAAATGCAGCTAATTATCCTAATTATCCATGTGCAGAAATATATGCTCCAGTACCAGAACCTTGTTGGCCAACATTGTTAGAAGATGGTACTGTTCTTGAATGTTAATAAAAATATTAAAAGCATAAAAATAGCCTTTTCATTCTGAGAAGGTTTTTTTATGCTTTAAGTTATACAATAGATTTGAAAATTTGCAGATTCTAATTTTTATTGAAGCTTGAAATGTTTTTCATTTTTAAACACTTTTTAAACTTCAAACTTACTGTCCCGAAACCTTTGTTGCTATGAACCTTTGCAACTTTGTACCTTTTTTGCAATTGTTATTTTTTTAAAAAGGGAATTATCATATATTTGACGTATCATTCAAAGACCCCGAATGATTCAGATTTTTCTGTAATATATAATTACAGAAATAACTAAAATAAATATTAATATTAATTTTGAATATGAAATTACTAGAAGGAAAAGTTGCCATCATTACAGGCGCTAGTCGTGGAATTGGAAAAGGAATTGCAGAAGTTTTCGCTAAACATGGTGCAAACGTCGCTTTTACATACAGTTCATCTGTAGAGTCAGCTCAGGCTTTAGAAGCAGAATTGAACGGTTTAGGAGTTAAAGCAAAAGGTTACCAATCAAATGCAGCTGATTTTAATGAAGCGCAAACTTTTGTTGACGCTGTTTTGGCAGATTTTGGAACAGTTGATATTTTAATTAACAACGCCGGAATCACAAAAGATAATTTATTGATGCGTATGTCAGAAGCTGATTTTGATCAGGTTATAGCTGTAAATCTAAAGTCAGTATTTAATATGACAAAGGCAATTCAAAAAACATTCTTAAAACAACGCGCAGGTTCTATTATCAATATTAGTTCAGTAGTTGGAGTTTCTGGAAACGCGGGACAAACAAATTATGCAGCCTCAAAAGCCGGTGCAATTGGTTTTACAAAATCTGTAGCATTAGAGTTGGGTTCACGTAACATTCGTTGCAATGCAATTGCTCCGGGATTTATCGAAACCGAAATGACTGCAAAATTACCTGAAGATGTAGTAAAAGGATGGAGAGACGGAATTCCGTTAAAACGTGGCGGAACTACAGAAGATGTAGCAAACGCATGTCTTTTCTTAGCTTCAGATTTAAGTGCTTATGTTACAGGACAAGTACTTAATGTTTGTGGAGGAATGCTTACTTAATATGTTAATTGTTAATGGTTTGTTGTTTATTGTTCTTCAACCAAAAACTATAAACTCAAAACTATAAACTTAAAATATATATGACTACAAATACGATTCTATTAATATTGCTATCTTTAGTAATGGCTGGTGGCTTGTCGTATTTTCAATATTTTTTCAAAGCCAAAAACAAATCCAATGTGATTTGGTTTTTGGCTTTTTTACGTTTTTTAGCCATTTTCGGATTATTGCTTTTATTAATAAATCCAATAATGACCAAGAATTCCCTTGAAATTACCAAAACACCTTTGGCAATTGCTGTTGATAATTCAAGTTCGATAGTTGCCTTAAAATCAGACGAAAAAACTGCCGAATTATATAAAGCCTTGATTTCGAATCCGGCGCTTAAAGAAAAATTTGAAATTCAGTCCTATCAATTCGACGCAGATTTTAAACCTTCAGATAAATTTGATTTTAAAGGAAAACAAACCAACTTAGATGAAGTTGCCAAAAACTTAAAAAGCATCAACAAAAACCTGATTTTTCCAACCGTTATAATTACTGACGGAAATCAAACTACAGGAAACGATTATGTATATCGTTTTGATCCTGTCAATAAAGTTTATCCTTTGGTTGTGGGAGATACAACCACATTTTTAGATTTAAAAATCAATCAGTTAAACGTAAACAAATACGCTTTTCACAAAAATAAATTTCCGGTTGAAGTTTTTCTGCAATATGCCGGAGATAAAACAATAAATGCAGATTTTACCATTTCGCAAGGAAATTCGGTTGTAGCAAAAGAAAAAGTTTCTTTTTCACCATCTAAAAAAACAGCCACTTTAAATTTACTTTTACCAGCAGATAAAGTGGGCTTGCAAATTTTTAAAGCAACCGTTTCTGCCAATACAAAAGAGAAAAACAGTTACAATAACGTCAAGAATTTTGCTGTTGAAATTATCGATCAAAAGTCAACAATTGCAATAGTTTCCGCTATAAATCATCCTGATATTGCAGCTTTAAAACGTTCGATAGAAGTTAATGCACAGCGTAAAGTGATTTTGGTTAAACCAAATGATATTAATCAGTTACAAGATGTTTCTGTTTTAGTTTTGTACCAGCCAACAACAGCTTTTAAGGCGATTTTCGACAACAATAAATTAGCCGGAACAAATACCTTTATCATCACCGGAAACAATACCGATTTTAATTTTTTAAACCAACAACAAAACAATTTGGTTTTTAAAATGAGCAATCAAAGAGAAGATTATTTAAACGAATTTCAATCGCAATTTAATTTATTTGCAATAGATAATATCGGATTCGAAAATTTTCCGCCGTTGCAAAATCCATTCGGGACGATTACAACAAACGGAAATGTTTCAGTTTTACTTTCGTCTAAAATTAGAAACGTATCTACAAATGCTCCTTTATTAGCTTTCGCCGAAAATCAGGGAAAACGAACCGCTTTTCTTTTAGGAGAAAATAGCTGGAAATGGCGTATGCAAAGTCATATTGATAATCAATCCTTTGATAAATATGATGTTTTTGTAGATAAGATAATTCAGTTTTTGGCAACATCAACTTCAAGAAAGTCATTAGTTGTAACACATGAAAGTTTTTACAATTCAGGAGAAGCCATTGTGATCAACGCGCAATATTTCAATAAAAACTACGAGTTTGACGAAAAAGCAAGATTAACAATCACCGTTACAAATGCCGAAACCAAACAAGTTAAGAACTACGATTTATTAAAAGGAAATACTTCTTTCTCAGCAAATCTGGCCGGTTTACAAGCCGGTAAATATAATTTTACAGTAAAAGAATTAAACTCAAATACTGTTTATTCAAGTCATTTTGAGATTTTAGATTTTGATATCGAAAAACAATTTGTAAATCCAGATGTTGTAAAACTAAAACAATTAGCGCTACAAACCAACGGAACAGCATTTTTCCAAAACCAGGTTGATGATTTGATTAAAACTTTAATAGAAAACAAAGAATACAAATCAATCGAAAAAAATATCTCAACAAAAACACCGCTTATTGATTGGGTTTGGTTGTTGATTTTGATTGCTGCTTTATTGACAACAGAATGGTTTATTAGGAAATATAATGGGTTGCTTTAATAGTTACAAAATTTCAAAGTTACAAGGAAACAAAGTTTTACTTAACTCCAAACATAATTAAAATGAATGATGTTCAAAGTATTTTAGATGAAATGTTGCCATTTGTGGAGACTTTACTAAAAGAATATGGAGAATTTTATCCAGTATCAGCCGTTGTAAATATTGAACAAAAAGTTGAACATGTTATTCTTGAAGAAGATGAAGAAAATGACAATCCAAAATCAAATTCAGTAATAGCAGAACTAAAAAAAGAATTACGTTGGAGAAAAGATGAATTTCTGGCTATAGCAATTTTTTATGATGTTAAAGTAAAAGAACAACAAACTGATGCTATTGCTGTTTTTGTTGAGCATAAAAAAGAAATGGAAGCTTTTACATTTTATTATCCTTATGAATTGGTAGATAATGATTTAATATTTGGAAAATCTTGGAAAACGATCGAAAAAATGCAAATTTTTGAAAATTAGAAAAGTAATATTTAAAAAGATCAAGTTATTTTTTTGTTTGTAACTGCTTTTTAAAATCATAATGGATTGTTGTAGCTTCGATAAACATTTAAATTAAGTAAAATCTAAAATTTTTAATATATGTTAGATTCATTCAAAAGTAATAGTAAAGAAGATGTTGTTTTTAATAAGTTTAAAATACAACTTGAAAACAAAGGCTTAACTATTGATTCTATTGATAAAGATGGATTTATTCTTATAAATGTAGAAGAATCTGAATTAAAAGTAAGTTTAGATAATATTAGGCGCAATTACGAAAGAGATAATGATGATAGTTATATTACCGATTTAGTTAATACAATTGTTTCACATTCATCAAAAAAAGAAGATTGGGAGAATATAAAAGATAAAATTTACGTACAATTTTTCCCTAATGACTTTGAGTTTGAAAACCTGATATATGAAAAGGTAACAAATGAATTTAGTAAAGTTTTTATGCTAAATACTAATAATAATTTTTCATTTATTTCTGATGATGATTTGATAGATTGGAACTTAGACTTAGAAGAACTAAAAAATCAAGTTGATTTAAATTTAGATACTTTTTTAGATAAAGTTCAGATAGAGATTGAAGATGTTGATAATCATAAACTAGGAATGATTCATATTGAAGAAGTTTGGCTTAAAAGCGCTTGTCTCTTTTCATCAAAAATTAAGGATTTAGTTAAAAATAATATTGGTTTCCCATTTTATGCTGTTATTCCTGTGAGAGATTTTTGTTATATTTTTGGAGAACAAGATTTTGGGTATTTTTCTGAACGTCTTGGTTCTGTCGTAGTTGAAGAATATGAGAAATCAGGATATCCAATTACAACTGAAATTTTGAAATTTTCAGAAACTGGAGTTGAAGCAATGGGAAAATATTAAATAACATGGATTTCCGCCTAAAAGTATTTTACACCGTTGCACTCCGCCTTAATTTTACTAAAGCGGCAACAGAACTGTATATTACACAGCCGGCAGTTTCGAAACACATTCAGGAACTCGAAGAAACCTACAAAACCAAACTCTTTGAACGCAACGGTTCTAAAATAGCGTTAACTCCAGCCGGAGAAATTTTGCTAAAACATACCAAAAATATTTTCGAAGTTTATCGTAAAATCGACTTTGACATGAGTTCGTTTAGTAGCGAACGTCAGGGATTACTGAGGTTAGGAGCAAGTACAACCATTTCACAATATATTATTTCTCCCGTTTTAGCGCGATTTCATCAAAAACAGCAAGACATAAAAGTCAATTTGCTAAACGGAAATACCGAACAAATTGAAAATGCTTTAATCAACAAAGAAATAGAAATTGGCATTGTAGAAGGACAATCAAAAAATCAGTCTATAAAGTATATTCCGTTTTTAAAAGACGAATTGGTTTTGGTTTGCAGTAGTAAAAATCCTTTAGTAAAACAAAATGAAATTACTGTAGATGATTTAAAATCAATGAAATTCATAACCAGAGAACGTGGATCAGGAACACTTGAAGTTATAGAATTTGCTTTAAAACAAGTTGGGGTAAAATTAACTGACTTACAAATCGAAATGCAGTTAGGAAGTACAGAAAGTATCAAATCTTATCTTTTAAATTCAGATTGTTTTGCTTTTATGTCAATTCATGCAGTAGATAAGGAGTTGAAAAATAAAGAGTTGATTGTTTTGGATGTTGAAAAATTATCTGTTGAAAGATATTTTTATATCATCACATTACTCGGAAAATCAGATGCCTTGTCTGAATTATTCATTCAAAATATTTCTTCTTACTATAACCTGAAGTTATAGCCGATTGTATTTTACGATTGGCGTTTTCAATATAAAGGGCAGACCTTTGTAAGGTAAAATATCAAGTACCTTATTTTGAAAACGAAACAACATACAGCAGCACATTTATTTGAAGTTAACCTTTATATCCAACAAGCCGTTTTTGCCTTGGTGATTATTTTGTGTTTGTTTTCGATTATTTCTCCGGCAATTGCTTTGCTGTTGGGCGTTTTGATCGTAAATGTTTTCGGAAATCCATTTATTGCCTTCAATCATAAAGCGATTACTTATTTATTGCAATTTTCTGTGGTTGGTTTAGGTTTCGGGATGAATGCAGCATCTGCCATTTCAGCCGGAAAAGAAGGTTTTTTATTGACTATACTTTCTATTTTCAGCACTTTAGTTTTTGGAACGCTCTTAGGGAAATGGTTAAAAACAGATAGAAAAACATCACATCTAATTTCATGCGGAACTGCAATTTGTGGCGGAAGTGCCATCGCAGCAATTTCTCCGGTAATTAAATCAAACGAAAATCAGACTTCAATTGCGCTCGGCGTTATTTTTATTCTGAATTCTATTGCGTTATTTGCCTTCCCATTTATTGGACATCAGCTGGATTTGTCACAAAAAGAATTTGGTTTATGGTGTGCGATTGCCATTCATGACACAAGTTCTGTAGTTGGTGCTGCCAATAAATATGGCATTGAAGCTTTACAAATTGCAACAACTGTAAAGTTAGCCAGAGCCTTATGGATTATTCCAATTTCGCTTTTGACAGCTTTACTTTTTAACAAAAAATCTGAAAATAGCGGAACAAAAATCAAGATTCCTTATTTTATTGGTTTGTTTATTCTGGCAATGCTTTTTAATACTTATGTACCCGCAACAGGAATCATTGCGCCTCAAATTGTGGGTATTGCTAAAATTGGTTTAACAATAACTTTGTTTCTAATAGGTGCAACATTAAATATAAACACATTAAAATCAGTAGGAGTGAAGCCTTTATTTCAGGGGATATTTTTATGGATTTTTATTGCAGGTTTAAGTTTAACCGCAATTCTATATCTGAATTAATTTTTTATTTCACCATATAAGTTATATAAGTTCATTTAATATATTATTATTTACTGCTTTTATTAAAAAAAGAATTCAAAAAACAAATAAAGCTTTAATATGAACTTATATAACTTATATGGTAAAAAAAGATTATTTTATTTTCACAACAGGTTTACCAACAACCTTATAACGTTTGCCGCTAAAAGTATATCGTTTTTCGATAGTAAATGTAAATTGCTTTTTTGTTTTAGCCATTTGTGCCACTTCTTCCGGTAAACTCACTTCAAATTCAGCGTCAGCTCCCGGTTTATGATAGGTACCATTTGTAGTGATAAGAATATCTCTGAAATATTTTTTATTGTTATCATTTATAACCTTATACGAACTTGACCAGCTTATGTCTTCAACATTTGTAAGCTGATATTGGAAAGCTTCCATGATGGGTTGGTATTTCCCATCCAAACCAACAACGAGATACAAAGTTCCGTCAAACGGACCACCGCCGCCGCCATTTACATGCAACAACGTAAAAGCGTATTGATCTTCTCCAATTTCTAAAAGTTTAGGTTTAGGAGATTGTGCAAAAGCCCCGAATGCAGCAACAGCCGGTTGAAAAGATCTCATTTCCCACAGTTTATCATTTTTGGCAAATTTAGCAACGCCTAAAAGACCACCAGTAAATCTGCTGGTTTGTAAACCATCTTCATCATAAACAGAATGATTAAAAAACAATAATTTAAATTGATTTCCTTTAGAATCCGTATAATCAATATCAGAAAGAAGCCTGGTCGCAACACCTTGGCTATAAGGGAATAATGGATCGGCTTCTTCACCATTAACATCGATATAAGACGTAGGTTTACAGTTTTTGCATTTCCAGCTTAAAAAAGTATTATGATCAGAAAGATTGTATAGTTTTCCGGGAAATAATTTTTGCATTGCTTTTGCAGGATCCAGCGGATCAGCAATAGACAAAGTTCTTTTGGGATTTAAAATGGTATCGCTAACACTTTTCAATTGCACAATATCATCTTGTGCCGAACAAATAGAGGTAAATATCAAAAAAAGAAAACTCAGGCGAATAAGGCGCATATATTTAATTTAGAATAAAAAGAAAACGAAGTTACAAAGAAACTTTTAATATGAACTTATATCATTTATAGGGTTCAAAAAATTATAAAAATTAAATTTACACAATATTTGCAAGTATTCTTTTGAATTATATTTAAATGAGATAAATTTGCCCCCTCAAACAAATTTACAAATGAAAAACTTTAAAATGAAATCAAAACTAATCGCTTTTTTTGCATTAGGGATTGGATTTTTGACATTATCATGGGGAATCGTTGGCCATGAACGTATTAACAAAGCTGCAGTTATGGCTTTGCCTCATCCACTGCAAGTATTCTTTTATAATCATATTGATTTTATTACACAGGAAGCTTCGGTTCCGGACATTCGTAAATACGCCCTGAATTATAAAGACGAGAATCCGAGACATTATTTTGATATGGAAAATTTTGGTTCGGCTGATACCTGGCCACAAACTATGGAAGAGGCAAAGAAAAAATACGATGCCAAATTCCTGAACGACAACGGAATATTGCCTTGGTATATTGAAGATTTAATGGTTAAATTAACCAAAGCTTTTAAAGATAAAAACAGAGCAGAAATTTTATTTCTTGCTGCAGATTTAGGTCATTATGTAGGTGATGCACACATGCCATTACACACATCTGCAAATCACGACGGACAATTGAGTGACCAAAAAGGGATTCATTCACTTTGGGAAAGCAGATTGCCGGAATTGTTCGCAAAAAATTATAAATTAAATGTTCCTCAGGCGCAATATTATGAAGATGTTCATAAAGCAACCTGGGATATGATTAATGATACACATAGTCTAGCTCAGCCTTTATTGGATATTGATAAAAAACTAAGAACTGCAACTCCTGAAAATGAAGTTTTTAAAATGGATGCAGATGGAAAAGTATTGAAAACCAAATACAATACGGCTGTTTTTTCTGATGAATATGCTAAGAAACTGCATAAAGATTTAAACGGAATGGTTGAAAGCCAAATGAGAAAAGCCATCACAGCAACTGCAAGTTATTGGTATACGGCTTGGGTAAACGCCGGAAAACCAGATTTAAGCGATTTAGATTCACCAGCGGTTACACAAAGAAATAATCAGGCATTAAAAGACGATTTAAAACTATATCAACAAGGAGATCTTTTTGGTATGAAAAATCAGAACGACTAAAAAAAAAATTTTTTAGTTTCAGGTTTCAGGTTGAAATGCGAATAATAAATGCTGAAAATTCTATCTAATAAAAAGAGCCTCAAATTCATTAGAATTTGAGGCTCTTTGTTTTAACTCTCTTTCCGTTTGTCAGAAATGACAAAATTATACGGTTAAATTGGAATTTGGAATTTTAAAAAATTGGAATTTAAAATTTTTGATATTTTTTATTCTTCAACAGGTAGGATGCCGATTGATAAAAAGAAACCGCATTATTTACTAAATCAGTTCTTTCTGTTTTCAACGGAATTTCGTCATAATAAATTTGATAATCATCCTGAACACCAGCTTTTGGCTTTAATTTTAAATTGAATTGCCTTACTACTTTTTTCGGAGATAAAATGGTCAGAACATTATCTTTTATCAAACCTAAATCCTGATAAGTTGCAATAAATGCACGTGGTTTATAATCAGGTTTTAAAACATCCTGACCGAAAAATTCACTTTCATAATTAAAATGTAAAAGTCCGAAAAGCGTTGGCATTAAATCAATCTGCGACATTAGTTTATTGCATTTTTCCGGTTTTATATCAGCATTGTATATAAAAGCCGGAATTCTGTATTTGTCTAACGGAAGTTGTGTTTTTCCGGCACTTGAAGCACAATGATCTGCAACAATTACAAAAACGGTATTCTTAAACCACGGTTGCTTACTGGCCATTTCAAAGAATTTTTTCAAAGCAAAATCTGTATATTTTACACCACCATCACGCGATTTAATATCACCCGGAATATCAATTTTATTATTCGGATAAGTAAACGGCCTGTGATTACTCACCGTCATAATATGATTGAAGAAAGGCTTATTTTCTTTCGCCTCGGCATTCATTACTTTTACAGCCTTATTGTACATGTCTTCATCACAAACGCCCCAAACGTTTGAAAATGTGATTTCTTCGGGTAAAAAACTCGATTGATCTACAATTGTATAACCATTTCCGGAATAGAAATCCTGCATATTATCAAAAAAAGCATCTCCACCGTACATGAATTTTACGTCGTATCCTTTTTGTTTAAAAATAGAACCTGTAGAAAATTTATTTTTATTGTCTTCTCTTTTTACAACACTTTCGCCGGCGGTAGGTGGTAAACATAAAGTGACAGCCTCAAGTCCTCGTACAGTTCTGTTTCCGGCTGCATACAAATTCGTAAACTGTAAACTTTTTTGGGATAAACTATCCAAAAATGGTGTTATATTTTGTTCATTTCCATATGATTTCATGAAATCGGCACTCAAACTTTCTATTGTAATTAATACTACATTTTTATGATTTTCAATAGAATCACTGCTTATGGTTTGCTTTGTGTTTTCTTCGATAATATTAGGAAATTGCTGTTTTAAAACAGAAAAAGCTTCTTTTTCGGGAAGTGTTTTATAAAATTTAAAATAATCTAATTTGTTATTCTCAAATGCGAGATAAAATTTATATAACCCATTTGCTTGTAATTCATTAACAAAAATATTTTTTGAATTTTCAGTTTTGGCGAAAGTGGGAATAGCAATTAGTGAAAGTGAAAACAAACCAAAATAAAGGACTGTAAGTTTTATTTTTTCGTTTAATGTTGGAATCTCATTGATGAAATTTTTAGAATTTTTGAGAATGAAATAGGTAACAATTCCAGTAATCAGAAATAAAGCTGAAAATAGAGGAATGACAGGATAAGACTGCATAATATTTCCAATAACTTCATTGGTATAGATAAGATAATTTACAGCAATGAAATTGTATTTTACTCCAAATTCGTTCCAAAAGAAATATTCGCTTAAACCATTTTGAAGAATCAGAAAAACATATAAAAAGATCACAAAAGCAAAGAGACAAAATCTTATTTTTGCTCTTAGTTTTGGCAAAAAAAGCAAAAGGGCAAAAAGTATTGTTTTAATTCCGATAAAAATTAAAACAATTTTAGGCAAGGCACCTCCATATTCATCAAAAATACTTTTGCCCGAAGCCACATATAGAAATAATGCAATAAAAATTCCAAGAATAATATATCCAGAAGGTTTGTTGTATTTTAAATTTGAGATAAAAATCAAATACATCCATAAAAATATACTGGCAACAATAAAAACAAAAACATCAGATATTAATCCTAAAGTAAAGATTTTCAGGCTTTCAAAAATTGTAAATGAGCTTTGTGTTATCGGATGGAAAAACAAAACAATTCGCAACACAAAACTAATAATGAAATAAAACAAAGCAAGGCTGCAAAAGGGAGAAAGCTTCTTATATAAAGTCATGATACTATAATTTGTGCAAAATTAATTTCGGTAAATTAATTCAGGATTAAGCTGGCTTTTACCTTACTTAGTATTATCTTAATATTTGCTTAAGATCATTGAATTTGGTGTATCAGGGTGAATTTTAGGTATTTCTGAATTATCTTTGGTTATAAAAAAAGGAATACATTATAATCTTAATTAAAAATTGGATGCATATTTTAATAGTTGAAGATGAGTTAGGAATTGTTCAGTTCCTGCAACAGGGTTTACAAGAAGAAGGCTATCAGATTACTACGGCAAATGATGGCTCAAAAGGCTTTGAATTAGTTCAAAATCAAAAGTTTGATTTAATTCTTCTTGATTGGATGCTGCCCAAAATTAATGGTCTGGATTTATGCAAAGCCATTCGATTTAAAGATCAAAAAACACCCATTATTTTTCTGACCGCAAAAGATACTGTTCAGGAAACAATAGAAGGTTTAAAAGCCGGTGCCAACGATTATATTAAAAAACCTTTTAGTTTTGAAGAATTGGTAGAACGAATTAAAATTCATTTTAGAAATCCTAAAGAAGCTGAAATTCTGACTTTAGGCACAATAAAAATCGATTTATCAAAACATATTGTTTTTAAAAATGAAGAAGAAATTTCGCTAACCCAAAGAGAATTTGAGTTACTGACTTATTTAATTAGGAATAAAGGAAAAGTTTGTAGCAGAAATCAGATTTTGAAAGATGTTTGGGATATTAATTTTGAATATGACACTGGTGTAATTGATGTTTTTATGAATGCTATTCGCAAAAAACTCAATTTAAAAATTGAAGAAGATTATATAAAAACAATTCGCGGTATTGGTTATATCGCCAACGATTTGTAAATGAAACAACTTTCTTTTAAAAATAGAATAGCATTAAATTATATTATTACAACTGGTTTGCTGATTTTAGTAGTTTTCTCAGTCATTTATTCTATTGTAAAACATACTGTTTACAGCGATATTGATGAAAATCTAAAAGCTGAAATTAAAAACCATCTAGCTGAAATTAAAGTCGAAGGAAACAAAGTAATCCTAATTGATAAAGAAGAGTGGGATGAACGTGAACACAATAGTGTTGATGTAAATCCTGTTTTTGTTGAATTTCTGGATTTAAATAAAAAAATTATTGAAAAAGCACCCAATTTAAAGTCTCAGGCACTTGAATTTAATGATTCTGTAGAAGATTACGAACTTTTTGATACCAAAATGGGAGATCACGCGATCAGGCAAATTCAGGTTCCGCTACATGTAAAAAACAAAAAAATAGGATATATAATTGTAGCTATGTCATTGGCCGATTCAAAATCGGTGCTTAATAACTTGTTTGACATTATGTGCTTGTCGTTTCTGGCAATTTTATTATTGCTGTTTTTTATAGCGAGATTCTTCGCTGGCAGAAGTATAAAACCCATAAATTCGATAATTAATACTTCGAGAATTATTACAAAAGATAATTTAAAAATACGAATTCCGCTGCCTAAAACGCGGGATGAATTATATACACTTTCAGGAACCATAAACAATTTATTAGAGCGGATTGAAGACACAATTGAACGCGAAAAACAATTCACATCTGATGCTTCACATGAATTAAGAACGCCTTTAACTGTTATTAAAGGAACACTTGAGGTATTAATTCGTAAACCTCGTGATAATAAAGAATACGAAGAGAAAATAAACTATTGTATTAAAGAAGTAGATCATTTAAATACGCTCGTAGATCAGCTTTTATTGATGGCTCGTTACGAAAATCAAAAGCAGAATATACAAACAGAATCGGTATATCTGAATGCTCTTATTCTGGATGTTTTAACCTTAAATGCAGAGAAAATAAAGGTTAAAAATCTCAACATTAAATTTGATGCCCAACAGGATTTTTATGTAAAATCAGATAATTTTTTAGTAATTACTATTTTAAGAAACTTATTATCGAATGCTTTAAAATATACGAATGATGATGGCGAAGTTTCGATTTTACTTTCGGAACAGAATAACAAAACAGTTTGTAAAATTTCTGATAACGGAATTGGGATTGAAAAAACAGATTTAGAATCGGTCTTTAGTCCTTTCTTTAGATCTGGTTCTACTGAACATCCGGAAATTAAGGGAACTGGATTGGGACTGTCTATCGTAAAAAGAATTACAGAATTGCTTCAGGTAGAGTTTAAAATTGATAGTAAAATAGGAGAGGGAACCACGGTAATTTTGATATTCAGCTAAATTTTGAAAACGTTATAGTAAATTGAAAAAATGTAATAAAACTAGTAGCTGTGAACTTTTTTAACAATAAACTATCGTTAAGTTAAATTAAAAATTGCTTTTTTATGAAATTATCTTTTATATTTGCAACCGAATCAAAGAATAAAACAAAACACAAATCATGATTTCAATTCAATTACATCATCATCATTTTCATTATTGCTCTCAGGCGATGTGTTAATGGTATGCATGTAAATCATCATATTTTAAAACCCGTTTGAGTACATCAAACGGGTTTTTTAATTCTTATCCTTTGTACTCAAACTATTAATTCAACAAAAACTAAAAAAATGAGTACTTTAAAAATTGCAATTCAAAAATCAGGTCGTTTAAACGAAGACAGCATTCAGATTCTAAAAGATTGCGGAATTTCGATCAATAACGGAAACGATCAGTTAAAAGCAGAAGCTTCCAATTTTCCTTTAGAAGTTTTATACTTGAGAAACTCAGACATTCCTCAGTATTTAATTGATGGAGTAGTAGATCTTGCCATTGTTGGTGATAATTTATTAGTAGAAAAAGGAAAACATATTGAAGTAATCCAAAAACTGGGATTCTCAAAATGTAAAGTTTCTGTAGCTGTTCCTAAAACTTTTGAGTACAATTCGATTCAGGATTTAGCAGGTTTACGTATTGCAACTTCCTATCCAAATACGGTAAACGAATACTTTAATTCTTTTGGTTTAAGTGTTGATATTCACCAAATTTCAGGTTCTGTAGAAATCGCACCAAACATTGGTCTTGCAGATGCTATTGTTGATATTGTTTCAAGCGGAAGCACTTTATTCAAAAATAATTTGAGAGAAGTCGAAGTGATTTTGAAAAGTGAAGCTGTTTTAGCCGTTTCACCAAAAGTTTCTCCTGAGATTCAAAAACACATCGATACTTTAAAATTCAGAATACAATCTGTTTTAAGAGCCCGAAATTCAAAATACATTTTAATGAACGTACCAAACGATAAAATCGATGAAATTGGAAAAATTTTACCGGTTTTACGAAGCTTAACCGTTCTGCCATTGGCACAAGAAGGCTGGAGCAGTGTACATTCTGTAATTGATAAAGACACTTTTTGGGACGTAATTGATAAATTAAAAGAAGCCGGAGCCGAAGGAATTTTAGTTTGCCCAATTGAGAAAATGGTTCTTTAGGGCTTTGCCCGCTTTAGGCTTTAGGCAATATGCTTTAAGCCAAAAAAATATAAAGTTAATAAAGCTTAAAGCCTACAGCTTATAGCTTAAAGCAAAAAATAAATGAATAAAATAGACAATCCAAAACCAGAAACCTGGTCAGAAATATTAAAAAGACCAACCAAAACAATCGATGATATCGAAGTTACGGTAAAAGAAATCTTCAAAGAAGTACAGAAAAAAGGCGATGAAGCTGTTGCAAAATACACTTCAATTTTCGACGGAATTACTTTGGAAAACTACGCAGTTACTCCGGCAGAAATTGAAGAAGCTATTAGTTTAATTTCAAACGAATTAAAAGAAGCGATTCAGTTAGCAAAAGACAATATTTATAAATTTCATGCGGCTCAAAAAACAGACAGAATTTCTATTGAAACAATTGAAGGAGTAAATTGCTGGCAGGAAAAACGTCCAATTCAGAAAATAGGATTGTATATTCCGGGTGGAACGGCGCCTTTGTTTTCGACCGTTTTAATGCTTGCCGTTCCTGCAGAAATTGCAGGTTCTAAAGAAATTGTATTATGTTCGCCACCGGATAAAAACGGAAAAATTAATCCGGCAATTTTATACGCAGCCAATTTGTGCGGCGTTACCAAAATATTAAAAGTAGGCGGGATTCAGGCGATTGCCGGAATGACATTTGGAACGAAATCAATCCCAAAAGTATACAAGATTTTTGGACCGGGAAATCAGTTTGTAACCGTGGCAAAACAATTGGCAACCCAGTTTGGTGTTGCGATTGATATGCCTGCAGGGCCATCAGAATTGTTAGTTGTGGCCGATGATACTGCCGTTCCTGCATTTGTGGCTTCAGATTTATTATCTCAGGCAGAACACGGAACAGACAGTCAGGTTATTTTGGTTTCGACTTCGAAAAGATTAATTGATGCTGTCGAAAACGAAATTCAAATTCAAATTGAAGAACTTCCCAGAAAAGAAATTGCCAAAAAAGCAATTGAAAATTCAAAATTGATTTATGTGCAAAACGATCAGATCGCTTTGGATTTAATCAACGAATATGGACCGGAACACTTTATTATTTGTTCAGAATTTGATGATTTCTATTGCAACGGAATCGTAAATGCCGGTTCGGTTTTTATTGGGAATTATACGCCTGAAAGTGCAGGAGATTATGCTTCCGGAACGAATCATACTTTGCCAACAAACGGATATGCAAAGAATTACAGCGGTGTTAATCTGGATAGTTTTATGAAATCAATGACTTTTCAGAAAATAACAGAAAAAGGAATTCAAAATATCGGGAAAGCCATTGAAGTTATGGCAGAAGCCGAAGGTTTGCAGGCGCATAAAAATGCTGTTACCTTGAGATTACAATCGTTGAAGTAATCGTTATCCTGCAAGGTTTTCAAAACCTTGTAGGTATAGCATACCAGACTTATAATTTTGATTCCTATAATAAACATACCTACAAGGTTTGAGCAACCTTGCAGGAGTAAAACTTAAAATATGAGCACTTTTGATATAAATACAATAACACGTGAAAACGTAAAAACATTAAAACCGTATTCTTCTGCGCGAGATGAGTTTGAAGACTTTGATACGGCACAAATGATTTTTTTGGACGCCAATGAAAATCCGTTTCAAAATGGTGTAAACCGCTATCCTGATCCGCAGCAGAGTTCTGTTAAGGCGATTTTGGCAAAGAATAAAATGGTAAAATCAAGTCAGATTTTATTAGGAAACGGAAGTGATGAAGTTTTAGATTTACTTTTCAGAGCTTTTTGTGAGCCAAAAACAGATAATATTATCTCACTACCGCCAACTTACGGAATGTACAGTGTTTTGGCAAATATTAATGCGGTAGAAAATAGAGAAATTTTGCTTTCGACAGATTTTCAGCCACAAGTAGAGAAAATTTTAGAAGCTGTAGATGAAAATACAAAAATCATTTTTTTATGTTCGCCAAATAACCCAACAGGAAATTCTTTTTCTGATGAAAGCGTGGTAAAATTGCTTCAGAATTTTAAAGGTTTGGTTGTAATTGATGAAGCTTATATTGATTTTTCGGGCAAGGAAAGCTGGTTAACAGAAATTGATGAATATCCAAATTTGGTCATTACACAAACGCTTTCAAAAGCATACGGTTTGGCAGGAATTCGTCTGGGAATTTGTTATGCATCAGAAGCTGTAATTGCAGTTTTAAACAAAATAAAACCGCCGTATAATGTAAACGAATTAACGCAGCAAAGAGCAATTGAGCGTTTAAAATATTCAGATAAAATAAAAAAAGAAATAGCTTCTATTATTGAGCAAAGAGAAGAGTTGCTTAAAGTTTTACTTGAAGTAAGTTTTGTTGAAAAAGTGTACCCAACAGAAGCTAATTTTGTCTTGGTGAAAGTAGACAATGCCAACAAAAGATACGATGAATTAATTGCAAAAGGAATTGTAATTCGTAACAGAACTACACAGCCTTTATGCGAAAACTGTCTGCGTTTTACGATTGGAATTCCTGAGGAAAATGCTATTTTGATTAAAGAATTAAAGTTATTAAGCTAGAAAAAATATTAGCCACAGATTTCACAGATTAAAATGATTTTTTTTCACGCAGATTTGGCAGATTAAAGTAGATTTATTTTGATCTTTAATTATAAATAATCTGTGTGCATCTGCTCAAATCTTTTAAAATGTGCGTGAAATAAAATTTTGCGTAATTAGTGGTAAAAAAATTGAATTGATAAATATCCCGAAAACCGTTTTGCGTGAGGGATAGAGGCGGTATCCTTTTGTGAAGTGGAACGGAACAAAAGATATAGCCGAAAGCCCGACCCGGAGGGACACGCCCAAAATAATAAAATATGAAAAAAGTACTTTTTATCGATCGTGATGGAACGATTGTTTTAGAACCAGAAAATTATCAGTTAGATGCTTTGGATAAACTAGAATTTTATCCAAAAGCTTTTCAATATTTGGCTAAAATTGCCAATGAATTAGATTACGAATTGGCAATGGTAACCAATCAGGACGGTTTGGGAACGGATAGTTTTCCGGAAGATACGTTTTGGCCGACACAAAATTTTATTTTAAAAGCCTTTGAAAATGAAGGAGTTTTGTTTGATGAGATTTTTGTAGACCGATCTTTTCCGGAAGATAACTTGCCAACACGCAAGCCAAGAACGGGAATGTTGACAAAATATCTTAATAATCCGCAATACGATTTGGCGAATTCTTTTGTTTTGGGAGACCGTTTAACGGATGTTGAATTGGCGAAAAACCTTGGCGCAAAAGCGATTTTCATGAATATGACTGACGGAATTGGAAGTAATGAAATTTCGTTGAAAAGAGAGGAACTGAACGATACAATTATCTTGCAGACAACAGATTGGAAGAGAATTTATGAGTTTTTGAAACTAGAAGCGCGTTCAGCATCGATTACGCGTAAAACCAATGAAACGGATATTTTTATCGATTTGAATCTGGACGGAACCGGAAAAAGTAAAATCGAAACCGGAATCGCTTTTTTTGATCATATGTTAGATCAGATTTCGCGTCACGGTCAAATGGATTTGGAAATTTTGGTAAAAGGTGATTTGGAGGTTGATGAACACCACACGATTGAAGATACCGCAATTGCTTTAGGCGAAGTTTTTGCCAAAGCATTAGGGAATAAATTAGGAATCGAACGTTACGGATTTTGCCTTCCGATGGATGATTGTTTAGCGCAGGTTGCGATTGATTTTGGCGGTAGAAACTGGCTGGTTTGGGAAACGGAATTTAAACGCGAAATGGTAGGTAAAATGCCAACAGAGATGTTCTATCACTTCTTTAAGTCCTTCTCTGACGGTGCAAAAGCAAACATCAACATCAAAGCCGAAGGAACAAACGAACATCACAAAATTGAAGCGATTTTTAAAGCTTTTGCGAAAGCGATAAAAGTAGCGGTGAAAAGAGATACAGAAAAAATGATTTTGCCTTCGACAAAGGGAATGCTTTAGGTTAAAAATTGTTTCAAGTTTCAAGTTTCAAGTTCTGCAGAGCAACCTGAAACCTGAAACTTGAAACCTGAAACAAAAGATAATGAAAATAGTAATTATAAATTACGGGGCAGGAAATATTCAGAGCATTATGTTTGCTATTGAAAGACTGGGTTTTAAGGCGGTTTTGAGTAATAATCCCGAAGAAATTCTGGCCGCTGATAAAGTTATTTTTCCTGGTGTTGGTGAGGCAAGTTCGGCTATGGCTAAACTTAGAGAAAGCGGTTTGGATAATTTGATTCCGAAATTGACACAACCGGTTTTGGGAATCTGTCTTGGCATGCAATTGATGTGTAATTCGTCTGAAGAAGGAAATACCAAAGGTCTGGGGATTTTTGATGTTGATGTTATTAAATTTACTTCAAAAGTAAAAGTGCCACAAATGGGATGGAACCAGATTTATGATTTAAAATCGGATTTATTTAAAGGAATTTCTGAGAATGAATTCATGTATTTGGTGCATAGTTTTTACGCCCCAAATTGCGATGAAGCCATTGCTACTACGGATTATGAACTGGAATATGCTTCGGCTTTGCAAAAAGATAATTTCTACGGAACTCAGTTTCACCCGGAAAAAAGCGGAGCGGTTGGGGAGAAAATACTTGATAATTTTCTTAAGTTGTAAGTTATGGCTAAATCATTTATTGATAATTCAACAAAAAAACTAAAAGAATTAATACTCGAATATGAAGATTTTCTGAAAGACGATTTGATCGAATATAAAGCAAATAATTTATGTACTAATGCTTGGCATATTTTTGATTGGATCCTTGTCGAATTTAGAAATATTCATGGCTATTATAATATTGGAGATTTAAGAAATTCATTATATCCAAGATGCAACTCTTTGAAAATCATGCATGATATCGCAAATGCTTCAAAACATAATAACCTTGATAGACCTAAAGCATCAATACGAACAACTAATATGCATGAAGGTGATTTTTGTAAAGCTGACTTTTCAAGTGATGATTTTGATGTTTCAAGATTAGAAATAGAATTGGAAGATGGAATGATATTGAATTTCAATGAAGAAATTAAAAATGTTATTGAATTTTGGAAAAGTTACTTCAATAATGATTTAGAAATAGATTTGAATTAAAAAAGAATAAAAAAAACAATAGTTTTCAGAAAATCTAAAATCTGAACTCTAAAATCTAAAATATCAAAAATGAGAATAATACCAGCCATAGATATCATCGACGGAAAATGTGTTCGCTTATCAAAAGGGGATTACGATACCAAAATAATTTACAATGAAAATCCGCTTGAAGTAGCGAAATCATTTGAAGCGCACGGAATAGAATATTTACATTTAGTAGATCTTGACGGAGCAAAATCGAGCAAAATTGTTAATTATAAAATATTAGAACAAATTGCGAATCAAACCAGTTTGAAAATTGATTTTGGCGGAGGCTTAAAATCAGATGACGATTTGAGAATTGCTTTTGAAAGCGGAGCAAATCAAATAACCGGTGGAAGTATTGCCGTAAAAAACAGAGCGATTTTCGAAAAATGGATTTCAGAATACGGATCGGATAAAATTATTTTGGGCGCTGATGCAAAAGACGAAAAAATAGCGGTTTCAGGTTGGTTAGAAGATTCAAATGAAGATTTGATTCCGTTTATTCAGGATTATCAGACTAAAGGAATTCAGTACGTTATTTGTACCGATATTGCAAAAGACGGAATGCTGGAAGGCCCAAGTTTTGATTTGTACGAGAAAATTTTAGCAGAAGCCAAAGGTGTAAAACTAATCGCTTCGGGTGGAATTTCAACTTTTGACGAATTGCCTAAATTAGCTGAATTAGGATGTGAAGGAACAATCATTGGGAAAGCAATTTATGAAGGTAGAATTACTCTTAAACAATTGGAGAACTACATAATTAGAAAATGAGAATTAATTAGATAATTAGTCAATTAGATAATTATTTAAATACGCTTAAAATTATCTAATTGACTAATTATCTCATTGTCACATTAAAAATATATTATGATAACTTGTCACTTAAAATACGTTATAGATCCTTATCAATTAGAAGCTTTTGAGGATTACGGCAAAAGATGGATTAAGATTGTAAATCGTTTGGGAGGGCAGCATCATGGTTATTTTATGCCTTCGGAAGGAGCAAATAATATTGCTTATGCATTGTTTTCTTTTCCGAGTTTAACAGCTTATGAAAATTACCGAAAGCAAATGTTTTCAAAAGATGATAAAGAATGCGTAGAAGCTTTTAAACTTGCAGAAGATACCAGATGTATTATCAGTTACGAGAGAACTTTCTTGAGTCCTGTATTCGAGTAAAGAAAATTAGATAATGAGAAAATTAGATAATTAGATAATTTTATGCGTTTCGTGAAAAATTATCTAATTATCTAATTCTCAAATTAACACATTAAATTAATGTTAGCAAAAAGAATCATTCCTTGTTTGGATATAAAAAACGGAAGAACCGTAAAAGGCGTTAATTTCGTTGACCTGCGCGATGCAGGAGATCCTGTAGAACTGGCAGAAATTTATTCGGCTGAAGGAGCCGATGAATTGGTTTTTCTCGATATTTCTGCAACAGAAGAACGTCGAAAAACGTTGGTGAATATGGTGCGAAGTGTGGCCGAAAAAATTAATATTCCGTTTACGGTTGGCGGTGGAATTTCATCTGTTGAAGATGTTGAAATCCTGCTAAATAACGGTGCTGATAAAGTCTCTATTAATTCATCGGCAGTAAAAAATCCGCAATTGATTAATGATTTGGCTCAGAAGTTTGGAAGCCAATGTGTTGTCGTCGCTATAGATGCTAAACAAATTGACGGACAATGGATTGTGCATTTGGTTGGCGGAAAAGTTCCAACTGAATTAAATCTATTCGATTGGGCGGTAGAAGTGGCAGAACGTGGTGCAGGTGAAATTTTATTCACTTCAATGGATAATGACGGCACTAAAAACGGTTTTGCAAACGAAGCTTTGGCTAAATTATCAACTTTAATTAATATCCCGATTATTGCTTCTGGCGGAGCAGGAAATATTCAGCATTTTGTTGATTCTTTTAAAGAAGGAAAAGCAGATGCGGCTTTGGCGGCGAGTGTTTTTCACTTTAAGGAGATTGAAATTAAGGCGTTGAAAGAAGAACTTAGGAAGAATGATATTGAGGTAAGGATTTAGAAGCAAGAAGCAAGAGAATAAAATAAAGAGAATAGAATAAAGAATTTAGCTGGGAGATTTAAAGCCGAAAGTCGAATTCTAAAAGAAATAATCATAGAGTGTAGAAATCTAAAATCTGAACTCTAAAATCTAAAATAATTATGAACATAGATATAAAAAGCTCACACGGATTGATTCCGGCAATTATCCAGGATTCTGAAACAAAGAATGTTTTGATGCTGGGTTATATGAACGAAGAATCGATTCAAAAAACAATTGAAACTCAAAAAGTAACTTTCTTTAGCCGTTCTAAGCAAAGACTTTGGACAAAAGGCGAGGAGAGTGGCAATTTTTTGAATCTGGTAAGTATCAAAAATGACTGTGACGGCGACACACTTTTAATTCAGGCAAAACCTGTTGGACCAACCTGTCACACTGGCGCTGATACTTGTTGGCAGGAAGAAAACAAAGAAAACTACGGTTTTATTTCTCAATTAGAAGACACAATTAAAATTAGAAGAGAAAACGCTGATTCAGAGAAAAGTTATGTAGCTTCCTTATTCGAAAAAGGAATCAATAAAATTGCTCAAAAAGTGGGCGAAGAAGCTGTAGAAGTTGTGATTGAAGCCAAAGATGATAACGACGATTTATTTCTTAGCGAAAGTGCTGATTTATTGTTTCACTATTTGATTTTATTGCAGGCCAAAGGTTTTCAGTTGAATGATGTTGTGGATGTTTTGAAAAAGCGTCAGAAGTAGTTTAAAGAAAGTAATTAATCTTTGTCATGGTACGCAGATTACACGGATTTGCTATGCAAAGACGCGGATTCATACGGATTTTTTATTTTAATTGTCATTGGTAGCGAAGTTGAGTATCAGACTGAGCGAAAAGTCGAAGCCCGTTTGCTGAATAACTTTGCGGGACTTCGACTCCGCTCAGTCTGACAATAATAAAAAGAAAAATCCGTGTTAATCTGCGTTTTCGCTTTAGCGAATCCGCGTCATCCGCGTCCCATTTCATCGCTATTCCACAAACTCAAAAACCGCAAATTCCTGCGGTTGATGAAAACCAAATTTTAAACTCTTATAATATTGTAATGCAAGATATTCTGTTGTGTTACCGTAATCAATTCTAAAAGTATTTCCTTTCCACTTTGTGCCGATTTTCGGTTGAATAAAATTGCCGTTTTTTATCTTTTCTAAACTCGAAAAGGGAATTTTAATTTCGGTACAAAAACCTTCGGGAGTTGTTTTACTTACAGCTTCCATTTCTGAAATATCAAAAGCCATTGAAGCTTTCCAGCCACCACAATTTGATGATGGGCATTTGATTAGCATATCGTAATTTGCAGAAAAAGCGTTTACTCCAATTTCCAGATAATTTTGCCCGTTTCCGTCGGGATCCAGAAAAATTTCAACCAAATCATCCGTTTCATATATTTTAGAATCTTTCTTTTGTGAACTTCCAATTATTTTAGAATCTTCAGTACGATAGGCAATATAAAGGTTTTCGTCATTCCACGAAAGTGAAACCATTGTGTTTTGAGTAGCTTTTTCTCCGGAATTATGAATTACAAAAGGCCCTAGAAATGGGGTTTTCCAATCAATTAAATCACCGTCAATTGTTATTTTATCATTTTTTTTATGAATAGGAAATGTCTGGGAATAATTATTTACTGAATATAGGAATGTTAAAAGGTATAAAAATGAGCTAAATTTCATAAAACTGGTAAATTTTAGCTAAAATAAAAAACAATACTGTATATGAATACAAATCTGTAACATAAATTAAAAAAATATACTAATATTATAACTAATTCAAAAACTTAATTTATAATGAAAAAATACGTTGGGAGTGTTATAATAGCTTTTCTAATTGGTTTTGCTGCCAATGCTCAAGGACTTATGAATAAGTCCGAAACGATTTTCACACATCAGGATACTTTACGCGGAAGCATCACAAAAGAAAGAGCCTGGTGGGATTTGAAATATTATCATCTTGATATTAAAGTAAATCCGGCTGAGAAAGCCATTACAGGATCTAACACAGTTCGTTATACGGTTTTAGCAGAAAATAGTACGATGCAGATTGATTTGCAGGAACCAATGGAAATTTATAAAGTGCTTCAAAATGGAAAAGAATTAAAATTTGAAAGAAATGGAAATGCATTTTTCATCAATTTAATTGAAAATCAAAAAGTTGGAGAAACAAAAGAGGTTGTAATATTTTACGGAGGAAAACCAAAAGAAGCCGTTCGCCCGCCGTGGGATGGAGGACTTACGTGGAAAAAAGATAAAAACGGAAAAGATTTTATTGCTTCAACTTGTCAGGGATTGGGCGCGAGTGTTTGGTGGCCGTGCAAAGACCATATGTATGATGAAGTGGAAAATATGCTGATTAGCGTAAATGTTCCCGGAGATTTAACGGATGTTTCTAACGGAAGATTACAAAGTGTGAAAAAACAAAAAGACGGAACTAAAACTTTTAATTGGTATGTTTCGAACCCGATTAATAATTATGGTGTAAACATTAATATTGGAGATTACGTAAATTTTTCTGAAAAATATAAAGGCGAAAAAGGCGATTTAGACTGTAGTTATTATGTTTTACGTGATAATTTGGCTGTAGCCAAAGAACATTTTAAGGATGCGCCAAGAATGCTAAAAGCCTTTGAAAACTGGTTTGGGCCTTATCCTTTTTATGAAGACAGTTACAAGTTGGTAGAAGCGCCGTATTTAGGAATGGAGCACCAAAGTAGTGTGACTTATGGAAACAACTTTACAAAAGGATATAATGGCAACGATATGAGCGGAAGCGGCTGGGGATTGAAGTATGATTATATCATTATTCACGAATCCGGTCATGAATGGTTTGCCAATAATATTACGTATAAAGATATTGCTGATATGTGGATTCATGAGAGTTTTACAACTTATTCTGAAGCGCTTTTTGTGGAATATTATTATGGAAAAGAAGCTGCGAATGAGTATATAAGAGGAATCAGGAAAATAATAACCAATAAAAAACCAATTATTGGTTATTATGATGTCAACGTCGAAGGATCTGGAGATATGTACCCAAAAGGAGCAAATATGATTCATACGATACGTCAGGTCATAAACGATGATGCAAAATGGAAATCGATTTTAAGAGGCCTGAATAGTACATTTTATCACCAAACGGTTACTACAAAACAAATTGAAGATTACATTAGTACACAAGCAGGAATTGATTTTAGTAATGTCTTTAATCAATATTTAAGAACGCCAAATGTGCCTACTTTTGAATATTATTTTAAAGATCAAAAACTAGTTTATCATTGGATAAACTGTGTCGAAAACTTTGATTTACCATTAAAAGTAACTTTAAACGGAGTTGAAACCTGGCTAAAACCAACATCAGACTGGAATGTAGTGGATGCAAAAGGAGATAAACCAACTTTAGTCGCTGATAAAAACTTTTATATCACAGAATTTAATATTACAAATTAGGTTTCTAATATATTTAGAAAGAAACCCAACAAATATTAAACTTATTGGGTTTCTTTTTTATCCCTAAATCATAAAATTTGAGAAAACTTAATTCGAATGTTTACTTTTGTGAAGATTAAGTTCTATAAATACGTTATTATTTCAATTTCTACCATTATGAAAAATTACTTTGGAGGCTTTTTTATTGCCTTTTTGGTTTGTTTTACTACAAATGCACAAGGGCTTTTAAACAAGTCTGAAACGGTTTTTACACATCAGGATACACTTCGCGGAAGCATTACAAAAGAAAGAGCCTGGTGGGATTTAAAATACTATCATCTTGATGTTAAGGTAAATCCTTCTGAAAAAACGATTACAGGTTCAAATACCGTTCGTTATACAGTTTTGACTTCCTACAACAAAATGCAGATTGATTTGCAGGAACCAATGCAAATTTACAAAGTAACGCAGGATGGAAAAGAATTGAAGTTTAAAAGAGACGGAAATGCTTTTTTTATAGATTTAGTAGCTGCTCAAAAAGTAGGTGAAACGAAAGAAATCGTAATTTCATTTGGCGGAAAACCTAAAGAAGCCATTAAACCACCTTGGGATGGAGGAATTACATGGAAAAAAGATAAAAATGGAAAAGATTTTATCGCTTCATCTTGTCAGGGTTTAGGCGCAAGTATTTGGTGGCCAAACAAAGATCATATGTATGATGAAGTCGAAAATATGTTGATTAGCGTAAATGTTCCGGGAGATTTAACGGATGTTTCTAATGGAAGATTACAAAGCGTTAAAAAACAAAAAGACGGAACTAAAACCTTTAATTGGTATGTTTCGAACCCAATTAATAACTATGGTGTAAACATCAATATCGGTGATTACGTTAATTTTTCTGAGAAATATAAAGGCGAAAAAGGTGATTTAGATTGTAATTATTATGTTTTGCGTGATAATTTGGCTGTAGCCAAAGAACAATTTAAAGATGCACCAAGAATGCTAAAAGCGTTTGAAAACTGGTTTGGACCTTATCCGTTTTACGAAGACAGTTACAAGTTGGTAGAAGCGCCCTATTTAGGTATGGAGCACCAAAGTAGCGTAACTTACGGAAATGAATATAAAAACGGTTATTTAGGTCGTGATTTAAGCGGAACAGGCTGGGGATTAAAATTTGATTTTATCATTATTCACGAATCAGGTCACGAATGGTTTGCGAACAATATTACGTATAAAGACATTGCTGATATGTGGATTCACGAGAGTTTCACAAACTATTCTGAAAGTCTTTTTGTGGAATATTATTATGGTAAAGAAGCCGGAGCTGAATATGTAAGAGGATGCAGAAAAAACATTCATAACGACACGCCAATTATTGGACATTATGATGTAAATAATGAAGGATCTGGCGATATGTATCCAAAAGGTGCAAATATGCTGCACACGATTCGTCAGATTATAAATGATGATGCAAAATGGAAATCGATTTTGAGAGGTTTAAACAGTACGTTTTATCATCAAACGGTAACTTCTAAACAAATTGAAGATTATATCAATACACAATCTGGAATTAATTTCAACAGAGTTTTTGCACAATATTTGACTACAACTCAAATTCCGGTTTTTGAATATATTTTTAAGAATGGAACATTGGGCTATCATTGGACAAATTGTGTTTCGAAGTTTGATATGCCAGTAAAAGTGAAAATTAACGGCGTAGAAACATGGTTGAAACCAACTACAGAATGGCAATCTGAGAAAACTACTAATGAAAACAGAACTTTAGAAGTTGATAAAGATTTTTATGTAACGAGTTCTAATATAGTGGAATAAACTTTTTTTAAATTCCAATATTTCAAAATCCCAAATTCCAATTGATGGAGTTTGGGATTTTTTATGCAATAATTTTGCGCAAAGACCTTTGCGCAAATCATTTGGAATTTGGGATTTAAATATTGGAATTTTTATTAAGATTTCTTCATTGTGTTAATTATATTATTTGTACGAATATTACCGTTTTATTTTTCTACTTTAGATTGTAATAATCTGAAAATGAATAAATAAAGCGTAATCCGAAAAGCTTAAGAGTAGGAAATCAAAATCAAATCAAACAAATTATGAAAACTTTAAAAAACCTAAAAAACATTGAAATTTTAAGTAAAAATGCTCAAAAATCTATTTCTGGAGGAATTCCTTTATGCGTTATATTATGCGGCGAAGCGGGAGGAGTTATTTCGAATACGCCGGGCAGAGGAGATGTATGTCAGCCTGGAACTACGGTTTGTTGCTATTGCAGATAAAACGCCTTAAAAGTTAAACCCGACAGGTTTTAAAACCTGTCGGGTTTCTCATATGCGTTGGAATTTGGAATTTAAAAAATTGGAATTTTATGGATCAACGGCTATTCAACTTCGCCTTTTCCTTAATAATATCAGCAATTTTTCTATTCTCGATTTTGCTTTCCAGCCAGGAAATAATGTCTAAATAAAGGAAAGCCCTTTTTTCGTAAGTATTTTTTTCAAGTTCTACAAAACGGGTATGCATTTTTTTGAATTCCTTTTTAATATCGGCAGGATAAAGGTTATTTAGACTTCTCAGGAACTTAATAATCTCTTTTTGAACTTCGTGTAAGTCGTTCATTTTTATTAGAAACTTATAAGTGTTTTTTATATTATTTTCTAAATAATAATCTTTTCCTAATTCATAATGTGCGATCAACGACAAAAGTCTGGCGAAACACATTAAGTCTTCGCGCATGGTTAAGTTTTTGTTATTGATGATTTTATCTAAATAATAAATGCATTCTGTGTATTTCTCGTTTCCAAAATAAATAGAAGCAATTTTATAGAAAAACAACATTTCGTGATGTTCATCGAGATGTTCGCTGTGAATTTTTAATTTTTCTAAAATCTCCGGAATCAAATATTCGCTTTCGGCAAAAGTACCTTCGAGAATATGTAAATTGAGCTTGTTATTGTAAATATATAAAAATGATAGTGACGCAATGTTGTCATTTACAGGAAATTTAGGATCCTCAATGGTTTCTTCCATAAGAGTTAAATATTTCTTGAAATTCGATTTGTATTTCAACATATATAAAGACTCTAAAAAGTAATGATTTCCTTTTAGAAAGAATACCGGATTTTGATAAATCATATTCGGATTATCATAAAACAAGGTAACCCATTTATAAGCGTATTTGTAACTCGCCAGAAAATCCTGAACAAGGAAACTGCGCCAAAGATTGGCATTGTAAAACCAGTATTTCTCACGGAAACCGAATTTGCTTTCGTCAAGTTTTGCAATATGTTTATTGAAATAATCGTCAATATATTTATATTCTTCATCGCTTTTTACGTAACCAGTTTTCAGCATGATTCCGTACAATTGCAGTGATAAATTTGATAATTTGCTTGAGATTGTATTTCTGTAATTCAATTCTTTTGCCTGAATCACCAATTCATCGGCGCGACCCTGAATACTTCGTGTAATATATTGAGATTCTATTAGTTTTTCGAATTCAACAATTTCATACGCCATATATTTTTCATCATTTTCAAGCGCAATGATTTTTGTTTTATCCAGAATTTTCAAACTCTGTTTGTATAATCCTTTATTATAAAGAATAACGGCAAAATCTATTTGTTCACGCAATTGATACCGAATATTCTGGCTGGGAATATTCAGTCGAATACTGACTAAAATTTGTTTGTACAAATATGATTTTAAGTTAGATAGCTGTACTTTTTTGATGATTCCGCTTTTTAAAATAAGCTTTTCATCGTAGGTTTCAGATTTATCTAAAATGTTGAATAATTCGATGAATTTGGTGTTCGAACTTGTTTCTAATCGGCTTGCAAAAATTTTAAACTGTCTTTTTTCAGATTTCGAAAGCGATTTTATTAATACAAATAAGAAATCTTTTTGATGGTTAGCCATTGTAAAATATAATAGTGTAACTTATTGGTTTTTAGTTATTTAATGCGTTATAAATTGTGTTATAAACAGTATAATTTCATTAAAATGAATTTCGTACTGTAGAAGTACAATATATATTTGTTATCAAGATGTGAAATTACATTAAATAAATGAATATGAATAGAGAGAAAGTTCAAATTTTTGACACCACTTTGCGCGATGGTGAACAAGTTCCAGGATGTAAGTTAGATACTAAACAAAAATTAGTTATCGCAGAACGACTTGACAAAATGGGAGTTGACGTTATCGAAGCGGGTTTTCCTGTGTCAAGTCCGGGCGATTTTTTATCGGTCTCTGAGATTTGTAAAATTGTAGAAAATGCAACCGTCTGCGGACTAACAAGAGCCGTAAAAAACGACATTGATGTTGCTGCAGCAGCTTTAAAGCATGCTAAAAGACCTAGAATCCACACCGGAATCGGAACATCGCAATCTCATATACTCCACAAATTAAATACCACACCAGAAGATATTATTGCAAGAGCAAAATATGCTGTAGCACACGCAAAATCTTATGTAGAAGATGTTGAGTTTTATGCAGAAGATGCCGGAAGGACAGATAATGCTTTCCTTGCAAAGGTTTGTGAAGAAGTAATTAAATCGGGTGCAACCGTATTAAATATTCCTGATACCACAGGATATTGCTTACCTGAAGAATACGGTGCAAAGATTAAATATTTAAAAGAAAACGTAAAAGGAATCGAAAACGTAATCCTTTCCTGTCACTGTCATAATGATTTAGGAATGGCAACTGCAAACTCTATTGCAGGTGCGATAAATGGAGCTAGACAAATAGAATGTACTATTAATGGTATTGGTGAAAGAGCCGGAAACACTGCACTTGAAGAAGTGGTAATGATTTTCAAACAGCATCCTTACCTTAATTTAGATACAAACATCAATACAAGAGAATTGAACGAAATGAGTCGTTTGGTTTCTGAAAGTATGGGAATGATCGTTCAGCCAAACAAAGCAATTGTTGGTGCAAATGCTTTTGCACATAGTTCAGGAATTCATCAGGATGGTGTTATTAAAAACAGAGCAACTTACGAAATCATGGACCCGCTTGATGTGGGTGTAAATGAATCGTCAATTATCCTTACAGCAAGAAGTGGAAGAGCTGCTTTGGCTTACCGCGCTAAAAAAGTAGGTTACGAGCTTACAAAAGTACAATTAGACATTGTATACATCGAGTTTTTGAAATTTGCCGATATCAAAAAAGAAGTTTTAGATGCTGATATTCATCAGATTATCGAAGCTGCTAAGATTCAGGATGAATTAGTTAGAAGCTAGTTGGGAAGAATATAGAATATAGAAGAAAGAGAATAGAAGAAAGAGAATAGAAGAAAGAGAATAGAAGAAAGAGAATAGAAGAAAGACGAAAGAACAAAGACAAAAAAATAAAAAATTTAAATACATAAAGAACGAGGCGTTATGAATTTGAAAATAGCTGTTTTACCTGGAGACGGAATTGGACCGGAAGTAATTTTACAAGCCAAAAAAGCATTATACGCTATTGGCGAGGTGTACAATCATGAATTTGTTTTTGAAGAAGCGCTCATGGGAGCAATCGCAATTGATAAAACAGGAAATCCGTTGCCGGAGCAAACGCTAAATCTTTGTTTAAATACTGATGCTGTTTTATTTGGCGCTATTGGCGATCCTAAATATGACAATAATCCAAATGCAAAAGTTCGTCCGGAGCAGGGATTATTAAAGCTTCGTAAAGAATTGGGGTTGTTTGCCAACATTCGTCCTATAAAACCTTATAAATCATTACTTGATGCTTCTCCTTTAAAAAGAGAAATTATCGAAGGAGCTGATTTTACTATTTTCAGAGAATTAACAGGTGGAGCTTATTTTGGAGCAAAAACATTAAATGAAGAAGGAACACACGCTTCAGATTTATGTGAATATTCAGAAGAAGAAATCACAAGAATTGCACATTTAGCTTTTAAATCGGCACAAAACCGACGCAAAAAGCTGACAATGGTAGACAAAGCGAATGTTTTGGAAACCTCAAGATTATGGAGAAAAGTGGTTCAAAAAGTGAGCGCGAATTATCCTGATGTTGCTTTAGACTTTTTATTTGTGGATAACGCAGCCATGCAGATTATTTTAAATCCGAGACAATTTGATGTGATTTTGACAGAGAATTTATTTGGAGATATTTTATCAGATGAAGCCAGCGTTATTACAGGTTCTATTGGCTTATTGGCTTCGGCATCTTTAGGAGAAAAAAATGCTTTGTTTGAGCCAATTCATGGTTCTTATCCTCAGGCAAAAGGAAAAAATATTGCCAATCCAATTGCTTCTATTTTATCAGCAGCGATGTTGTTAGAGCATTTCGGATTATTTAAAGAAGCTAATGTGATTTATAAAGCTATTGAAAAAGCAATTGAATATAAAGTAGTTACTGTTGATTTAAAACCAGATTCAAAATTCGGCACAAATGAAGTAGGGGAGTTTGTTTCTAATTTTATTTTCAGCAAGGATGATCTGTTATATTTTAGAAATGACAACGTTCATATCGGACAATCGACGATTGTTTAATTTTTTTATTAAAAAATTGAAATAAATAACAAGAAGTACTGTAAATGTTGAGATTTTATTTTTTTAGTTCTTAAAGTTTTCATACTTTTGTAACACTAAAAAATAAATGATGCAAATCTCAATTATTATTACTTCTGTCATTGTTGTCAATGTGTTTAGCACATCTGCATCGGGAATGGTATAAATATAATTGAAAAACTATATTAGAAACCTTCCAAATACTGGAAGGTTTTTTTTTGAATAAAAATTAAAAAAATAATACAATAATGGAATTAAATAAGTACAGCAAAACCATCACTCAAGATCAAACACAACCTGCAGCGCAAGCCATGTTGTACGGGATTGGTTTAACTGAAGAAGATTTGAAAAAAGCACAAGTTGGTATTGTTAGCATGGGCTACGATGGAAATACTTGTAACATGCACCTGAATGATTTGGCAAAAGATGTCAAAAAAGGTGTCTGGGATGCAGATCTGGTCGGACTTATTTTTAATACCATTGGTGTAAGTGACGGAATTTCAAACGGTACCGAAGGAATGCGTTATTCATTGGTTTCTCGTGATGTTATTGCAGATTCTATTGAAACTGTTGTGGGAGCGCAATGGTACGATGGTGTAATTGCAATTCCGGGTTGTGATAAAAATATGCCAGGAGCCTTAATCGCAATGGGAAGATTAAATCGCCCGGCAATGATGGTTTACGGAGGATCAATTCACTCTGGAAAATGGAAAGGTGAATCTTTGAATATTGTATCTGCTTTTGAGGCATTAGGAAAAAGAGTGAAAAACGAAATTACTCCCGAAGATTTTAAAGGAGTTATTCAAAATGCATGCCCTGGTGCTGGTGCTTGCGGCGGAATGTATACAGCAAATACTATGTCTTCTGCAATTGAAGCATTAGGAATGAGTTTGCCTTACAGTTCTTCAAACCCGGCTTTGAGTCAGGAAAAAAGAGACGAGTGTCTAGCTGCAGGAGAAGCAATCAAAATTTTATTAGAAAAAGATATTAAGCCAAGAGATATCATGACTCGTAAGGCTTTTGAAAATGCTATTACAATTGTAGCAGTTTTAGGAGGTTCTACAAATGCAGTTATGCACTTAATTGCAATGGCGCATGCGGTTGATATCAAAATTACTTTGGATGATTTTCAGGCAATTAACGACAGAACACCAGTTCTGGCTGATATGAAACCAAGTGGTAAATATATGATGGAAGATATTCATGAGGTTGGAGGAATTCCTTCTGTAATGAAATATTTATTGAAAGTAGGATTGATTCATGGAGATTGTTTAACAGTAACCGGAAAAACAGTTGCTGAAAATTTAGCTTCAACTCCGGATTTACAAGATGGACAAGAAGTAATTCACGAAATTCAAAAAGCATTAAAACCAACAGGAAATATTCAGATTTTATACGGAAATCTTGCTTCTGAAGGTGCTGTAGCAAAAATCAGCGGAAAAGAAGGAGAATATTTTGAAGGTCCGGCTGTAGTTTTTGAAGGAGAATTTGAAGTAATTCCAGGTTTACAAGCCGGAAAAATAAAACCGGGTAATGTAGTCGTCATCAGGTATTGTGGACCAAAAGGTGGTCCGGGGATGCCTGAGATGCTAAAACCAACATCGGCAATTATTGGTGCCGGATTAGGAAGCAGCTGCGCTCTTATTACAGACGGCAGGTTCTCTGGAGGTTCACATGGCTTTGTCGTAGGACACGTTACACCAGAAGCTTTTGATGGTGGTGGTATTGCACTTGTAAAAGATGGTGATTTGATTGCGATCGATGCAGTAAAAAATACTATCGACCTGAAAATATCTGACGAAGAATTTGCAGCGAGAAAAGCGGCTTGGGTACAACCGCCGTTAAAAGTTACAAAAGGAGTTTTACTTAAATATGCCAGATCGGTTTCAAGCGCTTCAACAGGTTGCGTTACCGATAATTAATTAAATAACAATATCAAATCAATGACAATTACAATATCAAAAATCAAATAGCAATAAATCAAAAATCAATTTAAAATTTATAATTAAAATTGAATTTTGCCATTGCCATTGAATTTTGAAATTGATTTTTGACATTGATAAAACAAAATATACTATGAAAATATCAGGGGCAGAAGCCGTTATAAGATGTTTATTAGCAGAAGGAGTAGACTTGGTTTATGGATATCCGGGAGGAGCAATCATGCCGGTTTACGACGAATTATATAAATTTCAGGACCAATTACACCACGTATTGGTTCGTCACGAACAAGGCGCAACACACGCAGCTCAGGGATTTGCAAGAGCTACAGGAAAAGTAGGAGTAGCAATTGCGACTTCTGGTCCGGGAGCTACAAATTTAGTAACCGGAATTGCAGATGCGCAAATCGATTCTACACCAATGGTTTGTATTACAGGTCAGGTAGGGAAACATTTATTGGGTTCTGATGCTTTTCAGGAAACGGATATTATCGGAATTTCAACTCCGGTAACCAAATGGAATTACCAAATTACGGAGGCTTCAGAAATTCCGGAAATCATTGCAAAAGCATTTTACATAGCACGTTCTGGACGCCCAGGACCAGTTTTGATTGATATTACTAAAAATGCTCAATTTGATGAGTTTGAATTTAGTTACGAAAAATGTACTTCAATCAGAAGCTATATTCCGGTTCCGAAATTGAAATTAGATAAAGTTGCCGAAGCTGCAGCCATAATCAATAGTGCAAAAAAACCTTTTATTGTTTTTGGTCAGGGAATTATTTTGGGTCAGGCCGAAGAACAATTAAAAGCTTTTATTGAGAAATCAGGAATTCCGGCAGGATGGACAATTTTAGGACTTTCGGCTTTGCCAACAGATCATCCTTTAAACGTAGGGATGTTGGGAATGCACGGAAATTACGGCCCAAATTTATTGACTAACGAATGTGATGTTTTAATCGCTTTGGGAATGCGTTTTGACGATCGTGTAACTGGAAATTTAAAAACATATGCAAAACAGGCCAAGGTAATTCACTTTGAAATTGATCCTGCAGAAGTTGATAAAAATGTAAAAACAGAAGTTGCTGTTTTAGGAGATGTAAAAGAAGCTTTAAATGCTTTATTACCTTTAATTGATGCGAAATCTCATGATTTATGGCATAATGAATTTAAGGAATTACATAAAATAGAAGTTGAAACGGTTATTAACGAAGAGTTAAATCCAACGAATAACAAAGGAATTTCTATGGGAGAAGCCATGGAAATGATTAACAAACACTCAAAAGGTGACGCAATTATTGTTTCAGATGTTGGTCAGCACCAGATGTTTGCCTGTCGTTATGCTAAATTCAATACTACTAAAAGTAATATTACTTCAGGTGGATTAGGAACAATGGGATTTGCACTTCCGGCTGCAATTGGAGCCAAAATGGGAAGACCAGATCGTGAAGTTGTAGCGATTATTGGCGATGGAGGATTCCAGATGACGATTCAGGAACTAGGAACGATTTTCCAGACTAAAGTTCCGGTAAAAATTGTGGTTCTAAACAACGAGTTTTTAGGAATGGTACGTCAATGGCAGGAATTGTTTTTTGATAACCGATATGCATCAACAAATATGATTAATCCAAATTTTGTTGCTATTGCTGAAGGATATTATATCAAATCTAAAAAAGTAACCCAAAGAGAAGATCTTGACGCAGCCGTTGCAGAAATGCTGGCGTCAAAAGATTCTTATTTCCTTGAAGTCATGGTAGAAAAAGAAAACAACGTTTTCCCAATGATTCCAACAGGAGCTTGTGTTTCAGAAATTAGATTAAGCTAGGAAAAAGTTTCAGGTTTCAGGTTTTTTTTGTTTCAGGTTGTAGAACTTGAAACCTGAAACCTGAAACAAAAAAAACTAAAAAACAACATGGAAGATAAAACATTTACCATATCGGTATATTCAGAAAATAACGTGGGTTTGTTGAATAGAATATCAGGAATATTCTTAAAGCGTCACATTAATATATTAAGTCTAAACGTTTCAGAATCAGAAATAGAGAATGTTTCAAGATTTATCATTGTAGTAAATACAACAGAAAAATGGGTTCAGAATATTGTTGGGCAAATTGAAAAACAAATTGAGGTTATAAAAGCATTTTATCATACAGATGAAGAGACTATTTATTTAGAAAATGCTTTATTTAAAATCGCTTCAAGTTTGTTGTTTGATGAGAAACAGATTCAGAATATAATTAAAGACAGTCAGTCTACAATTGTAACGGTTTCGCGAGATTTCTTCGTGATTTCAAAATCCGGAAGACGTTCTGAAATTGAAGAATTATACGAAAAATTCAAACCTTACGGAATCATGCAATTTGTGCGTTCGGGAAGAATATCTGTTTCGAAAGAAAAAATGGAAATTTCAACATTATTAGAAGCCCTAAAATAGTATCAATTATAAATTACACTTATTAAATATTTAAAAGAAAATGGCAAATTATTTCAACACACTACCACTTAGATTACAATTAGAACAATTAGGCGTTTGCGAATTTATGGAGCAATCAGAATTTGCAGACGGAATTGCTGCATTAGCCGGAAAAAAAGTTGTTATTGTAGGTTGTGGTGCACAAGGTTTGAACCAGGGATTGAACATGAGAGACTCTGGTTTGGATATTTCATATGCATTACGTGCAGATGCAATTGCTGAAAAAAGAGCATCTTACAAAAACGCTACAGAAAACGGATTTAAAGTGGGGACTTATGAAGAATTAATTCCAACTGCTGATTTAGTTTGTAACTTAACTCCTGATAAACAACATACTGCAGTTGTTACTGCAATTATGCCATTAATGAAACAAGGTTCGACTTTAGCTTATTCTCACGGATTTAATATTGTTGAAGAAGGAATGCAGATTCGTAAAGATATTACTGTAATTATGTGTGCTCCTAAATGTCCTGGTTCTGAAGTTCGTGAAGAATACAAAAGAGGATTTGGTGTACCAACTTTAATTGCAGTTCACCCTGAAAATGATCCAAATGGTGCTGGTTTAGATCAGGCAAAAGCATATGCTGTTGCAACTGGGGGACATAAAGCCGGAGTTTTAAAATCATCTTTCGTAGCAGAAGTAAAATCAGATTTAATGGGTGAGCAAACTATCCTTTGCGGATTGTTGCAAACTGGATCTATTTTATGTTTTGATAAAATGGTAGAAAAAGGAATCGAACCTGGATATGCTTCAAAATTAATTCAATACGGATGGGAAACTATCACAGAAGCTTTAAAACATGGTGGTATTACAAATATGATGGATCGTTTGTCTAATCCTGCAAAAATTGAAGCTTACGAAATTGCTGAGGAATTAAAAGACATTATGCGTCCGTTATTTCAAAAACACCAGGACGATATCATTTCTGGAGAATTCTCTAGAACAATGATGATTGACTGGGCTAATGACGATAAAAATTTATTGACATGGAGAGCTGCAACCGGAGAAACTAACTTCGAAAAAACACCTCCAACTGATGCTCAAATATCTGAACAAGAGTATTTTGACAATGGAGTTTTAATGATTGCAATGGTAAAAGCCGGAGTTGAATTGGCTTTTGAAACAATGACAGAAGCTGGAATTATCGAAGAATCAGCTTATTATGAATCATTACACGAATTACCTTTGATTGCTAATACAATTGCAAGAAAGAAATTGTTTGAAATGAACCGCGTTATTTCGGATACAGCTGAGTACGGATGTTATTTGTTCGATCACGCTTGTAAACCGTTATTGGCTGAATACATGAAAAATGTTGAAACAAACATAATTGGAAAACCATTTTCAACTTCAAACGGAGTAGATAATGCTATTTTAATTGCTGTAAACAAAGAAATCCGCCAACACCCTATCGAAGAAGTAGGAGCATGGTTGAGAGAGTCTATGACAGCAATGAAAAAAATTGGATAATAAATTGGGAATTACCACACAGTCGAATGTGATGGGATTTGCACTGTATCATTATTTTATGTAATATTTTGAATTAGTAAGCACTTATTAAAGAAAATTAGATATAGATGCATATTGCATTCACTTAACTTCGGTGAGAAAGTTAAGTGAGGCTAATCCCTAAATGAAGGGGCATGTTTAAAACTAAATATGCTTGTTGAAATTTCTGTTTTAATTAATAAAGCTGCTGCTATTTTCAAAATGAAGCAGAGTATTGTAATACAGAATTACAAAATTAATTGTTATTGAAATTGTTAAAATCAAAAGGCATGATATTTATTTATCGTGCCTTTTTTGTAAAATGCATTTTTAGTTCAAAACACATATTTTTATATTAAACACATAAAAAAGCTCTATTTTTTTTAATATGTGTTTTTAATTGATAAAATTTATGAATTAAATAATTTTAAGAATACGTCGATATTTAATACATTTATAAAAAAATTCCAAAAACATATGAGTTATTATAAAATTGAAAATTTAGAACAATATTTTAAACATTACAATAAGTCAATAAGGGAGCCGAGGAAGTTTTGGGGAAAAATAGCTGAAGAAAATTTTACCTGGTACCAACAATGGGATAAAGTAGTAGATTTTAATATGGCCGAAGCCGAAGTAAAGTGGTTTACTGAAGCTAAAGTTAACATTACCAAAAACTGTATTGACAGACATTTAAGCAAAAGAGGTGAAAAAACGGCAATTATATTTGAACCAAATGATCCCTCAGAAACTGCTTTACATATAACGTATAACGAATTATACGAAAGAGTATCAAGAATGGCGAATGTTTTGCGCGAGCAAGGTGTTCGTAAAGGAGATCGTGTTTGTATTTATTTACCAATGATTCCTGAATTGGCAGTTGCCGTATTGGCTTGTGCCAGAATTGGCGCAATTCATTCTGTTATTTTTGCAGGTTTTTCAGCATCTGCTGTTACTGCAAGAATTAATGATTGCGAATGTAAAATGGTAATTACTTCTGACGGTGGATACAGAGGAAACAAAACAATTGATCTTAAAGGAATTGTAGATGAAGCATTAGATACTTGTCCTACGGTTGAAAAAGTTTTGGTTGTAAAAAGAACCCAGACCGAAGTTAAAATGAAAGACGGTCGTGATGTTTGGTTACAGCCATTATTGGATGCAGCTATTGATAATAGTGTTGCAGAAATTATGGATGCCGAAGATCCTTTATTTATTTTGTATACTTCAGGATCTACAGGAAAACCAAAAGGTATGGTTCATACTACAGCTGGTTATATGGTTTATACAGCTTATACCTTTAAAAACGTATTTAGCCACGAAGAAAATGATATTTTCTGGTGTACTGCAGATATTGGATGGATCACAGGTCACTCATACATTTTGTACGGACCTTTATTAAACGGAGGAACAACCGTAATTTTTGAAGGAGTACCATCTTATCCTGATTTCAGCCGTTTTTGGGATATTATCGAAAAACATAAAATCACACAATTCTATACTGCACCAACTGCAATACGTTCATTAGCAAAAGAAAGTTTAGATTATATTCAAAAATATCCTCTAAAATCACTTAAAGTTATTGGATCTGTTGGAGAGCCTATCAACGAAGAAGCCTGGCACTGGTTTAATGACCACGTTGGAGATAAAAGATGTCCGGTTGTTGATACCTGGTGGCAAACTGAAACCGGTGGAATCATGATTTCTCCGATTGCTTTTGTAACACCAACAAAACCAACATACGCAACTTTGCCATTACCGGGAATTCAGCCAGTTTTGATGGATGAAAAACGTAACGAAATTGAAGGAAATCAAGTTGTTGGTAGTTTATGTATTAAATTTCCGTGGCCGGGAATCGCCAGAACAATCTGGGGAGATCACCAGCGATACAAAGACACTTATTTCTCTTCTTTCCCTGGAAAATATTTTACAGGAGACGGAGCATTAAGAGACGAAGTTGGATATTACAGAATTACAGGTAGAGTTGATGATGTAGTAATTGTTTCAGGTCATAATTTAGGAACAGCTCCTATCGAAGATGCAATCAACGAGCATCCTGCAGTTGCCGAATCTGCAATTGTTGGTTTCCCTCACGATATAAAAGGAAATGCGTTGTATGGTTATGTAATTTTGAAAGAAACCGGAGAAGTTAGAAATAAAGAGAATCTGTCTAGAGAAATCAACCAATATATTTCAGACCATATTGGACCAATTGCGAAGCTAGATAAAATTCAGTTTGTTTCTGGTTTACCAAAAACACGTTCAGGAAAAATTATGCGTAGAATTTTACGTAAAATTGCAGAAGGAGATTTCTCTAATTTCGGAGATACTTCAACATTATTGAATCCTGAAATTGTAGAAGAAATTTCAAAAGAAAGAATTTCTTAATTCTGATCTTACTATAAAATAAAAAATGCCTCTTAAATTTAAGAGGCATTTTTTATGTGTATATTTTTTGTTAGACTGAGTAAAGTCGATGTTCAAAACTTTGATAAAGATTAAAGTAAAAAAAAAGTAAACTATACCTTTTTTGTCAGACTGAGCGGAGTCGAAGTCCCGCAAAGTGATTCTGCATGACAGGCTTCGACTCCGCTCAGGCTGACAATCTTATAACAGCTAAGTTTGTATTTTCAAAACTTATATTTTCTTATATAAACTTATATGGTTCAAAAAAAAACTACTTAATTCCCAATCGAGATTTCAGCTTCAAAAACAAAAGTGCAATTCGATAAGCATCTTCAGAAGAAGAATTTCTGTCGCTTTTCGGAATTTTAAAAATTTCGCCTAAATCGTCTAAAGAAAATTGTTTGTCATTAATGTCCGTTAATTTACGATACATCATATCAACATCTAGTGCTTCATTTTTTAATCTTCCACAATCCAAACGTTCAAGAGCGCTGTTAAGCATTTCGATATCAAAATTAATATGATGGCCAACTAAAACAGCATTGCCTATAAAATTAATAAAAGCTTCGAGAGCAGCAGGCTCTTCCATTTTTATCATTTTACTGTCAATAATAAATTCATTAGAAAGACCATTATCATGCAGGAATTTATATTGCAGCAAAACAGATTCAAAACTGTCCTTGATGACAACACCGTCGTCAACAACCGCAAAAGCTCCCAAAGACAGAATTACATCCTTATTCGGATTTAAGCCTGAGGTTTCAGTAGATAAAACTACAAAACGGTTAGGCTTTGTTTCGAATTTGGTTAAATAATCCTTCCAGAAATCAGGATATTCTTTATTAATATTTTTAATCCAGTCTAACATACTTTATGAAAATTGCGTAAGTTGAAATTTGCTCTTGATTAATTCTTCAAGATCTTTCATTGGTGTTAGAGCATTTTTTAATTTCTCTCTATCCGTTTTTGACATTTCTTTTATATTGATATATTGCCCAGAATCATCATTTTTTAATCCTTCAACAGTTCTAAATTTTGATAAAGTTAGAAAAGCTTCGGCACAGCTTAAATATATTTCTGCATTTTTAGAATCTGTGATTGCTAATTGCTTGAATCTTAAATAAGTATTTTGAATTCCTTTTATGTTAGAATTTAAAATAAGTAAACGCGCGCCATCAATTAAAGGCATTAAAGCACGGGTTTTAATATCAAATTTTCCTTTTTGCGGACCTTCTTCTTCAACAATGAATTTTTTGAAGAAACTCAAAGGAGAATTTCTTTTTAAAGCATCATTTCCTAAGAAATCAAAGAATAAAGTATTGTTAACTGCATTTTTGAAAATTACACCTTCAATGGCTTCTTCAATTTTTGGTTCACCAAAAACGATCTCATAATCAAAGAAAATACTACTCAAGTCATTACTGTTTTCACCTGGAGTATTCATCCAACTGTTGTATTGTTTTGTCCAGTCAGTCAATGATTTACACCATAACATGTTGCTTCCCATATGTCCGTTAGGGCAAAGTTCATAACCCACTTTTTCAAGTATCGCAGTTGTTCTTTTCGCCAGTCTTAAAAAATAATCTTTTACATCTCTGTATTTCTCAGGCGTTACATCCTCAAAAACTAGAATACTATCCTGATCTGTTAGTAAAAGTTGCTCTTTACGTCCTTGACTACCAATACTTAACCACGCAAATCGAGCAGGAGGTGAGCCTAAATCTAAAATAGACAATTCTACCGCACGTTTAATTATTGCTAAATTAATTTCGCTGGCAATATTGCTGACATGTGAAAGCGGAATATTTTTTTGAATCGAATTCTGAATCAAATCAGACAAACGATCACGAATTTGTTTTAAATCTTTTGGAAGCTGCGAACGTTTGATTTCTTTAATCAAAACCCCTGGATTACTGGCTTGAGCTACAATTAAATCATGTTCAGAAATAATTCCCTTAACGGCAGATTTACTCGTTCCGTCTTTGGTAACGCATAAATGGGTTACATTATGTTTTAGCATAAGTAATTGTGCCTCAGCAAGAGACACGTTTTCTAAAACTGTAACAACCGGCGACGACATGATTTTGTCGATAGTTTCAGTAATAGGATAGCGGCCTGTAGCAATTTTCGAAGATAAATCGGCATCAGTAACAATACCAATTGGGTTATTTTTTTCAGTAACTACAATATTATCTACCATAGATTCTGTCATTAAAATAGCCACATCTTTTACAATGCGGTTTGCTTCTGTTTTTAATGGCGAATTATTATAGGTAAGTGTCTGCAAATATTGCATTTCTGATTGCTGATCAACATAAAATGAAGTTTCAGAAGTCATTTTTCCGTTAGAACCCGAACTTTCTTTTGTATGTCTGGAATTTACAGCAAAATTTTCAAGTAAGAAATTTAGAACATCAGAATTATTGGCCACAAAAGGTCTGAAAACAGCGATTGGAATAGCATAAATAATACTTTCTTCACGTGCTTTTGCAGTCATCATGTAGTTATTTTTGGCAAAAAACGGACGTAATCCAAAAATATTTCCCTCATGGCATTTATTAATAATAGTTTCCTCGGCATCTGCAATTGTAGTCAGATTTATAACGCCCGAAGCGACAACATAAAAACTATCATGCAAAGGATCGTTATTTTCAAACAATACTGCGTGTTTCTCTAAATTGATAACGCGAATATTACTTGCAATATCAGCTAATTCCTGAAAAGTTAAGTTGTTAAATGGCGGGTATTCTTTTAAAAAATCTGCAATATGCTCAGCAATTGTATTCATATGTTTGATAATTTTTTTAAAGTATCGAATGTAAAAATAATAAAATAAAACCTTACAATGAAAGCATCTGGATTAGAATATATTAAATATTAAAAATATGTTAATTTTTATTGATTTAAAGGGTTTTAAACGGTATTTTTTGTTTTTAATCGATAAAATTTAATGAGATTTTTTGGGCAGTATTGAAAAGAAAATAATGCGCCAAAATTTAAATTGTAATTTTTGAAGTTTTAAAACCTTGAAATGGTTTTTGTAATTTCTGATTTGTTTTAAATCTAATTTTAAAAACTTACATTATTGTGAATTTACAAGAAGCAGAGTTTTTTTATGCAAAGAAGTTTCTATAATAATTTGATATAGAGTGGTTCTTGAAAAAGTCTATTTTACATAATATAAATTATAGGTCAAAATGGATTAAGGCAATAATAGCCTTTAATCGTATAATTTGCTTAAAATCAATTCTCTTGGAACTAAGTCAGATCCGCCTCTTTTTGCGAATTGAATACGTTCTTCACTCACAAAAAGAACTGCACTGGCCGATGAACCATTTTTAGTTTTCATACTAATTTGAGCTTTTTCACCAAGCACATAAACATATCCGGTAACTTCCATAACGCCGCTACTCAAATTTGCATCATCACTAATCACTTCGGCAGTTCCATAAATCTTGTTATTAGATTGCGCCAGATTAATTTTAAAAATATATTTTTTGCTGCAGTCTTTGCAATTTTCAGTGCTCCAGGTTCCGGTGAATTGATTTGATTGTGAAAATGCTGAAAAAGAAATAAATAATATAAAAAGGATAATTTTTTTCATAAGAATAAAAACTTTTAAATAATCATTTTCAAATATATAAAAAAAGCATCCACAATTGTGGATGCTTTAGATTGTTGTGAAGAAAAATTTTATTTAAGCTTTTTCAAATAAACTGATTTTCCGTTTAAAGAAACTTCAATTTGATTCGTTTTTTCAGAAAAAGTTGTTCTTAAAGCATTTCCTTTAAAAATTTGAACATCACCATAAACTTTTCCGGTTTCATCAGAAATGTATTCAAATAATAATTTTTTATTATCTGGCTCAATTCCTAATCTGTAGCTTGAAAATTTAGATGTTGTTAAATTGAATTCTTGTTGTGTATCAATAATTTTTCCATCAGCATAAAAATTGGTAACTGATTTATTTAAAGTGATATCAGGATAATATTTATTTACTTGTTCAAGTAATGCATACTGCGCTGGATTTGCATCTTCAATTTTTGTTGTAATAGATTGTGCAAATGACATTGTTGTAAAAATTAAAGCAAATAATAAGGAGATTTTTTTCATAATTTTAGTTTTTAATAGTTATTGTTTCAAAACAATTTTGAAACCTTACATAATAACCACTTTTTTCATAAAAAGTAATTAATATCTATAACAAGGTAGTAAATATTTATCTTTGCACGAAATTAAAAGCAACATTTTAAGAAAATGACAACAAAAAAATATATTAAGCTCATTCTGATTTTAGGTTCTCTAACTGCACTTGGTCCTTTTTCGATCGATATGTATTTACCTGGATTTTCAGGTATTGCAAAAGACTTACATACAACTGTAGCTAAAGTTTCAATGAGTTTATCCAGTTATTTTATTGGAATTTCTGCCGGACAATTGCTTTACGGTCCATTATTGGATCGTTTTGGGCGTAAAAAGCCTTTATTTATTGGTTTACTCGTTTATATTATAGCTTCTTTAGGATGCGTTTATGTAACAGATATTGATGCTTTTATATTTTTACGTTTTATTCAGGCAATTGGTAGTTGTGCTGCAACTGTGGCTTCAGTTGCTATGGTGCGCGATTTGTTTCCTGTAAAAGACATTCCAAAGGTTTTTTCATTATTAATGTTAGTTCTCGGGCTTTCGCCGATGTTAGCGCCAACAATTGGAGGTTATGTTACCGAAGATTATGGCTGGCATACTGTATTTTTTATCCTAATGTGTATGGGAATTGCTATTTTAATAGCTGCACAAGTTGGTTTACCAAATAGTTTTAAACCAGATACTTCGATTTCATTAAAACCTAAACCAATTATAAATAACTTTTTAAAAGTGCTTAAAGAACCGCAATTTTATACTTACGCATTTACAGGTTCCATCGCTTTTTCGGGCTTATTTACTTATGTAGCGGCCTCTCCTATAATTTTTATGGATATTTATCATGTGGACGCTAAAACATACGGATGGATTTTTGCTTTTATGTCAGTAAGTTTTATTGGTTCAAGTCAATTGAATTCTGTTTTATTAAAGAGATTTTCGAGCGAACAAATGATTTTTGGAGCTTTAATTGCTCAATCTGTAATAAGTATTGTTTTCCTGATACTGGCATTAAATAATCTTTTAGGGCTTTATGAAACTAGTATAATGTTATTTTTATTCTTGGGTTGTCTGGGAATTTCAAACCCAAATACTGCCGGACTTACAATGGCGCCATTTGCCAAAAATGCCGGAAGCGCTTCAGCCTTAATGGGTGCTATTCAATTAGGATTGGGAGCTTTAGCTTCTTTTGCAGTTGGTGTTTTTGTAAAAAATTCTGTTGCACCAATGGTTATTATCATGACTGCAACTACAATTATAGCCTTTATCGTTTTAAATATAGGAAAACGTTTTATAAAAGAAAAAGTACAAGTTTCTACTGAAGATGATATTGTTGTTGGACATTAAATTTTTTAAAATTCCAATTTTAAAATTCCAAATTCCAATTGTAGGTGTGATAAAAATGACAAAATGAAACTAAATAAAAAGGCCAGAATCTTAGATTCTGACCTTTTTATTGGGATTTGGAATTTCAAAAATTTGGAATTTAATTCAAATTTATTGTCTTTTCTCTGGTCTGATAATCATTCTAAGAGATTGATCTCTTGCAAAATAAGCTACCATCCAATTCCAAAATGTATTAATTCTGTTTCTGTAAGTTATCAAAGAAATTAAATGGATAAACAACCAAATAACCCAGGCAAAAAATCCATTGAAATGCCATTTCGGACTTGGTAAATCTACCACGGCTTTGTTTTTTCCAATAATTGCCATAGAACCTTTATCATTGTAAACAAACGGTTTAAGCGGTTTATTTTTAACTGTTGCTTTAAAATTCTTGGCTAAATTTAAACCTTGCTGAATCGCAACCTGCGCCACTTGCGGATGTCCGTCAGGGAAATTTTTATCTCCGGCCAAAATTGCGGTATCACCAATAGCATAAATATTTTCGAGTCCGTTTACTTTATTGTATTGATCTGTGGCCATACGACGACCACGTCCATAACTTTCTTTCGGAATTCCGTCAAAAATTTTAGCAGAAACTCCCGCTGCCCAAATTAAATTTTTGGTTTTGATGGTGTCTCCATTTTCAAAATGAACCGTGTCATCCACATAATCAACAACTCGGGTGTTTAGTTTTACTACAACGCCTAGTTTTGTAAGTGCTTCAAGAGTATCTTTTTGAGAATCTTTACTCATTGGCGCCAACAAAGCATCTCCTCCATCAACTAAATAAACATTACTGGCAGAAGTCTCTAATTCAGGGTATTCCTTAAGCAGGATGTTTTTTCGCATTTCGGCAAACATTCCCGAAACCTCTACTCCTGTAGGTCCTCCTCCGGCAACCACAATTGTTAATAATTTACGACGCTTGCGAATATCTTTGGTAATAGCAGCTTTTTCAAGATTTTTAAGCAATGCATTTCGCATTTCGATGGCATCATTTAAGGTTTTCATCGGAATGGCATTTTTCATTACGTTTTCCATACCAAAATAACTTGTTTCAGCGCCTGTGGCAAAAACCAGATAATCGTATGTTAATTCGCCATTATTTAAAATTATTTTATTTTCGGCAGGAACTACAGAAAGCAGTTCTCCCAAACGAAATTGTAGATTTTTTTTACCGGCAAAAAACTTTCTGAAAGGATAACTAATACTTGATGGTTCTAAAAAAGCAGTAGCAACCTGATATATTAATGGTGGAAAAAAATTATAGTTATTTTTATCTACAAGCGTTACTTGTATTTCAGGCTGATTAACAAGTTCTTTTGCAAGATTTATCCCTGCAAAACCGCCTCCTATTATGACTATATTCATATGTATTTTTATTTAAGTAGGATTTATGAGTAAAACTGTTTCTGCTTATAGCAGTTATATAAATTTAACATTATAATTCCAAATACAAAAACCAATTTTGAGTTTTCTGTTAAAAAAATATGGAATTAATTGGTCAATTTAAGTTTCATCATAAGGTCGGTTTGCTCATCATCACCTAGTTTAAAAATGTGTTTGTCAAATTCTACAAAACCATTTTTTTGGTAAAAATTTAAGGCTCTCCCGTTTTCCTCCCAAACGCCAAGCCACACGTATTCAGCGCTTTTTTCTTTTGCAATTTCAATGGCTTTGTCGTAAAGTATTTGTCCGACTTTTTTTCCGTGAAATTCTTTTGAAACATAGATTCTCTCAATTTCAAGAGCTTTGTTATCTTTCAATTCTGTTTGAGAATCTCCAAAGTTGACTTTTAAATAGCCAATTACTTCATTTTCAAGTATAGCGAAGTAAAATTCAGAATCTTCATTGGTAAGTTCGGCAGTTAGTTTTTCATATGAAAACCCTTCATCCAAATAGGCTTCTAAGTTTTCTTTAGAATTATGTTCAGAAAATGTTTCCTCAAAAGTTTGTCGGCCAATCTTTTGTAAATCATCAATTTCGCTAATCGAAATTTTTTTTATAATAATATTTACTGCCATTTCCAGTCGTATTTAAAGTTCAAATTGTCATTTGCTCATAAAAATACAACATAAAATGGCTAAATCAAGTTATCGAAATATTACTTTTTGAATTTTTTAACAGGTTTTTCTGCGACTTCAACTTTGTTCTGTAAAACGTAATTTGCCATTAGTTTTTCAATTAATTCATCCTTAGTAAGATGGTGAAAAACTGTTTTTACATTCGTTTTTAAATCTGCTGAAAGATCGTGATTTGGTTTTGTTTTGAAGATTTGTTTTGCCCACAAAAGCATGTTATTTTCTTCTAAACTTACTGCTGAAGGTTTTTGGAATTTAGTAAATTTAATTCCTAATTCTTTTTCAAATTCCGGAATTTCAACTGTTTCTTCCTCTTGTAAAACGGTTAAAGAAAGTCCCTTTGCTCCTGCCCTTGCGGTTCTTCCACTTCTGTGAACGTAGTTTTCATAAGTATCAGGCAAGTGGTAATTTACCACATAAGAGATTTCTTTTACATCTATTCCTCTCGCAGCCAAATCGGTAGCAACCAGGATATTAATATGTCCTTCACGAAATTGTTCCATAATTCTATCACGAATTCCCTGAGATAAACTACCGTGAAGCGCTCCGGATGAAAAACGATTTATAGCCAGATTTTTAGCTAATTTATTTACTGCAGCTTTGGTTTTACAGAAAATGATTCCGCGCTCACCATCTTTTGAGTTTAAAAAATGCATTAAAACATCTAATTTTTCAATTGGGTCAACCACAATATATTCGTGATCAATTCCTTGGTTACCAACAGTCTCCATATTGGCACTAACCTGAACTACATTTTTATTTAAGTAATTCTGAACCAATTGTTTGATTGTTCCCGGTAAAGTTGCTGAAAACAATAAAGTGCGGTGTTTTTTAGGAAGTTCAGCAACAATTTCATCTAAACTTTCTTTTAAGATTGAAACCATTTCATCGGCTTCATCCAAAACTAAATATTCTGTTTGTTTTAAATCAATTGCTTTACGCTGAATCAAATCGATTAAACGTCCCGGTGTTGCAACAACAATATGTGTTGGTTTTGTAAGGCGTTCAATTTGTGGCTTAATGGGGATTCCACCACAAGTTGAAGCTATAGAGATATTCGGAATATGTTTTCCGAAATCTTCTAAATTTCTAAAAATCTGTTGTCCAAGTTCTCTGGTTGGCACCAAAATAACAGCCTGGACAATTGGTAATTCTGTATTGATTAATTGCAACAAAGGCAATCCGAATGCGGCTGTTTTCCCCGTTCCGGTTTTGGCTAAACCTACAACATCGTGAATTTCATTTAAAAGAAGCGGAATTGTTTTTTGTTGAATTTCTGTTGGTTCAACAATGTTCAACTCGTTTAGAGCTTTTAAAATTGGTGCTGAAACTCCTAATGATGAGAATTGTTTAGACATTTTTTATTTTAGATTTTAGAGTTCTGATTTTAGATTTTCTGCCACAGATTACTCATATTAAAATGATTTTTTATTTTTTTGTTTCAAGTTTACTTAACCGCAAAGTTCGCAAAGATTTATGCTAGGAGCGCAAAGTTAATCCTTGCGTGCTTTGCGAAAAAACTTTGCGAACTTTGCGGTAAAAATTATGTTCAAAGTTAACAACCTGAAACTTGAAACCTGAAACTTTTTTTAAACCTTTTCCAGATCAATCCGGTTCGTTCATGATTTTTTCACGGTATTTTTTACCGATTAATAAAGTCATATTCTTTTTGTAATCTTCAACCAGCCATTCGCGGTAGTTTTTACTGCATTGGCTTAAGCATTTTGCATAACGTTTGATACGGCATTCAATATCATCATCCAATTCTTTTCCTAAAGATTTTGCTTCTTGTAAAGTTTCGGTATTATCAACACACATCGCCGCATGTTGTTCTAACGATTTGTCTAATACTACTTTAGAACGTAAATTTTGTTTGATAATAAGTTTATGTTCTTCATCAACATCAAAAGTAACTTCAGCAGTTTTACTGAATTTAGCTCTTAATTCAGGAGGCATTGTATATTTAAAATATAATTCGATTTCTGTATCGTCACGTAAATTCTCTAAATAAAATTCAGGTGATTTAAAGATATGCTGCCAGTTTACCGGTTCGCTCCACAAACCAAAACGCGCTGCATTATTTCCCAGATCAATAACCGTAAATTCATCTTTACCAGGTAATTTACGAGATCCACGACCAATCATCTGGTAGTATAAAGTCAACGATTTTGTTGCTCTGTTTAATATAATAGTTTCTACAGTTGGCTCATCAAAACCAGTTGTTAAAATTCCAACCGAAGTTAAAATTGCATCCGGAGTTTTCTTAAACCAGGCCAAAATATCTTTACGTTCTTCAGAACTGCTTGTATTATCAAGGTGTCTGATGTCGTAGCCTGCTTCTCTAAAAGTTTCATATACATATAATGAAGTATGAATACCATTGTTGAAAATCAGGGTTTTTTTACCTAATGAACGCTCTGTATAAGCGTGCAGTAATTTTTCCTGCATGATCGTATTGGTATACAAATCATCAGACGATTTTACGGTATAATCTCCATTAATACCTACTTTTAATGATGTTAATCCCACATCATAGCTGTAAGTAGTAGCGCGCGCCAAAAATCCTTTGTCAATTAATGAGCTAATTGTGTCTCCCACAATAAGTTCATCATAACTCTGGTGCATTGGTAATTTTATATTCGAACTCAAAGGAGTTGCTGTTACTCCAAGAATAAAAGCATTTTTGAATGAGTTTAATAATTTTCTAAATGAGTTGTAATGCGCCTCGTCAATAATAACCAAACCAATATTGTCAAGATGTAATTTCTCGTCATTGATACGGTTTTTTAAAGTTTCAACCATCGCCACAAAACATGAATAATCGTTTTGATCAGGCAGTTCTTTTACTTTACTATTGATGATTTTATTAGAAACACCAAAGCCTTTCAACATTTTTGAAGTTTGCTTACAAAGTTCTATACGGTGCGTTAAAACAACTACTTTTTTATCATTATTCGCTAAATAACGACGAACGATTTCAGAAAAAATTACAGTTTTTCCTCCACCTGTTGGCAGTTGATACAATAAATGATGTTGAGCTGGAGCATTGTCTAAACGTTCAAAAATGGCGTCGATATCGCCTTTTTGGTATGCATAAAGTTCTTTTTTCTCTTCTCTTTCTATTTCTAAAGTGTTTTGAGACATTGTTTATTTTTGGATTTTTGCAAAAATACATCTAAAAAACAGTTATCCATCCTATTTTAATTTAAAATAAATGATTTTTTTTAATAAGATTTTTTATGAGAAGTGTTTTTATAAGTCGATTTTGTCTAAAATTATCTCAAAATCGTATTTGTTTTTCCATTTTTGTTGAATAGTTTGCTGTTGGATCGCAATTATTCTTGTTTTAAATTCATTCAAAATTCCATTCGAAATAACAAAATTTAACGCTTGCTCAAAAGAATTAAACATACTTTTGTAAAACAATTCCTGCTTAATAAAGTTATTAGATGAGAAAGTTTGCGCTATTTCGATATTATACAACATCAAATCGGCAATAATAAACGAATCAACACCCAAAGAAATGAAATGTTTGATGATTTTTTGCGCAACAGATCGCCTCATTTTTGCTTTAGGACGCCATTTTGCATTTGGCTTTTTTACAGGGAAATATTCGTGCGAAATTTTGACCTTGCTTTCCTGCAATAATTTGTCTTCTTTTGGATTAAAAGCAAAATCATAATAGACTTTTACCGGACTAAATTTCTCGTACAATTCGATGATTTGTTCCTCAAGTTGTTCTTTATTTAAATCTGCTAAATATTTTTTTAAATCGCGCTTGCTCATTATCAAAGTTTAAGGTTACAAAGTTAAATTACTTTTAGCATTCATGCTCTAATAATCAACCATAATACTTAATTTTGACGGATTAAATTTAAAAACCAAATATATGCTCAAGATTTTTAAGGTTACCGCAATTTTAGAAGGAATTTCCTATTTAGTTTTATTCGCCAATATGCTTATCATTAAAACAAACAATCCTGAACTTTATCATACATTATTACGTCCTTTAGGAATGACTCACGGCGTATTATTTATCGGATATATAGTGTTGGCTTTTTTACTGAAAAAATCTCAAAACTGGGATTTAAAAACTTTCGGAATTATATTGATTGCTTCACTTATTCCGTTTGGAACTTTCTATATCGAGAAAAAATATTTAGCAAATAATGCATAAACCTTTGGATAAAATATTTAACTTTTTATATCCGCTTTTTCGAGATTGGGGAATGAGCCGCAATTTTGCGTCCTACACCAGTCTTGTTTTTAATATTGCCATTATGGTGGCTTTGGCGTATGCCATATATTATCTTGCCAAGTTCGTTTTGGTTACGCTTACGGCGGTTTTTGCCCAGCGTACCAAAACCAAGTTTGATGATTATTTGGTTCACAATAAAACCACAAAATATACCGCTTATTTAATTCCGTTTTTCTTTATTTATAAAGCTGTTCCGATTATTTTAGATAAATACGATTATTGGGAAGGTCTTTTTGGAAAAATAGTTGGTGTTTACATCGTTTTGATCACTTTATGGATTATCAGAACGATTTTTAATTCGTTACGGGATTATTTAAAACAAAAACCGGAATACAGCGATAAACCTATCGACAGTTTTGTACAGGTTATCATGATTGTGCTCTGGATTTTTGGTGTTGCGCTTATTATTTCGACTTTATTCGGAATTAAAAAAGGCGAATTACTGACTATTTTAGGGACACTTTCGGCAATTATTATCTTGATTTTCAGAGATACTATTTTAGGATTTGTTTCCAGTGTTCAGGTTGCTATAAACGACATGGTTCGTATTGGCGACTGGATTACGATGGATAAATTTGGAGCAGATGGTGATGTAATCGAAATTAATTTAACGACTGTAAAAGTCCGAAATTTTGATAATACCATTACCACGATTCCAACATATGCCTTGAGTTCAGATTCGTTTCAGAACTGGCGAGGCATGCAAAAATCTGACGGAAGACGTATTAAAAGGCATATTTTGATAAAAAGCAGCAGCATTCGTTTTGTTCATAATGAAGATTTGAATCAGATGAAAAAAGTACAGCTCATTTCATCTTATATAGAAACCAGACAGGCCGAAATTGAGAAATACAATGCTTTGCACGGTGTTGATAAAAGCCTTGCGCTAAACGGTAGAAACATGACTAATTTAGGTTTGTTCCGAAAATACATCATGCAATATCTGGTAACGCATCCTGGTTTAAACAAAGACATGCATATTATGTGTCGCCAATTACAATCGAGTGCGCATGGAGTTCCGTTAGAAATTTATGCTTTTTCGAGCGACAAACGCTGGGCAAATTACGAATATATTATGGCCGATATTTTTGATCACATTATGGCTTCGGTCATTTATTTTGATTTGGAAATTTTTGAATTGCCATCGCAGATTGGACCTTTAGATTAAATAAAAGTTTCAGGTTTCAAGTTTCAGGTTGCTTTACTTTGAACTAAGGTCTATACGTATATAGTAAACCCGACAGGTTTTTAAAACCTGTCGGGTTTGTCATTTATAGAACTTGAAACCTGAAACGTGACACCTGAAACTACTCTTTTTTCACTTCTTCAAAAACAAATTTTGGATCATTAAAACTCAGGGTTCCCTGAATAAAGCAAGGAAGATTCATGAAAGTGCCAATGACACCATTTCCAAGTAGTAATTTATTTTCTTTTTTAAGCAAAGCCAATGGAACTCTTTTCCAGCTTCCTCCGTTAGAAATATAATGAAAATCACCGGTTAAGGTATTTCCTTTTATATCTCCCCTTACATCGCCGGAATCTTTCCCTGTTTTGTAATATGATATTTCATAACGTCCGTAAAAACGTTTATCACTTATATTAACGTCTAAAATTGCCGTATCCTTGTTGTTGACAGCGCGATAAATAAGATGATTGTATTTGTCCTTTTGTTCTTTAGAATTACAGGAAATTAGAAAAGCGAACAATAAGAAAACAATTAAAAGTTTTTGAAACATTTTGAGTATTCTTTTTTTTGGTTAAAAATCCTATAACAAGTTAAAGTTAAGCTTAAATAAACTTATGTGACTTATATGGTAAAAATTTAATTATAATGAGTTTCGTGTTTTATTTTTTTCTAAATTTAAAGAAAAAACATGGCAGATAGAGACACTTTTTTAAAAGAATTAAGAGGCGAAACTTTAGGAACTGTAAGTGCTCAATCTTCGGCAGATGAGTTGTTTCAAAATCAAACGATTAGACCTATTTTAAAACTTCAAAACGATTTGTTTGTAGCCGTTTTTATCAACTACGTAAACAAAAACAAAGCTGATTTTTATTCGTATACAGTCGAAAAGAAATTACAAACCATTGAAAATTCCATTCAAAAAGATATTAAGTTCCGTAATTCTTTAAAAGGAATTGTAATGGCACTTTTTACGATTGAAGAATACGATACTTACATTCAAAATTCATCGAGTTTAAACAAAAGAATGATGAATTTATTAATTGACCGATTGAAAAGTCAGGTGCAATTGTTTGAGTTAGAATCGAATTCGAAGTAATTACTATTTATTATGACCTTAACAGATAAGCATATCGCTTATGAGAACGATTGTCGAAAAATGTTTCTTGGAGAGACAATTAGTGGAATCATTTACGGAGAAATAAACTATCATAATTTTGAAGATGTAAATATAATAGTTTCTCTTGAGCCTTTTTATAAAACAAAATACCCAGATATAGATACTTTAGATTATTCAATATATTTTAAAACAAATAATAAAACCATTTATGTTTTTTGGGATAGTACATTTTTTAGTTATGGACTTTTATCGCAAGAAATTGATTTTAACGAAACAACCAATGATTATGAACAAAAATGGGACGTTTCTAACGATGAAAAATGGATCAAAGTGATTGGAAGTGAAATTATTGATTTTAAAATCAATTGGGAGAAGCTTGTTGATTCTGATATTATATATCCACAATCTTTTACTTTAAAAATAGAAAATAACATAACTATAATTTTAAGCGCGTCAGAATTTAAAGGATCTGAAGAAGATAATATTTATGGTATGAGCGATAACCTACTTGTTACAACAAATGTTGATTTAGCAAAAGAACTTAAAATGATATAAAGACTTTAAAATTCAAACTAAATTTTCAATGTTCACCAAATTCCGAAATAAATTCCCAATAAGCGACGAACGCTGGATCGAATACACCAATTATTTCAATCGTATTGAAGTTCCTGCAAAAACAACACTTTTGGAAGAAGGTGAAGTTTCAAAGAAGCTTTTTATAATTGAAAAAGGTTGTGTCAGAGTTTGGTTTAACAATAACGGAAAAGATCTTACGACGCAGTTTTTCTTTGAAAATCAAAGTGTAGCTTCAATTGAAAGTTTCATAAAACAATTCCCAAGTCCGGTTGTTATCGAAACCATTGAGCCATCTGTAATTTGGTGGATATCTAAAAACGATATGGATAAAATTCTGGAAGAAGTAAAAGAAATTCCGGAGTTAAGAGATCGTTTCATCGATATGATTTTTCAGCGTACATTTGATTATATCAGACATTTTGTTTCATTTATAAAAGACTCCCCTACTCAGCGTTACCTTACTTTAATTGAAGAAAAACCTCAAATTATACAACGCGTTCCTCAACATTATATAGCTTCTTATCTTGGTGTAACTACGGTTCATTTAAGCCGAATAAAAAGCAAATTGGTTCATAAAAAATAGAGAATTTCAACATATCATTTTACCATATAAGTTATATAAGTTCATTTAAGCTTGACTTATAATTACTTATATAACTTATATGGTTTAAAAACATAGCACTTGTATTTATTTGATAACAAATGTTATCGTCGGCACATAAACTGCTGTCTAATTTTGCATCATAAAATTAAATAATTATGAAAGCAGCAGTAGTTTATAAAAAAGGCGAAATGCCAAAATATGCAGAAATTGCAAAGCCAATTGTACAAAATGAAAATCAAATTCTAATGTCGGTTAAAGCCGTTGCAATTACCAATCTTGATAAAGGAAAAGCTAGCGGAGCACATTATTCATCTGAAAATGAGAGTCAAAACGGTTTTGTAGTTGGTAGTGACGCAATTGGTTTACTGGAAGACGGAACAAGAGTTTATGCCCGTGGAATTAGCGGTACAATGGCTGAAAAGGCTATTATTGATAAAAATTTATCTGTGCCTCTACCGGACGGAATTAGTAATGCAATTGCGGCTTCAATGCCTAATGCGGTTGCAGGTTCAGCAATGGCCTTAAAATTTAGAGCTCAAATTAAACAAGGAGAAACGGTTTTGATAAACGGCGCAACCGGATTTACTGGTCAAATGGCAATTCAGATTGCGAAACATTATGGAGCGAAAAAAATTATTGTTACCGGTAGAAATGAAAAAACACTTCAAAGTCTTTTAGAATTAGGCGCTGACGAAGCTATTTCGCTTAAACAAAATGATGAAAATTTTATTGCTCAGCTAAAAGCAATTCACTTAAATACGCCTATAGATATCATTCTGGATTATTTGTGGGGACATCCGGCAGAATTAATTCTTTCTATTTTAAAAGGAAATGGAGCATTCACAAACAAAGTAAGATATGTAACTATTGGAGGAATGGCCGGTGATACAATTCAACTCTCATCAGGAATTTTAAGAAGCGTCGATCTACAGTTATCAGGTTCAGGCTTAGGAAGCTGGGCAAAAGAAGAAATCAAATTATTGTTTTCAGAAATTCTTCCGGAAATGTTTCTTCTGGCAGCTCAAAATAAACTTAAAGTAAATATTGAAGAAGTAAGTTTGGTTGATATTGAGAAAATATGGAATGCAGAAAATATTGATGGCCAGCGATTTGTAGTTATTGTTTAAAGGTTCTGAGATGCTAAGTAGCTAAGGTTCTAAGGTTTTTTTAGAAGGTTAATAAAGGGACTAAGGTTCTGAGATACTAGTTTTTTTAAACCTTAGTACCTCAGAACCTTAGCAGCTTAGAAACTTAATATCTTAGAAGCTCAATTAAAACCTCTTCAAAACGATTTTTAGGTAAAAATTGATCTTCAAGTGCTTTTGTAAACGGAATTGGAGAATCTAAACTTGCTACTCTTTTTACCGGAGCGTCAAGATATTCAAAACATTCTTCCATGATTAAGGCCGAAATATCGCTGGCAATTCCACCAAACAAGGTATCTTCCTGATATATAATCACTTTTCCGGTCTTTTTAACCGATGCAAAAATAGTTTCTGTGTCTAAAGGCTGTAAAGTTCTTAAATCAATTAAATCAGCTTCAATTTCAGGATTATTTGCCAAAGTTTCCAAAGCCCAGTGAACAGGCGCTCCAAAAGAGATAATCGTAACTGATTTTCCTTCTTTTAAAAGAGCCGCTTTTCCTAACGGAATTGTATAATAATCTATTGGAACATCCTGATAAACACTTCTATATAATTGTTTGTGTTCAAAAAATAATATCGGATTCGGATCGTTAATAGAAGTATTTAATAATCCTTTTGCATCATACGGAAAAGCTGGATAAACCACTTTTAACCCCGGAGTTTTTGTAAACCAGGCTTCGTTTGTCTGCGAATGAAAAGGTCCCGCCTGAGTCCCGCCGCCGCAAGGCATACGAATTACAACATCGGCTTTTTCGCCCCAGCGGTAATGTGATTTTGCCAATAAGTTTACAATTGGATTAAATCCTGTTGAAACGAAATCAGCAAACTGCATCTCGACAACAGCTTTATAGCCATTAATTGACAATCCCATTCCGGCAGAAACTACTGCGCTTTCGCAAATTGGAGTGTTGCGTATTCTGTCTTTTCCAAAAAGATCAACAAAACCTTCTGTTATTTTAAATGCACCACCATATTCTGCAATATCCTGCCCCATTAAAATAAGACGATAATGTTGTTGTAATGATTGTTCAAGACTGTTTCTGATGGCATCTATAAAACGAATATTTCTGGTTTCAGATTTTGATTTAACTTCTTCATATTCAAATGGTGCGTAAACATCATTTAATTCTCCGCTGTAAGTAGGCACAATCTCAGGTTCAGCATTTGCAATAGCCAATTGCTCGTCAATTTCCTGCTTAATTTCGGCTCTCAATGTGTTATCATATTCTTCCGTTAGAACTCCTTCATCCAATAAAAACATTCTGTAATTATCTACAGGATCTTTTGTAGCCCATTCCTTCATCATTTCTTCAGGCACATATTTAGTTCCGCTTGCCTCTTCATGACCACGCATTCTAAAGGTTTTAAACTCTAATAAAACCGGATGCGGATCTTCCTGCATTTCTTTTTTTAACTGTGTTATTTTGTTATAAACTTCAATAATATTATTTCCGTCAATAATATGGCTCTCTATACCATAGCCAATACCTTTATCGGCCAGATTTTCGCATAAATACTGCTCATTTGTTGGAGTCGAAAGTCCGTAGCCATTATTTTCGATAACAAACATTACAGGCAATTTCCAGACAGCGGCAATATTCAGCGCTTCGTGAAAATCACCTTCACTTGTTGCGCCTTCACCAGTAAATACAGCTGTTACTTTTTTATTTTTTTGAAGTTTATCTGCAAGGGCAATTCCATCTGCAATTCCTAACTGCGGCCCCAAATGCGAAATCATTCCTATTATATTATATTCCTGGGTTCCAAAATGAAAACTACGATCCCTTCCTTTTGTAAAACCATTTGCTTTTCCCTGCCATTGCGAAAAAAGTCTGTGCAACGGAATATTTCTTGTAGTAAAAACTCCAAGATTCCTGTGCATTGGTAATACATATTCTGTTTCATCCAAAGCCGCAGTAATCCCTACAGAGATTGCTTCCTGCCCTATTCCTGAAAACCATTTGGATACTTTTCCCTGTCGGATTAAGATTAGCATCTTCTCCTCGATTAATCTGGGTTTTAGTATTTTTTTGTATAAATCAAGTAATTGAGGATTGGTGAGATTTTGTCTGTAAAAAATCATTTAGGTTTTGTTTTTGTAGTTGCTTTTGAATTTATAAAAATATAAAAAAATTAACATTATTAGTTAAATAATTAAATGCTATGAATGTAATTTTTTTGACCGGTCAAAAGTAGGAAAATTATTCATAATAATTATTTGCATTAAAATAAAATTTAAAGGGCAAAATAAGGCGCTAATATATCTTCAAAATTAAATAAACCTTCTTTTTTGTCGGTTAGATTTTCGGCAACAAAGACAACGCCGCTTCCAAAAGCTTCGCGCGAAATACTTTCATGAATTAGTCTGACAGTTTGAAAAGGAAATCCGAAAACCACTTCATGTTTACCCACAATTCCACCGGCTCTTACAGAGTTAATATCTTCTTTTTCCAGATCCAGAGTTTCTGCAATTTTAAGGGCAGTTCCTGAAATTCCGTCTTTACCTTTAAAATGTTCTTCAATGATTTCAATATCAACCCAGGGAGCAATTTTCTTTAGAAATTTAGAAGCAAATAAGAGATAATTTACGCCAAGAGTAATGTTCGGACTCCAGAATACGGTTGTAAGTTTTGAAAGCGATTTTAAAAAATCCTTCTCTTTATTACTATAATGAGAAATAGCTGAAATTATTTTGATTTTTCGCTCACTTGCCGCTTCTCCGTAAGTATAAATTCCTGATGCAGACGAAAAGTCAATTATGACATCAACAGGCTGATTATCCAAAAGTTCTGGTATTGAAGTTGTCGAACTCGAATATATTTTTCCTGCTTGATCAGAATCAATTCCGAGATATTCAGCTGTATTGCGATTTTCTAAAGCGGTATTTCTTTTTAAAACCCATTCGAGAGAAAATTTTTTGTTTTGCAATAATACTGATGCCACTGCTTTTCCTGTTTTTCCAAATCCTATTAATCCTATTTTCATAATATTATTTTTTATAAAAATAGATTTTTTAATTAGAAAATACAGGTATTATCTCTATTATTAACATGTTTTTATCGTCTAAAGACGGTTAAAATGCATTATAATCAAAAATAGATTTTACTGTTTAATGGTTAAATTATTACGTTTAAATTCAATTTTATATTAATTTTTAAAATTCAAATCTAAAATATTATCTACCTTTGTTATTGTAAGGAATTACCGTTCCTTATTCTTTTTAAATAAAAAATGTAAAGTATGCAAAACATTCCTAGTGTAGACTTACGTGATTTCCTTTCGGACGACCCGAAACGTAAACAAAAATTTGTAAATGAAATCGGCAGTGCATTTGAAAACATTGGCTTCGTAGCCCTAAAAGGTCATTTCTTAGATGATCAGTTGGTAGACGAACTTTATGGCGAGATTAGAAAATTTTTCGCTTTGCCAATAGAAACTAAGCATAATTATGAAATTCCCGGAATAGGCGGACAAAGAGGTTATGTTTCTTTTGGAAAAGAACATGCTAAAGGACGTAAAGAGGGAGATTTAAAAGAGTTTTGGCATTTTGGGCAGTATGTTGATGCAGCTTCAAAATATGCTGCAGAATACCCTGACAATGTTGAAGTTAAAGAGTTACCACGTTTTAATGCTGTTGGTAAAGAGGCCTATCAAATGCTTGAAAAAACAGGCGTTTATGTATTAAGAGCCCTTGCTCTGCATTTAGGTTTAGATGAGTTTTATTTTGATCAATATGCAAAAGAAGGAAACTCTATTTTAAGACCAATACATTATCCACCAATTACTTCTGAGCCAGAAAACGCAATTCGTGCAGCAGCTCACGGAGATATTAACCTGATTACGCTTTTAATGGGAGCGCAGGGAAAAGGATTACAGGTTCAAAATCATGATGGCGAATGGATTGACGCCATTGCACAAGATGATGAATTAGTAATTAATGTGGGTGATATGTTGTCAAGACATACCAATAATAAATTAAAATCAACGATACATCAAGTAGTTAACCCGCCAAGAGAATTATGGGGAACTTCTCGTTATTCTATCCCGTTTTTTATGCATCCCGTAAGCGATATGCGTCTGGATTGTTTAGAGAATTGTATTGATGCAGAGAACCCTAAGAAATTTGAGGATATCACTGCAGGAGATTATTTATACGAACGTTTAGTTGACTTAGGTTTAATTAAAAAATAACATTTTTAAATCTCAATTTTTAAATTCCAAATTCCAAAAATAGTAATCTATTGGAATTTGGAATTTAATTTTTAAAAACTATAATTTGGAATTTAATAAAGTATGGACTTACAAGACCAATTAAAAAATTTATTTCCGGATCACGTACAATCAAATGAACCTGAAGAAGTTCAGCAGGAAGATCATGTTCTTTACGTTCAGAAAGAACCTATGATTTGTAAATTTGAAAAACGAAAAGGAAAAGCAACTACCATAATTGAAGGCTACGAAGGAAGCGATGAAGATTTTAAAATCCTGGCCAAGGAAATTAAAACAAAGCTTAGCGTAGGCGGAACTTTTAAAGACGATTCAATCATCATTCAAGGCGATTATCGGGATAAAATTATGGCAATTTTAAAAGAAAAAGGATTTAAAACAAAAAGAGTTGGGGGATAAAATTAAATTCCATTTTTTTTAAATCCCAAATTCCAATAATTTAAGCGTGAAAATTTAACCGCAAAGTTCGCTAGGAATATTTCTAAGCTTTGTAAAAAGGCAAAGATCGCAAAGCTTTGTCATGAATATTTAGATTTTTAAAAATTGGAATTTGGAATTTGAAAATTGAAAATTGGTATTTTAGAAAAAACCTAGAACCTTAGCCACTCAGAACCTTAGTACCTCAAAAAAAATGATAAAATCATCAGAATTAATACTTAATCCAGACGGAAGCGTTTATCACTTAAACCTTCTTCCTGAACATATTGCACACGATATAATATTTGTTGGAGACCAAAACAGAGTAGAAAAAATTACTCAGTTTTTTGATTCGATTGAATATTCAACCCAAAAAAGAGAATTTAAAACCCAAACGGGAATTTATAAAGGAAAAAGAATCTCAGTAATGTCAACAGGAATCGGCCCTGACAATATTGATATTGTTTTAAACGAATTGGATGCTTTGGTAAACATCGATTTAAAAACGCGTTTGCCAAAAGAAAATCTAACTTCTTTAAATATCATCAGAATTGGAACTTCGGGTTCGCTGCAGGCTGATATTCCGGTGGATAGTTTTGTAATGTCAAAATTCGCACTTGGATTAGACAACATGCTTCGCTCCTATTTAATTGATGATGTTTCAAACATTGCTCTTGAAGATGCTTTTGTAACGCATACCAATTGGGACATTCGCAAAGGAAAACCATATGCGATTGCCTGTTCAGAAAAACTGGAAAAAGTAATTGAATCTGATAAAATTTTTAAAGGAATTACAGCAACTGCCGGAGGATTTTACGGTCCGCAAGGACGTGTTTTACGTTTGAATATTCAGGACGAAGAATTAAATAATAAAATGGATAATTTTACTTTTAATGAGGAAAGAATCACTAATTTAGAGATGGAAACTGCGGCTATTTACGGACTTTCGGCTCTTTTAGGTCATAATGCTTTGTCATTGAATGCTATTATTGCCAATCGTGCGTCGGGAACTTTTAGTGAAGATCCGTATAAAGCTGTTGACGAGCTAATTACTTATACATTAAACAAATTAGCTCAGAAATAATTAGATAATTTATGGAAGAAGCTATTTCTAGATTTGAGAAATTATTGGACGAAAATGCACCTTATTTTCCAACAATTGATCGGGGTATTTTAGAAGAAAAAAAAACCGGAAAATGGTCTAAAAAAGAAATATTAGGGCATTTGGTTGATTCTGCAATTCATAATTTGGTTCGTTTTACAGAGATTAATTATGTAGAAAAACCTTATCGTCACAGGCCATATAATCAGATAGATTTAGTAAATTTAAATCAATATCAAATAATGGATATTCATGATTTAACAGAGCTCTGGCTTTCAATAAACAAACAAATTCTAAGACTTATGAAATCTGTAGATGAAAAGGCTTTAGATTATAAAATTATCCTAAGTGATGAATCTGTAATTGATCTAAGGTTTTTAATGACAGATTATGTCGATCATTTAGAGCATCATATCAGGCAATTACGATCTTAAAATTAGAGAATTAGAAAATTAGATAATGCTTGAATTTTTGAATTATCTAATTTTCTAATTGACACATTTTCTAATTATAAACGGTTACAACATTAATAATGACAGAAACACATAAAAAAATACTATTCAAATATTACAGCACTTACTTAGAAGAAATTGTTTCAGAAACCATGTGGGCTGAAATTATTGATTCTGAAAAAGGGTATTACAAACTGGATAACATTCCGTTTTTTGGACCTTTGATTGCAACAGATGATATTTTTCGTGCTGAATATGATGAGGATGAAAAATGTTTTATCCATAAAGAAACTATAGAAAATTCAGGAAATTCAATTATTCAGATTTTAATTTTACAAGAAGGTTTTGACAAAGAAATCATCAGAGAGAAATTAAAAACGATTAATTGTGTTTCAGAAGCTTTAAACGATACGTTTCTGGCTGCGGAAATTGTAAAAAGTGTAGATTATTCTATTGTAAAAAGCCTTTTGGATGAATACGAATCGCTTTCGGTAATAGAATACGCAGAACCTTGTATATCAGAGAAACACAGAGCAGATTTAATGAAAAACTAATAAACGACAAACAAACTTATAATACGCATACCAAACAACTTAACTTAAACTTAAACCTAATGAAAACTGTAAAAATTGTAGGTGTTCCTGAACACTTCAATTTGCCATGGCGTATATGCATCGAAAATGGCGAATTTGAAGCTGAAAACATTGATTTGCAATGGACAAATATTCCCGAAGGAACCGGTAAAATGTGTCAGATGCTTCGTGACGGAGAGGCTGATATTGCGGTTATTTTAACAGAAGGAATTGTAAAAGACATTATTGCAGGAAACCCAAGCAAAATTGTTCAGATCTATGTGCAATCGCCTTTAATTTGGGGGATTCACGTTGGCGCAAAATCTGATTTCCACACTATAAAAGATCTTGAAAATAAAAAAGTTGCTATTTCCAGAAAAGGTTCCGGATCAGAATTAATGGCGTATGTAAATGCCAATAATCAAGGCTGGGAAACCGATAACTTACAATTTGAAATCGTAAATACTATTGATGGTGCTGTTGAAGCTTTGACAAACGGAACTGCCGATTATTTTATGTGGGAACATTTTATGACAAAACCTCTTGTAGATCAGGGAGTTTTTAGACGTGTTGGTGACTGCCCTACTCCATGGCCTTCTTTTGTAATTACGGTTCGTGACGAATTTTTGAAGAAAAATTCAAAAGCGGTCGAAAAAATTCTGGAAGTAATTAATAAAACTACACACGATTTTGCGCAGATTCCGGATATTGATAAAACTCTGGCCGAACTTTTTAACCAACAACTTGAAGATATTCAGGAATGGTTAAAGCTAACACAATGGTCGCAAAAACATTTAAATGAAAAAGCATTCGATAAAATTCAAAATCAATTATTTGATCTCGGAATTATTGATAAAAAAAGTACTTTTGTTGAAACTGTAAAAGCGCTGTAAATACTGCTTTTGATTCTTATGATAAAATTTCCTAAAATTGACTTTCCGCAATTAAAATCCAAATTACAGGTGAAATCACCCTGGGACAGGATTATTATTAGCGTTTTGAGTCTTTTGATAACGATACCCATTTTTATCATTCTGCATCAAAACCTGATCGAGTTAGAATGGGCCTTTAATCTGGATCGCGTTTTTATGTTTTTGTTTGTTTTTGCTGCAGTATTTTTTCTTTTGATGTATTTGCGAACAATTATAATTGCCTGTATTGCAATATATTTATTAGTATTGGTTTATGGTTCGATAATAGGAAATTACGGTTTTAATGAGATTTCAGAAGATTATAACTCCATGATTTATACAATGTCAGACAATCCGTATCCTCAGGATATTATTGTCGCAAAACTACTTCCATTTCCAAACAAATCATTGATTATTAGTGCTATAGAATATCAAAATCCGAAAGTTCGAAACTTTGCCATTATGGCTACTACAAAGCATTTTAAAGGCATAAGAGGCTATTCTGATTATAGAACAACGATTCAGTGCTTTGCTGTTTTTAAAGAAATAAACAGCCGCTGGAATTACGTAAACGACCCAAAAGAAGGCGATTATATTGCAACGGCCAGCGAATCGTTAGAATATTTTTCGGGAGATTGTGATGATCATTCTATTTTGATGGCGGCGGCGATTCGGTCAATTGGCGGAACTCCAAGATTAATACATACCAAAGGACATATTTACCCTGAAATACTAATTGGTTCTTCGATCGATTTAGAAAAGGTCAATTATTTGATAAAAAATGTACTTTTCCCCAAAGAAAGTTACAAGCAAAAACTACATTACCATATCGATGAGCGTGGCCAGGTTTGGCTAAATCTTGATTATACTGCCAAATACCCGGGCGGACCATTTATGTATGAGGAAATTTTGGGAGCTTTAACGCTTAATTAAGGCGCTAAGGTTCTAAGAGGATAAGTTGCTAAGTTTATTTGTAGATTCGATCTGCGAGCCTTTTTTTGATTATATGATTTTGTTAATTGTAAGTTTAATCTTTTGATTGTTTTTGTAAATATTTGATTTTTAGATTTTTAATTGAAATTATTTTTGTAATTTCATATTATCTAACTTTAATCACAAAATCATGAAAAAATCTAACTTATTTATCTTTGGGATTGCATTATTAACTATCATAATGGTTTCATGCAAAGGGCGAAACAAACTGGTAAATTCCTGGAAAATTACCGCTGTTGAAGCAAAAATGCCTCTTTCTGATTCTCTGAAAAATGTAATTTTAACTAACGGAACTTTAACGTTTACAAAAGACGGGCATGTGACGGGGTTTTTACAGGGAGAAATAAATAATGGTACTTACGCACTAACAAATGGAGGTAAAAAACTCGTAATTAAAGACGAAACCGGAACCCCATATCCTTGTGAAAGTATTATTACAGATGATAAATTGATTTTGGACAGTAAAGAAATGAAATTAACACTGGACAAAATTTAAGCAAAAGAAATACTTTACTAAACCATACAAAATCTTCTTAACATCATTGTGTTAAGGAGATTTTTTTTAAAATAGCTTTTAAAATATTCTTTGTTATCTGCACCAATAAAAATTTCGATACTTCAAATTTCTAGAGACGGAATGTAATAATGATTTAATGTATTTGTAAATTATCGAATTGAAAAAAAGAGTAATTTGTTGCCTTAAATAATTAACGACAAATGATTCAAATTTTTGAAAAGAACAAAAATCATATTCCCGATTTAAAAAGAATATTTCTTGAAGTTCGTCAAAAAACATTTTATTGGCTAGAGGATATTATCGAGTACAATCTTGATGATTTTGACCGTGAAACTGCAGGAGAATTTGTTTTAGTTGCTGTATTAAATAATAAAGCCGTTGGATTTATTTCGTTATGGCTTCCCGATAATTTCGTTCATCATTTATATATTGATGAAGAACATCAGCATAAAAATATTGGAACAATTTTGCTCAACGAAGCCATTAAAACTATGAATTCGCCTGTTACATTAAAATGCCTGATACAAAATACCAAAGCCGTCGAGTTTTATAAAAAGAAAGGATTTATCGAGAAAGAAAAAGGTTTTTCTAATCATGGCGAATATATTTTGTTTCTGCTTGAAAAATAAAAGCAGGATTAGTTTTTACTGTTGACATAGGGTTGTCATTCAGCCCTTTTAGTTTTGTAGTATAACTTTTAAAAATGATAAAATCAATCAATTACCAAATTACGATTAATCACAATGCGATAAATAAAAACAAAATGGAACAGAATGATTTAGAAACTTTTTGTCCGGCCAGCCAAAAAGACTGGAGAGAATGGCTGATTGAAAACCATAACTCAAAACAATCTATTTGGCTAGTTTGTTATAAAAAACAAGCCAATAAACCCACGATTAACTGGAGCGATGCCGTAGACGTAGCGCTTTGTTTTGGCTGGATTGACAGCACTAGAAAATCTATCGGGAATGATACTTTTATCCAGTTTTTTACCCGAAGAAAACCCAATAGCGCATGGTCTAAAATAAATAAAGCAAAAGTAGAACGCCTTATTAAAGACGGATTAATGCAGAAAGCGGGCTACGAAAGCATTGAAAGAGCAAAAGAAAATGGTTCGTGTAATATTCTTGATGAAGTTGAAGAATTAACGATTCCTGAAGAACTGGAAATCGCATTTGAAGAAAATCCGGGTTCAAAAGATTTTTTTATGAGTTTAAGCAAATCAGTAAAAAAAATGATTTTACAATGGGTCACTGTCGCTAAAAGACCCGAAACCAAACAAAACAGGGTTAATGAAGTTGCAACGCTTGCTGCTAAAAATTTAAAACCCAAACAGTTCTAAAGATTATTATGTAACATTTTATGAAATTAGTTACTAATACTAAAATGTTTCACTAAAACAGTAATTTTTATGGAAAAAATATCAAGACGTTCTTTTGTGAATAAATTTGGCGTTGGCGTTGGAGCTTCAGTTGTGTTGACTACGCTTCCCTCCTTTTTAGAATTGCCTGGAAATCAGCAGGAAATTTATACAGGCAAAAAAATTAACATAGCCCTTTGCGGATTAGGAATTTACGCTGGTCTGCTGGCTCAGGGAATTCAGGTTTCTGAATATTGCACTCTTGCAGGAATTGTTACCGGAACACCTTCTAAGGCTGAAAAATGGAAAAAACAATATAATATTCCTGAAAAGAACATTTACAACTATCAAAATTTTGATGAAATAATTAATAACAAAGATATTGATTTGGTGTATGTTGTTTTACCAAATGGTTTGCATAAAGAATTTGTTATTCGTGCTGCAAAAGCCGGTAAACATGTCATAACCGAAAAACCAATGGCGGTAACTGTAAAAGATTGCGACGAAATGATCAAAGCCTGTAATGATGCAAATGTTCAACTAGCCATGGGTTATCGCTTGCATTATGAGCCTTATCATTTAGAAATTAAACGATTAGGACAAAATAAGATATTCGGACAAGTTCGTTTTATTGAAGCTTCACTGGGGTATAAAACTTACGATACAATTAGTAAAGTTAAAGTAGATAAAAAAGACCGCAACGAATGGCGATTGACAAAAGCACTTGGTGGCGGCCCATTGATGGATTTGGGAATTTACTGTATTCAAAGTGCGCGTTATGTTCTGGGCGAAGAACCAATTGCTGTAACAGCCCAATTTGGAACTGTAAATGATAAAGACAGATTTTCTGAAACTGAAGAAAGCATCAGCTGGCAAATGGAATTTCCGAGTGGCGCGGTTGCCAATTGTAATACTTCCTGCGGTTTTTATGTAGACAGATTTTACGCTTCTGCAGATGAAGGTTTCTTCGAAATGAGTCCTGCGCTTAGTTATGGTCCGTTTGTAGGGAAAACTTCAGAAAAAGAATTAAAATTTCCTGTAATAAACCAACAAAAAACGCAGTTGGATGGAATCTGTAAGGTATTAGCAGAAAATAAAAAATTACCGGATCATATTACGGGCGAAGAAGGCAAGAAAGACATCAAAGTCATTAATGCGATATATAAAGCTGCCCAGGAAGGAAAGAAAATATTTTTATAATTCCCAGAAATAGAATAATAAAGAAATAATTGTAGCTAAAAATAAATAACCTCCAGAGTAATCAGTTCTGGAGGTTAAAGAATGGGCGCAAATAAAAATAAATAAGGAAAACACCCATTCGACAAAAATGAACCAACTAAAAATTAATGGATCTTATGAGCTTCACCATTAAAGCCTTCCTTATCAGAGTTTCCCCATGATTTTGCAAACTTTTTAAAAGCTTCTTTTTCTGTTCTTGAAAGTTCGCATTGACATTGCCAATTACCGAATTGATCTTTATAGACTAGTTTTTCGTTAATCTCGTATTTTTCCTGATGTTCTATTTCTTTTATTTCAACAATCATTTTACTGCGATTTATAGTTTTGGCTTATAATAGAATTACATTGTTTTTAAAAGCTCTGTAATAGCAATTTCCATTTTTTTATAATCTTTTCTAATTTTATCAGTCATTTCACTTTTTCGGTCGCCTGAAAGACTCATTGTGATAAATCTTTTTGATATACCATATTTTTCTTTGATACGATTAAGGATTTCTTTATTGTAAGTATTTTTCTTTTTCGTTTCTTTGTCCATTGCTTTGTTTGTTCCCGTTGTAAGAACAAATATATAGACAATTGTTTATTAAAGCAAATAAAAAAGTAAACTATTTCCTATATTTTTATGAAAGCCATTGAAAGATTTTATCAATACCTTGAATATAAAGGTATTAAACCAACTAGATTTGAAAAAGATTGCGGACTCTCTAATGGTTATTTAGGGACGCAATTAAAACGAAACGGCACCTTGGGTGAAGATGTTCTCAATAAAATAATAGACAATTGTCGAGATATTAACCCTGTTTGGCTACTTTCAGGGCAAGAAACTATGCTCAAAAACATACCTTATGAAACAAATTCTGATATAAATTTTGTAAGTGAAGAGCCTGCAGAATACAATAAACAGCTCGTTCCGCTTTATGATATAAAAACGTTATCATCTGCCGAAGCATTATTTAAAGACACTAATAAAGAAACACCACTTGGGCATATAACAATTCCGAACCTGCCAAAATGCGATGGCGCAATTTATGCCAGCAGCGACAGTATGTATCCCCTTCTAAAATCGGGCGATATAATTTTGTATAAAAAAATTGCAGCCACAATCGAAAACATTTATTGGGGCGAAATGTATCTTGTTTCTTTAATAAATGATGATCAGGATGAATTTATAATGCTAAAATGGATTCATAAATCTGAAAAAGGAGATGAATTCATTACCCTTTCTTCAGAAAATAAGCATCATCAGCCAAAGGATTTCAACATTACTGCTATTAAAGGCCTGGCATTGGTAAAAGCCAGTATTAGAATAAATGAGGTCTATTGATTTATTTAAACTTATAGTTTTCATGTAGTTAAACAAACGAGTTTAAAGATTTTTTTAAACATTTTAAGTAAAATATTTTGCGCAGTCAAATAACTGCATTATATTTGCAGTCAAATAACTGCACAATGGAAATCCGAAGAGATGTATTTCAGGCAATTGCCGATCCCACACGTAGGGCAATATTAAGTCTGGTCGCCATACAAGCAATGACGCCGGGCGCTATTGCCGAGAACTTTGAATCGTCAAGACAAACGATTTCAAAACACATTCAGATATTAAGTGAATGCGAATTGTTAAGCCAGACGCAAACAGGCCGGGAAATTTATTATCATTTAAATCCTGAAAAAATGAAAGAAATAGACCAATTTATTGAACCATTCCGCAAAATGTGGGACGACCGATTTAATAAACTCGAAGCTATCATGAAAAACTACCAACCTAAAAAGTAGCATAGTATGGAACAAAAAACAAAAATTGCAGCAGAAGATGACAAACAGGAATTAATAATTACCAGAGAATTTGATTTGTCTTTGGAATTACTTTTTAAAGCTTATGAAGAACCGGAAATTGTGGCACAATGGATGGGAACAAAAGTAATTAAACTGGAAAATAAAAAACATGGCGGTTATCAGTTTGAAACTTCTGATCCCAACGGAAATGTGGTTTTTAAAGCAAATGGAACCATTCATGAGTTTAGTGTAAACGAAAGAATTATTAGAACTTTTGAAATGGAAAACTCTCCTTTTGCAGTTCAGCTTGAATTTTTAGAATTCGAAAAAATTACAGAACAAACTAGTAAACTTACTATGCAAATTGTTTACAAAAGTATAGAATTGAGAAATCAAATGTTGAAATTACCATTTGCACAAGGATTAAATATGGCACATAACCGTTTGCAGGAAGTGGTGAACAAATTAAAATAAAGGGTAATTATTTGACATTTAAAGTTTTAAATTATTTTTTAAGTTAATTTAAAACCTCCATTCACATTTGTAAATTTTGATGTTTAAAACAGTAAACTTAACCGATTAAAATAAAATATTATGACAAAAAGAAATAAAATTATCTATTGGATTACAACAATTTGGCTTGCTCTGGGAATGACATCAACAGGAATTGTACAAATAATAAAATTAAAAGAAGAAGTTGATATGATGACACATTTGGGTTATCCGCTTTATTTTTTGACGCTTCTTGGTGTGTGGAAAATTTTGGGTATTATTGCAATTCTAATTCCTAAATTTCCGTTATTGAAAGAATGGACTTATGCAGGTTTCTTTTTTGCAATGTCGGGTGCTATTTTTTCTCATTTATCTGTAGGCGATGATGCTATTGCACTTTTTGGACCAACATTATTAATTGTTTTGACAATAATATCCTGGTATTTCAGACCTGCAGACAGAAAAGTTATTTCGGCTTAATTTAAAACAGTTAAAATGAATCCTAAAGTTGATTTTTATTTTGATCAGGAAAAAAAATGGCAAAAAGAACAAGAACAATTAAGAGAAATTGTTCTTGAATGCGGTCTTGCAGAAGAATTAAAATGGGGCGTTCCCTGTTATATGCATCAAAAAAGCAATATTGTTTTAATTCATTCCTTTAAAGAATATTGTGCGCTTTTGTTTTTTAAAGGAGCGTTGTTGAAAGATACAGACGATATTTTAATTCAGCAATCTGCAAACGTTCAGGCAGCACGCCAAATCAGATTTACAAATCTGCAGGAAATAATAGATTTAAAATCAGTTCTTAAAACTTACATTTTTGAAGCTGTTGAAATTGAAAAAGCAGGTTTGAAAGTGAATTTGAAAAAGACAGCAGAATTTCCGGTTTCTGACGAATTTCAGCAGAAATTAGATGAAAACCCAGACTTAAAAAAAGCTTTTGAAGCTTTAACTCCCGGCAGACAAAGAGCTTATTTACTTCATTTTTCACAGCCTAAACAAGCAAAAACCAGAGAATCAAGAGTAGAAAAATACATACCTGCAATTTTTGAAGGAAAAGGATTAAATGATTAATATTTCTTACTTTTAATCAAAAAAAGAATATGAAAATTCAGGAAATACTTGAGCAGCTTAAAATGCTGAGCAACGAAAAAATGATTGCTCATAATAAAAAGTTTGGTGCCGGCGATAATCAGTTTGGTGTTAAAATGGGTGATATTCGCGCATTGGCAAAAAAAATAAAAACCAATCATGAACTTGCTCTCGAACTTTGGGATACTGAAAATGTTGATGCCCGATTTTTGGCAACTTTGCTTATTGATCCAAAAAAAATAGCAAAAGAAGAGATAAACAGACTGGTAAAATCTGAAAAATTCGCACATGTTGCCGATTGGCTCTATACGAATGTTATAAAACCATATCCGGATAATGAAGCGTTAAGAGTCGAATGGATGCAGACTAAAGATATCATGCAGGCCCGCGCAGGATGGAGTCTTACGAGTGGAGCTGTGGTTAGAAATCCTGATGTTCTGGACTTGCCTGCCCTTCTCGACCGCATAGAATCTGAAATGCCAAAAGCGGCTCCCGAAGTACAATGGACGATGAACAATACTTTGGCAAATATCGGAATCAACCATCCGCAATATCGGGAACGTGCGCTTAGTATTGGTGAAAAATTAGGTATTTATAAAGATTATCCTGTTTCTAAAGGTTGTACTTCGCCTTTTGCACCTATTTGGATAAACGAAATGGTGAGCAGACAAAAGTAAAAATCGTCCACTCGCCTATTTATCATAACTTTTAAGGAAAAGTAAAATGGAAAAAACGAATCATGCAGAAAATAAAGAACTCCGAAGTACAAAAATATTTAATGCTCCGGCAGATATAGTTTGGGAAGTCTGGACAAATCCTGAACATATAACAAATTGGTGGGGACCAAATGGTTTTACCAATACGATTCATAAAATGGATTTTGAAGAAAATGGCGAATGGAATTTAACTATGCATGGCCCGGACGGTACTAATTATCCAAACAGAAGTATTTTTAAAGAAATCATTCCGTTTAAGAAAATTGTTTTTGAACATTTCAATCCGCATTTTATCACAACCGTTTTATTTAAATCTAAAAGCAAGGAAACCTTACTAGACTGGTCGCTTTTGTTTGATTCTGAAGAAATGCATGACATTATCGTAAAAGCGCATAAAGCTGATGAAGGGCAAAAACAAAATTTAGAAAAACTGGAAAAATATTTAGCAGAAATGCTTAATAAATAAAATATAACATCATGAAAAACAAACTATCAGAGACAGCAACTGAAGAATTACTTAAACTGCTTAAAAAACGTTTTGAAGATAATATGAACCGCCATCAAGATTTGGTTTGGGATAAAATTCAATTAAAATTAGAAGCAAATCCTGAAAAATTGTGGTCACTTGACGAAATGGAAAGAACTGAAGGAGAACCGGATGTTGTGGGGTATGATAAAAAAACAGACGAATACATTTTTTATGATTGTTCAGCAGAAAGTCCCAAAGGCCGCAGAAGCCTTTGTTACGATCATGAAGCTCTCGAAAAAAGAAAGGAAAACAAGCCCAACGACAGCGCATTAAATATGGCCGAAAATATGGGAATAGAACTTTTGACCGAAGAACAATATCGCGAACTGCAAAAACTTGGAAAGTTTGATACTAAAACATCAAGCTGGATTGTTACGCCTTCAAACATTAGAAAATTGGGCGGGGCTTTATTTTCAGATTTTCGTTATGATACTGTTTTTGTGTATCATAATGGTGCAGAATCGTATTATGCAGCCAGAGGATTTCGTGGCTCTTTGAGAGTTTAAAAAACAAAACGGCTTCATTAAACATGAAGCCGTTTTTATAATGATCTAATCTTTTTTATCCTTTAGAATTTTACCTTCTTTCGTAAATTCCAAATCAATTTTATTGGTTAAATCGACATCCAGATCTTTGTGACCATAATCTATGTGCGTAATTTTTTCGTTTGGATGATTTTTTGCCACATAATCTTTTACAGCTTGCGGAATAAAATCGGTTGGAATTGGTTTATCGTCTCCATCAACTTCACGATATGAACCATCTTTCCAGAACTCTACCTCTGTTCCGTCTTTTAGTTTTACTTCGTAGCCTTTTTCGCCGTGTTCAGCATCTTTTTTAGCGATATCAACAGTTGTATTGTTAAAATGCTTTTTTAGAAACTCTTGTGCCGGTTGTGGCAGTTCAGAAACTTCTATTTTCTTTTGGGCGTTTGCCGATATTATAAAGCCAAATAATGATACGGCCAATATGATTTTATTTTTCATGATTTGTGTGTTAAAATTATAGTAATCACTAATTTACGATAAGAAAAAATGCATTCAAATCACTTTAAGAAATTTTTAGATTTTTTTTTTAACGATTATTTATTCCGATTTCCTGCAAGGTTTTCAAAACCTTGTAGGTATTTGAATTTCGATCATATTATTTTGCAGTTCTAAAATTATACCTATAAGGTTTTGAAAACCTTGCAGGATTAAAAAACCTATTTTTTTTACCAAATGACAAATTCAGAAAAAATAACTTTGATTATCTTGCAGTATGAAAGAATTTATAGATTATATATTGCAGTTTGGCACATTAAATCAACAGCAGATTGATTTAATTTTAAAGAAAATCACAACCTTAGAACTTCAAAAAGACGACTATTTTTCTGAAGCCGGAAAGATTTCCAATCAGGTTGGTTTTGTTTTAGATGGAATTGTTCGGGTTTGCTATTACAATAACAAAGGCGAAGAAATTACCAAATATTTCATTGACGAGAATAATCTTGTAGTCGATTTAGAAAGTTTTGAAACCGAAACCCCTTCATCTGCCTACGTTCAGGCCGTAAATGATTGCAAAATTCTTGTCTTTTCAAGAAAGGACTGGAGAGAACTTTCGGATACTATTGTGGGCTGGGATGCGATTGTACACAAACTTATTTCGAAAGCATTACGACAAAAAGTAGAAAGACGAAGCCCGCTAATATCTGAAGATGCTACAACGCGTTATTTAATGTTTTTAGAAATTTATCCTAATATCGTAAATCGTGTTCCGCTTTCGTATGTTGCTTCGTATCTTGGAATTACACAATCTTCGTTAAGCCGAATTAGAAAAAACATACGTTAAATTTGCTTTTTGCCATTTGGCAAATGATTCTATTTTTAAACGATTGAAATTTGCCTTATTAATTTTAAAATAAGAAAAATGAAAACAGCATTAATTACAGGAGCCAATAGAAGCATCGGATTAGAAATGACCAAACAACTTTCAAAAAAAGGATTATTTGTTTATTTAGGATCCCGCGACCTGGCAAAAGGGAAAGCAGTTGTAGCCGAATTAAATCAAAACGGATTTGAAAACATCAAAGCCATCGAAATTGATGTTACAAAACCGGAATCGATTTTAGCTGCTCAAAAAATAGTTGAAAACGAGAAAGGAAAACTGGACATTTTAATAAACAATGCAGGAATTAGCGGCGAGTTTCCTCAAAGTGCTTTAGATACTTCTATAAATGATATTCAGAATGTGTTTGATACCAACTTTTTTGGAGTAATAAGTGTTACGCAGGCATTTTTAGAATTGCTGAAAAAATCAGAAAGTCCAAGAATCAGCAATATCACTTCGGGGCTTGGATCATTGACTTTACATAGCGATCCTAATTGGAAATATTACAATTTTAAAGCCACGAGTTATATTACTTCAAAAGCCGCTTTAAACGCTTACACCATTACATTGGCTTACGAACTAAAGGATTTGCCGTTTAAAGTTAATGCAATTGACCCAGGTTATACGGCGACAGATTTTAACCATCATTCTGGTCCCGGAACTGTAGAAAGTGCAGCAACTTTTATCATCAAACACACTTTGACAGATGAAAATGCGCCAACAGGGAAATTTTTCAGCAATGATATTGAGGATAGTTCAGAAATGAGTCCGTGGTAAAAAATAGCTCTATTGTTTTAAATAAGAAAAACTTCATTATTTTTAATGGAGTTTTTTTGTGGGCTGATGTCTGCGAATTAATTTTATGTTTTATAAGTTTTACATTTTCAATTGAATATAAAATCAGATAAATATGGAAGATAAAAATAATCAAACAGACACGACACCAAAAGTAACCGGAATTGGAGGTATTTTCTTTTTTACAGAAAACCCAAAAGAAACCAGAGAATGGTATGCGCAAAATTTAGGACTTGACGTTAATGATTGGGGTTCGACCTTTGAGTCCAGAAACTTTAATAATCCTGACGTGATAGATTCTCTCCAGTGGAGTCCTTTCAAAAAAGATGATGCATATTTTTCTCCATCAAAAAAAGAATTTATGATTAATTACCGTGTTCAGAATATTGAAGGTCTTGTAGCTAAACTTAAGCAAAATGGTGTCACTGTTTTGGATGATATTGCAAGTTATGATTACGGAAAATTTGTTCATATTATGGACGCTGAAGGCAACAAAATAGAGCTTTGGGAACCTTGAATTACAAAAATTGAAGCTCCATTAGAAATAATGGAGCTTTTTTTATTCTTTAAACCAGCTTTTTAATGACTTTTTTTTTAGAATTGGAAATCATACATTTAATTGAATTATCTATTCGAATTTTGATATGATTATTAATTTATATAATTTGCGACTGCTTCAAATCTGGCACTATCGCCTTATTTCACTTAATCTGAAAGGATATATAAAAGAATGAATTCCAATAATACCTCCGCAGCAATTCTGCCAACAAAACAACATTTTGAAATTCTTGACGGATTAAGAGGTATTGCCGCTTTTGCTGTTGTACTATTTCATTTTATGGAATGGATTTACACTGATCCCAGTAAAAACTTTATCGGACATGGTTTTCTGGCTGTGGATTTTTTCTTTTGTCTTTCCGGTTTTGTAATTGGATATGCTTATGACGATCGTATAGCAAAAATGGGACTTCGTAAGTTCTTTATTTCAAGAATCATCAGACTGCATCCATTGGTTGTAGCAGGATCAATTTTAGGATTGCTGGCTTTTTTGTTTGATCCTTTTGGAGGTCATCCTGAATTGTACAGCAACGGAAAAATTATTTTGACATTTATTTGCTCATTATTCATGATTCCATTACCGATAATAGCCGATCGTGGTTTTAATCTTTTTAGTTTTAATGCTCCTGCATGGTCATTATTTTGGGAATATATTGCTAATATTGTTTACGCGTTTGTGCTTTATCGAATAAGCCGTAATTATTTGCTGTTGCTAACAATAATAGCTGCTATTGCTATTTGTTATGTAAGTTATAGCTCCGGTAATTTGTTAGGCGGCTGGAGCGGCCCTACTTTTTGGGACGGCTGTGCCAGGATATCTTATTCTTTTTTAGCTGGATTACTTATTTATCGTTCTAATTGGATCATCAAAAATAAACTTGGATTTACGGGATTGTCAATATTATTATTGCTGGCTTTTATAATGCCATTTTCAAGCTGGAACTGGTTATCTGAGCCTTTAGTTGTCCTGTTTTATTTTCCTTTACTCATAGCTTTAGGTGCAGGAGCAACATTATCTCCTAAATTTAAAAAGATTTGTGTGTTTTCAGGGAATATCTCCTACCCTTTGTACATGACGCATTACGCCGCTTTATGGATGTTTGGCAATTATTACACAAATTATAAACCTGATCATACACAACTTACACTAATTGTTATTTCCGGACTTATTTTGTTGGTTGGATTTGCTTATTTGGTAATGACAATTTATGATATTCCCGTAAGGAAATATTTAAATGAAAAGTTTGTCAAACGAAAAGTTTAAAATATTTAAAAATACATTTTGCGAAAAACTCCATTAGAAATAGTGGAGTTTTTTTGTTTCTTACCAATTCAACTACAAGATTCTCCAATCTAACTACATAAGACAAAAAACGGCAACCGAATTTTGTACTTCATTATAAAAAGAAAAAAAATGAATAGTGCAGAAAAAAAATTGAGCGGTAAAGTTGTCGTTATTACCGGAGCAAGCAGTGGAATTGGTAAAGCGATTGCATTGAAACTTGCAGAAAATGGTGCCAATGTTGTATTGGGCGCCCGAAGAAATGAAAAGCTTTCGGCATTAGCAAATCAAATAAAAAAGGCAAATGGAAAAGTAGAATATGCTGTAACTGATGTTAAGAAAAAACAAGATTTAATTAATCTGGTTCAAACCGCAATCACTGCCTATGGCAAATTGGATGTAATAATAAATAATGCCGGTATTAGCGAACTTAGCCGAATTGATGATTTGGATATTGAAGGCTGGGATGAAATGATTGATGTAAATATTAAAGGTGTTTTATATGGAATTGCCGCTGCTGTTCCGTTTTTTAAACAGCAAAAATCCGGACATATTATCAATATAATCTCCACTTCGGGAATAAAAATTGTACCAATGCAAGGTGTTTATGCAGGAACTAAAAATGCAATACGCACTATTGCAGAAGCATTTAGACAAGAGTCGAATGGAGAAATACGCATTACAGGAATTTCTCCCGGAGTGGTGAATACAGAATTTGTAGATAACATTAAAAACGACACAATGAAATCTGTAGTAAAAGAAAACATGAAAAAAATGGCAATTAGTCCGGATGCAATTGCAAATGCTGTTTTATACGCTATTGAACAGCCTTTGGATGTTGAAATTGGAGATATTGTTATTCGTCCTTCGGTACAAAATTAGCTTTCGCTAGTGTATATTAAAGTATTATTGTAAATTTATTTTTTAAGATGAAACAAGATAATTCAAACATACAAACTTTTAAAAGTATCTCTCAGTTGCTGTCTTATCTTCAACTGCCGGGACCAATGCACCCTCTTGTTGCTCTGGTCAATTATGATGATGTAGTGTTGAGTTCGTTTGAAAAAAATCAAAAGATTTGTCTGGATTTTTATAAAATTTCATTCAAAACCAATTTTAAAGGACAAATAAAGTACGGACACGGATATTATGATTTTGAAGAAGGAGGTTTAGCATTTTTAAAACCAAACCAAATTGTAGTTTCTTCAGAAAATTTAGAAAGCTACGAAGGATATTCATTATACTTTCACCCCGATTTTATTAGAAATTACCCTTTAGGCACGGCTATAAATCAATATGGTTTTTTTTCGTATGCAGTTTCAGAAGGATTATTTTTATCTGCAAAAGAAAAGAAAATCATTCGAAATTTATTCAATACAATAGCAGACGAATTAGAGAATAGTATTGATCAATTCAGTCAGGATGTTCTGGTTTCTCAAATAGAATTATTATTAAATTACAGTAATCGTTTTTACAATCGGCAATTCATTACCCGAAAAACAGTGAATCACGAAATTGTAAATGCTTTGGATAATCTTTTGCAGGAATATTTTATAAAAGAAAGCAGTTTAGAAAAAGGTTTGCCATCTGTACAATTTGTTAGTAATCATCTCAATTTATCGCCTCGTTATTTAAGCGACATGCTGCGCTCGCTCACAGGTCAAAACACGCAACAATACATTCAAAATAAGTTAATCGAGCAATCTAAAGATTTACTTAGCTCAACTTCATTGTCTGTAACAGAGATTGCCTACAAACTAGGTTTTGAACATCCACAATCATTCAGCAAACTTTTCAAGATAAAAACAAACCAATCTCCTTTACAATTTAGACAGTCCTTTAACTGAAATATTTTAAATATAAAACTTTTGCCAATTGAGAAAATACCAGAAAAACAAGAAGATACTCCAGTTGAAACTAACCTATATAATAGTAATAACTTTTCTTTTTAATTGCAGTAATCTTCTTTACTCACAAAGAAAACATGTAATGGAAAGAAAAGAAAATGATGTTACTATTAGCGAATATATAAAAACAGGAAAATATATTTTAAAAGATAGTAATGGACAAGTTTTATTGCAAGATTTAAGAGGCATGCGAAACTTAGGTGGCGGATATCAGGCGATTAACTCAAATAATGAATTAATTTACTTTTCTATAAATAAAGGCACTATAGAGTTAAAATCAGATGTTAATGAAATTAAATATATTGATTTTACTTGTGGCACAGTTCCTAATTATCAAGTCTCTGTAAAAGAAACTTTAAATCACTTTGAAATTATATTAAAGACTGATAATGCTATGGTTAACCAAGAAGATACAGTGGACATAATAGGTCAAATATCAAAAAATGATGCAGATGATTGTTTCTTTATAAATTATGAAAAAGTATTTTCTTACGAGAATTATCCGGAAACAAATAGACTTTTAAATATTAAAAATGAGAATGCGAATTCTGTTATATTCAAGAAAAATAATCTTTATGGAATTTTTCAAAAAACAGAAGCAATATACAGTGAAATAAAAATTGTTAATCTTATTACTAAAATCAAGAAAGACAATTTATATTCCTATTACGAAATAAATAACACTCCAAAATACAAGGAATTAGGTAATTTTGTGGGTGTATATGCGCGATTTGAATTGCCTAATGGCAAAAAAGGATACTTGACAGGATCCGGTTATGAGTATATGGATGAATAATACTGTCCTAAATTTGTAATTCACAGTTTCTTAAGTCTGTGAAAACAACCAAAATATAAAAAAATAAGCCGTCTAATGGACAGCTTATTTGTATGTTATCGAATTATTTTTAGATAGGCACTATAAGGGTCATCTTTAATAGTAGTTCGCAGATAAACTTCGTTTTCGTCCTTTGTTTTTAAGTCAAATTGAATTAAAGCTGCATCCGAATAATAAAACAGGGAATCATCAACAGGAAATTCAAAGTTTGAAATAGGATTGGTTGTTAATTTTGCTTCGGATGCAATTTCCCCGTTTGATAAATCTATCTGAAAAAGTTTTTTCTTGCGGGTATATCCCCAAAGATTATCACTTTCCTCAGTAATGTACTCAACATTGTCACCTTTAAAATCAGTTTTCCATAACTGCGTTCCTGTTTTTGAATCAACAGCATATATAGAAGAAACCTCCTCGCCTTGTGCTGCCAAATATATTTTTTTGTCTTTGCAAACTATACGTTCTTTGACACTGTGTTGGTTTTCATCCAATTTAAATTCCCATAAAATATCAAGTTTATCAGGACTTAAGGCAAAAAGGGTATTTTTTTCGTTTGCGATAAATATATTTTCACCGTCTGTTACAGGTTTTCCGTAAATAGCTTCCTGAAAGGTTTTTTGATTAAGAAGTTTTCCTGTATTTGCATCAAAACTGTAGAAACTAGTTCCGCTTTGCGTAAAAATTTTATTGTCAAAAAAGAGAACCGGAATATCATTATTAGGAGAATCTAACTTGTAATTCCAGATTAAACTGCCATTTTTTATATTAAGAGCATAAATGTTATTATTTTGAGCCGTTATATAAAGCTTTCCATTATTTATTGTTGGAATTTGATTTTTTAGTACAATTTGATCTGTAATAGTACCTATTCTTGTTTTCCAAAAAACATCACCGCTTTGATTATCCACTGCAAAAATCTCACCATTAATAAACGGAATATAAACAACTCCATCTTGCAGTGTTATTTTATTAGCGCACATTTCAGTATAAGCATCTGTTGCTTTTACAGTCCAGTTGATACGTTCGGCTTCTAAATCAAATGATATAAGAGAGCCGTCGTAATCATAAATTAGGATTGATGTTTCGTCTAATGGAACTTTTGTAATCGGATTTATGACTTTATTAGTAACCACATCATTAGGTTTTTCAGGTGCTGAGATGGTTGGCGTTTGCCCAAATATATTTATAAGACTAAATACAAATAAAAGAGTTATTAGTGTTTTTTTCATTTTAAAATTTGGCGTTTATGATTTGATTTCTTTCTCAGCAATAAATTTGCCAAATAAATAATATCTCTGTCAAATGTAGTAAAAAAAATATTATAGCATTTTAGAAGATATATGCCTTTGAATTGTAATATAAAATGAAATATTTGGTAAAATTGAGTTTGTAATTGATCTAAAACTTTCTTTCAAAAGAAATACCATTGAATACATATACACCACTTGGACTTGCTCCTCCAAACCACAATTCTCCTTGTTTACTTCTGTATATAGTCCAAATATGTTTACTGTCAAGTCCGTCATCTTTGGCAAAATTTTTCACAGAAGTGCCATTATATTTCCATACACCAGATCCTACAGTCCCAAACCAAATATTTCCTGAAATATCCTCTCCAATGGAGAAAACTCTCTCAAGAGAATTGCCTTTGGTGTCTTCCTTCTTTAATTTTTGTTGTGCTGTAAAATTGATTGTTTCTTTTCCATCATACTTAAGAACGCCAATCCCATTATTAGCAATCCAAAGATTCCCTTTACTGTCTTCCATTATACTACGTATATGCAAAGAACCAGTTTGTCCGTTTAGTCCCAGATATTGATTGTCTATTATTTTAAAATTGGAGCAATTATAACCAATTACGGCACCGTACATTCCAAACCAAATTGTTCCATTTTTAGCTTTCACGAAAGGCGTTGAAATGTAATATTTAAAGCCATCTCCAGGTTTAGGCGTCACAGGAAACAAGCGATAGGAAAGCTTTCGTCCTTCATATTGATACACCCCTGGATTCTTTTCAAGTTTATTGTAGCCCTCAATTTCATCTCCCTTAAACCAAAGATCACTATCGTTTAATTGCCATTCGTTTTTTGAATTGTAATTTCTTTGTTTGTAGATACTCAATTTTTTCCCCTCATAAGTACTTAGCCCTCTCCCACATTCAAACCAAATTATGCCATTTTTATCTTCATAAATATTCCTGACCTGATTGTGACTTAATCCGTTTTCTGTCGTGAAATATTGGAGCTTGCCATTGTTAAGCAAACATACTCCTTCGTTGTAACTGCCAAACCAAATATTTCCTTTGCTATCTTCTAAAATTGAACGGACTCCCGAGGTATATTTCAATCTTATATCACTGATTTTACTTTCAATTGGTTGAGTATTATTTTTAGCCTTATTTGATTGACTTTGATTATTACAAGAAATTGTTACAATAATCAAAAATGTGTAGTAAATGTTAAGTATGTATTTCCTGTTTAATTTTACTTTCATCTTAGGGATATTTTTCATAATTGACAATTTGTATATACCAGATAATGCATATCATACTTATTATATTCAGTTTGCAATGTACCATAAAGTTTTAAGAAAGAATATTTGGGATTTATATATTTTTTGAGCTAACAAAAATATAATCTAGTGAGGTTTGCAAGAGATATAAATAAACAACGCCACTGTCTTCCAATGGCGTTGTTTGTCTTTATGTGGAGTGTATGGGATTGCATTCGAACACTTAATCCCTATGTCATTTTATCAGAATGTTACTTTTTAATTTGTAGGTACTGCTCCAATTTGTTGCAACAATGCTAATAAATCAGGTTGCCCATATTCTTCTATAATTTGATTATCAGTAAGACGATAAAAATTAGTAGCTTGTATTTTAATACTATTTCCTGTTGGAGGGACTCCAAAAAAAGTTCCTTTATGCGTACCAGTCATTGTAAAACGAATAGCAGATTTATCGTTTTCGGAAATTATTTCTTCTAAATACCATTGGATATCAGGAAATCCTTTGCGCATCATCAAGATAGTTTCCAAATACCCTACCGGACCAATAAGAGGTTCTGCTTGACCTGGTACATGAAATTTTGCTGTGGGATTAATAAGCTGTTGTGCTAAATTTTCATCAGCAGTATTAATAAATTCAACAAATTGCTTAAAGAAATTTTTGTGATTAGTCATTTTTTCATTTTTAAAATTTATAAGTAAATGTACAATGGCAATTTGCAGTCAGCTATTAAACAATCTTAAGAAATTGTCTTAATATAAGTTAAGAGTAAGAACTATTTAATATGTGTTTCACTACGAATTTTACTAAGAAATTCAGGTGTAATACCAAGATAAGAAGCTATTTGAGTATTAGGCAGTCGTAATGCAAGTTGTGGATATTGTTCTAAAAAATCTAAGTAACGTTGATTTGCATTTGAGCTAATATTTTGTAATAAACGATTTTGAAGCTCAATGAACTTTTCTTCAATAATAACCCTGAAATTTCGATCAAATTTCGGTACATTAACGAATAAGTAAAGTAAGTCTTGTTTTTCAATTTGCAGGATAAGAGAAGGTTCAACTGCTTCAATAAATAGTTTGCTTGGTTTTTCTGAGTAAAAGCTTCCTAAATCTGCTAACCACTCATTTTCGACCGCAAAACTAATATTGTGTTCAGAGCCTTTTTCATCTACGCTATACATTTTAAAACAGCCCTTAACTACAAAAGTATAATGTTTGCAAACAAAATTTTCCTGCAAAATCATTTGTCTGCGCTTGATTTGTCGCTGCGTCGTCCTTTTGTCTAATAATGAACTTTCTTCTTTATTTAACGGAAGATAATTTTTAAAATTTTCGATAATAGGCTGTGCAGTCAATTTCTATTTTTTTCGTTTTGATCTTTGCTTGTCAATAATTCAATCAAATTTACAGATAAATATTTTATTTCAATGAATTGGATAAACTTTGCAGGGGCATTTACAATAACCGATAGCGCGGATTTATAATCCATGCTCACAACGGAAAGATAGCAAAATAAAACTCCTTAATTTCTTAAGGAGTTTCTTGGTGGTCTGTCAGGGATTGAAATCGAACACCTTGTTCCAATTTTGACGTTTTTAGAAAATATAAAATAAAGTATTTGGTAACGTTTTTCAGCTTTGCTTTAACAAATACTATGTTGGGTGATGTGCTTTTGGATTGGTATGTTCCTAAAACATAGGATGAGCATTTGCAGATTTTTTTGGTACTTCTTGCACTACGTCCCAATGTTCTACAACTTTTCCGTTTTCAACTTTGAAGATGTCAATAGTAGAAGTGGTTGTTTTGCCTTGTTTTGATTTGGTATGAATGTAAACTAAATCGCCTTCTGCACTTAAATGCTGAATGTCAATTTTTTCTTTTTGCGCTCCTTTGAACCATACAGTAACTGCTTGCCTTAAAGCCTCCTTACCGTCAGCTACCGATGGGTTATGTTGTATATAAGTGTCACCAATATATTTGTCAATTACGGTAACATCTTTGTTGCCAAACAATTCCTGATATAAATTAGCAACCAATTTTTTATTAACTTCTAACTGTTTTTGATTGGCAGAGAAGGTTTGAATTTTCTTATTTAACGAGTCAATATTCGTCTGTGTCGTTGTGCTCTTCTCTTTTGTATTACAAGATAAGAGTAACAACGTTAAAGATATCAATGACAATAATGTGAGTTTTGCTTTCTTCATTTTTTTATCTTAGTTAATTTGAAAATCTTGAACTGTTTTTGGTCGTCGGTCGCATAGTACCCCAACGCATTAATACCCGCTATTTTACAGCACATATCTACCTGTTGATGGATGTATATACGCTACTGAATTAAGCGTAAAGTTTTACAATACTACAAAAAACAGCGATATGATTGGCTTTTTGGGCAAGCAAATTGAAATTTATTTTTTTAGATAGGGGAAAATTAAGCTAAGCAAATTGTGAAGTATTGTTAACAAAAAACAACGCCATTGGATTCCAATGGCGTTGTTTGTCTTTGTGTGGGCGATGAGGGGTTCGAACCCCCGACCCCCTCGGTGTAAACGAGGTGCTCTGAACCAGCTGAGCTAATCGCCCTATTTTACTAGGCTGCTATCATTTCGTGATTGCGAGTGCAAATATACAGCTAGAATTTGTATTTGCAAGCATATTTATAAAAAAAATGAAATATTTTTTCATATTAATATTTATCAATCTGTTATTCAGTTTTTTAAAAAGTAAAGAAAATTTATCTTTTTATTATTTATTTAGTTAAAAAACAAAATCTTAAACGGAATCGATAATATTCTTTTGTATTCATTTGCCAGAGTCATACATTTGCATACCTTAATTGTATTCAAATGGCAAGATTTCAAGAAAATGATTTACCTAAAGCTAAATTAGACTCTAATTCAATTCAAAAAGCACTTAAAATTTTTAAATACGGTAAAAATCACAAATGGAAATTTTTTCTGGGTTTGATTTTTTTATTATTAACCAGCGCTACTGCCCTCGCCTTTCCAAAATTAATGGGAATGCTGGTAGATTGTGTTACCAATAAAAATCTTGCGAGAGCTAATGAAATAGCTGTTGGCCTTATGGTAATTTTGGTTCTGCAAGCTGTTTTTTCTTTTTTTAGGATTTCTCTTTTTGTAAATTTTACTGAAAACTCATTATCCAATATTCGTTTTGCATTGTATGAGAATCTGGTAAAACTTCCAATGTCTTTTTATTCTCAAAAACGTGTTGGAGAACTTAACAGCAGAATCAGTGCTGATATTTCTCAGTTGCAAGACACTTTTACAACTACAATTGCCGAGTTTTTGCGTCAGTTAATCTTAATTATTGGAGGTTTTGTGATTTTAGGAAATATTAGCCCAAAATTAACCTTAATGATGTTGGCTATTGTGCCGATTGTGGCTGTTGCTGCAGTAGTTTTTGGAAGATTTATTCGTAAATACGGAAAAAAAACACAAGATAAAGTAGCCGAAAGCCAGGTAATTGTTGAAGAAACATTACAAGGAATCAGTAATGTAAAAGCTTTTGCCAATGAATGGTACGAAATTCAGCGTTATAAAAATAAGATTAAGGAAATAGTAAAAATTGCAATTAAAGGCGGTCAATACCGTGGTTATTTTGCTTCGTTTATTATTCTTTGTCTTTTTGGATGCGTTGTAGCCGTTGTTTGGTACGGAATTACCCTTACCATCAAAGGCGAAGTTGAAGGCGTTGGAGATTTAATTTCTTTTGTTCTCTATACTACTTTTATTGGAGCTTCTTTTGGAGGAATTGCCGAAATGTATGCTCAAATTCAAAAAGCGGTTGGAGCAACAGAACGTGTTTTTGAATTATTGGAAGAAACTCCGGAAGATATTAAAGCAAGTCCCAAAGATTCTTCTTTAGAAAAAATACAGGGAAATGTAAGTTTCAACAATGTAGCTTTCAGTTATCCTTCCCGTAAGGAAGTTCAGGTGCTGAAAGAGGTAAATTTTAAAGCCGAATTTGGTCAAAAGATCGCAATTGTTGGCCCAAGTGGAGCCGGAAAATCCACCATATCTTCTCTTTTGCTTCGCTTTTACGATATTACATCGGGAGAAATCCTTGTAGACGGAAAAAATATCTACGATTATGATTTGGAGAATCTTAGAGGGAATATGAGTATTGTTCCGCAGGATGTAATTTTATTTGGAGGAACAATTAGAGAAAATATTGCTTACGGAAAACCGGATGCAACAAATGAAGAAATCATGCTGGCGGCAAAACAAGCCAATGCCTTAAATTTTGTGGAAGGTTTCCCGGAAAAATTCGAAACCCTAGTGGGAGAACGAGGCGTAAAATTATCAGGCGGTCAACGCCAGCGTATTGCAATTGCACGTGCGCTGCTTAAAAACCCAAGTATTTTAATTTTGGACGAAGCTACATCATCATTAGACAGTGAAAGCGAAAAACTGGTTCAGGAAGCCTTAGAAGTTTTAATGGAAGGAAGAACAAGCATTATTATTGCGCATCGCCTTTCGACCATTAGAAATGCTGATAAAATTTTAGTTCTCGATAACGGAAAAATTACGGAAGAAGGAACGCACCAGGAATTAATAAATCTTGAAAACGGAATCTACAAAAACTTAAGCAATCTTCAGTTTAGTAATTCTTAAACTGGAAATTCCAATTTTTTATCCCGAAGCTTCGGGACCAAATTCCAATACAAAAAAAATCCATTTGCAAAACAAATGGATTTTTTTGTAAAATCTAAAATCTAAAATCTAAAATCTAAAATCTAAAATCTAAAATCTAAAAGTCAGAAAGATTATTTTCCTTTTCTTCTATTACGTTCTGCTTTAATCATAGATAATTCGCGGCTTGTTTGCCCAGCAACTGAAGTGTTTTCTTCAGCACGACGAATTAAATAGGGCATAACATCTTTTACAGGTCCAAACGGAAGATATTTTGCTACGTTATAACCGTTTTCAGCCAAATTATAGCTGATATTATCACTCATTCCGTACAATTGTCCAAACCAGATTCTGTTATCGTTTTTCGCAATACCTTTTTCCTGCATCATTTCCATCAATTTATAAGAACTTAATTCGTTATGAGTTCCTGCAAAAATTGACATTGTTTCTAAATGGTCTAACATATAATGCACAGCAGCATCATAATTAACATCTGTTGCTTCTTTCGAAATACAAATTGGCGAAACATAATTTTTCTCTTCTGCTCTTTTGTTTTCTTTTTCCATGTAAGCGCCGCGAACCAATTTCATTCCAATAAAAAATCCTTCGTTTTTGGCAACTTCATGTAATTTTTTCAAATAATCCAAACGATCCCAACGGTACATTTGTAACGTATTAAAAACAATTGCTTTTTCTTTATTGTATTTGCGCATCATTTCGGTAACCAAATCATCTGCAGCATCCTGCATCCAGCTTTCTTCACCATCAATCAATAAAGCAACATCTTTTTTATGTGCCTCGCTGCAAACATGATCAAAACGAGCTACTACTCTATCCCATTCTGCTTGTTCTGCAGGAGTTAACGTTTGTTTTTCTCCTAATTTTTCATACAATTCAAAACGACCAAAACCTGTTGGTTTAAAAACTGCAAACGGAATTGCCAAACGTTCTTTAGCAAATTCAATAGTTTTTAAAGTCATTTGTAAAGCAGCATCAAATTGCTCTTCTTCTTCTTTTCCTTCAACTGAATAATCTAAAACAGACGAAACGCCTTTTGTAAACATTTTGTCTACCACTGTAATACAATCGTTTTCGTTTACACCACCACAAAAATGGTCAAAAACAGTTGCACGGATTAATCCTTCTACCGGAAGATTTGCTTTTATGGCAAAATTGGTAACAGCAGTTCCTATCCTTACTAAAGGCTGACTGTCAATCATTTTAAAAAGAAAATAAGCTCTATCGAGTTCTGTATCACTTTTCAACGAAAATGCAACTTGGGTGTTGTCGAATATTTTTTCCATTAAGTTTATTTTTTGTGCAAATATAGATAGAGTTTTGATTATTGTTCAGTTATAGAGGTGTTTTTTTGGTTTTAGTTATGTTAAAACTCAATTAAAACTTAGATAATTAATTTAATGCAAATTTTCAATGCATTGAGCATGATTAATAAATTGATTCCTTCAAATTATTATTATTTTATTGTTGTAAGATATTTTTTAGAAAATAAAATGTAAGTTTTTATTTATAAATGTATCTTTGTGAAAATTTATTACGATGGAAAAAAGTATCAATCTAAAATCAATTCTAAACAAAGGTTCATTAGTTCCAAATTATATTGTGTTACTATTTATAGGAGCAATTTTAGTTATTGATTTTTTACCCCATTCTAAAACTATAGACATACTTTACCCTCAATTTTTATATCTGTCTATATTAAATTTCGTAATGTCTATTTATTTGTATTTCAATGTAAAAGAAATAACAATAGATGTAATTTCTTCCATTAAAAGATCTTATTTGTTTTGGGCCTATTTTACATTTATAATTATTTGCGGATTATCAGTTCTTGCAGCAAAAAACACGACTTTGGTAATAGAAAAATTCATAGAATTGATAATTGCTTTTTGTCTCCTTATAAATTTGACAATCCTTTTAAAAAACAAACTTCACCTACTGCCTAAAATTATCCTCATAATTGGCATTTCCGCTTTTTTTCAATCTGTTTTAGAACTTTATTACTTAAAACAAAAAGCAAATCAAACTACAATAGTGACAGCACTTGGCTTAATGGCTGAAAGAGCAGGAAATATCAATATTTTGGCAGCAAGTTTAATGATTAAAATACCCTTTTTGCTAATTGGGATAACGCATTTTTTGGGGCTTAAAAGAATCTTTTTAGTAATTACCCTTTTATTCGCAACAACTACTATATTTTTAACGGGAGCAAGAACAGCGCTTCTTAGTATTATTTTAATTTATATTCTATATGTTATTTATTATTTTAAAACATATTCTTTTAATAAATCATCATTTTACAGTTGTCTTACATTTATAATTCCGCTTATATTCTCTATCGGAATAACAAATGCTATTTTTAAAAAATCTGAAAATAATGATCGTTATACTTCTATAAATAACAGAATAAAACAAATTAATACTTCAGATGCTTCAGCAAACCTTAGGCTTTTGTTTTGGAATAATACGCTGCAATTAATTGAAAAACATCCAATAAACGGCGTTGGTTTAGGAAATTATAAAGTAGAATCTATTCCTTATGAGAAAACTCAAATGGATGATTCATCTATTTCCCTTCATTCTCACAATGATTTTTTAGAAATAACTTCTGAAACAGGAATCATTAATGGTTTGCTTTATATTTCCATTTTTGCATTTGTTTTTTTTGTAAACGCAAAACGAATTTTAAAAGCAGAGGATATCGAGACAAAAACAATAGCCATTTTAGTATTGATGCTAACCGTAGTGTATGTAATGGACTCGCTTTTGAATTTTCCAATGTTTAGACCTACAATGCTGATTTTTCTATGCTTGTTATTGGTTCTGACGCTAGTAAATACGCCAGAAATAAAAAGCTTCGAATATCATTCAAGTAAAAATAAAATTTATCTGGCTTTGCTTCTTGTTAGTGCGGTTACAACTTATTTCACATTTTTAGGATATAAAGCATCAAACTTAGAATATGTAATACAAAAGGACAATCAAAATTCTTTTGTAAATAGTGTTCTTACCGGAGATGAATTAATTAAAGAATTGCCTAAATACAAAACAACACTTAGTACTGCTGAATCATTTTATGAATATGCCGGGATTTATTATATGAATGAAAAAAAATATAACGAGGCTTTGAAGTATCTCTCTAAAGCAAATAAAATAAATCCGCATTTTGGGCGTATAGATTTTTATAAAATGCTTATTTCTAATGCAAAAGAAAACAGAGACAGCGCCTATATTTATGCCAAAGAAGCATTTTATTTGCGTCCAAGAAATTTAAACTTCTTTAAAATGTCAGCACAATTTGCCCGTGCAAAAAAGGATACACAGGAAATATTAAAAGAGCATAAATTAATTACTCAATACAGAAAAATTCCCCAAGCCTGGCAAATAGCGGCAGAAGAACTTCAAAAAGCAAATTATGACAATAATAAAACACTAAATTTTATAGATCTTGGACTGAAAGAATTTCCTGGAGACAGTATTTTGACAAAGCAAAAAAATGATATTTTGGTTAGTAATTATATTAAAGAAGGACGAGCTCTTGTAGATAAAGGTAATTCGGATAAAGAATTAAGTTTCTATACAAAAGCTCTCGAGTTAGATCCTAAAAATGCTGAAGTAATGCAAAATATGGCCTTCTACTATTATAATAAAGCAAATTATAAACAATCATTATCTTATTTTTTGGATGCATTAAAATACAAAAAGTTTAATTCGGGAAGAACAGAATTTTTTATAGGGAATTGTTACTTAAAGCTTAATGACAAAGAAAATGCCTGTCAGTATTTCAATTTGTCCAATTCTAAAAACTTTCCCGATGCAAAACAGCAAATAGTTCAAAATTGTAAATAATAAATCTCATCTGTACTAATACACGTGCAAATTCAAGTTTTATGCTATCTATACTAATTCTTTTTAGGGATTATTTTGTTTAAATTATAGAAAAACTTTGGACATTATTTAGTTAAAAATGCCTTATTTTGTGGTTTCAATTAACCAAAGAAATATGCAATCTATTCAAGCCAATAATTATTTAGTGCATTTCAACCAAAATGCATATGAAGCTTTAAATAAACATTTAAAAGACAATAAATATTCAAATTTGTTTATCATCGTTGATAATGAGACAAATGAGCATTGTTTACCAAAATTTTTGCCTTTACTTGAAACCGATTTAACGATTGAAATAATTGAATTTGAATCTGGCGAGGTTAATAAAAATATTGAAACTTGTATTGAAATCTGGAACGTTTTAACAGAACTTGGTGCCGATAGAAAATCTCTTGTAATTAATCTTGGCGGCGGCGTTGTCACAGATTTAGGCGGATTTGTAGCTTCGACTTTCAAACGCGGAGTTGATTTTATTAATATTCCAACTACCTTATTATCTATGGTTGATGCTTCTGTTGGAGGAAAAACCGGTGTTGACTTAGGAAATCTTAAAAACCAAATTGGAGTTATTAATGTGCCTCAAATGGTTTTGATTGATACAAATTATCTTGAAACTTTACCACAAAGTGAAATGCGCTCTGGTTTGGCAGAAATGCTGAAACACGGCTTAATCTACGATGCTCCATACTGGAAACAATTTTTAGATTTAAAATCTATTGATTATGCTGATTTTGATGAATTAATTTATCGTTCTGTAGAAATCAAAAATGAAATTGTAATACAAGATCCAACAGAAAAAAACATCCGTAAAGCCTTAAATTTTGGACATACTTTAGGTCATGCCATAGAAAGTTATTTTCTGGAAAGTGAAACTAAAAAAACATTATTACACGGTGAAGCAATTGCCGTTGGAATGATTCTTGAAAGTTATATTTCATGGCAGAAAAATTTAATTACAGAAGCAGAATATACTGAAATCAAAAACGCAATTAAAAACATTTATGATCATGTAGTGTTTGAAGAAAATGACATCGATCCTATCTTAGAATTACTTATTCATGATAAAAAAAATGAGTACGGATTGATTCAATTTGCACTTATTGAAGGAATCGGAAAAATAAAAATTAACCAATCCGTTGAAAATAAATTGATTCTGAATGCGTTTCAAGATTATAAATCTTAAACTTTTTTTAATTAAAACCATTGCTTTAGGTATATATTATTTTTTACATTTGCCACGATGAAAACAAACAATAAACAGAGAAATTTTAGTTCTTATAGAAACCGACTCAATAGTTCTTTACTAAGGATGTTGAACCGTTTTTATAATAGTAAAAGTCCGTTTTGTTTTGATGTTTTCTCATGCTCAAAAGCAGAACACGAAAAACTGCAAATTATATTTGCCAATATCAGGGTTTGAATTTAAGATTATTATCGTATCTTAAATTAAAAAATTACAATCCTAAAATATTGAAAAATAAATGAATACAAAATATTCTGACCTAATAAATCAAACTTACTATTTTCCACAAGAGGAATTTAAATTAAATAAAGACAACTTGCAATTTCACAATATCGATTTGATGAAATTAGTTGAGCAGTATGGCACGCCATTAAAATTTACTTATTTACCTCAAATTTCTGAAAATATCAATAAGGCAAAAGCCTGGTTCAGAAAATCAATGGAAAAAAATAAGTACGAAGCAAAATATTACTATTGTTATTGCACAAAAAGCTCTCATTTTGAATACATTATGAATGAAGCTTTTAAAAACAACATTCATATTGAAACATCATCAGCGTTTGATGTTAATATTGTTGAGAATTTGTTAGAAAATGGTAAAATCAACAAAAGTACTTATGTTATTTGCAATGGTTTTAAAAGAGATGAATATATCAGCAATATTGCGAGATTAATCAATAACGGACATAAAAATACTATTCCGATCATTGACAACTATGAAGAACTTGATTTGCTTCAGGGAGAAATCAAAGGAAAATTCAAAATTGGAATTCGTATTGCAGCTGAAGAAGAGCCTAAATTTGAGTTTTATACTTCAAGATTAGGAATTGGATATAAAAACATTGTTTCGTTTTACAAGAAACAAATTCAGGAAAATGAAAAGTTAGAGCTTAAAATGCTTCACTTTTTTATTAATACCGGAATAAATGATACAGCATATTACTGGAATGAGTTAGTAAAATGTATTAAAGTATACATTGCGCTTAAAAAGGAATGCCCTACTCTGGACGGATTAAACATTGGAGGCGGTTTCCCAATTAAAAATTCACTTGCATTTGAATATGATTATCAATATATGATTGATGAAATTATCAATCAAATTAAAATCGCTTGTGATGAAGCTGAAGTTGATGTTCCAAATATTTTTACAGAATTTGGATCGTTTACAGTAGGTGAAAGCGGTGGTGCTATCTATCAGATATTGTATCAAAAACAACAAAATGATAGAGAAAAATGGAATATGATTGATTCGTCATTTATTACTACTTTGCCGGATACTTGGGCTATAAACAAACGTTTTATCATGCTGGCGGTTAATCGCTGGAATGATACTTACGAGCGGGTTTTATTAGGAGGATTGACTTGTGATAGTGACGATTATTACAATTCAGAACAAAATATGAACGCTATTTATTTGCCTAAATACAACAAAGAAAAACCATTATATATTGGTTTCTTTAATACTGGTGCGTATCAGGAAACTATTGGAGGATATGGAGGTTTACACCACTGTTTGATTCCGCAGCCTAAACATATTTTAATAGATCGTGACGAAAACGGAATTTTAGCTACCGAAGTTTTCTCAGAACAACAAACTTCTGACGATGTATTGAAAATTTTAGGATATACAAAAAAAATATAAAAAAAAACCTGCAAATTAAATGTTAATATATATAAAATTGTTAATTTGCAGTATCATGTAAAAGGTCAAACTTTTAATTCAAAAAAAAACAAAAAAACAAAAAAAAATGAAAGGACCTATCAGTCAGTTTATTGAAAAACATTATTTACACTTTAACTCTGCTTCTCTTGTGGATGCTGCAAAAGCATACGAACAACAATTAGCAAACGGTGCTAAAATGATGGTAAGTATGGCTGGCGCTATGAGTACAGCAGAAATTGGTAAAATTTTTGCCGAAATAATTAGACAAGATAAAGTACAGATTATTTCTTGTACCGGAGCCAATCTAGAAGAAGACATCATGAATTTGGTGGCACACTCTCATTACGAAAGAGTGCCTAACTATCGTGATTTGACACCAGAAGACGAATGGGCTTTGCTTGAAAGAGGATTAAATCGTGTTACAGACACTTGTATTCCTGAGCATGAAGCATTTCGTCGTTTGCAAAAACACATTTATAAAATCTGGAAAGATGCTGATGATAAAGGTGAACGTTATTTTCCGCATGAATTCATGTATAAAATGCTATTATCAGGTGTCTTAGAAGAATATTATGAAATAGATTTAAAAGATAGCTGGATGTATGCAGCAGCAGAGAAAAATTTACCTATTATTGTTCCGGGTTGGGAAGACAGTACAATGGGAAATATCTTCGCTTCTTACGTAATCAAAGGAGATTTGAAAGCTTCTACCATGAAATCCGGAATTGAATATATGACATTCCTTGCTGATTGGTATCCAAAAAATAGTACTAACGGAATTGGATTTTTTCAAATTGGTGGTGGTATTGCAGGAGATTTTCCTATTTGTGTTGTTCCAATGTTGTACCAGGATATGGAAATGCATGATATACCGTTTTGGTCTTATTTCTGCCAAATTTCAGATTCAACAACTAGTTACGGATCTTATTCCGGAGCAGTTCCAAACGAGAAAATCACTTGGGGTAAATTAGATATTAAAACCCCTAAATTTATTATTGAGTCGGATGCTACAATTGTTGCTCCATTAATTTTTGCTTACTTATTAGATTTATAGGATATTTATGAAAAGAGTTATAGTAGACTACGCTAAACTTACCAATGAAATTTTAAACCTTTTGGTAGAAAAATTTCCTGATGGTTATGATGATTCGGATGTTATCCGTTTTAGAAATGCTAAAAACGAATTGATCGAAGCTGTTGAAGTACGTACTGAAGACACTATTTATTTAGTAAAAATTAGTACTAAACTTGCTGACAGAATTGAGAATTACGATGAAGACGATGATATTGACGTTGATGTTGATACAATCGAACCAGTAAAAGGTCTTGATCTTGACGATGATATTGATGACGACGATGATGACGATGCAGTAGACAAACCAGATACAGATGGCGGAGATGACGACGACGACGATGACAGAGACCCAGATGATATTGCTGATGACGATGATGATGAAGACGACGAAGATTAATTTATCTCCTTCAAAATAAAAGTAAAGGAACTCTATACGGAGTTCCTTTTTTATTTTGAATACTAAAATCATGTATTTTTTTATAAGTAAAATCTTATATTTATAATTTCTTTAATATATTTACTTTCGCAAATAAAAGCCCAATGAATTCAGATATATTACACGCCAAACTAAAAGAAAATTTTGGTTTTGAAAAATTCAGACCTAATCAGGAAACCATAATTAACACTATTCTTTCGGGTCAGGATACTTTGGCTATTATGCCAACAGGTGGCGGAAAATCGATTTGTTTTCAATTACCGGCTTTGGTTTTACCAGGAATTACAATTGTAATTTCTCCTTTAATTGCCTTAATGAAGGATCAGGTAGATAGTTTAAAAACCAACGGAATTTCAGCTTGTTACATAAATAGTAGTCAATCCAGCGAAGAGCAACAGTTTTATATAGATAATTTAAAATCGAATACTTTTAAGCTTGTTTATATTGCTCCGGAGAGTTTATCGTACTTAGATGTGGTTTTTAACGAATTGACAATCAGTTTAATTGCTATAGATGAAGCACATTGTATTTCATCCTGGGGACATGATTTTAGACCGGCATATACTAATTTAGGATATTTAAAAAGCCGCTTCCCTTCTACTCCTGTATTGGCTTTAACAGCTACTGCAGATAAAGCGACCCGTACTGATATTACAAAACAACTAAAATTAAGAAATCCGAAAACTTTTGTAGCATCCTTTGATAGAAAAAATTTAAGCCTTGAAGGTCGTCCTGCATTAGACCGTGTTAAACAAATTATTGATTTTGTAGAAAGCAAACCCAATGAATGCGGAATTATTTATTGTCTGAGCCGAAAAACTACAGAAGAACTTGCCGAGAAACTGCGAAATAAAGGAATTACGGCAAAGGCATATCATGCGGGTCTGGATAATAAAGTTCGTGCACAAACACAAGATGAGTTTATTAATGATGATTGTCAGGTTGTTTGCGCAACGATTGCTTTTGGAATGGGAATTGATAAATCGAATGTGCGCTGGGTCATTCATTATAATTTGCCTAAAAATATTGAAGGCTATTATCAGGAAATTGGCCGTGCCGGTCGTGACGGACTGCCGGCAGAAACAGTTTTATTTGAAAGTTATGCCGATGTAATCCAACTGCAGAAATTTGCTTCAGAAGGATTAAATTCTGATGTTCAGCTGGCAAAACTGGAGAGAATGAAACAATATGCAGATGCTTTAAGCTGCAGAAGAAAAATTTTGCTTTCCTATTTTGGTGAATTGGTTAATGAAAATTGTGGTAATTGTGACATTTGTAAAAAACCACCCGTATTTTTTGATGGGACTATTCTAGCTCAAAAAGCATTATCGGCCATTACTCGTTTGCAGGAATCTGAGCCTTTGGCAGTAATTGTAGACTTTTTAAGAGGCTCGAAAAACGCATATATCTACGAAAAAAATTATCAAAGCTTAAAAACGTATGGAATTGGCGCTGACATTTCGTGGTATGATTGGAATCAATACCTTATTCAGTTGATTAATCTGGGATACCTTGAAATTGCCTTTCATCAGCACAATAAAATTTTGCTTACTCCTTTTGCCAAAAAAGTTTTATTTGAAGGTGAAAAAGTAAAATTGACTACGGTTGTTAAAAAAGTAATAGACAAAAACGAAATCAAAGAAACAAAAGCTAAAACTGCTAAAAATTCGCTTTTTGAAATACTTCGAAAATTACGCTACGAAATTGCAAAGGACGAAGAAGTTCCTGCTTATGTAATTTTTAGTGATGCTGTATTAAGACAAATGGAAACCTTGCGCCCAATGAGTGATGAAGAATTTCTTGCCATTGATGGTGTTGGTAAAGCTAAACTTGAAAAATATGGTCAGGAATTTATAGATGCAATTGTTTATTATGAAAAAGTAAAAAAGACAAATGCTAAAGCTAAAAAAGAAGGTAACACGTATAAAACAACTTTAGAACTTTTCAAAAATGGAAACAGTATTGAAGAAATTGCAGGAAAACGAAATTTAGGGCAAACAACGATTGTGTCGCATTTGGCAAAACTATATGTAGATGGAGAAGATATAGATTTAAGTTCATTTGTTACAGATAGCGAAGTTCAACAATTACACAAAGCACAAATTGAACTGGAATATCCAACAGCATTAAGGTCATATTATGATCACTTTGAAGAAAAATTATCTTATGATAAAATTCGTTTTGGTCTCGCTATTGTGGAGAGAAATAAATAGTCTTTTATAAAACAAAAAAATCCTGTGAAGTTATTTCACAGGATTTTTTTAAGCTAAATATTTAATACTATAAATACCTTTCTTCGAAAACTTTTTGATGATGTTTTTGATGACCAATAATTACAAAACCTAAAGCACGAACAGAAATCTGAATGTTAGAAGCAGTTCCAATTCGTTTAAGTTGTTCTTCAGATAAACTCTTATAAAACAATAAATTTGAATGTCTTAGTGCAGATAATTCTGTTAGTAAATCCTGAATACTTCTCCCATTTGCATTGGTATTGTTTGCATAATCATCTTCTTCAAAACTTGCCAAAGCAGTTTTATCATTTCTTGAAAAACGTAAAGCACGATAAGCAAAAATACGTTCACAATCAATTAGATGCTGAATAATATCTTTAATTGTCCATTTTCCTTCTGCGTAGCGATAATCAAATTTATCCATCGGGATATTTTGAACAAACCGGATAAAATCATGCAGAGAAATCTCTAATTCTTCTATTAGGTTTACATCACCGGCTTCACGAATATACGTTGCAAAACCACCTGAATATTCATTTTCTAATAATTGGTTTGAATTCATTTCTATTACTTTTTGTTATAAAATAAATTAAAATTCTAGTCTTAGGCTGAGTTTCTACTCGCGTTTGTATTTCCGAAAAGAGATCTTGTTACGATTTTTTCGTAAACTTTAATCAGCTCTTCATTATTGCCATTTTCTTTGTTTAGTTCATTAATTCTCAACAAAGCATATTGCTGTATTGTCAACAACGGCATAACGATACGTTCTCTTATTTGAATAGAAGCTATACCATCAGGATAATTTTCCATCAATGTTTTATGACCTGCAATTTTAAGTAAAAGACGTTTTGTTTCTAAAAACTCGTCGTAGATAATTTGCCAGAATTCACCAAATTCAGGATCTTTTTTCATGTAAGCTGTAAGAGGGAAAAATGATTTTGCCAATGACATCATACTATTTTCAAGCAATGTTCTAAAGAATAATGAATTATGATACAAATCACTCACCTTATCCCATTGATTATTGTCTTCAAAATATTTTAAGGCAGTTCCTACTCCAAAAAATCCCGGTACATTTTGTTTCAATTGACTCCATGAACCTACAAACGGAATTGCTCTTAAATCAGCAAAATCCAATTGTTCAGATTTACTTCTTTTAGAAGGACGGCTTCCAATATTTGTTTTAGAATAATACTTTAACGTACTCATCTTTTCTAAATACGGAATAAACTTTGGATGATTTTTAAAACTTAGGTATTTATCATATCCTAAACCAGCCAATTGTGTTAAAATCTCAGTTTCTGTAGCAGTTAACTCGTTTTTCTCTTTGCTAAAAACCTGATTCGTTACACCGGCACTTAATAAGTTTTCGATGTTATAACGGCAAGAATCCAGAGTTCCAAAATTTGAACTAATCGTTTGCCCCTGAACTGTAATTTGAATTTCGTTATTTTCAATTTTTGGTCCTAAAGACGCATAAAATTTATGTGTTTTTCCACCACCACGAGCAGGAGGTCCGCCACGGCCATCAAAGAAAATAGCTTTAATGCCATATTTTCTTGAAATTTCCGTCAATGCAATTTTAGCCTGGTAAATACTCCAGTTTGCCATTAAATAACCACCATCTTTAGTTCCGTCAGAGAAACCAAGCATAATTGTTTGTTTATTGCCCCTCGCTTGTAAATGTTTAGAATATTCAGGATTTGTATACAACTGCTCCATGATTTCATGCGCATTCTGTAAATCATCAACTGATTCAAAAAGCGGAATAATATCAACGGTAGGATTTTCCCAATTGTTCAAACGAATCATGGCAAAAGTTTCCATAACATTCAGCGCGCTTTCGTTATTGCTAATAATATAACGGTTGGCACCAAACTCTCCATTATTTTGCTGAATCGTTTTTATAGCCTGAACAGATTCTAAAGTAGATCTGGTAATTTCATCTTCAAAATGTTCAGGATTCAATTCTCCTTTTACTTTTGATAAAACAACCAGTTTTTCTTCTTCAGATAATTCATAATAGTTTTCAGGGAAAATTTTCGAACCAGAATTCAAATAATAATTTACAACATCTTTGAATACTGCATTATGAATCTTACTATTCTGACGAATATCCAAAGTCGCAAAATGGAATCCGAATAAATTAATTTTTACTAAAAACGCATCCAATTCATCTAAATACAATGATTGGTGTTTTTCAATAATAATGTTTCGAATTACATTAAGCTGAGATAATAATTCGTCTAAAGTAATGTAGATTTCTCCTTTTGAATAAAAAACAGAACGATAAAGTTTTTGTTCAAGATCAGACACTAAAGTATCTACTCCTAAGAAAGTTAGCTTTCTTTTTAAACTTCTCATTTCAACATAATAACACTTCAAAATTGAAGTACGCAAACGTTCAGCAACTTTCAAAGTAATTTCAGTTGTCACAAAAGGATTTCCGTCGCGGTCTCCTCCCGGCCAAAAACCAAGTTTGATTAATTGGTTTTGAATAGCATTTCCGTGAAGGATATTTTTCTGCAGATAATGTACAATTTCTCCAGATGTAGCATAGAAAACATTCTCCAGATACCAAATCAAACTTACCGCTTCATCGTAAGGATTTGGTTTTTCATTCTGAATAAATGGAGTTTTTCCTAACTGAGCTAGTAATTGTTTAATCTGCAATAAATTATTCAATCGAATTGCTTCGGTTAAATCATTTATAATTCCAAGTACCGGACCTGGATAAAATTGCGTAGGATGCGCCGTTAAAACCGTTCTTACATTGAAATTTTCAAGAAATTCAATAAGATCGTCGTCTTTTTCCTTTGCATCCGATTTTTCTTTGATATCACGAAGAGAACCACGCCCTTCCATATTATTTACAACCGGAAAAGCAGCATCTTCAATGGCATCAAATAACACAATCTGACGTTCTATGTATTGAATAAATCGAAACATTAAATCGATTTTTTCAGTCTCAGTTGCGTTATTTAAATATTTATTAGAAAAGAAATCAAAAATTTCTTTTGGTGTTTCCTGTTTTTTAAAGCCCGTTTCGCAAGTTTCTGTAAATAAAGGAAGTAGAACTCCTGTATTATCTATAGAATCAAAAGGTAATGTTATAAAAACACTATTATAAATGTGGTATTTTGAGAGAACGTCTTGATTAAAGCGCTCAATTTTGGGTAACGTATACATAATCGTGTTATAGTTGGTTGGTTAATTGGTCATAAAAAAACCCCAAGAATAAACTTGAGGTTATATTTTAATATAGCATTCAAGAAAATATTACATATTTTTAAATATAGTATGCATCAAACGCTTCTTATCGTTTATACTTTCTTCTAATGAAATCATTGTTTCTGTTCTGTAAACGCCTTCGATATCGTCGATCATGAAAATAACTTCCTTCGCGTGTTTCGTATCTTTCGCTCTAATTTTACAGAAAATATTGAATTTTCCGGTAGTTACAGAAGCCACAGTTACGAAAGGAATTTGGTTTATTCGCTCTAATACAAATTTAGTTTGAGAGGTATTATTAAGAAACACACCTACATAAGCAATAAATGAATACCCTAATTTATCGTAATCTAAGGCTAGTGAAGATCCCATTATAATTCCTGCGTCTTCCATTTTTTTTACTCTAACATGTACTGTTCCAGCAGATATCAATAATTTTTTTGCAATGTCAGTAAACGGAACTCTCGTATTGTCTATTAACATATCTAAAATCTGGTGATCTACTTCATCTAAACGAAATTTACTCATAATTCTTTAATTAATATTACTAATTGCTATAACAAAGTATAAAAATATGTATAAAAAATAACAAATTCACATAAAAATTAACTTTTTGTCAATCCGTTAACAAATTTAACATTTTTATTTAAATAAAAATTTGCTTTTTGATTCAATTTCGGAATGTTATTAAAGTCATCTGTATAATCTGCACCTTGAGCATCATATTCATAATGACCAAAATAATTTTCCAAGTCGCCTACTTCAACTATGTAAGCGTTAAACTGAATCTTATTTTCAATCAATTCTTCTTTGTATTGTGCGACAAAATTCGTAATAATTTCGATACCATCATAATTTATTTTGATGTTTTTATACATAAAATCATAAAAAACGACTTTATTTTGTGAAATATTCAAATAATCATTAATTCGATTGTCAACTAAATCGTTTTCGGAAAGGAGTTTAAAACTCGAAATTAGTGAGAAAAATATTAGTTTTCGGGTAATTTCTCTTTGATAATCGTTCGGAAAATGACCAGCTTCAAATAAAATAGTTGGAACTCCTAAGAACTGAAAGGTATCTCCAATACAATTAATATTGAATGAATCATCAAAACGTCCCACCTGTCCCGGAATATACTCCTGTAATACATCATTAAGGCCTGCAATAAGGTTTATGGCTTTTAATCTGTTATCATTTATATCACGAGCTTCGTTATAAGATGGTGCCAAAAAAGAAACAGTTGCCGGTTTACCACTATCTCCTGCGCCAAAAATTGTGCGCTGATCATGAAGATTAAAACAATAATGAGGTTTAAAATCTTCGAATACTTTCCTTAAAATAATACTCTCTGGCTGAGTCAGATTCTGTGAATCTCGGTTTAAGTCAATTTTATTGGCATTTTCACGAGTATAAAGCGCCGCCCCGTCAGGATTTAGAATTGGAATAGCGTAAAAAGTAAACGTTTTTAGCATTTTATCTGCAAAATCCGACTTACTGTTTAATACATTAATAAAATCAAAAAGCGCTTTGGTTGTAGTGCTTTCATTTCCGTGCATTTGAGACCATAAATAAATACGAGTTTCTCCTGTACCAATTTCATAACTATATATAGGTTTGTTTAAAACCGAATGTCCAATAATTTTTACCTCATTATTAGTATTTAGTTTATCTAATAATGGCTGAATATGATCTAAAGTTAGATAACGTCCCGCAATAGATTGCTCTTTGTATTGATTAAATAATTCTTCTAAATTCATTGTAATTTGATTAGTTTACAAAAGTAAACATCTTTATTTTTACAATTGTAAACATGGGGAATTTGAAATTATTTAGAAATGTAAACAGTTTTTAAGCTCTGAGAATTGTTTTTTAAGACTTCATTGTTAACATTTGTTACTTCTGTTAATAAAACGTATTATATTATTGAATTTCAATTAATTAAATACTATTACTTACAGTAAAATCGAGTGTTTTTTGATCTTAACTATCTGATTTACTATTGTAAAATTGCTTATTTCATTTATTATAGTTACATTTGTAAACATCATTTTTTAAATATAGAATTTACAATGGTAAACATCGATGATTTTGTAAAAAGGCTTGAAATAATACTCGATTATTATGCTCTAAACGCCTCTTCTTTTGCTGATAAAATTGGCGTGCAGCGATCTAGTATGTCTCACCTACTTTCTGGCAGAAACAAGCCAAGTCTTGATTTTGTTCTTAAAATTTTGGATGTTTTTCCGGATGTTGACTTGTATTGGATTTTAAATGGCAAAGGAAGTTTTCCTAAAAATGAGGAAGAAACTGTAAATTCTAAAATTGAAAATACCGTTGAAACAGAAAAACCTTCTGCCCCTATTCCATATAATGAAAATGAAGTTTCGAAAGATTTATTTTCAGGAATGAATAAAAAAGAGGAAAGTCAGGAAAAAAGATATTTTTCAGAATCTAAAAACTCAAATCTAAATTTAGAAGAAGGTGAAATCGAAAAAATTGTATTTTTTTATAAAAACGGAACATTTAAGGTGTATAACCCATAATCTGAATTTTCGCGTATTTAAATTTTTTTAAAAATATTTTTCAAATAAGGGATTCTCACGGAATCAAAAAAACAAACTAAAATTTAGATTTGAACACCATTCTCCGGAATTTTTCCTAAGACTCCTGTAAAATGTAATTTCAAAATTTCCAGATCGGCTTCATAATTCCCAGTTGGCTGAAGAGGTTTTCCAAAATTCACTTCTTTCTTTCCCCAGTTAAAAGTTACCGGAACAATAGGTACATTTGCTTTAAGAGCAATATAGTAAAATCCGGTTTTAATTTCCTTCACTCCTTTTCGGGTTCCCTCTGGAGCAACGGCAAGACGAAAAACTTCTTTTCTGTTAAAAATAGCAGCAATAGAATCTACCTTATTTAAACCACCGGTGCGATCTAAAGGTTCTCCGCCCATATATTTAAAATAATAACCAAACGGAAAAGTAAACAATTCCTTCTTTCCTACCCAGTTCATTTGCAGTCCGGAGATTCCGCGGGTTAAAACTCCCAAATAAAAATCATGATTGCTTGTATGAGGCATAACCATCAAGACACATTTTTTTACTTCAGCATTTTCGATACCCACTATTTTCCAGCCCATTAGCTTAAAAAAAAGGAATTTGTATAATTTTTTCTTCATTAAAGTCAATTATTTCGTGCAAATTAAAAGATTTTAATGGTAAATTTGAGTTAAAGCGCAATAAAATGATTCAAAAAATATTCAGTTATCTGATTCCTATAAAAATATTCAAAAAAAAATCAGCCAGAAGCAAAGTGATCGAAGTTACCTGGGCAAATGGCGAATTAGTTTTAGATTCTGAAAACACCAATTATTCTTATGGAAGTCTGCAGCGTATATTAAGGTACGGATTACGAAATATTGGTTATGAAACCATTCTTAAGATGGAACATATTTTGCTGTTGGGCGTTGCCGGCGGAAGTGTTATAAAAACTCTCGTAGACGAAGTTGAATATAAAGGTAAAATTACCGGAGTCGAAATTGACCCTGATATGATTCAGATCGCCAATCAATACTTTAATCTTGACCAAATCAAACAACTCGAAATTATTATCGACGATGCTTTTGAGTTTGTTTTAAAAACAAAAGACAAATATGACTTGATTATTATTGATGTTTTTGAAGATATAAAAATGCCCAATTTTTTATTTGAAAGTTTTTTTGCAAACCGTGTTTTTTCATTATTAAAAAACAAAGGAGTTGTCCTTTTTAACACCATGATTTTGGATGAGGCACATAATGTTAGAAATAGAAAGTATATTTCAGAAATAAATAGTAAATTGTTTTCCTCAAAAATGTTACCTCGTGTAGAGGTTCACAACGAATTAATTATCATCGAAAAAGTCGCCTAATTTGCTATTTTATGAAGACCTTAGTTTCTATTTTAAAATCCTTGCCGCCTACTAAAGTTATTGATTCAAGTATAGATTTCTCAAAATATGTAGCATTAGATTTATCAGTTACCAACAAAGGACTAGTCGAAAGTAAACCTTTGACTGCCGCTGATTTTGAAAATTTTATAACCAATTATTTAAAAAAGAATAATGCCGAAATAGCTTTTGGCGGTTATATTGAAGGACGGAACTTATATCAAAGAAGTACTATTTTTAAAAATGAAAATCTTCCCGAACGTAATATCCATATAGGTTTGGATTTATGGGGAAAAGTTGGAACATCCATTCTGGCTCCGCTTGATGGTAAAATTCACAGTTTTAAAAATAATGAAGGTTTTGGGGATTATGGCCCTACTATTATTTTGGAACATGAAGTTGAAAATGAAAAATTTTATACTTTATATGGACATTTATCGTTAGAAAGTATAGAAAATATTACCGTTGGAACAGTTTTTAAAAAAGGAGATCGTTTGGCAACCTTTGGAAATTCTACAGTTAATGGAGATTATGCGCCTCATTTGCATTTTCAGATTATAAATAATATTGAAAATTATTACGGTGATTATCCAGGAGTTTGTAACATAAATGACTTAAACTTTTATATAGAAAACTGTCCCGACCCTAACTTATTATTAAAAATAACATAAATAGTTATGAAGAAAGCAGGATTGATTATATGTTTGTTATTGCTAATTGGTTGTAAATCGAAAACCATAAGCAGAGACACCGAAGATTTAAAAATTAAAAAAGTTGTTTCGTCCGAAATTAGTTCGGCGCAGCAACAAAAAGCGTATGATTTAGGTAAACGGGTTTTAGAAACCTGCAACACATCAAAATTTAAACCTTTTAACGAAACCGAAGTCACACAATCTGTAATGGAAAATACGACAGAAGAACGTTTGACAAAAACCTGCCAAAAGTTTCGACAATATTATGGCAGTTTTATTGATTTGAAATTGGATGGTGTTTACAAAACAAAACAAGAAACGATTTATCGCTATCATGCATTATACACCAAAAAAGTGGCAAACAAAGAATTGCGTGTTTTTGTAAATGAAGATAATTTAGTTTCTGCTATAAAATCAATGGATTGGGATGAAAAATTCGAATCTCAAATAACAGACTAAAAATTAACTTATGAATTTAAAATTCCCTCTTTTTGTGTTATTGTTTCTTTCGACTTTGGTCAATGCTCAGGAAACCATGATTGTAAATGGCTCTAAACCTTTTTCGGCAACACAAAATTATACTTTTATCTGCGAAAAATACGCCTACACAGGAGAAGCTAATGTTCAGATTGCAAAAACAGAAAAAGGAGGAATTTTAAAATTAACAATTGCCACAGCAAACGACAAAGCCCGAATTGCCGGAGGAGTTTATGTCGATTTGGCAAACGCCGATGTAATAGCCTGTGTTGACAAAAATGTAAAAGAATATGCAGATGGCAAAACGACTTCCTATTATTATTTTACACCGGCAGAAATGAACAAGCTTAAAAATACTGATATAAAAGGAATTAGGTTTATCATTACCGGAAACTCAAACACCTTTGGCAATCAAACTGGATATTTTACAGCGGTAAACAAAACCAATTATTTTTCTACAGTTTTCGACCAATCAAAAAAAACATTCAATACAGCAAAAGAAATTAGCGTTTTATAAAGATTTTTTCTTCTAATAAATCTTATATTTATGCCCTAAATGTATTTTATGAGCCCAAACGAAAACTTAATCACCAAATTCTACACAGCTTTTGCCAACGCTGATTATAAAACAATGAGTGAATGCTATCATCCAAAAATTCATTTCATTGACCCCGCTTTTGGCTTACTAAAAGAAGAGCAGGTTTCTGCCATGTGGCAAATGTTACTTTTAAAAAGTAAAGGCAATTTAAAAATTGAGTTCTCAAATGTTAAGGCTGATGATTTTACAGGATCGGCAAATTGGGTTGCCACTTACAATTTTAGTAAAACCAACCGAAATGTTATTAATAAAATTTCTGCCGAATTTATTTTTCAGGATGGTTTGATTATTAAACACACAGATAATTTTGATGTTTGGAAATGGTCAAAACAAGCTTTCGGAATTAAAGGGCTTTTATTGGGCTGGACAGGCTTTTTTCAGGATAAAGTAAAAGAGCAGGCCTTATTATCACTCAAAAAATTTCAACAGGCAAAATAATTTTGATAATATTATTTAATATAAAAACCCGACTTGTTTTGAAAAACTTGTCGGGTTTGTTTTTTAGAAGCAGCAATATCGAATTTTAAAGACGACCAGTCCCGCTTTCTATCGGGGCTAGATTAGAAATATAGTAATTCATTAGAAATTTATTTTTAAAAAATTCCCTGTACATTATTTCATTTATAAATCTTCAAAACATTTACCGAAATATTTACCGCAATATTTTATTGGCAACGTATATCGTAGAGACGCACAGCAGTGCGTCTAACAGATTGTTCTGGTCAATTAAATATAGTAAATTGGAACGTACACGCACTGCTGTGCGTCTCTACGGTCAATCTTTGTAAAAAAAAAATTATGATTTAAACCACTTTTCTACCAACTCATCTTCAAATGAATTTGCATTTTTATGGATAAATTCGTTTGTATTTTTTTCATAAGAATAATCTAAAGCCCAGGTTTCATGGTTTTTAGACAATTCTTTTATGCTATCACAAACAAATTTAATTTCTTCATCAGTAGTAGTTGGGTGAATAGACATTCTGATCCATCCCGGTTTTTTGATCAAATCACCAATCGTAATTTCGTTCACCAATTTATTTGAAGTTTCCTGATCTACGTGAAGTAAAAAGTGACCGTAAGTTCCGGCGCAGCTACATCCTCCTCTGGTTTGAATTCCGAATTTGTCATTCAATAATTTTACACCTAAATTAAAATGTAAATTTTCTATAAAAAAAGAAACAACACCCAAACGATTTTTATGTTGGCCAGCTAGAATTTTGATATTTTCAACAGATCCTAATTCGCTAAAAACATAATCAACAATTTCGTGTTCACGCTGTAAAATGTTTTCAATTCCCATTTCTTCCTTTAGCTCAATTGCCAAAGCAGTTTTTATAACCTGCAGGAAACCAGGAGTTCCGCCATCTTCACGATCCTCAATATTGTCAACATATTTATGCTCACCCCATGGATTTGTCCAGCTTACAGTTCCCCCACCCGGACAATCGGGAATCATATTATTGTATAATTTTTTATTAAAAATCAAAACACCCGAAGTTCCTGGCCCGCCTAAAAATTTATGTGGCGAAAAGAAAATCGCGTCCAGATAAGCTTCAGGATCAGCAGGGTGCATATCAATTTCTACATAAGGTCCTGAACAGGCAAAATCTACAAAACAAACGCCATTATGTTTGTGCATCAATTTTGCAGCTTCATGAAAAGGAGTTTTCAAACCTGTAACATTTGAGCATGAAGTAATCGAAGCGATTTTAATTGTTCTATCAGTATATTTTTCTAATAATTGCTCAAGATTATCCAGGCAAAAAAGTCCTTTTTCGCAAGAAGGAATAATTTCAACATCTGCAATTGTCTCTAACCATGATGTTTGATTAGAATGATGCTCCATATGTGAAATGAAAACAACAGGTTTTTTTTCGGCAGGAACCGTAATAAAATCCTTTAAGTTTTCTGGAATTTTTAAACCCAGAATACGCTGGAATTTATTGATAACGCCCGTCATTCCTGTTCCATCAGTAATCAAAACATCATCCTGATTTGCATTAGTATGACGCTTGATAATATGTCTGGCATGATGATACGCTTTTGTCATGGCAGTACCTGACACAGTAGTTTCAGTATGTGTGTTCGCCACAAAAGGCCCGAATTCATTAAGAAGTTTCTCTTCAATTGGGCGATATAATCTTCCACTTGCAGTCCAATCAGTATAAATAATCTGTTTTTTACCGTATGGAGACATAAATTCCTGATTTATTCCAACAATATTTTTTCTAAAATCCTGAAAATATGTTTCTAAGCTGATGGTATTATTTTTGCTATTCATTATTGTGCCTGAGTTTGATTGCAAATATATTGCTTTTTTATAGAATTGTGAATTTATCAATTATAAACTTCAAACATTAAATAACCTTTTAGTATCTTTAATTAAATAGTCTTTTTTTGAATAAATTATCATAATATTCTATCGGATTAATAGGGCATATAAAACTTTAACTATAACATTTATGGGAAATTTATCAGTAGCCACTTTTGGTGGAGGATGTTTTTGGTGTATAGAAGCTGTAATTCAGCGTTTAAAAGGAATAGAATCTTTAAAATCAGGATATTCAGGAGGTTTTATCAAAAATCCTCCGTATCGTGAAGTTTGTACTGGCAGAACGGGTCATGCCGAAGTCATACAAGTTACATTTGATCCTGACATAATTTCATATCATGATTTGATTTTTATATTTATGACAAGTCATGATCCAACAACATTAAACCGTCAGGGAGCAGATGTTGGAACACAATACCGTTCTGTAATTTTGTATCATGATGCAGAACAAAAAGCAATTGCTGAACAGGTTTTTGAAGAAGTAAAAGGCTTTTATGATGATCCAATTGTAACGCAATTAGTTGAATTTGAGATTTTTTACGAAGCCGAAGAAGATCATCAAAATTATTACAATAACAATCAGGATGCACGTTACTGCCAAATCGTAATTGATCCGAAAGTGCAGAAATTAAAAAAAATGTACGCGGATAAACTTGTTTAAAAAGAAGTTTTTGTCTCAGATTTTATTGTAACAATCTAAAAAATAGCCACGAATTCACGAATTTATTTAAAAATTATGCGCAATCATTCGTGAATTCGTGGCTTTTTTTCTAGATATTAGAATTATTTAATTTGTGGCAAAAAAAATAAAATTATAATGAAAAATTTAAAAATAAATAATCGATTTACTGTTGAACTACCCGCAGATCCGGACGAAACAAATGAAATTCGTCAGGTTAAAAATGCGTTATTTTCATACGTAAATCCAACAAAACCTACTGAACCAAAACTAATTCATGCCTCTGAAGAAGTTGCTGAATTGGTTGGAATTTCTGCAGATGAAATTCAGTCAGAAGCCTTTTTGAATGCATTTTCGGGAAAAGAAATTTTGCCGGAAACAAAACCTTACGCCATGTGTTATGCCGGACATCAATTCGGGAACTGGGCTGGACAATTGGGTGATGGACGTGCGATTAACCTAACTGAAGTTGAACATAATAATGAGTTTTTTACCCTTCAGCTAAAAGGTGCAGGAAAAACTCCATATTCCAGAACCGCTGATGGTTTGGCCGTTTTGCGCTCTTCGATAAGAGAATATTTATGTGCCGAAGCCATGCATTATTTGGGAGTTCCCACTACCCGATCACTTTCGCTAATGTTGTCTGGAGATCAGGTTTTGCGTGATATCTTGTATAACGGAAACCCCGCTTACGAAAAAGGCGCCATTGTTTGTCGTATTGCTCCCTCTTTTATTCGTTTTGGAAGTTTTGAAATGCTTACAGCCCGAAATGAACTTAAAAATTTAAAACAATTTGTTGAATATAATATCAAACATTATTTTCCCGAAATTACAGGTGAGCCAAAGGAACAATATTTACAATTTTTCAAAAAAGTTGTAGATACCACCCGCGAAATGATTTTGCATTGGCAGCGTGTTGGTTTTGTGCATGGTGTAATGAATACCGATAATATGTCAATTCACGGAATCACAATTGATTATGGTCCGTATGGCTGGTTAGAAAATTATGATCCAAACTGGACACCAAATACAACTGATAGTCAAAACAGAAGATATCGTTTTGGCAATCAGCCTCAGGTCGCTCAATGGAATTTGTTTCAATTGGCCAATGCGCTTTATCCTTTAATAAATGAAGCAGAACCTTTAGAAAAGATTTTAGAATCATTTATAAATGATTTTGAATCTGATTATAAAGTGATGTTTTTAAGCAAATTAGGTATTTTTACTTCAACTGATGCTGACGATAAATTAGTTACCGCTTTAGAAACTGTTTTGCAATTATCTGAAACTGATATGACGATCTTTTTTAGAAATTTAAGTAAAATTAAAAAAGAAGATTCTGTAGAAGACGCTATTGAAAAAATTCAGGATGCCTTTTATATTCGTGAAGAAATTTCAGGAGACATTTTAGAATCCTGGAAAAAATGGTTTTCAGTTTACCTCGAAAGATTAAACAATGAAACATTATCGGATGAAGATCGTGCACAAAAAATGAATACAATTAATCCAAAATATGTACTGCGAAATTATATGGCACAATTGGCCATCGATGCTGCAGATCAGGAAGATTATTCGTTGATAAATGAATTGTACTTGCTATTGCAAAAGCCATATGACGAGCAGCCGGAATTAGAAAAATGGTTCGCAAAACGACCAGATTGGGCACGCTCAAAAGTGGGTTGTTCTATGCTTTCTTGTAGTTCTTAAAAGTTTTTTGCCACGGATTAAAAAGATTTAGATTTAAAAAATAGCCACGAATTCACGAATGATTGTGTTTAATATTTCAAACAAATTTGTGAATTCGTGGCAAAAATAATCAATAGAATCTTTTAATCTGTGGCAACTTTTTTTATTTCGAAGTAATAGAATCTACAATCATATTCGCATGAATGCGTGAGTTTTCAATAAACCATTTATGTGTCTGCATTCCACCGCAAACTACTCCTGCCAAAAATAAACCTTCGACATTAGTTTCCATTGTTTCAGGATTATAAGTTGGTATTTTTAGTTCATCATTAGAAAGCTGAATACCCATTTTTTCAAGAAAAGTCAAATCAGGTTTATATCCGGTTAAGGCAAGAACAAAATCATTTTCAATAGTAACTTTACCGTTTAGAGTTTCTATTTCAACTTCATTTTCCCTGATTTCAGTAATATTCGATTGAAAATAGGCTTTTATACTTCCTTCTTCAATTCGATTTTCGATATCTGGTTTTACCCAATATTTTACGCGATTATTGATTTCGTTTTTGCGAATCACCATCGTTACATTAGCTCCTTTTCGCCAACATTCTAAAGCAGCATCAACAGATGAATTATTGGCGCCAACAACTAAAATATTTCTAAAAGCATATTCATGAGCTTCCTTATAATAATGTCTAACTTTGGGCAATTCCTCTCCCTTCACATTCATTTCTATCGGAATATCGTAAAAACCTGTAGCGATAACAACATTCCTGGCTTCATAAGATTTTTTGTCAGAAGTTATTTTGAAAACCGAATTCTCTTGCTTTTCAACACCAATTACTTCTTCAAACAAATTAATGGAAAAATTAAAATAGCGATGAATGTTTCGGTAATATTCTAAAGCTTCCTGACGGCCGGGTTTTGGTGCAAGGCAATTAAATGGGATATTTCCAATTTCAAGTCTTTCGGCCGTTGAAAAAAAAGTCATGTACAACGGATAATTGAAAATACTATTTACAATTGCACCTTTTTCAATAATTAAATAGCGTAAGTTTTTCTTTTGAGCTTCAATTGCGCAGGCTAATCCAATTGGGCCGCCTCCAACAATTATCAAATCGTATTCTGTCATAAATCTATTATTTTTCCCAGTCTTTAAAGGGATTTTTGCTCAAATAAGCGTTGTAATATCTTTTATCATTAGTAACTTCTTCTCCAAGCCACTCCGGTTTTTCAAAAGATTCTGTTTCTGATTCCAATTCAATTTCAGCCATTACCAAACCTTCATTTTCTCCATAAAATTCATCTACTTCAAAAACATGTTTTCCGGCTTTTATTTCAAAACGTGTCTTTTCGATTTTACCTTTTTCGCATAATTTTAGCAGTTCCTGCGCTTCATCAAGCGGAATTTCATTTTCCCACTCAAAGCGTGACATTCCACCGTGATGCCCAATTCCTTTTATTGTAATAAATCCCTTAGCTCCCTTTATTCGCACGCGCACCGTTCTTTCGGGAAGTGAACTCAAATAACCTTGTGCAATTTTATTTTGAGTAAAAGCCTGTTCTTTAAAATCATTTGATTTTACAAGAAACTTTCTTTCTATTTCAATCATTTTAACTCCAAATTAAATTTTTACTGCAAGTTACTCATTTTAATTCAGTTTGAAATTGCATTTTATCAATACATTCTAATCAATTTAATCCTGTAATCATCTAAAAAATAGAATGTTATATTTTAAATAACTGATTATTAAAGCAATTTGTATTTATTTTTTTGTTAATTTTGATAGGATCTAAACTTCATTAACATGTCTAAAAAAGCACTTTATCTATTAGGCATTGCTATAACAATTATTTTAGGCACTTTTTTATACCTCAAATTTTGTTGCAATTGCAGTATGAAAACGCCAACTGTTGCTGTCGAAAAAAAAACCGTAGCTGCCAATGATACTACTATGGTTCGTTTTATTCTTAATGGTTCCGGAATTGATTTTCGCACCGGTGATAACCTTAAATTCCTCAAAAACAGTGCTGTACTACTTACTCCCGTTAGTGATTCTATAGGAATTGGGATTGAAAATCTTAAAACATTTTTAGCTTCAAATTCAAAACAAAAAGTAATAATTACAGGTTATGCTATTTCTGATGAAACCAACAACTCCACTTTTGAAAATCTTGGACTTGCTAGAGCAAATGAGGTTAAAAATTATTTTGTTTCTAAAGGTTTAACGGCAAGTCAGTTTGATACAAAAGGGGAAATTATTAAGAATTGGAAAATGATTTCTGATACTCTTATTGGTCCTGTAGAATATAATTTTCCGGCTTTAGATACCACTACGGTTGTTAATAATGAATGGAATACTTTAAAAGAAAAAATCAATTCTGATCCTTTAATTCTACATTTCAACACCAATAAAGCAAGTGATAATTTAAACGCGGTTGAAAAACAAAAAGTAACTGATATTTTGAAATACCTGAAAAATGTTAAAGACGCTACAGTTTTAATTGTGGGACATTCTGATAATGTTGGAAACCGTGATGCAAATGTAATTTTGGGACAAAAACGGGCTGAATTTTCTAAAGATTATCTGGTGAAAAATGGAATCGATGCCGAACGCATTACAACCGAATCGGAAGGCCCTGATGAGCCAATTGGAGAAAATTCAACTGCCGAAGGCAAAGCCAATAACAGAAGAACTGTAATAACGATCAAATAATAATCAAAAATATACTATTATGAATATACCTTGTATTTTAATACCTGTGCTAGTGGGATTAATCTGTGGAATTTTAGGTTACTTACTAGGGAAAATGAATTCAAAAGGAGATGGTTCTCTTGCAGCTGATTTACAAGCCGATTTGGATGCATGCAAAGCACATACAAAAAGCCTGAATACCAGAATTTCAGCTCTGGAAGCCGATTTAGCGGTAAAACTATCCACATCAAAAACAACTCAATCATTTGCAGCCAGTACAACTCCGGTTTTTCTTTTTGATCAGGATTTGGCGGCATCGGTTTGCAATAAAAAAATAGAAGAGAATGATTTGAAAATTGTAGAAGGAATCGGACCAAAAATTGAAACTCTAATGAATGCTGCCGGAATCAGTACGTGGAAGGAATTATCAGAAGCATCTACCGAAAAACTACAGGCAATTCTAGATGCAGGAGGAGAAAATTATGCGATTCACAATCCTAGTACGTGGGCAAAACAAGCCTTACTTGCCTATGAAGGGAAATGGCAGGATCTAAAAGATTTACAGGAAAACCTAATGGGCGGAAAAGAATAAAACCAAATATTGATTAAACCTTAAAAACTGGTCAAAAGCCAGTTTTTTTTATGCTTTCTCAAGAAAACCAGAATCCCAGTTTTTAGCCTTATTATACCATAATTGACCATTAGAAACTTCAAGCGGACAATCAATATTATTATTGTAAAGTGCTCCTGTACCTAAACCTTGCGGCATATTTGAATTTTGCAGAAAAGTCCATTGTGCAATGGCGTTTAAACCAATATTACTTTCTAATGCCGATGTAATCCACCAGCCAATATTATATTTATCTGCTAATGTTATCCATTCCTGTGTTCCTCTAAAACCTCCAACAAAACTTGGTTTAAGAATGATATATTGCGGTTTAATTTCCTTTAGTAATTTTTCTTTTTCTTCGAATGAAAAAATGCCTATTAATTCTTCGTCTAATGCAATAGGAAATGGTGTTGTTTCACACAAGTCTTTCATCGCTTTAATATTACCTTTTTTTATAGGCTGTTCAATACTATGAAGCTGAAATTGATTTAGTTGATTTAATTTATTTAAAGCTTCATTTAAAGCAAAAGCTCCATTGGCATCCACACGAATTTCTATTTGTTCTGCAGAAAAATGACTTCTTATAAACTGTAATAATTCCAACTCTTTTTGAAAATCGATTGCTCCAATTTTCAATTTTATACAATTAAAACCATCTGCTAATTTCTCTTCAATTTGCTGTTTCATGAATGAAGCCTCTCCCATCCAAACCAATCCGTTTATTGTAATTGATTTAGTAGTATTGGTAAAATCTGAAGGAAATAATAAATACGGATTTTCACTTTTAAAGGATAAAAAAGCCATTTCAATTCCAAATTGTATAGACGGAAATTCTAATAAAGCTTCCCAAAGTGCCGTTTCTCCTAAATGAACATTCTGGCATGCCCAATTTAGTTTTTCTTCATAATCATCACGATCATCAGCACTTAAACCGCGCAAAATACCACACTCGCCTATTCCTTTTTTACCGTCTTTTTCAAGAACAATAAACCAGGTTTCTTTTTCTGTCATAATGCCACGCGACGTTCCCGACGGGCGTTTGAATTCGAGCATGTATTTGTGGTAAGTTGCTTTCAAGTTGGTATGTTTTTTAAACCATATAAGTTATATAAGTTCATTTAAATATTGCGTAGTGGCTAACTTAAATTTACTTATATAACTTATATGATGGAAAAATTTTTAATTATAAAGTTTTAAAACTTTTTCAAAATCTTTTGATGGTAAACCTGCTTTTTGGAAAGCGGCAAAATCCAATTTTGTTTTTTCTGTCCAACTTAAACTGTCAGTAACATTTTGAGTCTGATATTTTTTATAAATCGCTTTTGCTTCGCTATAATCATCACTAACCAAATAAACATGCGCCAGGTTTAATTTGACTAATAGTTCTGTATCGTCTAACTTCTCACCTTCTTTTAATGATTTTATGGCTTTTGCATATTGCTTAGTCAAAATATAACAATAGCCTATAGAACTGTAGTCCAGTGCAGTTGCTTTTCCGTCATTAATTATGGTATTTAATTTAGGAATTGCTTCATTGTATTTTTGTTGCTTTATTAAAACCGAAGCCTGAGTTCTCAAATCATTATAAACATTTTTTGAAATGTCAGCATCTTTGTAGCAAGCGTTACCAAAATCTTTATAAACTTTGTTTTTTTCGATTGGCAATAATTTTTGAAACTCTGAATAACGATATTGTTTTGTTATTTTATCCATAATGCAAACACAAAAATCATCAGAATTGGCCATTTTTTGTGCCATTGTAGATGTTTTGCATAAGCTGATAATTTCATTTTTATTGTCCTGATTCCAGCCTCGATTCAGTTTTGTATCAACCCACGGCACAACTTCCAAAACTATTTTTTGATTTAAAACCCAGTTTTTACTGTGAAAACCAAACCATATTGTATTTACGTTTTGTCCTAAACAAGAAGATTTATCCAGCGATAATCGTTTGGCGTCTTTGCTTACGGCATCAACCTGAGCGTAACAAGCCTTGTCTGTTTTACCGTCTTCAATATACTTTTTTGCATTTTCTCCAGAAGTAAACAATGCATAAGTACAAGTATCGTCTCCGGAAATTTTTGACATTAAAAAAACTGCTCCGGCAGAACCCTGACTTATTCCTGTAGGATCCGGAATTGCTTTTAATACTGAAACTAAACTATTTGCCATTTGTTGGTTTTCGTCCAGAAGAGTAATTCTGTACACGATTTCGGTTGTTCCAACGGGTAAATCTTCAGTTGTCAGAGTGATTCGGTCACGTGCATAAACAATAATTTCTTTTGTCGTGGCGCGTTCTTTGTCCCAATAACCATCTTTTTGTGCAAAAGAGTTATAAGAAACTGTTATTAAAAGAAATAGGGCTATTTGTTTTAAATTCATTTTAGAAAATTTAGTTTAAATATTTCATGCAAATTTCAAGCCTAATTTTTTAGCATTCCCTGAATTCTTTTTTCAGCTTCTTCTTTTGTAATTCCTTCATAATAATCTTTTACAAAAGGATGGTCAAAATCCTGATGAGGAAAAATTTCCGGTCTGTCATTACCACTTTTGGTTACAACGGTTGTAGGAACGCTATTTGAAAATTTATATTGTGGAATATAATTGCAAAGCCATCCAAAATATTGTGTTTCATGATTTTCGTTATCAAAATTTTCGAGATAATCTTTAAAACTTTTTTCGCTTAAGGAAACCCAAAAACCATATTCAAGATCTTCACAATGGTCATTAACTTTCTGAATAAGAACACATCTGACAAATCGATCTACATGATCCGGATACTTAATTACACAAAAATCCTGATCGATTACGGCTATTTCTTCCTGTTCCTGAGGTGAAAGATTGTAATAACTGCTTGGGGTATTATAGGTTAGTGCAGGCCAACTCTCATGTTCTTTACCACAGCAATCACAAATAAACTTAATATTATCCATATTTAATTAACGCAAAATATCTTTTTAAAACTTTGATAAAACATGTTCTTTTGTGGTCCCGGATATTTCGGGAACCACAAAAAAACATAGCTAATAGTGTGGAATCAGTTATTAATTATAATTCAATAGATTCTCCAATCTCTAAAAGCATTAAATCTTTTCCTTTATCGAAAAATTTGCGAATAGATTCTTCTTTATTGATTTCGATGTAACCAAAAGTATCAAAATGATAACCTAAAATTTTATCACATTCTACAAAATCAGAAGCAATTATGGCATCTTCAACATCCATTGTAAAATTATCTCCAATTGGAAGGATTGCCAAATCTAATTTTGTTCTTAACGGAATCAGTTTCATATCCATTGTAAGAGCTGTATCTCCGGCAATGTATATGTTTTTATGTTCGCTTTCTATTACGAAACCACCAGGATTTCCTCCGTAACTGCCGTCAGGAAAAGAACTTGAGTGAATTGCGTTTACATATTTTACTTTTCCAAAATCAAATTTCCAGCTCCCGCCGTGATTCATCGGGTGCGCATTAAGTCCTTGTTTGGCATAATAGCTTGTAATTTCTGCATTAGAAACAATTACTGCATTGGTACGATTTGCAATAGCTTCAACATCAAGAACGTGATCGCCATGTGCATGCGTTAATAAAATATAATCCGCTTTTAGTGTGTTTATATCGATTGCCGCCGCTTGTGGATTTCCTGTAATAAAAGGATCAACAATTATGTGTTTTCCTCCCACTTCGATACCTAAAGAAGCATGTCCGTAAAATGTAATTTTCATTTGATGAGTTTTTAAAATTGAACTTTATTTTATCTTCCGCCTAAGAAGAGATTAACAATGATGTCTGAAATCAGCGAAATCATACATAACGTTAATAATATAGAAAGTAAGAATGTACTAAGTGCTAGTTTTTTTAATTCCGGATCTAACAACTTAGGATTCTGATTTTTATAAACGGTAATTAAATGTTTGGTTAAAGGTATATATGCCAATAAAAATAAATACTGATCAAAACGATAATCACTCAATATCGCAAAAACAAGAACCAAAAGCATAGCTGTTATAATCAATGCAAAATGGTATATTTTTGCTTTTGCCCCGCCCATTTGAACTACAATTGTATTTTTTCCTGATTTTTTGTCTGATTCTTCATCACGCATATTATTAAGGTTTAAAACCCCAACGCTTAATAAACCAATTGAAACTGCAGGTAAAATTAAAATAGGATCTACTTCTTTCGAATACAAAAAGTTTACTCCCAAAGTGCTTACAAGTCCGAAGAATACAAAAACAAAAATATCTCCAAAACCTTTGTATCCGTAAGCAGAATTACCAACTGTGTAACGAATTGCAGAAGCAATTGCAGCAATTCCTAATAGTAGAAAAAATATGGAATATCCGAAATTACTTTCTCCAAAAGCAAAATATATTAAAATAATTGCTGATAAAAAGGTCAATATCGAAGTAATTATAATGGCTTTTTTCATTGCCTGCGGAGTAATTACGCCACTTTGTATCGCGCGTTGCGGACCAACTCTGTCAGCATTATCAGTACCTTTTACACCATCTCCATAATCATTTGCAAAATTGGATAAAATCTGTAAGCCAAGTGTCGTTAAAAGTGAAAAACCAAAAATTTTCCAGCTAAAAACTTCAGTTGGTGTATTGATGGTTTCGGTTGGGTTTGATAGGGCGTATATGCTTCCTACTATTATTCCGGAAACTGATAAAGGCAATGTGCGCAGTCTGGCGGCTTCAATCCAATGTTTCATTTATAATTTGTTTTGTTTAATTTTTGTTTCAAGTTTCAGGTTTCAAGTTTTGGATTTCGCAACTTGAAACCTGAAACTTGAAACAATTTTTAACTTCTTATGGTAACCATTTATTTTCTCCGAAGTTTGGTTTTCTTTTTTCTAAAAAGGCATTTCTTCCTTCTTTTGCTTCTTCGGTCATATAGGCCAAACGTGTTGCTTCTCCTGCAAATACCTGCTGACCAACCATTCCGTCATCGGTTAAATTCATTGCAAATTTTAGCATTTTTATAGAAGTTGGTGATTTTTGAAGAATTTCCTGAGCCCACTCATAAGCAGTATCTTCAAGCTCATCATGCGGAATTACGGCATTTACCATTCCCATATCCATTGCTTCCTGAGCTGAATAGTTTCTTCCTAAAAAGAAAATCTCACGTGCTTTTTTCTGTCCCACCATTTTGGCCAGATATGCAGATCCGTAACCACCATCAAAACTAGTCACATCAGCATCAGTTTGTTTAAAAATAGCATGTTCTTTACTAGCCAAAGTCATGTCGCAAACCACATGTAAACTATGTCCGCCGCCAACTGCCCAACCAGGAACAACGGCAATAACCACTTTAGGCATAAAACGAATTAAACGCTGAACTTCGAGAATATTTAAACGGTGCTGGCCATCTTCGCCAACATAACCCTGATGTCCACGTGCATTTTGATCCCCTCCGCTGCAAAAAGAATAAACGCCATCTTTTGTTGATGGTCCTTCTGCAGAAAGCAAAACTACCCCAATCGAAGTATCTTCTTGTGCATCGTAAAAAGCCTGGTATAATTCTGAAGTTGTTTTTGGGCGAAAAGCATTTCTAACATTTGGTCTGTTAAAAGCAATTCTTGCAACTCCATTACATTTTTTATAAGTTATATCTTCAAATTCTCTGGCAGTAATCCAATCCATTTCTATTTGTATCTTTTAAATAATTATAGTGTAAAAATAAACCATTTTTACATTTTTACCTACTCAATTTACTTTAAGTCTTTACTAAATTGTGGCTGAATGTTAACAAATAGTATTTACTTACAAAAAATAACATTATTTAACATTCGTTTTAAAAAAAAAGAAGTAATTTTACGCCCTAGAAATCAATTAGATACATTTATTTCATTGATTTCAGATTGATTTTCTTTCACTGATTTATTAACCTAAAAAATGATTTTTTTGAGAAAATTTAAAAAATTTGTCGCTCATTTTTTTGGGGTTTTGAATACTAAGACTTTAATTGATGGGCAAATGGTTTATGCATTTGTAAAAACTCAAAGGAGAGATAGTAACACCTAAGGTTAAAAAATAGAATTGTTTACTCAATTTGTCTAACAAGGATTACGATAATGGGGACTTAATTAAAATTGAAGAACTTTCTATAAATATAAATATCAAACAAACCAAATGGTTCTGCCGTGAAATTGATTTTTTGCTTTTGATGCGAATGTTATAAGCTATTTAAAGACATACCAATCACGAAGATGATTTCTAAAATTTTTAAAGTCATTATCTTAATGATTGATTCGAATAATTTTATTTCTGTTTTTTTTTAATTACAATTTTTTTTAAAACTAGAATAAAAAGGGAAAGGCTACTTGTAATGAGTAGCCTTTCTTGTTATAAATGGTTAAAATTCCAAAAAATAAATTCCAAATTCCAATGCAAACCGGATAATTTAACCGCAAAGTTCGCAAAAGCTTTTTATTGTAAGATTTTATAAAAAAGTTCGCAAAGCTATATGTGAACTTCGTTTTAATCTTAAGCTTCAATTATGCGATGCTACATTGGAATTTGGAATTTTATTTTTTTTGGAATTTTAAAGAATCTATTCTTCTTTTACCAGATAAATCCCGTCTTCTTTAATTTCGATAAGTTTATCTTTATATAAAGCTCCAATTGCTTTTTTAAATGTCTTTTTGCTCATTTTCAACACTGTTTTAATATCTTCGGGATGAGAATTGTCATTTAAACGTAAAAAACCTCTATTGGCACGCAATTCATCTAAAATTTTCTCTGCATTTGGCTCAATACTTTGATATCCCTGTACTTGCAAAGCAACATCTATTTTATTGTCAGGACGAATGTTTTTAATATATCCGCGCATTCTGTCGCCTGTTCTAATCGCATCATCATACACTTCATCTTTGTATAACAAACCTTTATGTTGCTCATTGATGATCACATTTATTCCTAATTCGGTAATATGTGAAACAATCAAATCAACTTCTTCTCCCTTTTCAACTGTAAGCTGATCGTTCGACAAAAATTGGTTCAATTTACTTGAAGCTACCAAACGATTAGTTTTTTCGTCCATATAAAGGTAAACCAGGTAACGTTTTCCTTTTTCCATTGGGCGAGCCTGCTCTTTAAACGGAACCAGAATGTCTTTTTCCATTCCCCAATCCATAAAAGCACCAACCTGATTGATGTAATTTACTCGCAAAAGAGCAAATTCATTCAATAATATATAAGGTTCAAGAGTTGTTGCAACTGGACGCTGTTCATGATCTAAATAAACAAAAACGATAAGTTCTTCGCCTATTTCAAATTCATTGGGAACGTATTTATTGGGTAATAAAATGTCGTGAATTCCTTCGGGATCTTTTTCAGGATTCCCTAAAAACAAACCAACTTTGGTATCACGTAATATAGTTAGTGTATTGTATTTTCCTATTTCAATCATATTCTAAGTTTCTAAGCTGATAAGCAACTAAGTTTCTAAGCCGCAAATGTACGAAGTTTGAAAATGGTTCACAGAAAAATATTTCAGATAAAAAGGAAAAAGCGCTATTTGCTTCATAAAGTTTGTTTTATAAAAAGAAAAAGCACCAAATTAATGGTGCTTTTGTATTTGATAGTTTCAATTTATTTGTAAACACTTTCTTTTTTAAAGTGCACTGTCAATAAATAGTAAACTACTGCTCTGTATTTATGTTTGTTTGCTTTGCCATACTTTTCTAAAACTGCATGAATTGCAGTATCTAATTCAGGACCGTTTGGTAAACCTAATTTTTTTATTAAGAAATTTTTCTTAACTGTATCTAATTCTGATTGTTGGCTTCCTGCAACTGTAGATGCATCTGAGTTGTATATAGACGGTCCGCAACCTATTGTTACTTTAGTCAATAAATCCATGTTTGGCGTTACACCACATTTTTCCTTTAAATCTTCTGCATACTTTTTAATTAATTCTTCTCTTGCACTCATAATAAATAGTTATTGATTGTTATTTTAAAAAATCAAACTTACATATTTATTATACAATCACAAAAATTTTAACCCAATTTAACTTACATTTTACAAATTAGATTAATTCCTTGAAAAATTGATTCAAAATAACATTGTTTTCAAAAGTGGGTGTAAAAATTTCCAGAATACTCGCAGCATTATTTTGATTGTATAATGAATCAATACTCTCGTTTAAAGAGTTCAAATCAGTTGCCGTCAAGTAATTCATTTTATACATCTTAGCCAAATGTTCAGCCGTTAATTGATGTGATGTTTCAAAATAAGTATTAAATACAGGTTTTTCTTCATGACCAGGCAAAATCCTGAATATTCCTCCTCCTCCATTATTAATCAATATAATTTTGAAGTTATTTGGAATATAAGAATTCCACAAAGCATTACTGTCATACAAAAAGCTGATATCGCCGGTTATAAAAACATTTTGCTTTTTACTCCCTACCGAAGCTCCAATTGCAGTTGATGTACTTCCATCAATTCCGCTTGTGCCACGATTACAAAATACCTCTATAGAACTATCAATATCAATTAATTGGGCATATCGAATTGCAGAACTATTGCTTATTTGCAATTGACTGTTTTTTGGTAAAGTTTCGATTATTTTTTCAAAAACCTGAAAATCAGAAAATGGTATTTTACTTAGATATTCTTGTTTTCTTACCTTTCGCAAATCGTAAATTTTGTCGATTTTAGAAAAATAATCACTTTCAACAAATGTTGTTTTAGAAAGTAAATCGGTAAAAAAATCATTTGGCTGCATTACAATATGTTTTGTTTTTGCATCAAACGTATCGTAGGCACGCAAAGTATCTATGTGCCAATGTTGTTTTGGTTTGTATTTTCGTAAAAACGCCTTGATTCTTTTCGAAACAATCATTCCGCCAAAAGTCAATAAAATTTCTGGCTGAAAGTCTTCAAAATCACCATTTTCAAATGGAGTAATTAAAGTATCGATACTATTAATAAAACCTGGATGATGAAGATTAGAAGTCGTTTCTGTCAGCACTACAACCGAAGGATCATTTGCTAAATTTTGAACAATTTTATCATCAATAGCATTGGCTTCGTTAACGCCAACCATAATTAATTTTCGCTTGGCAGAGTTCCAGACTGAAACTAATTCTTCGCTGTTTTCTATAGTTTTTGTTCCGATAATCTCTTCAGAAACGGTAATTTTTGGATGGACCGAAAGTGTATCTACGGTTTGATAAAGCGGTTCTTCAAACGGAGCATTGATATGAACAGGACCTTTTTGAAGAATCGCCGTTTCGATCGCTTTATTGATTTTTAAATCATTTTCTTCTGAAGCTTCTTCGGTTAAATTGGCATTAAAAACAGAATGATTCTGAAAAACATTTTCCTGACGAATCGTTTGTCCGTCACCAATATCAATTTTACTTTGCGGGCGATCTGCAGAAATAACGATTAAAGGAATCTGGCTGTAAAATGCTTCGGCAAAAGCAGGATAATAATTTAATAATGCTGATCCTGAAGTACATATAACAGCTGTTGGCTGTTTAATTTGCTGGGCAATTCCCAATGCAAAAAAAGCGGCACTACGCTCGTCTGCAATACTGTAACAGGTAAAATTAGGATTTTGTGCAAAACCTATTGTTAAAGGTGCGTTTCTTGATCCCGGAGAAATTATAATATTGGTGATTCCTTTTGCTAAACAAATTTCGATAATGCTTTGTGCAAGCGGTATTTTGGGGTAAATCATTCTTATAATGTATTATTTTATAAAGAAAATCTTTAAGAGTAAGATTCACTTTTGATAGTACAAAGTTACAAACTTCGTACTGGATTTAACTTATAAATTAGGAAGATATTAAGACTGCTTTTGTAAAAAGAGGATATATTTGTGAAACGAAATTCCTAGTAAAAATTACAACATGCGTTTCTTATATATACTTTTTATATTCATTTCAATTCAAACAGTAAAATCTCAAAATCAGTTTATTCCTGATGATGTTCCTTATAAAACAGCTTTGGAAACTGCAAAAAATACAGGAAAACCACTTTTTATAATGCTTTATGCCGATTGGTGCCCGCATTGCAATCAAATGAAAAATGAAGTTTTTAGCGACGCAGCCGTAATGGATTTCCTGAAGAAAAATTATATCTGCGTTTGGAAAAATATTGAAAAGGAAGAAGGTATTGCGCTAAAAGACAAATTCAATACCAAATCATTACCCACTTTTTTATTTTTGGATGATAATGAAACGCTTTTGTATGCTTTAAAAGGCGAAATGAAAAAAGCTGATTTTATTAGCGAGGCCAATTTTGCTTTGAATCCTAAAATGCAATTGCCTTATCTGGAAAAAGAGTTTTTAGCCGATAAAAGCAATTCAACTAAGTTTTTTGCTTATTTGAACACTTTGAAAAAGGGAAAAGACCGAACTGAATTATCGATTCCGACACATATTTATCTTGAAACACAATCAGATGCTCAACTTGTTAGCGAAACAAACTGGCGCGTTATTGCCAATGGTGTAACTGATATTAATTCGAGGGAATTTCAATATGTTTTAAAACACCAAAAGGAGTTTGCCGCCGTAGCTTCGCAAAATCGCGTTGATCGAAAAATAGAAAGTATTGTAACAGAGTTGTTACGACCTTATGTAGATAATTTGGATACGATAAACTATTATAAACAAAGAGAAATTGCAAAGTCAATTCGTTTGCAAAAAACAGATTCACTCGTTTTTAAATTTGATTTAACTCTGGCCGAAAGAACCGAAAAATGGCAGTTTTATAAAAAAGTTACACTTGAGGATACTCAAAAATTAGTTTGGAATGATGCCAGTTTCCTAAAAGATATTGGACAAACTTATCTGAAACATATTACTGACGAGGAAAGCCTTAAAAAATCAATTTTGTGGGTAAAACATTCTTTAGAATTAAATGATTCTTATGATGGTAATTTGCTGACAGCAAGGTTGTATAATAAAATAAAAGATAAAAAATCAGCTTTAAAATACGCCAAAGATGCCAAAACAATTGCAAAGGAAATGAATTGGAATTCTAAAGATGTTGATGTTTTACTGGCAGAATTAAATAACAAATAAAATTCCAAAATATAAATTCCAATTATAAACATCATGAACATAATACTCAGATCCGCAACTACAGACGACTTAGATAAAATTCTTGAAATTGTAAATCATTCTATTTTACATACAACGGCAAATTATAGTTATGATATTCAGACTCTTGAAGTGCAAACAAAATGGTTTGAGGATAAAAAAACTAAAAACCTGCCTGTTGTTGTAGCCGATTTAGATGGCGAAGTAGTTGGTTTTGGCAGTTACGGACAGTTTCGCGAAAAAATTGGTTATCAATATACTGTTGAACATTCTGTTTATGTTGTAGATCATGTAATAGGAAAAGGCATTGGTTCTAAATTACTTAAGGAACTAATTCGTTTAGCAAAAGAACAAGGATATCATGTAATGATTGGCGCCATCGATGCTGATAATGCCGGAAGTATTGCTTTTCATGAAAAATTTGGTTTTGTAGCTACAGGAACGATTCGTGAAGTCGGATTTAAGTTTGATCACTGGCTTGACTTGGTATTTATGCAGTTGATATTAGTTTAAACCGCAAAGCTTTTTACTAATGTAATTTTGAACGCGGATGACGCGGATTCGCAAGCGAAGACGCAGATGTTCGCGGATTTTTCTCATAGTTAGTCAAATTTCTACGAAAGAGAATCACATCCAGAGAATGACATACTTTATGTTCATTTATATGATTTCTCTTTTGTCAAAATAGCGCGCTTTTGAAAACATTTTTCAACATACTATTGTTATTATTTACCCTACCAGAAAAAAATCCGCAATAATCCGTGTCTTCGCTTGCGAATCCGTGTCATCCGCGTTCAATATCTCTCCAATATAAACTTTTGTCGATGTCGCACGTGAGATTGCTTCGTTCCTCTCAAAGACGTACTTTTGTCGTAAAAAAAATCCACAAACTTGAAAAATTCAAATTTGCGGACTTTTAGGTTTGATAGTTTTCTAATTAACTCTTTATCCAGTTGATAACTTCAGGATCAGTTGGTAAAGTTCTAGGTTTGATAACTTTAACCAATTCACCTTTTTCGTTGATTAAATATTTTTGAAAATTCCATTCTACTTCAGAATCCTGTAAGCCATTTTTAGATTTCTGAGTAAGGAATTTATATACTTCGCACATATCATCTCCTTTTACAGAAACTTTGTCCATCATCGGAAAAGTTACTCCATAATTTTGTTGGCAAAAAGCACCAATTTCTTCATTTGTACCTGGTTCCTGAGATGCAAAATTATTTGCCGGAAAACCTACAATTACAAAACCTTTGTCTTTATATTCTTTGTAAATTGCTTCAAGATCTTTGTATTGAGGCGTTAATCCGCACTTTGAAGCGGTATTTACAATCATTACTTTTTTACCTTTTAAAGAAGCAAAATCAAATGAATTTCCTGATAAATCTTCTACTTTAAATTGATAAATAGTTTCTTTTGTCATGACTTTATCCGTTTTAGGCGTTTTTGTTTTATTAGTTTGCGCTTGGTTTTGGCAACTAAATAAAAGTAGTGCGCCATACGCCATTATTATAATTTTTTTCATGTTTATATTTTTTATAAAATTAATCAAAATCAGTTTCTTAAAGAGATTTTGGCTGCTTATTTTTTCTTAATCATAAGTTAAATAAAAAAATGAAGCCTAACGTTAATCACTCGTTAGGCTTCTCCCCATACAAACAAATCAAACCATGAAATTAATTTTATATATCTTTTTATTTAAATTATAGCTGATGCACTGCGGTTATGATGAAAATTCTTTGTTCCTGAATTGTTAAACTTCCAAATACTTTCTGATTGGTGTTTACAATTTTTACATGGCTTATTTTCCTGGTCGTTTTGTAATTCAGGAAAATTTTCAGTCTGGAAGTCCGAGTAGCATCAACTATAAAATTTTATAAATCCTGACTTATAACTTTCTTATAAGAACTGTTATTTTCTAAATTTTCTATTTGATGTATTGTTGAAGAACTATTTCTAACAATACCTTTGCGAAGAATAGTATCTGTGGAATTTGAATACTGCAAAACACTAGTTAAGGCAATGATCAATATTTTTAATTTATTTATACTCATGATGTTTTTTTTGATTATTAAATTTCTTTTTTAATACTCTTAAAAGGCTCATACTAATCTTATATAAATCAAATTTTTAACCGGCTTTTATCTTTATTTTTTCAATCTGTATTATTTCACTTACTTTTATAATGATATATACGAAAGAGATTAAATTTTGGTTTTAAAAAAAGTAAAAAAAAAGTAAAAAAATCATTATTTTTCGTAAACCCCTTATTTTTAAAGACCTGACAACAATTTAAAAAAAATGTTTTTTCATAAAAAAAATAAATTATCTTTATCTGATTGTAATAAAATATTTCCTAAAATTTTTGTTTAAGCTTAAAAAAACCAAAACGTATGAGTCAAGAAGAATTATTAGTTTTAATTTACAAAAAAGACGAAAGAGCTTTTACCCATTTGTATGATATGTATTCTAAGAGTTTGTTTTCGGTCATCAATGTTCTCATAAAAAACCGTGAAGAAGCTGAAGATGTTTTGCAGGAAGTTTTTGTAAAAATCTGGAAAAATATAGATTCGTATAACGAAAGTAAAGGTCGTTTTTATACCTGGATCCTTAATATAGCTCGTAATACGAGCATAGATAAGTTAAGATCTAAAAATTTTAATAATAGCCAAAAAAACCTTTCTTCGGATAATTTCGTAAATCTGTTAGATGACAGTAATAAACTCACTAATAAAATTGACACCATTGGTATTCAGGAATTTGTAAAAAAATTGAAACCAAAGTGTATTGAAATTATTGACTTATTATTTTTCAAAGGATATACTCAACAAGAGGCGTCAGAAGAACTGGCAATTCCGTTGGGGACTATCAAAACGCAAAACAGAAACTGTATTAACGATTTACGTAATTATTTAAAAATATAATGGAAGCACAAGAATATATAGAATCAGGAATTTTAGAACTTTATGTTTACGGTTTATTAACCGAAACAGAAAATCTGGAGATAGCCGAAATGGCAAAGAAAAATCCCGAGGTTGAACAGGAGATTCTTGAGATAGAAAGAGCTATTATAGCTTTATCATCAAGTTTTTCACCTTTTCATTCTGTAGCTAATTTCGAAAAGATAAAAGCACGCCTAGAACTGAAACATGGCAAAGTAGTAGATATGAAACCGGCATCAAACTGGTCTCAATATGTGGGCTGGGCTGCTGCAGTTTTAATGCTTTTGGGGCTTGGATATCAAACTTTAGAATTAACAAAAACCAAAGAAGCTATTGCAACTGTTGGTAACGAAAAGAATAAAATTCAGAGAGAATTTGCTTATTTAGATCAGCAAAATAAAGAAACAGAGAAAAACCTAACTATTGTAAGAGATATCAAAAACACTGGTGTAACACTTGGTGGTCAGGCGGTTTCTCCAACATCTTTTGCCAAAGTATACTGGAACAAAGACACCAAAACGACTTATATTGATGCTGCAGGTTTGCCAAAACCTCCAAAGGGCATGGTTTATCAGGTATGGTCTTTAAAATTAAGTCCGGTTCTTACGCCTACAAGTATTGGTTTACTGGATAATTTTGAAGAAAATGATCAAAAAATCTTTGCTGTAGAGCAAACAGATTCTGCAGAAGCATTTGGAATTACACTTGAGCCGGCCGGAGGAAGTGCAACACCTACAATGGAACAATTATATACTTTAGGAAAAGTTTAAAATACAATTTAAAACAAAAACTTAAAACGCATATTAATTTATTTAATGTGCGTTTTTTTATTATTTTTAATTCAAAACACTAATAATCAAATATATGAACGGAAATTTACTTTTAAGAATCGCAACTGCAATCATACTTCTCTCCCACTCTGTTTTTGGAATTTTTAATAATGGTATAAACGATTTTGGAAATCTATATCTTAATCAGATTGGTTTTGCACCGTTTGGTGTTTTTCTGGCATGGTCAATAAAAATTTCGCACATCATTGCTGCTATATTGTTACTACTAAACAAATATATTAAGCCTGCAGGTTTTGTTACTATTTTCATTTTGATAATGGGCATAATTTTAGTTCATTTTCAGGAAGGCTGGTTTGTTGTTGGAGGCGGAAGAAATGGTGTAGAATATAACTTTTTGCTGATTTTTGTTTTATTAGCCATTATGTATCCAAACGGTTTTAAGAAATCTTAATAATTTAAAAGTTAAAGTATGGAAATAACCTGTAAAAACTGCAATCAGACTTTTAAAGGACATTACTGCAATAATTGCGGACAACCTGCCGATACGCACAGAATAAATGCACATTTTTTATGGCATGATATCCAACACGGATTATTGCATTTTGATAATGGAATTCCTTATTCAATTAAACAATTGTTTATAAGACCAGGACATTCAATTCGGGAGTTTATTGAGGGAAAACGAGTTAAACATTTCAAACCATTGTCTTTAGTTGCAGTTTTGGGAGCGCTTTATGGTTTTTTGTATCATTATTTTCATATCAATTTATTTCAGGCTTCTACAGATTTAGAGATTGATTTTAATGATTATAATGAGTGGATGGCAACTCATTTTGCCTGGGTTACGATTGCTACAATTCCTATTTATACTATTGGAACTTATATTGTTTTTAGAAAACAAGGCTATAATTTTGTCGAATTATTTGTATTGAACACTTTTAAGGCTTCACAAAGACTTTCTGTGCAAATTTTGACATTTCCAATACTTTTATATTTAAATAGTATACATCATGCTGAGAGGTTTTCATCTTTGACTTATCTTCTTGGTATTATATTGATATTTTGGACAAACATTCAGTTTTTTAATAAAATGTCAAGAACAAGAGCTTTCTTTTTAACGATTTTAAGTCACTTGATTTTTTTAGTTACTTTTTTTATCCTAATTATTATAGTGCTTGCTATTATTGGGAAATTGCCTAAATAAGAAATTATAAATGATTACTATTTAAATGTTCTAATGAAACTAAGTGCCCTAGCCCTGATGGGAACGGCATCCTTTTATGGTGGTCCCGATAGCTATCGGGAACCATAAAAGATACAGTGGACAGCAGGAAACAGCTTCTAATTCTGCTAATGATCAAAAAAAAGGTTCAACTTTACGCTGAACCTTTTAGGAGAATTAATAATTTGCTTTCTGAAATTATTTATTTTTTTGCTTTTACAGCTTTTTTGCTTTTATAATACTTATTGTATTTTGGATATGTTATAAGTGCAATTAAGGAAATAGTCCCTAGTGAATAATAAACCCAGCTTAATGAATGCGCTTCTCCACTTGCATAAGAGTGCAGACCAACCAAATGGAAATTCACTCCATAATACGTAAATAAAATCGATACAAAGGCGTACATGCTCATTACATTGAAAAACCATTTACTACGAAGCGATGGTACAAAACGAGCATGAATTACGAATGCATAAATCATGATTGAAATTAATGCCCAGGTTTCTTTTGGATCCCATCCCCAGTAACGTCCCCAGCTTTCGTTGGCCCATTGTCCTCCAAGAAAGTTTCCTATTGTTAACATAATCAAACCAATAGTCAAAGCCATTTCGTTGATATAAGTTATTTCTTTGATATTCAATTCCATTTTGGTTTTGTTTTTCTCATTGGTAAAGAAAATCAAAATCAGGGCTACAAAACCTAAAATCATTCCAAGTGCGGTTGGTCCGTAACTTGCCACAATAACAGCAACGTGAATCATTAACCAATATGAATTCAGAACAGGTTGTAAATTGGCAATTTCCGGATCAATCCAGTTGGCGTTTGATGCCATGAAAATCATCGCCGTCACAAACGCTGCAGATGCCACAGTAAGTTTCGATTTTCTGTCAAAAGCCAATCCAAAGAACATTGTTGACCAAGCTACATACACAATGGCTTCATAAGCATTACTCCACGGTGCGTGACCCGAAATATACCAACGGGCAATTAATGCAACTGTGTGAAGTGCAAAGATTAACCCAATTAATATATGAAAACCATTTACAGTAATTCGTAACCATTTTTTATCGAAAAAGATACTGAAAAGTGTAAAAATCAACATGAAAATTCCTGAAAGAGAATACCAGTAAAACATTTTTGGTAAAATATTATAAGTATTGTACGCGATTTCAAGATCAATTTTTTGTTCGCTTGGGCGTACTTTACTTCCAAATTTCTTCTGAAAACCATTAATACTTTCAACCAACTGATCTGCAGTACCAAAGTTTTTAGAAATAGAACCGTTGTTTAATGCACTAAAATACATTGGCAGAATTTGTTTTACATATGTAGAATCCATTCCTTTTAAACCTGCATTATTCAATTCTAAATAAGAGATCCATTTATTGTTTGGGTCATTCGGAATAGGAAATATTCTTAAAATACTTCCGCTTAATGCCGACTCCATTAAATTTACTTTTTTATCAGCTTCGATAAAATCTTTCTCAAAACTATTTGGATTTCCAGCTTTATAGGCAGCATCTAAATAAGGTGCAAGTTTATAATTTCCGTTTTCGTCAAAAAACTTTACAAACGGAGCTAATTTTGCTTTTCTGTCAACACCAATAATTTTACGGATACTATCATCTTTTGTATTCAGGTAAATAATAGGAACCTGAATCCAAACCTGGGCGTATTGCGTCATAGACAAAAATACCTGATCAGAATTCATTCCGTTATAGGTATCGCTCTGGCTCACTTTTCTCAATAATTCAGATGAAAAAGTATTGATAGGTTTCATTCTACCGCCAGCATCCTGAATAATCAAGCGCCCAAATTTTGCAGCATGCTCTTTAGGAGCTTTATAAATTGTCAATAAAGAGTCAATTTGTTTTTGACTTGGCGGAGCTGTAACGTGATTGGCGTGATCGTTTGGATCTTCGTTATGCGAGTGATTGTGTTCATGAACATGAGGCGCTTGCGCAAAGCCATTCAAACTAAATAATAAAACGAAAATTGTGATTAGTTTTTCTTTTTTCTTTTTCACTGCTTCTAATTTGCGTTTCAAATCTGCAAAACGAGAATGTTTGGTAAACATAATAGCCATCAAACCGAAGAACAACATAAAATATCCTAAATAAGTAATTGAAGTTCCCCAGAAATCGTGGTTTACAGACAATACAGTTCCTTTTTCGTCGGGATCAAATGATGATTGAAAAAATCTGTATCCTTTATAATCTAAAACGTGGTTCATATAAATATCAGCATCAAAAGTTTCTGCAGAATCCTGAACGGTTACTTTACTTTCAAAAGAAGAATAACTTTTCTCAGTTCCAGGATATTTGGTTGCTATAAAGTCGTTTAATTTTACTTTAAATGGCAAAACATAGGCTTTACTTCCGTAGAATAAAGTGTATTCAATTTTTCCTATTTTAACTGTTTGCGGTTCACCAATACTACCTTTAGAACCTAAAAGTCTTACTTGTTTTTCTTCACCATCAGCTTTAACTTTTACAATTAAAGCATCGTTATGAGATTTTGCTTTATAGTCATTATTTGACTCATAATCAACGATTCCTCTAACAGCAGGATCTGGAAAAACGATTCTAATATCACCAATACTATATAAAGATCGCATCATTAACGGCTGTACATTATCTTTCGTAACATCACCTTCAAGCTTATCAGCCATTCTCATGAAACGTCCTTCAAAAGGTGTTTGAATGGTGTATTTTTCGCCGGTTGTATTGATATTTATGGCACCATCTGTTGGTTTATTTAAAGCAAATAAAACGTTGTGAATGTTCTGAACTTCACCTTCTTTCAGGAAATGTTCTTCACGTCCGCCTGCTCCTGCTTCTACCAATTTAAGGTATAAAGTTCCGTTTGCACTTGGTTTTATAGTTTCTTTAGCGCCCATGATATATTTGTCGAAAGTCACTTCAAAAGTAGTTTCGTCAAATTTTCCTGAAATACTAAAATCATTATTGGTAACGGGCGATAACAAAAGGCTTTTTTCAAAAACCCTGCGTTTCATTTCACCTTTATATTCACCATCAGCAAGAATGGTTATAAATGTTTTATCAGAATAGATTTGGTTTTCGGCTGCGCCTTCGCGAATTGGCATCATACCTTCGTAACTAATATAACGTGTAATAAAAGCTCCTAAAAGAATAAAAATAAAGGCAATATGAAGCAATAAAGTTGCCCACTTTTCTTTTTTTAATAATTGATAACGTTTGATGTTTCCGAAGAAATTGATCAGGAAGAAAACCATTATGGCTTCAAACCACCAGGTATTGTAAATTAAAATTCTAGCTGTATCGGTATTGTACTTACTTTCGATAAAAGTTCCAACACCCATTGCGATTGCAAATGTTAAAAAAAGAACGGCCATTAATCGTGTAGAAAACAAAAAAGAGAATATTTTTTTATCCATTTTTGAGGAATTACATTGTATAAAAGTGCCACAAAAGTACTTAAAAATGTTGAGTATCGATATTTGCCATTTGTTAATTAAAACCAAAAATAGGCTTAATTTAATTTGATGTTTTCATCTTAAACAAGTTAAATACTACAATTAAACTGTTTTAGAATTTCTTTGAAAATGAAAAAATTTTATTAGATTTGTGTAATCGATTACATTTTTAATTTATATTTGAAAATCCAGAATTATTTTAGAATTGATAAAAATCGCGATTTAAAATAAGAATTACAGCTATTAATAACCACACTCATATAATTTCAAAATGAAAACTAACTCAACTAACTTATTGTGCATTCTCGCAGCTTTTTTAGCAACCTGCTTTTCAGGAAGTATTCAGGCTCAAAAATCCAAAACAACTGATGCTTACGCTGGTATCGAATTTAAAATGTCGAAAGTTCAGGAACCAAAAATCCCTAATAACTCCGTCAATATAAAAGATTTTGGAGCTGTAAACGGCGGTTACACTCTTAATACAAAGGCCTTCGCCGATGCTATTGATGCGGTTTCAAAAAAAGGCGGCGGAAAAGTTGTTATTCCGCCCGGAATATGGCTTACGGGACCAATTATTCTGAAAAGTAATATTGAATTGCATGCAGAAACCGGAGCATTAATCAAATTTTCGACCGATAAAAGTTTATATCCTATTATAGAAACCAGTTTTGAAGGTTTAAATACCTGGCGATGCATCTCTCCTATTTATGGTAAGAATCTCGAGAATGTCGCTTTTACCGGAAATGGCGTTTGGGATGGTTCAGGTGAAGTTTGGAGACAAGTAAAAAAGAGCAAACTAACAGAAAGCCAATGGAAAAAAGTGATTGCTTCCGGAGGGGTTTTAAATGAGAAAAAAGAAAGCTGGTATCCATCTGAAACTTTTATGAAGGCTTCGATTGGTGCCGATCAAAATGTGCGTCTTGATTTAAAAACAAAAGAAGAATTTGAAGCCATTCATGATTTTCTTCGTCCGGTAATGGTCAGTATTCAAAACAGTAAAAGAGTTCTTTTTGACGGACCGGTTTTTCAAAATTCCCCGGCATGGAATATTCATCCTTTAATGGTTGAAGATTTGATTGTGAGAAATGTAACGGTTAGAAATCCGTGGTATTCTCAAAACGGAGACGGTCTTGATGTTGAATCCTGTAAAAATGTATTGATTGAAAATTCCAGTTTTGATGTTGGTGATGATGCTATTTGTATTAAATCAGGAAAAGATAAAGACGGTCGCGATCGTGGCGTTCCCTGCGAAAATATCATTGTACGAAATAATATCGTATATCACGGACACGGCGGCGTAACAGTTGGAAGTGAAATGTCCGGAGGTGTAAAAAACCTTCACGTATCTAATTGTACTTTTATGGGAACGGATGTTGGATTGCGTTTTAAAAGTACACGCGGTCGTGGCGGAATTGTGGAGAATATCTATATTTCGGATATTTTTATGACCGATATTCCATCGCAAGCCATTTCTTTTGACCTTTATTATGGAGGAAAATCTATCGCAGAAACTTTGGCCGAAGGCGGAAATAAAATCAATACAAAAGCAATTCCCGTAAATGAAGAAACGCCGCAATTCAAAAATATTTCGATTAAAAACATCACAATTTCAGGAGCTTATCAGGCTGTATTTTTGCAGGGTTTGCCTGAAATGAATCTTGAAAATATTGAGATTTCAAATTTAATTGCAAAAGCAGAAAAAGGCTTTTCAATCATCGATGCAAACGGAATTAAAATAACAAATGCCAAATTAGATATCAAAAGTCCAACCATTTTTGAAATCTATAACGGAAAAAATATGTCTTTAAAAAATGTTGAATTCAACTCAACTTCTGCAAAAGCCGTTACTATTGATGGTGCCGCAAGTGAGAAAATTGAATTGGTTTCTTCTAAAGATGTAAATTATTCTAAAACAACGACTATTGGTGAAACTGTTTCTAAAGGAGCGGTGAAAATGTAAAAGAATAAAAAAATATAACCCAGCTTATTGATACTAATTACGCTGGGTTATATCTTTAAAATTATTTAGATAATGTGTTTTTCTTCAAAGCTATTATTTCTTCATTTTGCTTTTTATTTTCTTCTATCAAACTTTGAATATTCTTGTTTTGATCAATCATATAAAGTGTCAATTCCTCTATTTTCTGCAAAAGCCTGGCATTCATTTCTCCCAAATTAATTCCATTTTTAAGAACTTCTTCTTCATTAGGAATATTTTCTAAATGTCCTTTTTCATTAATATGTTTTTCAACTTCTGCAAGCGTTGGCAAATTATACTCTTTTTTAAAAACAAAGTCAGACCAGTCTTTCATATCAACTTTTACTTCCTGAGAATGTATTGTGCCTTTTACATCTAATTTATTATTTGGGTTTGTAATTCCAATACCTATATTTCCTTTATCTATTGTTAAATAAGTATCCACTCCATTGCCCCACGATTGGATATTATCATTTGGATCTCTTTCCCACCATGTTCTTGTATCAACATGGGGTGTCTTAAATGATACATCTATTGAAATACCATCATGTAGTCGAGTTGTCCACCAATTATCTGATGTAGCGTCTCTATATAACCATACTCTATTATAAACTGTATTTGAAATTACAGATCCACTACTTTCATTTATTAATTGATAAGAACCCGTTCCAGAATTTAATGGCACTTCTACATAATTTTCTAATGTACCTTTAATTATTTGATTTCCAACAAATGTATTTGTTCCCCGAGTTGCAAGTTCTATCCAGATAGGGTTTTTAGGAGTTAAATCACCAACAATTTTCCTGAAAAATAATCTATCATTTTCTGCAAATGAAGAAGCAATTTGCAATTGATGATTATTGTTTGAATTTTCGTGTCTTACTACAAATAGATGTTGGTGTCCATAATAAGATAAATCAGGAACTCCTCCAGTATGATTTACACCTCCAAATACACCTGATTTTAACAGACCCCCAAAGTCATTTGTCATTGGAGCATATCCGTCCCCAATTTGTTGAGCAGATGCTGTAACTGTCAAAAATAATACAATGAGTAGTGTTGTAATTTTTTTCATTAATTTGCTATTTATATAATTAATTTTATTTAAGTTTTTGTTCCAATTTTTCAAGTCTTTCAGATAACAATTTAAAAGATTTATTCTCTTCTTTTAAATCTTGAATTTCTTTTGATTGCTGAATTGTATATAATGTCAACTCTTCAATTTTCTGCAAAAGCTTGGCATTCATTTCTCCTAAATTAATACCATTTTTAAGAACTTCTTCTTCATTAGGAATATTTTCTAAATGTCCTTTTTCATTAATATGTTTTTCAACTTCCGCGAGTGTAGGCAAATTGTATTCTTTTTTAAAGACAAAATCAGACCAGCCTAACATATCTACTTTTACTTCTTTTGAATGAATTGTGCCGTTTACATCTAGTTTATTACTTGGGTTTATTTTTCCAATACCAACGTTGCCATAATGATCAATTCTCATTTGCTCTTGGTTATTATTAGTATTAAAAGATATCCCTCCTCCACTAGTACCGCTACCTCTAAAAAAATTAATAGAACTATTTGTAATATTATAAAAACTATGTTCAATTGAGAAAGATTTACCGTTTACAATTGAAGTATTATATCCTCGTACTCCTAGAAAAGTCCCATCACCAACAAAATCACCTTCTGGCAATCTGGCAAATACTGCTGATAAAATACCATTTCCAGTATTTTTTGCTACATCTAAAACGGCTCTTGGAGTATTAGTTCCAATACCTACATTTCCATCATAGTTCCATGTCATAACGTGTTGATCTGGTATTGAATTTGTATTTGCATTTCCATTAATATACAAATCAAGCTTACTTCCATACAATCCACTTCCACCATGTCCTATACGAAATTCAGCATTTTCATTATATGAATAATTTACCGTACCATTTCTAGAAAGTTTTAAAATTGATTGAGTTGGAGAGATTTGTCCTGCTGGTACACTTGTATTTACAGTTTCTCTTATTTCTAAATTACTAGTTGGGTTTAAGGTTCCTATACCAACATTACCTCCATCAGTTGGGAAAAAATTTTGAGCAAAACTTATTTGAGATAAGACTAATGTAAGTAGTAATATTTTTTTCATTATCTTGATTTATTTTTTAAGTTCCTTAACTATATTTTCCAATTCTAATTGTCTCATTTTTACTTCAGCATTCTCTTTCTTCATTTCAATATTCTCTTTTTTCATTTCAATCATGTAAAGCGTCAATTCCTCTATCTTCTGCAAAAGTTTAGCGTTCATTTCTCCCAAATTAATTCCATTTTTAAGAACTTCTTCTTCATTAGGAATATTTTCTAAATGCCCTTTTTCATTAATATGTTTTTCAACTTCTGCAAGCGTTGGCAAATTATATTCTTTTTTAAAAACAAAGTCAGACCAGCCAAGCAAATCTACTTTTACTTCTTTGGAATGGATTGTTCCGTTTACATCTAGTTTATTGGTTGGGTTTGCCTTCCCTATACCTACGTTACCTGCAAAAAACACAAGTGACTTATAATCCACTCCAGCATAACGTTGAATAAATTCTTGATTAATACCACTAGTATTCCAAATTGTTTGAAGTTTTAATTCATAATCTAAATTTCCTGATGACCATTTTTGAGTATTATAAATTTGTTGTGCCAAAACTGGTGTGTAAACTTCTAAATAAGCTGAAGGCGATGGAGTACCAATACCTACATTTCCATTAAAAGTTTGATTTCCATTAAAAGTATTAGATCCTCTTGTCGCAAATTCAGACCATGCAGTATTTGTCGGTGTTAAATCGAAATTATTGGCAATCTTTCTAAAAAAAATCCTATCATTCTCTGTGTACAATGAGGCAATTTGTAATTGATAATTATTTGTTTGATTTACATGTCTAATAACAAACAAATGACTCCAGTCATGACTTACATCCGGAATCGTACCACGCGTAATCAAACCACTATATACTCCCGACTTTAAAGGTGTTGCAAAATCATTTATGACTGGTGAAAATCCATCCCCTATTTGTTGAGAAAAAGAAAATGAGGTAATAAATATAAAAGCAATTATTACGGTTGTTTTTTTCATTAGTTAATTTTATTTTTAAGTTGGGTAATTGTATTCTCTAATTCGGATTGTTTATTCTTCATTTGAATATTCTCTTTTTTCATTTCAATCATATAAAGCGTCAATTCCTCTATTTTCTGCAAAAGCTTAGCATTCATTTCTCCCAAATTAATACCATTTTTAAGCACTTCTTCTTCGCTTGGAATATTTTCGAGATGCCCTTTCTCATTAATATGTTTTTCAACTTCTGCAAGAGTTGGCAAATTATATTCTTTTTTGAAAACAAAATCTGGCCAAGTCCACCCTAGCATATCTACTTTTACTTCTTTGGAGTGGATTGTACCGTTCACGTCTAGTTTATTGGTTGGGTTTGCTTTCCCTATACCTACGTTGCCATCTGTAAGAAAAAGTTCATCCATATATCCTTTTGAATAAGAACTTAATACTAATCCCATCCGTGAATCATTTCCAGAAGCAAAAGTTAAATAACTTCTTATTTGAGGTCCTTGTAAGTCATTCCCGTAAGCAGTAAAAATAATTTTATTACCCTTTCCTGCAATGTTTTCATAATTTTTTAAGATTAAATCTTTATTAATCCCTAGATTACCATTAATACTTTGGTCTCCAGTAAAAGTATTATTACTTCTTGTGGCAAGCTCAATCCACGCAGAATTTGTGGATGTTAAATCATGTGCAATTTTTCTAAAAAACAACCTGTCATTTTCATTGTATGATGAAGCAATTTGCAATTGATAATTATTATTTGGATCAATATGTCTTATCGCAAATAAATGTTGCCATCCAGTACCTGCATCGGGAGTCTGTCCTATGGCATTTTGACCACTATAAACACCGGATAAAAGAGGAATGTTAAAATTATTTATTATAGGAGCATAACCATTCTCTCCAATAGATTGAGAAAATGATATTTGTATAACACAGAATATTGCCAAAAATGTAATTGTACTTTTCATTTATATTTTTTAAAATTATTAGAGTCAAAAATAGGGTAAAGAAAATATTTATTTAAACTTATTAAAAATATTTTTCTTACTATTTTTTAAGATAATAAAAAGATGATTTTAATTTTATGCGTGTTGATTAATAGGTTATATCCATTCAAAAAATAATGCTAATTTTGCGTTATGATTAAAATAACGTTAATTGGTTCCGGAAATGTTGCGCAGCATTTGATAAAAGCTTTCGCTAAAAGTGAGCTTGTTGAAATTGCACAGGTTTTTTCCAGAAAAAAAGAAACTCTGGCTTCTTTAATTGAATTTGATAAAATTGTAGACGATTTTCAGGATTTAAAAGAAGCACATCTATATATTATCGCTGTTACAGATAACGCAATTTCCGAAGTTTCAGCACAATTACCTTTTAACAATCAACTTGTTGTTCATACTTCAGGAACTGCATCAATTGATACTTTAGACGCTAAAAATCGTAAAGGCGTTTTTTATCCCTTACAAACTTTTTCTAAAAATAAAGAAGTTGATTTTTCAGTGATTCCGATTTGTCTGGAAGCTGAAAACACATTTGACTTTCGTGTTTTAGACACCGTAGCAAAAAGTATTTCAAAAGCTGTTTTTCCTATAAATTCAGAGCAGCGTAAGGCACTTCATGTTGCTGCCGTTTTTGTGAATAATTTCACCAATCATTTATATCAGATTGGTCAGGAAATTTGTGAAGAGAATAAGGTTCCTTTTGAAATATTGAAGCCTTTAATTCAGGAAACAGCTGATAAAATCAATACTTTAAATCCAACCGAGGCTCAAACCGGACCTGCAAAACGCAATGATTCGACTACAATTGAGGCACATTTGGAATATTTAACCAATGAAAATCAAAAGAATATTTATAAAATACTAACACAATCTATACAAAATAATGGCAAAGAGTTATAAAGAAATAATGAACGATATTACAACATTTGTTTTTGATGTTGATGGAGTACTTACAGACAGTTCTGTTTTTGTAACCAGCGAAGGCGAAATTCTTCGTACGATGAATATTCGTGATGGTTTTGCAATGAAAGCAGCTGTCGAAAGTGGCTATCATGTTTGTGTTATTTCTGGTGGAAGTAATGAGGGTGTTCGCGTTAGGCTTCAAAATTTAGGTATTAAAGACATTCATTTAGGAACTCCTAACAAAGTTGAAACTTTTAAGGAATACACTGATACTTATAATATTAAACCAGAACAAGTTTTATACATGGGCGATGATATTCCAGATTTTCATGTTATGAAATTAGTAGGATTACCAACTTGTCCGCAAGATGCAAGTCCTGAAATCAAAAATATCTCCCGTTATATCTCTCACGTAAAAGGCGGACGGGGCGCTGCACGAGATGTAATCGAACAAGTGATGAAAGTACAGGGAAAATGGATGGAGTATTTTAATGGTCAACACGACTAATAATTATGAATTATTAATTATAAATTATTAATGATTTTCGTTGTGGTGAAAAGCCTTTGAACCTTTGTCCCTCAGAACCTTAGAACCTTCAAAAAAAAATGAAATACCTTAAACTCATTCGTTACCAAAACCTGTTAATGCTGGCTTTTATGCAGCTTTTATTTCGTTATGCTTTTTTAAAACAGCAGGATATTCCTTTGGCTTTGGCCGACTGGCAATATGGATTATTGGTTTTAAGTACCGTTTTATTAGCGGCAGCGGGATATGTAATTAACAATATTCTCGATGTTGCGACGGATAGAATTAATAAACCAAATGACGTAGTAATTGGCAAAGGCATTTCTGAAACCCGTGGTTACAATATTTACATTGGGTTAAATATTACGGGAGTTGCCATAGGCTGTTATTTATCAAATGTGATCATGAGACCAACTTTTGCCGTGATTTTTATATTGATTGCGTCTGTGCTTTATTTTTATTCTACAAGCTTAAAACAAATTATGGTTTTAGGAAATTTTGTAGTAGCAGCAGTATTATCATTTAGTGTTATAATTATTGGTGTTTTTGATCTTTTTCCGGCTACAAATGCTGAAAATCAGGCACAAATGGCGAGTATGTTTTCTATATTAATTGATTATGCCTTGTTTGCATTTATGATTAATTTTATTCGCGAAATAGTAAAAGATATCGAAGATGTAAATGGTGATTATAATCAGGGAATGAACACTTTACCAATTGCAATTGGAAATAGCAGAGCTGCAAAAATAGCCTTGGGATTTGCTATTATTCCTTTCATATTGTGTTTACTTTACATTAATAAATACTTTTTAGAAAACAATTTATATATCGTTACTCTGTATGCTTTTGCTTTTGTTTTGGCACCGCTTTTATACTTTATAGTAAAAATATTTGGTGCAAAATCACAAAAAGAATTCCATCATTTAAGTAATGTTTTAAAACTGATTTTGCTTTTCGGAATTTTATCAATTTTGGTTATTACCTTAAATATCAAGTACAATGCTTAAAGAAAAATTAAAAAAATATACTTTAATCCTGGCTTCGGGATCACCACGCAGACAACAGTTTTTTAAAGATTTAGACCTTGATTTCGAAATCAGGTTAAAAGATATCGAAGAGATTTATCCTCCAGAATTAAAAGCTGTTGAAATAACCGATTATTTGGCCGAATTAAAAGCCAGCGCATTTGAAGGTGAACTAAAACCAAACGAAATTTTAGTAACCAGCGACACCATTGTCTGGCATCAAAATAAAGCTTTAGGAAAACCTAAAAGTGCCGAAGAAGCTTTTGAAATGATAAAATCAATGTCGAATACTACACACGAAGTATTTACATCGGTTTGTTTTAAAACCAACTCTACTTCTACCCTAATTAATGATGTAACAAAAGTAACCTTCAAAGATTTGTCTGACGAAGCTATTTTATATTACATCGAAAACTACAAACCTTATGATAAAGCCGGAGCTTATGGTATTCAGGAATGGTTTGGTTTTATGGCAGTTGCAAAAGTTGAAGGCTCTTATACCAATGTTATGGGCTTGCCAACAGCTAAAGTTTACGAATATTTGAGTACTTTAGTGTAAAAATTTATTTATGTTTTCTTTCAAAGAATATAGCCAGGAGATCTTAACCACCGTCATTCTACTTTTAGCCTTAATGGCATTACGCGTTATTATTGCAAAATTAATTCGTCGTTATGCACATTCAAGTCAATTATTAGAACATCGAACTAATTTGGTTATAAAGTATATTCACATACTAATGAATATATTGGTAACCATTAGTTTAATTGTTATTTGGGGTGTTGATACCAAAGATATTTTTATTACCGTTTCTTCAATTGCTACTGTTATTGGCGTAGCCATGTTTGCACAATGGTCTATTTTGAGTAATATAACTTCGGGAATGATTTTGTTTTTTTCATTTCCCTTCAGAATTGGCGATACTATTAAAATCCATGACAAAGATTTTCCCATCGAGGCAGAAATAGAAGACATTAGTGCTTTTCATGTTAATCTTCGAACAAGAGACGGCGAAAGAATCATTTTTCCGAATAATTTACTGCTTCAAAAGGGGATTTCAATCATGCCAAGCCATTATGAAGATAAAGAGTTTTTTGACTAAAATTTATAATGGGAATCTTGTAAAGTAATATAAAAAACGTACAACACAATTTTGTGAGAAATTAAGGAATTTTGTTTAGATCAATTTTCGATCCATGTAACTTAATTTCCATACCAATGATTCGAACAATAAAATTGCCATTTTACGCTAAACTTTCCTTCATTCTTATAACTTTAATTTGTTTTGCATTTATATTTTGTGTCGGAAAAGATATCATTACACCCGTATTGATGGCCTTTTTATTTGCCGTTTTATTACTTCCTATTTTTACTCTTTTAAACGTAAGACTTAAATTTCCCAGACATCTAGCCGCCATAATTTGTGTTTTAATATTTGCTGCATTTATTGTGGGCATATTAGTCTTTATATCTTATCAGGTCAAAGATATCGCCAACGATTTTGATGCCATAAAGAAAAACGTAAATGTCTTTATAATTGAGGTTCATAAGTTTGTAAAAGATAATTTTCATATAAGCATTGGTGAACAAAAAAAATATCTTGATACAGTCACCAAAGATTCTGTTAAAAACGGAGGTGTCGTTACTTTAGGTTCAGCAATACTATCGATCACCGATCTTTTAATAGATTGTACTATTATTCCAATTTATACGTTTTTGTTCTTGTTGTATAAAGATCATTTTATTCTTTTTCTGGCAAAATTAGTCAACAAAGAAGACCATTCTGCTTTAAAAGATATATTAGGGCAAATACGGGTTTCTATAAATAATTATATTGTTAGTTTATTGTTAGAAATGATCGTCGTTTCCATTTTGACTGGTTTAGGACTTTGGATTGTAGGTGTGAAATATTTTATTCTATTAGGATTAATAACCGGAATTTTAAACCTAATTCCTTATATAGGTATTACAATTGCGGGTATAATAACTCTTTTGGCATCTTTATCCGGAACGCCCGAAACATCTGTGTTTTTAAGTATTCTGTTGGTAAATCTCGTTGTTCAGTTAATTGATAATAATTTACTTGTGCCTTTAATTATTAATTCTAAAGTAGAAATTAATGCTTTTGTATCTATTTTGGGAATCATTATAGGAGGAGCCGCTGCAGGAATTTCGGGAATGTTTTTAGCGATTCCGCTTTTAGCTATTTTGAAAATTATTTTTGAAAGAATAGAATCGTTAGAACCATGGGGATATTTAATGGGAAATCATATGCCGAGAAAATTTACGTGGAGAATCAGAAAACTCAAAATTGAAAATTAAATAATAAATGGTTCTTTTAAAAAATATGAGGTTTATTTATCTTATATTCATGTAAAAATTATCTGTAAAAAGCCCACTATACTTAATGTTCCGAAACTTTAAAATAATACTATCTATTTCACTATGCTTTTTTTTGCAGAGCATTTGTGCGCAGGTAGATAAGCCAAAACCGGAAACCAAAAAAGATAGTGCGGCAATGTATAAAAAAATCCAAAATTATTCTAAAAAACACAAGTTTACCAAAACTTTGCACAAATTACTTTTTAGAGCCAATAAACCTAAAAAGAAAGAAGCTGAAATTATAGAAAAAGATACGGCCAATTACGATGGTAAAATTATTAGAAATATAACTGTAGTAACCTTAGATCCGTTTGGGCATTCGATAGCAGATACTACGGCAAGACCTCGAAATTGGGGAGAACGAACAGGTAATAAACTTCATCTTAAAACAAAAAAAATAGCGATTTACAATTTATTGCTATTTAAAAGAAATGTTCCGTACGATTCTTATAAAGTGCAGGAATCTGAGCGTCTTATACGTGCGCAGCGATATGTAACTGCGGTTCGAATTACAAAGCAATTAGCGAGTCCGGCATCAGATTCTGTAGATGTTACCATTCGCGTTTTAGATTCCTGGAGTACCATTCCAAAATTCTCCATATCAAGCAGCCGGGTTTCTGTGGGATTTAAGGAAAAAGATTTTTTTGGTTCAGGCCAGGAACTTGAATATCGCTTTACCAATCGTTTTGATGACGGTCAAAATGCCAATGACGTTATCTACACAATACCAAATATCAAAAACACCTATATTAGTACCAAACTAAGATACAATATGGATTTGGATAATAATTATTCTAAAAGTATTGATATTGAACGTGATTTCTACTCGCCATTGACCAAATGGGCAGGCGGAATGTTTTTTGCCCAAAACTTTAGAAGAGATACACTTCAGGCGCCTTTACCTGATACCACATATGCTTTTCAGCCTTTTAAAAATAATGTACAGGATTTCTGGGTGGGAAAAGCATCAAAAGTTTTTGAAGATGATAATAATGGCGTTACCAATTTAATTGTATCTGCCCGTTTTCTGAATGTTGATTATACGGAAACGCCATCCGATTTATATGATCCAACACATTTTTATTCAGATGAAAAACTACTTTTAAGCGGTATCGGAATCAATACCAGAAAATTCGTCAAAGACAGTTATATTTTTAGGAACGGTGTAACAGAGGACGTTCCTATTGGTAGAATTTATGGCATTACGCTTGGTTATCAGTATAAAAATAAATATTGGCGGCCCTATGTAGGAGCTCAGTTTTCTTTTGGAAATTACTATGACTGGGGATTTTTAAGTACCAATTTTGAAGCCGGAACTTTTTTCCATCAATCAAAAACATATCAGACTTCGTTTTTATTTGAGTCGAATTATTTTACCAAATTATATAGTATAGGAAATTGGAAATTAAGACAATTCGTAAATCCAAAACTGGTTTTGGGTGTAAATCGTGAGGAAATTATTGGAGACGAACTTAATTTAAATGAGCAAAATGGTCTTGCCGGATTTAATGCTGCATTATATGGCACCAGTAAAGCAGTTTTGTCATTGCAAACACAAACTTATTCTCCTCATGCAATATGGGGATTTCGTATGAATCCGTTTTTTAATTACTCCATCGCCGTGTTAGGAAGTCCGAATGATGCCATGTTCAACAACAAAGCTTATCAAAAAGTAACAATTGGCTTATTGATCAGTAATGACTATTTAGTTTTCAGTTCCTTTCAATTATCCCTGTCATACTATCCAAGTATACCGTTACAGGGTGATAATGTATTTAAAACCAATACTTTTGAAACTACAGATTTTGGTTTACAAAATTTTGAACTTGCAAAACCAAGAATTGTTGAATATAAATAATCGATTTTGTCTTTTTATTTTTTGCGAAAAAAACGAAAAAAAAGTGCTTTTTTAAAATTTTAGTAACTTTTTAAAAATCAATACATTCCCAGTACCGTAGCGGTTTTACATCGACGAAACCTGTATTTTATTCGTCAAAATACAAGCTGTTTTCATTTTTGGCACAGTATATGAATATCGTTAAATAACATTACGATTAATATAAAAAACTAAACAAAATGAAAACAATTAAAATAGCAATCGCGGGATTATTTCTTTTGGTTGCAAATGCCACACAAGCCCAGGTATCAGTTAATGTAAATATAGGATCGCCTCCAGCTTGGGGACCATCGGGTTATTCTGAAATGGAATATTATTATTTGCCGGATGTTGAAGCGTATTATGATGTTAGAGCTTCACAATTTATTTATTTTGGAGGAGGAAGATGGGTTAGAGCAACCCGTTTACCAAGACAATATCGTAATTATGATTTGTACGGAGGATATAAAGTAGTTTTAAATGATTATCATGGAAGAACGCCTTATACGTATTTTGACAGACACAGAGTAAAATATTACAAAGGATATCATGGTGCACCACAAAGACCATACAGACCAAGACCAGTTTATGGTTACAATGATCGTCATGACCACAGAGATGACAGACGCCACGATAACAGACATCATGATAAACATGATAAACATGATAGACACGACAGACACGATCATGATGATCACGATGATCACCGTGGAAGAAGATAATTAATAGCCAATTTTTTTAAAGGAGAGTATCAAAATAATGATACTCTCCTTTTTATTTTTGTTTTTTTCTATATTTTCATCTTAAAAATCGGATCGATTTTTGAGCATTAACATTTCATTTAAATACTGTTCCATAAAATAATTAGTATTTTTGAAGCTATTTCAAAAAACAATCAAATCACACCATGCGAAAAATACAGGTTCAATTAATTCTTTTATTTTTTATAGGTTTTCAAATCTCATTTGCACAACAACCACAAAAACCAAGTTCTGTAGAAATCTACAATCAAATCAAAAAACTAAACTTTTTAGGTTCTGTATTATATATTGCTGCACATCCGGATGATGAGAATACCCGTTTAATCTCTTATATGGCAAATGAAATGAATGCCAGAACAGGCTATTTATCATTAACACGAGGCGATGGAGGACAAAACCTAATTGGACCGCAATTGCGTGAATTATTAGGCGTAATAAGAACTCAGGAATTAATCGAGGCCAGAAAAATTGATGGTGGAGAACAGTTTTTTTCTCGTGCCAATGATTTTGGTTTTTCTAAAAATCCAGATGAAACTTTACAAATTTGGGATAAAGATAAAGTACTTGCAGATGTTGTCTGGACAATCAGAAAATTTCAGCCAGACGTTATTATTAATAGATTTGACCATCGTTCGCCGGGAACCACTCACGGGCATCACACATCATCAGCAATGCTGAGCATTGAAAGTTATAAACTAACAAATGATCCTAAAATATATCCGGAGCAATTAAAATATGTTAAACCATGGCAGGTAAAACGACAGTTTTTTAATCCTTCGTGGTGGTTTTACGGAAGTCAGGAAAAATTTGATGCCGCTAATAAATCGAAGTTTACCAAACTGGAAACAGGTGTTTATTATACCGGAATTGGAAAATCGAATCAGGAAATTGCCGCTTTAAGCCGCAGCCGTCACCAATCGCAAGGTTTTGGAAGCACAGGTGTTCGTGGAAACGAAACCGAATATCTGGAACTTATAAATGGAGAAAATCCAAAAGATCGTGATAATTTATTCGACGGAATCGACACAACATGGAACCGTGTTAAAGGAGGTAAACCTGTTGGAGAATTAATTTCTAAAATTATTTCAAACTATAACTTTAGTAACCCATCTGCCAGTATTCCCGATCTGGTAAAAGCCTATTCGATGATTCTGTCTTTAGAAGATGATCATTGGAAAGAACTAAAAACTAATGCAATAAAAAACATTATTGCCTCTTGTTCCGGACTTTATCTGGAAGCTGTTGCCAGCGAACAGGAAGCAACTCCGGGAAGCACTGTTAAATTAAGTCTCGAAGCCATAAACAGATGTTCTGTTTCAATGGAATTAACGAGCGTAACAACATTACCGGACAATAAAACTACAGTTCAAAACAGTATTTTACAAAACAACAACGATCAGAAAATCAATCTTCAGATTCAGCTTCCAAATACAATTGAATACACGCAGCCCTATTGGCTAAAAGAAAAAGCAAGCATAGGAATGTACACGGTTTCGAATCAGGAAAATATTGGAATTCCTGATATTATCAGAGAAGTAAAAGTTGTTTTTAATGTAAAAATTAATGGCGTTGAAATTCCGTTTGAGCGCATTGTTGTTTACAAATACAACGATGGTGTAAAAGGTGAAATGTATAATTTTCTGGATATAGTTCCAGAAGTTACGACTTCAATTTTAGAAAAAGTTTTACTTTTTGGAAGTACAAAAAGCAAAATGATTCCTGTAAAAGTTCGTGCAGGAAAAGACGATATAAAAGGCATTTTACAACTTGAATTACCAAAAAGCTGGGCCGTTTCTCCAAAAGAAATTCCGTTTACATTAGCAAAAAAAGGAACAGAACAAATTTTTTATTTTGAAGTTACACCGCCAACACTGCCGGAAGAAGCCGTTGCAAAAAGTGTAGTCACTGTGGATAATAAACGTTTTGATAAAGATGAAATTGTCATTGATTTTAATCACATTACCAAACAAATGGTTTTAAAATCGGCAGAATCAAAATGTATTCGAATTGATCTGAAAACTTCAGGAGATGCCATTGCCTATATTATGGGCGCCGGCGACGAAGTTCCCGAAAGTTTGACGCAAATGGGTTATAAAGTTACGATTGTAAAACCGGAAGAAATTACGCCTGAAAAATTAGATTCATTTAGTACCGTTATTACCGGAATTCGTGCTTACAACACCGTAAATGCATTAGCAAACAAACAAAAAATACTCTTTGATTTTGTAAAAAGCGGTAAAAACATGATTGTTCAGTACAATACTTTTGGCAGAATTGTAACCGATCAGATTGCACCATATCCTTTAAAAATATCAAATGATCGTGTTACCGAAGAAAATGCAAAAGTTACTTTTTTAGCACCAAATCACCCTGTCTTAAACACGCCAAACAAAATTACGACAAAAGATTTTGAAGGCTGGACACAAGAACAAGGTTTGTATTATCCTAATGATTATGATGCTGCCTTCACTCCTATTTTATCATCACACGACAAAGGCGAATCTGCTAAAGATGGCGCTTTATTAGTAGCACCATACGGAAAAGGATATTACATTTACACAGGCTTAAGCTTTTTTAGGGAATTGCCGGAGGGCGTGGCCGGAGCTTATAGGTTATTGTCGAATATTATTTCGCTGAAACAGCCAATCGAAGCGCCTAAACAAGAACTAAAAAAATAGAGATTTCAAGAATATGGAAGCTAAAAAAACAAAAAAATGGAAAAAAAGCTACACCTACGTTTTGGTAGCCAACGCAATTTACATTGTGATTTTTTTCTTAATCATGCAATTATACTCATAACCTATGCAATTATTTGATTGGATCGTACTGATCGTTACGCTTTTATTTATTGTTGGTTATGGATCCTGGAAAACCAAAGGAAGTAAAAACGTCGAAGATTTTATTTTAGGAAACAACGAAACTCCCTGGTATACAGTTGGACTTTCGGTAATGGCGACACAAGCCAGCGCAATTACCTTTTTATCAACTCCCGGGCAAGCCTATCATGACGGAATGGGTTTTGTGCAATTCTATTTTGGATTGCCAATTGCAATGATTGTGATTTGTTTGACATTTATTCCGCTTTATCATAAAAATAAAGTTTTTACCGCTTATGAATTTCTCGAAAAACGATTCGATTTAAAAACGCGTTCTCTTGCTGCTATTCTTTTTTTAGTACAAAGAGGTTTAGGAACAGGTCTTACCATTTATGCTCCTGCAATTATTTTATCGGCTCTTTTGGGTTGGAATTTAACTTTTATGAACATCATGATTGGTGTTCTTGTAATTATTTATACATTTTCGGGAGGAACAAAAGCTGTAAACGTAACCCAGAAACAGCAAATGTTTGTAATTATGTCTGGAATGTTTATCACATTTTTCCTGATTTTACATTACTTGCCAAACGATATGACTTTTAACAGTGCAATGCATATTGCCGGTGCAAATGATAAAATGAATATTGTTGACTTCTCTTTTGATCCCGAAGAAAAATATACTTTTTGGAGCGGTATCACAGGTGGATTTTTCCTGGCCCTTGCCTATTTTGGAACAGATCAGTCGCAAGTTGGACGTTATTTATCAGGAAAATCAATTCGCGAAAGCCAAATGGGATTAATCATGAACGGACTTTTAAAAGTTCCGATGCAATTCTTTATTCTGTTAACCGGAGTTATGGTTTTTGTGTTTTTTCAATTCAATCCTGTTCCGTTAAATTTTAATCCGAATAATAAAATTGTCATTGAAAAATCGGCTTTTAAGGAAGAATATCACGCCTTAGAAAAGAAATTAAGCAAACTTTCTGAAGACAAAAAAGTAATCAATTTATTGTATATCGATCAGCTGAATCAGGATTATGACAATCCGATTTTACGTAAAGAGTTAGTTGCTTTATCCAATAAAGAAAAAGATTTACGCGACCGTGCCAAAGAAATTATTTCAAAAGCCGATAGTAATAGTGAAACCAATGATAAAGATTATGTGTTTTTTCATTTCATTTTACATTATTTACCAAAAGGTTTAATTGGTTTATTATTAGCTGTAATTCTTTCGGCAGCGATGTCGTCAACGGCTTCAGGATTGAATGCATTGGCGTCTACAACAGCAATTGACATTTACAAACGAAATCTGAAAACCGAAAAATCAGAGAAACATTATTTGAATGCAACCAAATTCTTTACCCTTTTCTGGGGAATTGTAGCCATACTTTTTGCCTGTGTCGGAACTTTGTTTGAGAACTTAATTCAGCTTGTAAACATAATTGGTTCTATTTTTTACGGAACTGTTTTAGGAATCTTTTTAGTTGGATTTTATTTGCGCCGTGTACGAGCAAAAGCAATGTTCATCAGCGCTATTATTAGCCAGACTACTATATTTTTCATTTATTATTTTATGATCTACAGCCAGGAAAAACTGGGTTATTTGTGGCTGAATTTTATTGGGGCCATTTTAACAATTGTATTGTCATTGTTGATACAATTTTTCTTTTTTAGAGGAGAGAAAGATGTTGATCAAATAGTTCTGGAGTAATTATTTAAATACACATAAAAAGAATAATGAAATTGTATGGAATATTTAAAAAACACACTCTTTTTCTATTCTTCTTTTTCTGGAAAATCTGGAAGAATCGAGTATGGAATTTATTGCATAGTTAATATTTTAATGTATTATTTTGCTTTAGATCTATACCATGATGTTAATTTAGATAATGAAAAGATTCTTAATTTATTTTATGTATGTCTCATTATTCTAATAATATTTGTTCCAACGCAGGCAGCAACGACAAGAAGGCTTAGGGATTTAGATGCGAATCCGACATTTATTATTTTTAATTTTATTCCTATCCTGAATTTAGCTTTTATATTTTTTTTATTAATAGCAAAGAGAAATATTAAATTACAAACTAATTAATATTTAGTAGCTATGAAAAAGAAATACCAAATCCTAAAAATCATAAAAAGAGTATGGTTTACCATTGCTATTTTGTTTACGATTTGGTTGTTTTATTCTTATCAGGCTAAAGATGTTCCAGATTCCTATTTCGAAAGCAGTTCTAAAATATCAGTAAAAGACAGCGATGATTATTTTCTGTTTGAACCAAAGCAGAAATTTGATAAAATCTTTATTTTCTATCCCGGCGCAATGGTCGATCCAAAAGCGTATGTGCCATTATGCAGAAAAATTTCAGAAAACGGAATCAAAGTTTATCTGATAAAAATGCCCTGGAGATTAGCTACGAAAGGTTATGAAATTCCAAAACAGCTTGATTTATTTGCCGATAAAACCAAAACCTATATTTTATCGGGACATTCGCAAGGCGGAAAGATGGCTGCTCAGTTTGTAAAAGAAAATCCGGATTTAATTCAAAAACTGATTTTAATTGGAACAACACATCCGCGAGATATTTCATTGGCAGAAAGTAAAATTCCCATATTGAAGATATACGGTTCAAATGACGGGATTGCCGATGAAAAAACAATTTTTAAGAATAAATCTAAACTTCCTGCGGATACAAAATTTATAAAGATTGAAGGTGCCAATCACGGACAATTTGGCTATTATGGTTTTCAATTGGGAGATGATTCTGCAACAATTTCCCGTGAAAAACAACAGGAAGAAACACTCCGTCATATACTTAATTTTATCAGTAAATAATTACGTAATAATTGTAATAAAAAGACTATTTTAGTATTTCCAAAATCTAGCCTTAAACAAAAGAAGAGTTTAAAATACTGATTATCAATTCGCAATTAGTTACTAAAGTAATTTAACTATAAAATTAGTAAATGAAATTTTCAGACGATATAGAGAAATTGCTTCCGCTGGGTTATATCTTCCTTGTAATAATGGGAATACTAAAGGACAGTTTTTTCTATTATCAATTAGGAATAAACATTTTAAAATATTCTACAATAATGGACATCTTAATGAGTCCAATTGCTGAATTTACTTCAAATCCTATAATCTTAACCGCCATAATTCTATTATTTGGTTTGCATTATTATTTGCCTTCACTATTATTAAAATATAATAACATTAAATTCATACAAAAAGCATTTGAATTAAAACCTACCGAAGGTTTGTCAATAAATGAAACTAAAAGTTATTTCAATAGTATCGCAATAAAATCTCTGGCAATTTTTTTATGCTCTTTTTTTCTTGGTTATGGGGTTGCAGGAGGATATTTTACATCAAAAAAAATTAAAAATGATAAGATAAAATACAACTATAAATTAAACTATAACAGCGGAGAATCGGAAGAAATTTATTTGATAAATACAAACTCATTATATTATTTCTACATAAGCAAAGGAAGTAAAACCATAGAAATAGCTCCATTGGCATCTATTAAGAACATAGAGTTGACAGATAACAAAATGCTTGGATTAAATTCTATAAAATAATTCGGATTTTACATGCTGTTATATTTTAAAAAAATACATAGAATTAAATATTTATAAATCAAACCTAAAACAAAATGAAAGACCTACATAAAATCAGCAATAAAACCAAAGCTGCTTTCATTTTGTTGATTGTGATGCTGATTATTATTTTAAGCAATTTCAATACGCTGCAAAACTCTAAAAAGGTAAATGAAAATATCAATGGGATTTATAAAGATCGTTTGGTGGTGGCACACTATATTTTTCAATATTCAAAAGAACTTCATTTTATAAAAGCCGAAGCAGAGAAATTGAACCTGAGCGATACTATTAAAACGGATGAAATTATCAGCACATTAAAAGTAATTCATTCGATAGACCAATTATACGAAAAAACAGTTTTGACACCAACAGAAAGAATATTTTTCCAAAATTTTCTAAATTCTTGTAATACAATTAATAAGCAAACCCAAAATAAAAATTGGGATCAAATTGCAAAATCGAGCGAAAAAGCTTTAAAAACTTTAGAACAATTATCCCAAATTCAAATTACAGAAGGAAAAGTAAAATTAGCCAGCGCAAATGCTATGTATAATGACAATAACAGTCTAGGCCAGCTTGAGATCGCTTTGCTTATTGTTTTGGGCGGAATTACTTTTTATTTATTAATTGTCAAAAAAACGAAGCGAACTATCAAGATTCCGGAACCACCGAGCATGAATTAGTTTATTATTTCAGTTTTCTGTCTTCTTCTTTAATAGCAAGATCGTTTATACTGGCAAATCTTTTTTGCATTAATCCGTTTGAATCAAATTCCCAATTTTCATTTCCGTATGCTCTAAACCAGTTTCCGTCAAGATTTTGGTATTCATATTCAAAACGAACCGCAATTCGATTTTCTGTATGTGCCCAATATTCTTTTTTTAGTTTATAGTTTCTTTCTTTATTCCATTTTTGCGTTAGAAAGGAAACGATTTCCTCTCTCCCATTTACAAACTGATCTCTGTTTCGCCACTCACTATCAACAGTATAAGCTTTTGAAACACGTTCTGGATCCTGGCTATTCCAGGCATCTTCTGCCAATTGAATTTTTTCTAATGCCGTTTCGTATGTGAAAGGTGGCAATGGTAGTTTCTGTTCCATTTTTATAAAATTAAAGTTTTAATTATTTTTTTAGATTGTTCTATAAGATGGTTTGATTTAAACAACTGACTTTCGATAAGACAGCTTTCAAAAAGCAAATAAACATGATCTGCAATAAGATCGTTATGTATAAGGTTCTTAAAATAATTCCGTAAATCTGATTTATGACTTTGAATTACATTGAGCACTTTTGTATTATCTGAGGGAATTTCAGAAAGCAGGTTTAAAAAACTACAGCCTCTAAAATTTTCTTTATGATTCATATAAATCAAAAAATCAAACGAAGCCTGAATTTTTAATTTTGGATCTTCTGTGTTTAAGGTGAAATTTTCCAATTCATTAAACCAATATTCATGACGCTGATTTAAAAAAGCAACACACAAGTCTTCTTTTGATTTAAAGTGTTGATAAAAGCTTGCTTTTGCCACTTTCGCCTCTTCAATAATCTGATTGATGCCAGTGGCATTATATCCTTGTTTGTGAAATAAAACAAAAGCTTTGTCTAAAATTCGTTCTTTGGGTAACATTTCTGTGATAAATTAGAAATACAAATGTATATAAAATTGAACACAAACAGACAAGTCTGTCTATTTATTTTTAAATATGCTAACACTGTAATTTCGAACGAAATGACAAAAAAAAGATGTTAATTCGTTTCTAATTAAAAAAAGAACCCAAAAAAATCCCAAATTCCAAAGTCAAAGCTTTTGGAATTTGGGATTTATCCCGAGACTTCGGGGTTGGAATTTTACAGCATTATCTGCTCCACTCCGCAATACTATCTTTGTTTAATTTTACATAATCCTGATTATTAGCAGTTTCAGCAGCAGCCAATGAAGCTTTTGCGGTTTCAACTGCACCTTTTTTATCTCCTTGTTTTGCCTGGATCAACGATTTTAATCTTAAAATAAAATAAGGTTTTTCAGTACTCATATCTAGAGATTTATCAACATAAGTTCTTGCTGTTTCGATATTTCCGTTTGATTGAAATAAATATTGAGATGCAGCAAAATAATCATTTGCTGTTGGTCCGCCTAAAGTTTTTTCAATACTTGCAATCGCATTTTTTGCAGTTGGAACTTCAAATTTTAAAGCAACGTGAGAGTTTTCCCAAGCCATTTCTAAATACCCGAAGTTTGGATCTAAACCATTAATTCCAATTGTAAATGTCTCAACAGGAGTTGGTAAAGCATCTTCTTTTACTGTAGTTCTTAAAACAACATACGATTCATTCCAGTTTTCAGGTAATCCCCAGTTATCTGTAGAAAGGTAAAAAATTACTTCCCAGCTTTCGATTTTAGGAATTGTATATATTGCATATTTTCCCTTTTTTAATGTTTTACCATCAATAATAACATCATCGCTAAAATTAATGATTGTATTTTCGTTAGCTCCGGTTCTCCATAATTTACCAAACGGAACTAAATTTCCAAATACAGCTCTTCCTCTGGCACCTGGTCTTGAATAAGTAACTTCAACATCAGTTAAACCTACAGTTTGTTTTATATAACCCTTCGGACTCGCTTGTGGTGTTTTTATTTGTGCTTCTGTAGCAAAAGGAGCCAAAATAATGGCTAATGCAATAAGTAGTTTTTTCATTTCTTGTTTATTTTGTTTTGCCCAAATTTACAAATTCAATCAGGGAACAAATGTTAAATATTATATAATTCAAACGCCTAACTGTGATATTTTTTGTGCGTTTAATTCATTAAAATGATTGATAATTAAATCGGCAGCAGATAAATCCTGCATTTTAGAATGATGACTGTTATAACCTACACAAAACAAGTTTGCTGCTTTTGCCGCTTTCACTCCGTTTGTACTGTCTTCAATTACAATACAATTTTCTGCCGGCGCCACAGACAATGATGCTGCATGAAGAAAGATTGCCGGATTAGGTTTTGATTGCGGAAAATCTTCTCCGCTTACAATATGTGTAAAATATTGATGCAAATTAAATCTTGTAAAAACACGATCAATCGTTACTTTTGATGCTGATGAAGCTAATATCAACTGTATTCCATTGGCATACAAATCTTTGATTAAATCTTCTACACCTTCTAACAGATACAAATCTTCTTTGGTATCAAAAGCATCATTAAAAATATTTCTTTTTCTCTGAATCAAATCTTCAACTTCATGTTCAATCGTTGGAAAAAAGCCTTTTAAGGTTTGAAAAGTATTTCGGGTCGAAAACCCTGTAAATGAAGTATACATTTCTTCGGTTACTTCGATATTCAATTCTGTAAATTGTTTATAATAAGCATAACGATGAACGGGTTCTGTATCCACAATTACGCCGTCCATATCAAATATTACTGTTTTAATCATTTTTTTCTTTTTAAGGTGCTAAGGTTCTGAGTCGCTAAGGTTTTTTTCTAAGATTTTGAGTTACTAAGGTTCTAAGTTGCTAAGGTTTTTAGCTTTAAATTTAAAACTTAGTATCTCAGAATCTTAGCATCTTAGCTACTCTTTCTTCAACAAATATCTAATTACGGTTTCGGCAGCGTGAAGTCCGAATAATCCTGGCATATAACTGTTTGTTCCGTAAAATGACTTTTTGAAGTTTTTTCCGTCGGTTAATTTTAAGCTTTTTTCGTCTTGGATTTCAGAAGAGAAAACCACTTTTAATTTGTTGATTTTGACTTCTTTCAGACGTTTTCTGATAGTTTTAGAAAAATAACAGTTTATTGTTTTAGAAATATCACTCACTTTTACTTTCGAAGCCAGCATTTTTCCACCAGCGCCCATACTGCTTATAATTTTTACTCTTTTGCGTTTGGCTGCAATAATCAAATTTAATTTTGGAGTGATACTGTCAATACAATCCAAAACATAATCAAATTCTGGAGAAACAATCTCAAAAGCACGTTCAGGAGATAGAAATTCCTGTACACGGGTTAGTTTCAATTCCGGGTTAATATCCATCAATCGGTCGCCAACAATTTTTATTTTTGGCTCACCAACTGTCGAATGCAATGCCGGCAATTGTCTGTTTATATTGGTTATATCAACTACATCGCCATCTACAATTGTCATACTCCCTACTCCTGCTCTTGCCAAAAATTCTGCTGCAAATGAGCCAACTCCTCCTAAACCAACTACTAAAACATTCGAGTTTTGCAAGTTCTGTAATCCTTCTTTTGTAAATAAAAGCTCGGCTCTTTCTGTCCACTCTGCCATATGATATTCTTTTGTTTATTTTGTTTTTTCTTGTTTAATGTTTCAGGTTCTGGATTGCGATTATCTTTGTCAAAGTTTTAAACTTTGACAAAGATCTCAATCTTCATTACTGAAAACTTCTTTAAAATTACTTGAGATAATGTCTTGTAATTCTTTTATATTCAAATTTTTATAATCTGCTGCTAAATTATAAACCTGTTTGATACTTTCTTCAACCGTATCAGTTTCCAGAAAAAAACGATCGTTTGGAATTTGCTCAAAAACCGTTTTCAATTCCGGATTTCTCAATAAATATTTTCCAAACGAAAGATAAAATCCATCCTTAATAAGCTGATTTGCAACTTGGGCATTTTTTGAAAAACCATGTATAATCATCGGAACTGAAATTTTCATTTCTTTCTTGATTGCAGTTATTTCCTGAAAAGCTGCAACACAATGAATTACAATGGGTTTCTTATATTTTTCGGCTAAAGCCAATTGTTTTTTAAAAACTATAATTTGCTGTTCTAACGAAATCTCAATGCGTTTATCTAAACCACATTCACCAATAGCCAGACAATTATCGGTTTGCAATTTCTCTTCAATAATTTTCAAATCGGCATCAACTCTGTCTTCCACAATATACCAGGGGTGAATTCCAACAGAATAAAACGGAATTGCAGCATTAAATTCCTGCGGATATTGATTAACCAGTTCTAAAATATCAGGCTGGTTTGTAAATTGATGCGTATGAAAATTAAAGAATTCCATTAATGAAATGTTTTAACTCCGGCTTTAACTTCTACTTTCAAATCATTTTCTAAAGGAACCAACGGACATGAATACTTGTGATTATAAGCACAATACGGATTATAAGCCTGATTAAAATCGACTGCAATTGTATTTCCTTTCGGAATTTTCAAATCAATATACCTTCCTCCTATATAGCTTTCTTTACCGCTTGTTAAGTCCGAAAATGGCAAAAACAAATGATCTTTATATTCTGCCGTTTTAGAAAGTTCAATATTTCTATAAACGTTCAATTGCAGGGCAACACCGTTTAAGGTAAAATATAAAGTTCCGTATTTGATATATTTTGGAGTTCTTGTTCCTGTAGTTTTCATTTCAAAGACTTTTTCATTCTTTGCTTTTACAAACTTTGCGTTCACAAAATATTTTGAATCTATAGGATAAAAATCTAAAGCTTTAAAAGTCTTTAAATCTTCTTCCATAAGCGGACTAGTCTTAGGATCAGCATATTCAGCATTTATTGTTTTCTGAAATTTTTCTGTTTCTTTCTGATCAAATTTTTTCTGACCAAAACAAAAGTTAACCAGTAACAATACTAAAAAAGCAATTACATTTTTCATCTTTGAAATTTTAAGCAAAAATAGTTTAAAAGTAACAAAGCTCCAACCGCAGGAAGTGACAAAGTTTCCTAACTTTGTTGCAAATACATATTTATAATGCTCAGAACTGCTTTTACCCACTACATCAATAATTTTAGAGGATTTTCAAGAGAAATTTGGATTCTTACCCTAATCACTTTTATCAATCGTGCCGGTACAATGGTGCTTCCTTTTTTGTCAAAATATTTAAAGGAAGATTTACATTTTACTTACAATCAGGTGGGTTGGATTATGGTTTCTTTTGGATTAGGATCGATGTTGGGTTCCTGGTTAGGAGGAAAACTATCAGATAAAATCGGGTTTTACAAAATCATGATATTTAGTTTATTTACAAGTGGGGTTTCGCTGTTTCTTGTACAATATATTACCACATTTTGGGCTTTATGTGGTGCTATGTTTGTTTTAATGACTATTGCAGACATGTTTCGACCTGCAATGTTTGTTTCTTTGGGCGCTTATGCAAAACCCGAAAATCGTACTCGCGCATTGACTTTGGTACGTTTAGCAGTAAATCTTGGTTTTGCTGCAGGACCTGCTTTGGGAGGTTTGATTATTATGGGAATTGGTTATCAGGGACTTTTTTGGGTTGATGGTGCATCTTGTATTATTTCGATTTCCATTTTTGCTTTATTGGTTAAGGAAAAGAAAAAAGTAGATCACGGTGATAAAATGGAAATTTCGACAGAAATCAAATCGGTTTTTCATGATCGTATCTTTTGGGTTTTCTTGTTTGTGAGTTTTATTACGGCAATGATTTTCTTTCAATTATTTACGACTTTACCTTTATATCATAATGAAAAGTTTGGCTTAAGCGAATTTCAAACGGGATTGTTGATGACTTTAAATGGACTCTTGATCTTTGCTCTCGAAATGCCAACTGTTGGTTTTATGGAGAGAAAAGCTTTCCCGAAAATTAAAATCATTATCCTGGGATCGTTTATTATGGCTTTGAGTTTCTTCTTACTACTTATCAATGTGTGGGCCGGAGTTTTGGTTATAAGCATGATTTGTATTTCGATTGGAGAAATTCTAACGTTTCCTTTTTCGAATGCTTTTGCTTTAAGTCGTGCGCCACGTGGTCAGGAAGGTCGATATATGGCACTTTATACTATGAGTTTTAGTTTGGCTCATATTATAAGTTCAAAAGTTGGTTTCGAAATAATTTCTCGTTTGGGTTATCAAATCAATTGGTTGTTTATGGCTTGTATTGGTGTTGTTGCAACTTTTTGCTGTTTCTGGATTAGAAAAGCTTTAGTCGACGAGAAAATTAATTAAACATCGGTTTGTGTGATTTTACCGCAAAGTGCGCGATCCCGATAGCTATCGGGATACGCAAAGTTCGCTAAGTTATTTTTAAGGTGATGTGTTAATAAACACAAAGTTCGCAAAGCTTTTTCAATACAAAGCTTTGCGAACTTTTTTATTTAATAAAATCATACTTAAAAAAAAACCTTTGCGCACTTTGCGGTAAAATTTTTATTCTCGTTTTCGCTTTACTGGAAATCGCGCAATCCCGATAGCTATCGGGATACGCAAAGTTCGCAAAGCTTTTTCAACACAAAGCTTTGCGAACTTTTTTTTATTTTATAAAAAACACTTGTAAATAAAAACTTTGCGTACTTTACGGTAAAACCACACTAAACACTGAAAATCAAATAATTAAACCATTATTTCTTTTACTTCAAACACAACTAAACTTCTTTTTTAGTTAAATAACTACTTTTATAGTTGCGTAACTAAAAAAATAGTTGTAGGTTTGAATTAAAATTAGAAAACATGCAAAAGTTAACCAATAAAGAAGAAGAGATCATGCACATTTTATGGAAGCTCAAAAAAGCTTTTGTAAAAGAGGTTCAGGCAGAAATTACTGAAGATCAACCACATTACAACACACTTTCGACAATTGTGCGTAATTTGGAAGAAAAGGGATATGTGGCGCATAATGCTTTTGGAAACACACATCAATATTATCCAATTGTGAGTATTGAAGATTACAGAAAAGGATTTATGAGTACTGCAATCGACAACTATTTTAATAGCTCTTACAAAAGTATGGTTTCGTTTTTTGCTAAGGAAGAAAAAATTTCGGCAGATGAATTAAGAGAAATCCTTAATATGATCGAAAATCCTAAAGAAAAGTAAGAAAAAAAAATCAACCAAAATAAAATAACCTTTTTATGGAAGCACTTTTCATATTTGTCGCAAAATCAAGTGGATTATTAATCTTGTTTTATCTTGCTTATCATTTTTTATTACGCAAGGAAACATTCTTTAATAGTAACAGATGGTTTTTACTAATTGGTTTGATAACTTCGGTTGCATTGCCCTTTTTAGTTTACACAAAAGTTGTCTGGGTTGATCCTACTCCACTGCCAAATTTTAATTATTCACCAACTTACGTTCCACAAAGTAGTGAAAAAGAATCATTTGTGATAGACTGGAATTTGGTTTCTCTTGCTATTTATGCCATCGGATTTTTGGCTTTTATGCTAAAGTTTGCTCTTGATTTTTACAGTTTAAACTCGGTTTTAAAAGGTAAAAAAGTACACCAACAAGCTGATTTTAAATTTGTTGACATCAAAGAAAATATTGCGCCTTTTTCTTATTTCGATTATATCGTGTACAACTCATCAATGTACAGCGAATCTGAATTAGAAAATATTCTGGAACATGAAAAAGTGCATAGTGATCAAAATCATACTATTGACGTTCTAATTTCGAGAATCTTTTGTGTGCTTTTTTGGTTCAATCCAATCATCTGGCTGTACAAAAAAGCGATTTTACAAAATCTTGAATTTATTGCTGACAGCGAAGCTACCAAAAATATATCCGACAAAAAGGCGTATCAATACACGCTTTTAAAAATAACAACACACGAATCATGTGTTGCAATCACCAATCATTTTTATCAATCATTAATCAAAAAACGAATTGTCATGTTAAACAAAAATCAATCAAAAAAATGGAATTATTGGAAGTATTATACCATTATTCCCGCACTTGTAGCCTTTGTATTTTTATTTCAAATCAAAGTTATTGCACAAGAAAAAGAAAGTAAAGAAAAAACAGAAGTTGTTGAGAAAACAGATCCTGTTGATGTTTACAAAATTAATAAACACACAACAGATCAGGATTTAAAGGAAATCGCCGAAGAGTTAAAGGAAAATTACAATGCTGATGTTGTTATTTCTAATGTAAAAAGAAATTCAAAAGAAGAATTGACTTCTATTAGAATCGATATCAAAAAAGAAAATGAAGAAACCCAAACTCTTCAGATTGAAGGAGATCAAGCTATCAAGAAATGCGGAATTGTGGTGTCTGTTGAAAATGATGGCTCTAATAAAATAGGTATACTTACAGATGATGCCATTGAAAAACCAATAAGTATTGAAAATCGCAAAATTGAAGTTAGGGAAATCAGAAATCAAGTGGGTGAAGTAACTCCGCCTATCCCTCCTACACCGCCAACAATGCCAGTGTTTCCAAACGGGCCAATGCCTCCCGCTCCGCCTATTGACATGTCTAAAATGCCAAAAGCACCAAAAGCGCCAACAAACCATAATGATAAAGCAGCCATGAAAATTTTTGAAAAAGAATTGGCTGAATTTGAGAAAAAAATGGATGCATTTGAACCGGATATGTCTGCTTACGAAAAACAAGTAGAAGAAATCATGGCAAAACGTGAAGCCATTTATGACAAAGAAATGGCAAAATATGATCTTGCTATGGAAAAGTTTGATGCTGATATGGAAAAATTCAATCAGTACGTAGAAAAAACATACGGCTCAAGCAGCGACGAATATGCTAAAAACATGGGAGAGTATGAAAAAGGCATGAGAACTTATGAAAAATATATGAGACAGCAAGAAAGGGATATGAGAAAAGCTGAGAAAAATAAAAAATCATAAGATTTATTAAAATGAAAGAAACATTTTTTATTGCAACAATATTGTTCATTTTAAATTTATGTTTTAGTCAGAAAGAAATGAACGGAACAAAACTGAATATTGATCATTGTATCAAAAAAGTAATAGAAATAAAATTAAAATAAATAATATATGGAACCAGTGAACAAAACACTGGTTCTTTTTTTAGTTTTTATTTTCCAATTCAAAATTTTAACCCAATATTTCTTTAAAAAGTGAAACAAATATTTAGTACAGGAGTCTTTTAGTTACACTAGTACAAATCTGTTAAATAGAACATTAAGTCGAAATCAGATGAAAAAAATAATTTTAATAATATTGATAAGTTCGGGTTTGTCTTGTCTGGCACAGAAACAATTAAATAACTTATCCGAAAAAGAAATCCTGGCATCAATGGATAAAAATGCCACAATTTTGTTAGAAAATTCCAAAGCCAATTCTGTTTCAATTGGTATTGTAAAAGATGGTAAAACATACACCAAACACTATGGCGAAATAGATAAAGGAAAAGGAAATCAAGCTACCAACAATACCGTTTTTGAAGTTGCTTCGATAACCAAATTATTTACCGGATTATTAATGGCTCAAGCCGTTACAGAAGGAAAAATAAGTCTGGATGACGATATTAGAAAATACATAACAGGTTCATATCCTAATTTGGAATATCAGGGAAATCCAATCAAAATAAAAGACTTGGTTTCATTTAGAACCGGGTTTAATAAAGATTTACCCGATAATTCGAAATTCAGAAATAATCCGAGCGATACCAGTTATCTTGGTTTTAAAAGAATGGATGAATCCTATTCGAGAGAAAAATTCTTTGAAGATTTAAAAACAATAAAGTTGGATACTTTACCGGGAACTAAATTTAAATATAGTAATGGAAGTGTACAACTGGCTGCGCATATGCTGGAGAATATCTTTCATAAAAGTTACGAAACACTTTTGAAAGAAAATATTCTGTCTAAACTCAATATGACATCGACATTTTTGCATCCTGATAAAAATACCATTATTGCAAATGGATATAACGGTAAAATACAAATGCCAATGCTGTCTGATAATCTTTGGGGAGCGGCAGGATATTTAAAATCTACTTTAGGTGATTTAACCAAATTTCTTGCTTTTGAAATAAATACCAAAAATAAAATAGTTCTCGAATCTCAAAGAAACCTATTAAATTCTGATAGTGATTTTAACGGTTATTTTTGGGATGGCATACAAGTTGACGACAAGGGAAAAAATTGCTGGAAACACGGAGGAGCTTTTGGAACACAAAATATGTTTTTGGCTTATCCTGAACGTGGTTTAGGAATTTCTATTATTGTAAATATCAGTAATGAAAAAACAGCAAATGCATTAGGAAATGCCATAGTAAGCTTGTCACACGATTTATTGGTTAATGAAAACAGGAAAAAGGAAATTTACGGCTATAAAATCAGTAACAATAATGTTGTTTTTACTTATCAGCATGATAAGGCGCTTGATGCTAGTTTAGTAAAAAGTGTATCAATTGCCGGCTCTTTCGACAATTGGAACCCAAAGGATCAAAAGTATCAAATGGTTCGAAAAAACAAAGATACTTTTGAACTTTCAATTCCAAAAAGCCAATTTGAAAATGATAAAGTACGTATGTTTAAATTTGTTATCAATAAAACAGGTTGGATTGAAGCTCCGCAAAATGCTTTAAATATTGAAAATGGGCCAGATAAAAATTTGCTTTTGAAGATTGAATAAAATGTCAATTTGAATCTTTAGAAAAAAAATCCCAAATAAAATTAACTTTTTACAATCTTAAAAATGAAAGAAACTTTTATTATAGCAACACTCCTATTGACTATTAATTTCTGTTCTGGTCAAACAAAGGAAACGGCTACAAAACAAAAAATAGATGCATACATTAAGGATGTAATAGCAATCAATGAAATTCCGGGTGCAGCTTTGGCGGTCATAAAAGACGGCAAAATTGTTTATGAAAACTATTATGGAAAAGCTTCTTTAGAAGAAAATAAACCAGTAGATCAAAATACAATATTCAAAATTTTCTCGACATCAAAACTAATTACGAATGTTGGCATTTTTCAACTTATAGAAAACGGAAAATTATCTTTAGAAGATGAAATCTCTACATATTTAGACAATTTACCCAAAGAATGGCAAACCATAAAAGTCAAGAATTTATTAACTCACTCTTCTGGCTTACCGGATATTATAAAATTTGATGACATACCAATTACATTACCATATGATAAAAGAATAGAATTATTGGCAAAAAAACCAATGGAATTTTCTACCGGAAATCAATACAGTTATAACCAGACAAATTACTTGTTTTTGGCAAAAATTATAGAAAAAATCACTAGTTTAACGTTTGATCAATATATTTTGCAAAACCAATTTTCGAATGTAAAATCGGGTGTTTATCTTTCTTCTAACTTTGGAGAAGTGTTTCCAAATAGTGCTTATAGATACTTTTTTAACAGGCAAACCAATACATATGAAAAAAGTGTTACAGACAGCGGCAAAGATTCTCATTCCTCAAACGGAATAAATATTTCTCTTCCGGAATTTATTCGATGGAATCAAAACCTGGATAATAATAGTTATTTGAAAAGCGAAACAAAGGACTTAATGTGGGAGCCTTTTCAATTTAAAAACAAATACAATTTTGGATATGGATGGGGAATTTATCCTGTAAATAATATTTTTACTTATGGATTTAGTGGCGGAAATGAAACTGCTTTCAGAAAATTTACCAAGAACAATTTGACTGTTATCTTTTTATCAAACGGACATAAATATTCTGGTGTTCAGGATCAGGTTGTTACTCATGTTGCCGGAATTGTAGATCAGGCTTTATTTGACGAATATGCCATTACAGATGAAAAAATAACCTTCGATTTTTTAAAACTGGATTTTAATAAAGCAGAACAAAATTATATTGCTATCAAAAAAGAACATCCTGAATGGAATTTTGAAGAGAGATTAAATACCATTGGTTATGCATTAATGACTTGTAAAAGAATTAATGATGCCATAAGAGTTTTTGAATTAAATACTAAAGAGAATCCACAATCCGGAAACGCTTATGATAGTCTGGCGGAGAGTTATTTTACAGATAATCAATTTGAAATTTCTAAGCAAAATTACCTGAAATCATTAAAATTAGCACCTGACAATAATAATGCAAAAGAGATGCTGAAAAAAATAGATACTATTTTAACTAAAAAATCTTAAACGTATAACTCAAAAAGACTTTGCCGAAACGCAAAGTCTTTTTTTATATCTTTGACGAAAATTAACCCACCATGTATAAAATTTTAGCCAAAATAAATAAACTACTTTTACCAAGCTTCACTAAGCAGGGTTTGGATATTGCTAAAGCAAAAAAATGGCAAATGGCAATTATTGGTTACCGTGCTTATGTAACAAAACGTGCTTTGGGATAGTTTATAATCCAATATTTTTGTAAATGTTGATTTATTTTCAACACAATTTTCTATTTGAATAAATTAGAAAAATACATCTTCTTAAGCTTACTACAAGTTTGCCTTCATCATAATTTTCATGAAAAATAAAGAATTCAACATTCCTCCTGTTCCGGCGGTACTTTTAGCTATTATTAGTGTACAATGCGGTGCAGCAATTGCTAAATCCCTTTTTCCAGCAATAGGCGCAGCAGGAACGGCATCTATACGAATTGGGGTTTCGGCTTTGATTTTATTATTGGCTTACAGACCAAATTTAAAAGCAATTACACGTGAGCAATGGAAAATTGTAGTTCCGTATGGTTTAGCATTGGGAGCCATGAATTTGATTTTTTATTTAGCTATAGAAAGAATTCCAATTGGTTTAGCGGTAACTTTAGAATTCATCGGACCATTATTGGTCGCCATAATTGGCTCAAGACGTTTAATAGACTATTGTTGGATATTATTGGCCGCGGCAGGAATCGTTTTAATTGCTCCATGGTCAAATGAACGAATCGATCCACTGGGTGTTTTGTTTGCCCTTATCGCCGGAGGTCTTTGGGCAGCTTATATTGTTTTGGGCGGAAAAATATCCCGAATAATGAATGATGGTCAGGCTGTTTCTACCGGAATGTTATTTGCAGCGATTTTAATATTACCATTCGGTTTTTACGAAAACGGATTGGCAAATCTTACTCCAAAACTTTTCGGAATGGGTGTTGCGCTTGCTCTTCTGTCGAGTGCTATTCCGTTTACTTTGGAGATGAAAGCTTTAGGTCAGCTTCCTCCACGAACTTTCAGTATTTTAATGAGTTTAGAACCGGCAGCAGCCTCTGTTTGTGCTTTTATCTTTCTGCAGGAAAATTTAAATTTTTACGAAATTCTGGCTGTTTTTTGTGTTGTTGCTGCTTCTGTAGGATCTACATTAACCGCTAAGAAATAGATCTTTTAAATTCCAATATTTTAAATTCCAAATTCCAATTTTCTTTGTAGAATATTATCAAATAAAAAATTCCAAATCTCAATTTGCAAATTGGAATTTGGAATTTTTTAAATTTGGAATTTAAAATTATTACATTTTTGGTAATAAAACTGTATCTACAACATGAATTACACCATTAGATTGGTTTACGTCTGCAATAGTAACTTTAGCTTTACTTCCACTTTCGTCGCTAATGTATAAATCTTTTCCATCCATCCAGGCAGTTAAAGTTCCGCCACTTACAGTTTTAAGAGTTGCTTTTCCTTTACCCGCTTTAATTGCTTTTGCAATATCAGATGCGTTCATTTTTCCGGCAACAACATGATAGGTTAAAACAGTTTGCAATGTTTTGATGTTTTCTGGTTTCAATAATGTCTCAACAGTTCCAGCCGGCAATTTGTCAAACGCGGCATTTGTTGGGGCAAAAACGGTGAATGGTCCTTTACTTTGTAATGTTTCTACTAATCCTGCAGCTTTTACAGCGGCAACAAGTGTTGTATGGTCTTTTGAATTAACTGCGTTTTCGACAATATTTTTATTTGGATACATTGCTGCTCCACCAACCATTACTGTTTTTTGTGCGAAAGATGTAAATCCAAATCCTAATGTTAAGATTGCTACGGCTAAAAATTTTCTAGTTTTCATAATTAATATTTTAAGTTATAAGCTCATTTACGCCGTAACAATGGTTTTGGTTTTGCTAAAAAAATAAAAAAGATAAAATATTATTGTAAAATCCTCAAAATATACTGTAAAACAAGACTTTAATAGATTAAATTATTTTTGAAATATTTTAAAAACCAACTCTGTTTTGCTTCAATTTTATTATTAACTTTCATAAAAAATTAATCATTTATGGAAAATCTATCTAAAAAAGTAAGAAGTAAAAAGTTAAATACACGAGTTGATTTAACGGCAATGGTTAGCGTTTCTTTTTTATTGATTATATTTTTTATGGTAACAATTGAGTTGGCGAAACCGAAAATGATGAACTATTACTTGCCTAATTGCTATGATGAAGTTCATGATATTGGTTGCAATAAACCAGATGAAAATCGTATTTTAACTTTGTTATTGGACGAAAACGATAAAATGATATCTTATATGGGAATTTTAGAATCTCCTATACAAATGCCCAAACAAATTAAATATGGGAAAAGTGGAATTCGACAAGAACTATTAGATAAAAATCGTAAAGTTCATGAGTATTCGGCAAATATGGGAAGACCTCAGATTGGTGTTACAGTTATCATAAAACCAAGTAATAAATGTAATTTTAAAAATTTAGTTGATATTTTAGATGAATTACAAATTACGGGTATAAAGTCATTTTCAATTGTAGATTATTATACACCTGAAGAAACAAAATTATTAGCTTTAAAATAATCTAAACTCTACATTCTAAAATCTAAACTTATATCACTCCCATTTTTTGCATTAAAAAAGTAGCACTTTTATTTTTGCAAATTCCCGGGCGCAATTTATAATCAAAATGGAGTTCATTATTTTGAATTTCGACTTCAAAACATTGGTTCGTTAAAGTAGCAGGATATTCATTGGTTGTTAAGCAAACTTCGATATCGTGAGTGGCGATCGCCCCTATTGCTTTTTTTGCAATAATCTTTTTTACGACTTCAATAGTTCCGTTACGTTTATCATCAGAGTTTGTTCCTCTTAAAATTTCATCTAATAAAACAAAAGCCGGTTTATCTTCAAGCGCATCCATAATTTGCTTCAAACGCTTTATTTCGGCAAAAAAATACGATTCGCTATCCGCCAAAGAATCTGACAATCGCATTGAAACTAAAACTGGAAGTGGATGAATGTTAGCCTTTGAAGCACAGACAACAGAACCTATTCCGCCTAAAACCATATTAATACCTAAACTTCTCAAAAAAGTACTTTTTCCGGACATGTTTGAACCTGTCAGAATCATGAAAGATTGCGGATAAAAATGAGTGTCATTCCCTACTCTGGTCGCAGGATTTAATAAAGGATGGCTCAAATCTGAAAATTCAATTTTGTATTCAGAATTAATTTCCGGAAAAACAAAATCAGAGTTATTATATGCCAAATTTGCCAAACTATTTAAAGCTTCAAATTCACCAATAATAGCAATCCATTTTTCCAGTTCCTCAGAATAGTTTTCTTTCCATTTTAAAAGTGCTTTTAAAACATGGAGATTAAACAGAAAAATTCCGTTGAATAAAATAGCGGTAACAAAGTTGCTAATTGTATCCATTCTCGAAAACAGTTCTGATAAATCTTTTAGATGTTTGCTTGCAGTTGCATTTTTAAAAATAAGCTTTTGCTGCAAGTCAATTATTTTTTTAGACTGAAATTTTTCCGTTTCAATTTTCTCCACCAATAAACTGTATTGTTTGATGATTTTATCAACATTATCTGCTTTGGCAATTTCTGATTGAATTCGTTTTAATGATCTTCCCAAAACAATCATATTTGCTATAAAAATATAAGTCAGATACGATAATAAAATTGTTTTTGAAGTGATAAAATAGGCAATTAACGTTCCAAAAAACAAAGTTGGAATAATAATTGAAAGTGCAAGTAAAACTTTAGATAAGGAATTATTTTTAAATGAATTCCAATGAATTATAGAATCATAAGAGTTTTTAGAATCATTGCTCACCATTGCCAAAGCTAAAAACTCCTGCCTCCAGTCTATTTTTGTTTTAAGCTCATTAACGGCTTCCTGATTTTCTAAAATAGTTGCATTAGAAAACTGTTGCAACAAGTTATTCGCCAATGTTTTTTTACCGATAAAAGTCGCTGTTCTGTTTAGATTCTGAAACAAGGAATGTTCTCCAAAAATATCTAAATCGTATGCATAAGGATGATGAAAATCATTGAATTCTATTCCGTTTTCAAAAGGAATTTTTTCTCTTTTTAAGAAAGAGATTTCATTTTTATTAATTTTTAAAAGTGCCGTTGTAAGCTGTTTTTGAAAAGACAAACGCGAATGAATTCTCATTAAAAAGATAAAACCAACAAAAGATAGAAAAGCAAAAGCAACGTACAGGATTTCATTTGTTTTGATGTAATAAAACAACAGAAACAAACAAGCAAAAATGCTTAAAAGCCTTAGTAAACTTAAACTGTTATATCTTTTATTGATTTTATTAAGAAGTTCCAAATAATGCGCAACTTTGTCTTGATATGAATTCATTTTATTGATTTGATGAAATACAAATATAGGTCTTACATCATAAAATCAATACTAAAAAAAGACTGAATTTAATCTTCATGCATAATTAAAACGGGTACAGAAACCTCTTTGGTTATTTTTTTTGAAAAACTGGATTCGAAAATACTTTCAAAAAAAGATCTTTTATGCGTTATGGTTGTCAATATATCTATGTCTTTATAAAGTATAAAATCAAGAATTGTTTCTTTTACTTCATCACTCGGTAAAACCAGAAATTCGACGTTTTCGCCAGCAAATTCTTTTTCCCATTCTTTAACAGTAACATCAGTAACATCTGAATTTGAAGTTTTAACGTATAAACTTTTTACTTTGGCATTTGTTTTTTTAGCAATTTTTAATACTTTTTTCAGTTCTTTTTTATCTTTATCACGGTAGCGGGTCGTAAATCCAATTGTTTTAATTTTCTTGAAATTAGCATTTTCAGGAATGCATAAAACAGGAACATCTACTCCTGAAATTACAGAACTTGTGTTTGACCCGAGAAAGAATTTTGTCCAGTCAGAAACACCGGTTGTTCCCATAATTACAAAATCAATTTGGTCTTCTTCAACGGCATTTTTCAAATTGTATAATAAATCGCCATCCATCAGGCGGTGTTTTATCACTATGTCACTCAAATTTCGTTCGGTCGCAATAGCTCTTAATTTTGGAATTTCATCTTTGAACATTTCAAATTTTGCTAATTCTATGGAGCTGTAAATTGTGGCATAATTTTCAGGGAAAAATTGACTATCATATACCGGAATCTCAAAAGTATGTAACAAAATAAGCTCGGCATTCACAATTTTTGCAAATTCTAATGCATGTACAAACGCATTTGTTGCTGCGTCAGAAAAATCGGTTGGAAATAATATCTTTTTCATTTTGTTTCAGTTTTATAAAGTTCTTCTCTCAAATTTAATCATTCTAAAAACAAAACACCCTGATAATTATCAGTATTTTAACATTAAGATATGGGTTAAATAGCGCTTTTGCAAATGAGTTCCGGTTTCGGAAATTTGTGCCTTTTTTTATACCTTTGCACCATGATAAATCAAGATTCTATAGTTGCATTGGCAACACCATCCGGAGCCGGGGCTATTGCTATAATCCGAATTTCAGGTTCTGAAGCAATCACTATTGGAAATTCTGTTTTTAAATCGATTAAAAACAAAGATTTAACCAAACAAAAAACACATACCCTGCATTTGGGTCATATTGTTGATGATGTAAAAACGCTGGACGAAGTTTTGGTTTCTGTTTTTAAAGGCCCAAATTCTTATACCGGAGAAGATACTATCGAAATATCCTGTCACGGATCTACTTATATTCAGCAGCAAATTATTCAGTTATTATTGAGAAAAGGCTGCAGAATGGCCGATGCAGGAGAATTTACATTAAGGGCTTTCCTGAACGGAAAACTGGATTTATCACAAGCAGAAGCTGTTGCCGATTTGATTTCATCAGACAATGAAGCTTCTCATCAAATCGCCATGCAGCAAATGCGTGGTGGTTTTAGTAATGAAATTGCCAAATTGCGTGAAGAACTTTTAAATTTTGCGTCTTTAATTGAGCTAGAATTAGACTTTGCCGAAGAAGATGTTGAATTTGCAGACAGAACTCAGTTTTATGAATTATTAAACAGAATTGAATTTGTTTTAAAACGTTTAATCGATTCATTTGCTGTTGGGAATGTTATTAAAAACGGAATTCCAGTTGCAATTGTTGGTGAACCAAATGTTGGGAAATCGACTTTGTTAAACGCTTTGTTAAACGAGGAACGCGCTATTGTTTCTGACATTGCCGGAACAACCCGCGACACGATTGAAGATGAATTGGTTATTGGCGGAATTGGTTTTAGATTTATTGATACAGCGGGAATTCGCGAAACTAAAGATGTTGTAGAAAGCATCGGGATCAAAAAAACTTTCGAAAAAATCGATCAGGCGCAGGTTGTGATTTATTTGTTTGATGGTTTAAAATTTCAGGTTTCAAGTTCTGAATTTGTTTCTGAAATTGAACAAATCAAGAATAAATATCCACTAAAACCTTTGGTAATTGTAGTAAATAAAAAAGATATATTATCTGATGATGAAGTTTCGAACATCACCACTAAGCTTGAAAATTTAAATGCAAAACTTTTATTAATTTCAGCTAAAGAAAAAATTGGTGTTGACGAATTAAAAAATGAATTACTTTCTTTTGTAAATACAGGAGCATTGCGAAATAATGAAACTATCGTAACAAATACAAGACATTACGATTCTTTACTTAAAGCTCTGGATGAAATTACAAAAGTAAAATTTGGTCTTGAAACAAATCTTTCAAGTGACTTAATTGCCCTTGATATTCGTGAAGCTTTATACCAATTTGGACTTATTACAGGCCAGGTTTCTAATGATGAATTGCTGGGTAATATTTTTGCTAATTTCTGCATCGGAAAATAGCAGGACAAAATAACGCAAAACAACGATAAGCAAACGAGTTAAAGTATTGATAAACAATATTTTAACTCGTTTTTTAATTCCTTTTTCTTTTGGATATTATGTGATGTTTTGATTAAATTTGTACCTTATTTGTACCTCGGGATTGTGAGGTACAAATAATATTTTTTTTTGGCCAAATTATGGCACGCGTAGACACACATAGTCACAGTGGGACACTTAAAGTCACATTTCTATGAGTACAAACATTAAGATTACCCGCATCTGTGAATTCTGCCAAAATGAGTTCATAGCCAAGACAACAAAAACACAGTATTGCTCGCTAAAATGCAGCAGCAGAGCCTACAAAGCAAGGACAAGAAAGGCTAAAATTGAAGAAAGCAACAGGCAGACAGAAATTGCCATACACCCGCAACCTGAAGCTGTAAAAACAAAAGATTTTCTAAGTGTAAATCAGGCCAGTCTATTGTTTGGTATAAGTAGAAGGACGATCTATAGGATCATTTCCAAAGGGGAGCTTGATATAGCCAAATTTGGAGCAAGGACCGTTATTCGAAAATGCGATATGGATGCTTTCTTTTCCATTCCTCTGGAAGAGTCATTACTGCGCCCTGTTCAGGAATTTCCCGGATTAGAGAACTGTTATACTATAACACAGATACAGCAGAAGTTCGGCATATCGCCAGGAGCTCTGTATATGCTAATTCAACGTCAGGGAATAGCAAAATATTCCATAGGGAAATTTAATTATGTTGCAAAGAAAGATATTGATATTATATTTAATGTAAGAGAAAAATGAAAAAGGGAAATGTAAGATTGAGAAAAAAACTTTTGGTAAACGGAATGATATCACTTTATTTGGATTTTTATCCGCCAATACTAAATATAGAAACTAATAAGTACACAAGACGTGAATTCTTAAAATTGTACCTTTTTGAACGTCCAAAAAATCCAATTCAAAAAATCTCTAATATTGAGACTTTGCATACAGCAGAGCTGATTCAGATTCGAAGACAAAACGAACTGCGAAAGCATGATGTCTATAGCGAATTTGAAAAAGAGCAACTTGAAATTCAACGGATTGGACGTGGCTCATTTTTAGATTATTTTAAAAATTTAGCAGATAAAAAGCAGGGAAAGAATTATCAGATTTGGACTTGTGCCATTATTCATTTTGAAACCTTTCTTTCGGGCAGAGACATTTGTTTCAAAGATATAACAGTGACTTTGATGGAAGATTATAAAGAATATTTATTAAAGGCCAAAAACAGAAGAGAAACCGGGAATACTCTGGCACAAAATACAGCCCTCTCCTATCACAACAAGCTTAAGTCTACACTTAAAAGAGCGTATAAAGAAGGGAAACTACGAACCGATATAAATGCCGGAATTGATTCCATTAAAGAAAAGGAATCACAACGAAATTTTCTAACTTTAAATGAAGCAAAAAAATTATTTACGACTCCTTGCTCAAAAGATATAGTTTTTAGAATTTCTATGTTTTCAACCCTCACTGGAATTAGATATTCAGATATAGCTAAATTAACTTGGTCAGAAGTTCAGTATAGAGAAGATGATGGACATTATACTAGGTTTAAACAAAAGAAAACTGAAGGCTTACAGACTATGCCGATATCAACTGAGGCATTTGAAACTCTTGGTGAAAGGACAAATGATAATGACAAAGTCTTTATTGGTCTAAAAAAGTGGGATGTGGATAGAGTTTTACCAGTCTGGGTTGCCCAATCCGGAATTACAAAACACATAACTTTCCATTGTTTTCGGCACACCTATGCTACATTGCAAATTTTCTCTGGAACAGACATTTTTACCATTTCAAAAATGCTTGGTCATAAAAGTGTGAAAACCACCCAGATTTACACTAAAATAATTGATGAGAAGAAAAGAGGGTTCTGTCGCATCTGTCAGAATCAAATATATGAATTTAAGTAATTTAAAATTTAGGCCGCCAATTTACAGAATGATTTAAACATAGTTATCCCTGGTCTAACCATTTGATTCTTTCTCAGCATATGCACAACTTCAATTCCGCTCAATGTTCGTCTAGCCGATTCAAAACTTTTAAAACCTAATCCGTTTTGTATACGCCACTTTATAAAACGATGATCCTGTTCTACAATATTGTTGAGATATTTACACTGCCGGATTTTAATCTTTGAGAATGAGCGTTTGTTATAGACTTTGATAGCGGCAGTATTAGAACCGCTTTTATCAATGTTTACTACTCTTGGTCTGTAGTTATTACTAATTGCTTTAATTAGAAATGACTGCGCACTCATTCTCTGTCTTTTTCTGGTCAAAAGAAAGTCAACCGTATTGCCTAATTTATCTACTGCCCTATATAAATAACACCAAATACCTTTTACTTTGATGTAGGTCTCATCCAATCTCCAACTCGCCCCCACTCTGCCTTTTCTCTTCTTCATCTCTGCCTCAAGCAAAGGTGCAAACTTATAAACCCAACGCTGAATCGTGGCATGATCCACAATGACTCCTCTAATCTTCATTAGTTCTTCAACATCCCGGTAACTAAGTGTAAATCTTAGCTTGAAATATACTGCCTGAAGAATTATGTATTTTGGATAACAATGACCTTTAGTATTCATCTTTTGATCGGTTTAAAATTCTAAAGATAAAAGTTATTCCCAGATGCGACAGAACCTATGAGAAAGATAAATAATTAAGGTTGTTGGAACATTCTATTATTTATTTAAAAAATTACAAAATATCCACAAACCATTAATGGTATCTAACAATGTTATATCTACTAACTTCTCAATGGACGCCATTTTTTCTATAACCTTCTTATTTTTATTGGTCTAAAGAACCGGGCTGCTCGAGCAGCCCTAGCCCCGATAGCAGTGGAAATCCTTTTGTGCCGGGGCTTGGCACAAAAGATTGCAGCGTATAGCGGGAAAAGCTCCTAAAAAAAATATTAAACCTACAGATAATATTATATGCAATTGACGATGCTGATCACTCCAACTCAGGCAACAAATGCAATATTGGTAAAATTATATATATTTGTCTTTTGTCACCGCAAAGTATCTTTTTATTGTCCTTTACTAAATATTAAAACTATGTTGCAAAATCAATTCATTGATATCTTAAATCTTATCAAACAGTCTAGATCTAAGGCTATTAAAGCAGTTAATACCGAATTAATAGAACTGTATTGGAACATCGGAAAATATATCAATCACAGAGTCGAATCTGAACAATGGGGCATGGCAGTTGTCGATGAATTGGCTAACTATCTACAGCTAAATGACCCATCATTAAAGGGATTTTCAAATAAGAATCTTTGGCGCATGAAACAATTTTATCAAGAATATAAAGATCATCCAAATCTCTCAACACTGTTGAGAGAAATTAGCTGGTCCCACAACCTGGCAATTTTCTCCAGATGCAAAACCATAGAAGAAAAAGAGTTCTATCTTAAGATTACCAAACAGGAAAACTATAGTTTCAGGGAACTCGAACGACAAATCTCTTCAGGTCTTTTTGAACGTACTATACTTGGAAATGTCAAACTCTCAACAACGTTGAGAGAAATTCATCCTAAAATAATCAATACAATAAGAGACAGTTATATATTTGATTTTCTAAATCTTTCTGAACCTCATAATGAAAGTGATCTGCAGAATGGACTAATCAAGCAGATGAAAAATTTCATTCTTGAACTTGGCAGAGATTTTCTGTTTGTGGGCGAAGAATACAAAGTGCAGGTAGGAAACAGCGATTTTTATATTGATTTACTTTTCTATCACAGAGCCTTGCAGTGTCTTGTTGCTTTTGAACTTAAAGCAGACAAGTTTAAGCCAGAGCATTTAGGCCAAATTAATTTTTATCTTGAAGCACTTGACAGGGATGTAAAAAAAGAGAATGAAAATGCGAGTATAGGAATTCTGCTTTGCAAAGACAAGGACAGTGAGGTAGTAGAATATGCTTTGAGTAGAAGCCTTTCTCCAACTATGGTAGCTGAATATAAAATGCATCTACCCGATAAAAAAGTGCTCCAACAAAAAATCCATGAATTATTCAACAGCAATACAGAAATTGGATAAATCTTATCTTTAATTCGTACCGAAACCGGTTCTGTCGCATCTGTCAGAATAAAATATAAGTTTTTAAATGATTTAAAAGTTAAACTGCCAATTTACAAAATGATTTAAACATAGTTATCCCTGGTCTAACCATTTGATTCTTTCTCAGCATATGCACAACTTCAATTCCGCTCAATGTTCGTCTGGCCGATTCAAAACTTTTAAAACCTAATCGGTTTTATATACGCCACTTTATAAAACGATGATCCTGCTCTACAATATTGTTGAGATATTTACATTGCCGGATTTTAATCTTTGAGAATGAACGTTTATTATATACTTTGATCGCTGCGGTATTAGAACCGCTTTTATCAATGTTTATTACTCTTGGCCGGTAATTATTAGCAATTGCTTTAATTAGAAATGACTGAGCACTCATTCTTTGTCTTTTTCTGGTCAAAAGAAAGTCAACCGTATTGCCTAATTTATCTACTGCTCGATATAAATAACACCAAATACCTTTTAATTTGATATAGGTCTCATCCAATCTCCAACTCGTCCCCACTCTGCCTTTTCTCTTCTTCATCTCTGCCTCAAGCAAAGGTGCAAACTTATAAACCCAACGCTGAATCGTGGCATGATCCACAATGACTCCTCTAATCTTCATTAGTTCTTCAACATCCCGGTAACTAAGTGTAAATCTTAGCTTGAAATATACTGCCTGAAGAATTATGTATTTTGGATAACAATGACCTTTAGTATTCATCTTTTGATCGGTTTAAAATTCTAAAGATAAAAGTTATTCCCAGATGCGACAGAACCATATCCTGAACAATAGTAATAGCATGTTATATATGAGATACTGCTTAAGATTTTATTGCCAGCTCAATACTTTAAATATAGGGAGCTGATGTCTTTTTTGATACAGAACCATAACCTGCAACGACTATCGGATCAGGTGCAAAAGTTGGGGGATTTAACCAAAAGATTAGATAATCTAACTAGAAATAGTAAATGTAATATTCTATGCTCTTATTTTAGATTTATCTAGCCCAGTCATTAATCCAATTACTCACGGTCTGACACCATTCATCATCATCATTCAAACACGGAATCGCTAAGAAATTCTCTCCTCCTTTTGCTTCAAAATCTTCTTTGGCTCGCATTGCGATTTCTTCCAACGTTTCTAAACAATCTGAAACAAAAGCCGGAGTTACAACTGCCAATTTCTTGATCCCTTTTGCTGGCATTTTATCAACTTCAACATCGGTATAAGGTTCTAACCATTTGTCTCCCGCTAAACGCGATTGAAAAGTTAAACTGTATTTATCAGCTGGAAGTCCTAATAATTTCACCACTTGTTTTGTGGTTTCATAACATTGATGACGATAGCAGAAATCGTGTGCCGGCGAAGGTGTGTTACAGCAAGAGCCGTCAATTTTACAATGTGATTTGGTTACATCGGTTTTGCGAATGTGACGCTCCGGAATTCCGTGATAAGAGAATAACAGATGATCGTAGTCGAATCCAACTAGATGTTTCTGGATAGAATTAGCCAGATTCTTGATGTAATCCGGTTTGTTATAAAACGCAGGAACATCGGTAAAAGTCATTTGTGGAAATTTCTTTTTACGAATTTCTTCCGCTTTAACCAAAATTGTCAATGTTGAAGCCATTGCATATTGCGGATACAAAGGGAAAAGTAATACTTCTGTGACTCCTTTATCATGCAATTCCTGTAGCCCTTTTTCAATTGTCATGCTTCCATAGCGCATTGCTAACGAAACCGGAACATTTACTAAAGACTGCACTTTTTTCTGCATTCTTTCAGATAGCACCACTAACGGAGAACCTTCTTCCCACCAAATTTTAGCATAAGCATGTGCAGATTCTTCCGGTCTTTTTCTCAGGATAATGCCACGAACTAAAAAAGCTCGCAACAAATACGGAACATCGATCACGTGTTTGTCCATTAAAAACTCGTCTAAATATGGTTTTACATCTTTTGTAGTTGGACTTTCCGGTGATCCTAGGTTTACTAATAGTATGCCTTTCATTATTTTTTTCTTTATGTTTTAAGCACTGGGCTTTAATCAATATAATCTATGTCTTTTAAAAATTCGTATTAATCGACATCAAATATTTTTTCGGAGTTGTGGCAAATTTTTTCTTGAATCCAGCAATGAAGTGGCTTCCGGTACTGTAACCTATCTTCAACCCCACTTCATTTACATTATAAGAGCCACTATCCAATAACTTTCTGGCGAAATCCATTTTGTAATCAAATAGAAAGCCATATACAGTATCGCCATAAATTTGTTTGAAACCCATTTTTAGTTTCTTCAAATTCAGGCCAATTTCATCAGCCAATTCCTGTAAACCAGGTGGTTCAGCCATATTCTCAATAATGATTTCTTTTGCTTTTCTTATTTTTAAAACATTATCGCCATCAATCAAAAATGGACATTGTTCTGCATTTGGATCTTCGTTTCGGTTAAAATACAGACTTAGCAATTCATATCCTTTTCCTTTATAATAAAGTTTTTTTATAGAGGGATGAAGGTTATAATGAAAAAGCTGACTTAAAACAATTGCCATTGAAGGACTGATATTTGCTTTTTTGTAATAATTATTAACTTTATTGTCAGGGCTTAAAAAAGTAATTAAACTTGTGTCAACAGAAAACAGCGCATGAAATTTGTTGATCGAAACAATAACAGAAACGACCCACGAATTTGGAGAAAGCTCTAAATGCAGTGGCAAATCCCATTGTGCATTGTACAACAGCAATGATTTTTCTTCATTCAATTCCAAATCATAATTAACATCATTGGACGAAAATTTGGCATTACCCTTCAGTACGAAATGAAACTGTATTAGAGCACTGTTTAATTGACAGCGCGTAAAAAAAGGTTCTGAACTGTCATTCTGAAAACAGACAATAGTAAAGTCCTCTTCAACTTTTATTTCTTCTTTCATCTTAGATCTTTTATTTTAAAACTGCATCGATTAAGATGTTAACCTTATTGGATAGCTTACCTTTAACCAGACTTGGAATTTCTATATTAAAATCACTGGCTAGTACGGTAAAATTTGATAGAATACTAATTCCTGATATTGACTTGCTTACCTTTGCCTGGATGTTTATGTCTTTCAATTTTCCGTGAAGTTCTAATTTACCTTTTATGATAAAATCTTTAGGATTTGCGCTAAGGTTATCCAGGTCAAAGGCCTCTATTTTTCCTTTGAATGTTGCTTTTGGATACTGATCGCTCTCCATATAATTTTCATTAAAATGTTCTTCCATTAAGGCTACTTTAAAGCGAAATCCTTTCATTAGGGCTAAAGCTGCAATTTCCCCTGTTTTCGGATTTAAGACAAAAGTGACGTTAGTATTCACTGCCTTTACTTCTTCAAAAGAAGCAACAGATGCTTCAAAAGTTATTTTACCTGCTTTACTGATCATTTTTTCTTGCGCGAGACCAATAGAGCAAACATAAAGCATTGCAAAGAGTATAATTTTTTTCATGGTTTTCTTTTATATTATGTTAGTTTAAAAATCCTTTTAATTTTTTTGCTTATTTTAAAACAGCAATAATTTGAACTTTTACTCTATCATCAAGTTTATACTTAATAAGTGATGGAATTGGAATGCCAAAATCACTAGCATTAACAGCAAAATCTGAAATAATAGTAATTCGGGAACCTGTCCTGGTGATTTTTGCACTGGCATTTATATCTCTTGATTTCCCATGAAGTTCTAAATTTCCTTTTATTAGGTAATCTTTATAATCTTCAGTTAAATTATTCGAATCAAACTTTTCTATTTTCCCTCTAAAAATAGCTTTTGGATATTTATCGCTCTCCATGTAATTTTCATTGAAATGTTCTTCCATCAAAGGCATTTCAAACTGAAATCCTTTTATCAGGGCTAAGGATGCAATTTCACCTGTTGCCGGATTTAAAACAAAAGTTACACTGGTATTGGTTCCTAAAACCGGCTGAAAAAACGGGACCGAAGCTTCAAAAGTGATTGTTGATGATTTAGTTAAGATTTTTTCCTGCGAAAAAACAAGGAACGAAGCCAATATCATTGGCATTACTATGATTTTTTTCATGTTTTTTACTATGGATTATTGCTCTAATAATCCATCTTGTTCCCATTTTTTAATAACATCAATTGTGGTTTGAGGCAATCTTGGCCCTCCCTGTGGCATTAATGAACTATTTCCATTTTCTAAAGAAATCCGGTTACGCAGCCCGCGATTTAAGACTGCATTTTTAACCTGGTCATAAGTAACCAGGGACATAGGTGCCCCATTTTTGGGAACAGCTGCATGGCAGACAACACAATTATTATCAATGATGGATTTCACATTCTGATTGTATGTGGCAACGCCGGTAATTGGTGGAGTGTCAATTAAAGTACTGGGATTATCATCTGTACAACTTACTAGTAGTAAAGCAAATGATGGAATAAGCAAACGAGTTTTTAAATTCATGGGATTGGTTTTTAGTTTTAGAAAGGCTAAATGATTTTAATATTTAAAGCATTTTGAAATCATATACGGTGAAATGGATCATACAGATTTAATAACAGTCATATTTGATCATTTAAATCCAATAGGTATTTTTTAACGTAGATAATCCAAATACTAAAAACCAGCCATGAGAAAAAAAATACTTATTATTATTCCCCTCTTCCTGATAACTGGGATCTCAATTTACCTCTACAGTTACAAAGGTCATAGGAATATCGAATCAGAAACTGCAGATTATACTGTAACGGTTAAAGGACTCGAAAAAGAATTTACTTTCAATGACAGCCTTGCTACTGTCAAATACCAGGACAAAACAATTGAAGTAACTGCAATTGTAACGGCTGTTGAACCCGCGAGTAAGGGAATCGTTATTGGCGAAAAGATATTTGCAACCTTCAAAGACAGTTTGCCCAAAGACATTGCAATTGGCAGAATGCTAAAAATTAAAGGACGGTTTTTAGGATATGATGAGCTCTTACAAGAATTTAAAATAGATCAATCCTCCCTTGTACACCAAAACAAATAACAATTAAAATTAACCACATGAAAAAGCTCATTCTATTATTGTTTTTATTTCCACTACTAACCTATTCGCAAGACGACCTATTATCCGGAGTTGAAGCGCCAATCACAAAAGAAAAGGTGACATCTGCATTTAAAGCCCTGAAGATTGTCAATCTCGAATCGACCAAACTGGCGGCAAAAGGAGATTTGTATTTTGTTGTAGCACACCGGTTTGGTTCTATAAAAGACGGCTTTGAGGGATTCTATGGACTGGATAACGCCAACACACAAATAAAATTCATATACGGATTGACCCCGGGGATTAATATAAGCGCGGCCAGAAGTGAATTTGCTTATGACTTTGCAACAAAATATATGTTATTGCCGCAAATAAAAGACGGATTTCCGGTGACTATTGCAGGGTTTAATAGCTTGTCTATCAACAACACGCTAAAGGAAAGTCTATATCCTAAACTTGAATTTAAAAATAGGCTTACCTATGTAGCCCAACTTTTAATTTCCAGAAAATTCTCTGAAAAATTATCTTTAGAAATAGTTCCATCATTTTTCCATGAAAATTTTGTGCTCGACCCCGAACAGAGCAATTCACAATATGCCATTGGCTTTGGTGGTAGATACAAGTTTGCAAAACGCTGGTCATTGAATATGGATTATGCGGCACACTTAAACAGGGCGTCAAATTCTATTTATAAAAATCCATTATCCATTGGTTTTGACCTGGAAACCGGCGGACACGTTTTTCAAATGCATTTTACCAGTTCTCAAGCCATTGATGAAGCCGGATATCTTGGAAGAACTACAGGGGACTGGACCAAGGGAGATGTTTTCTTTGGGTTTAATTTGGCGAGAGTTTTCTAAAAAACCCTGTAATTCAGCGTGTTGTTATTTAAAATAAATCTAAACTACTATTTTATCGATTTAAATAAAACCAAGCCAAAAAAGGGTTCGTATATGATCTTGAAAACCTAAAATCATTTTAAAAATCAGCTGTATGAAAATTAACAAATTTATAAAAAAAGGCCTGTGGACGGGATTGATCATTATGGTACTATTTTTTGCCATTTTTCTATTCCACATTATTACCGCTAAGCCTGCTGTTTATGAAAGCCCAAATCTGCAGGTAAGCCGAATCGATTTTAAAACAAATATAGATTCGGTGCAAGCCAAACAAATATGTTCAGATTTGAGATCTATCAAAGGATTAACCTCTGATTCTATAATCGTAAAAAGAAATGTGGTTGTTTACTTCCACAACAACAAAATCACTAATTCTAAAAAAGTATTTGACCAGTTGATAGCCATAGGACATTATGACGCTAAGCGATATATTTTACCAGAAAATTTGGCTGGTAAAGAAGTTTGTCCAGTGAATCAAAATAGTTTGAGCTACAGATTGTCTCAAAAACTAAACCGTTTTTTTAATTAACCTTTAATATTTTTATTATGAAAATTTATTCCAAAATTACACTTAGTGTATTATTCGCAGCTTCTGCAACCCTGGCTTCGTGCAGTAGTAATGATGATGACGCCCCGGTAACTCCTCCTGTAAAGGCATCTATTTACGAGAGATTAGGCGGAACTAAAATGGTTTCAGATCCAGATAACGCTGGCCAAATGATCGAGCAGGGGCGTTTGAGTTTCCGCAAGGTGGTAAATTCAACTATAGGATTAATTGTTGCCGATGTTCAGTCGAATGCAGCGGGGAATCTACAAGCGCATTTTGCTCCGGTATTAGCCGAAACAGGAACTACCCAGTCTACAAATATTGCTAAACTATCAGACAATCTGACTGATTTCTTTTCGTTTAACACTGGTGGTACAAATGCCGTAAATACCTATTCTGGTTTGAATATGGTAGCTGCGCATGATCCTGCGAAAAATCCTCGTATGGGAACAAAATCAAGTACTGCGGATTATACAAAATTTGAAGGATATGTAGGGGCCGCTGCAAATGCAAATGGTGTGGCTTCTAATACAGAGCTTTATACAGATATTGTTGCGGTCTTAGAATCACTTAGAACTCCAATAGTTCAAAAATAATTTCTCTTAAACGCTACCTGTTTTTCAGGTAGCGTTTTATATTTAAATCCTACTGGCAACTTATATACAATTATGTCTGGATCCATTATTCTTTAGGATTAAAGGAAGTTTCATCGTGTTTTACAATAACCTACTAATATTTTTTTGAACTTTAAGAAAAGCATAATATGGAAAAATATAACATGTCCAAAAATACCACCTTTTATGCTTTAGGCTTAAGTTATAAAAAAGCAGATGCAACAATTAGAGGCAAGTTTAGTTTGGATACTAAAGCACAATCTGATGTTTTGCTGCAGGCAAAGGCAGAAGGGATCGAATCATTAATTGTCACTTCTACTTGTAATAGAACCGAAATATATGGTTTTGCCAATCATCCATATGAATTAATCAAATTACTTTGCCAAAACAGCGAGGGCTCCGTAGAAGAATTTCAAGAGGTCGCTTACATATACAAGAATCAGGAAGCTGTTAACCATATGTTTCGTGTGGGAACGGGTTTGGATAGTCAGATTTTAGGTGATTTTGAAATCATTAGTCAAATTAAAATCGCTTTTAATAATAGCAAACGCGAGGACTTAATCAATACATTCCTGGATCGTTTAATAAACGCGGTTATACAGGCTAGCAAAAAAGTCAAAACAGATACTGAAATTTCATCCGGTGCCACATCTGTTTCATTTGCATCTGTTCAATATATTATCAGAAATGTAGAAGATATTAGAAATAAAAATATCTTACTATTCGGAACAGGGAAAATTGGCAGGAATACGTGCGAAAATTTAGTAAAACATACAAAGAATACCCATATTACCCTTATAAACAGAACAAAGAACAAGGCCATAGAATTAGCTGGAAAACTAAACGTTATTGTAAAGGATTTTCTGAATTTACAAGAAGAAATAAAACAGACAGATGTGTTGATAGTCGCAACAGGTGCACAAAATCCAACTATAGACAAAACACTACTTAACAGAAAAAAACCGCTATTGATATTGGACTTATCGATTCCACGAAATGTAAATCCAGATGTAGCGCAAATTCCAGGTGTAACTTTAATACATCTCGATTATTTGTCTCAGATTACAGATTACACGCTTGATAGAAGAAAACAACATATTCCTGCTGCAGAAGCAATTATTGAAGACATGAAATTAGAATTCAATACATGGATAAATGGTCGAAAATATGCGCCAACTATCCATGCGTTAAAAGCTAAACTAAATGATATTGCGGCAAGCGAATTGGCTTTTCAGAGAAAGAAAACAAGCAATTTTGATGTCGCTCAGGTTGATTTAATCAGCGCCAGGATTATTCAAAAAATAACAAACCACTTTGCAAGCCACTTGAAAAATGAAAATACTTGCGTGGATGAAAGTATAGAATTTATTGAAAAAGTATTTCAAATTGGACAGCTTTCACCGACACACACTTCTTCCCAAATTGAAAAAACATATAAGATCAATCTTTCATAGACGTCATTAGCTTTTGAAAACAATTTTCGAACTGTATCTGAAATACCCAGATAATTTAGCAAATTTGATCCTGAAACTTGCTGTTACTAACAACTGATCTAATACAGTTCAATCCCCAACAGGACATCCAAACCAAAATACTGAAGACATATAAAGACAACCCCTACATGTAGTACGCCAATATCTTCAAATCGTCCATAAATTTTATAGAAATTTGTCCTGTTCCTGTCACTACACAGCCAAATGGCGCCAATTGAAGTCAATTGGCGCCATTTTTTTATTTAACAAAACTATTAATCATTATATTACTGATTTTTTTATTTTCGTTTCCTTTTTTTTAGACATAAAAATCAGAAAATTGTTTGAAAAAAAAATACATCTTCCAATAAAAAATAATAGAAATTTTAAATTTAATGTGCGATAGCTTAAGAGGATTCGAACACCAAGAGCGAACCAAAAATTAAGTTTTATACTCTCTAGATTGTTTTAAATGAATTTTCAAAGACTATACGGATTTATAAGTATTTATTATTTAAAACAAAATACTAGTTTTGGGTATAATTGAAGTTAAAACCTGCTCGCTCATATTGAATCCAAGCCGAAACCTATATTTTTTAAAAACATCTCCGACTGAATTCTAGAGATTGATTTCTTTTTTTTCATCATCCTTTTATGAGGTGACTATTTTACTTAATATTTCTTCGAATCCTGCTCAGGGATTGTGGTGTTATTTCAAGATATGCTGCGATATCACTTAGCGATACACGAGATGCAATATCGGGCTGCTGCTCCATGAATTTTCGATATTTAGTTGTTGAATCCTGTCCCAGATAACTATTCCGGATCAGAATCTTGTCTAAAAGAGTTTGCTGAATAGTTTGTGCTACAATAGATTCAATGGCAGGAATCTTTAAATAGAGTACTTCCAGTTGTTTTTTTGAAATTCTAAAAACCTGGGTATTACAAGCTGCCTGGATGCTTTCTGTAGCAACTGTCCCATTCTTAAAATTGTTTAAAATGGTGCAAAATTGATTTTCTTTTAAAAAGAAGTGGGTAACATTATTACCTTTTTCATTTTGCACTAAAATTCTGAGGACACCCGAACTGATAAAAAATAATTCATCTGGTACATGCCCACAATAAAAAAGATAATCTCCTTCCTTATGGCTGCTTTCCATAAAATATTCTGAAATTAATTCTTTTTCATTTTCTTCAAATATATGATACTGCTGCAAAAAAGAAATGAGGTTGTTAGTGATGACATGCATTTTGATCTCAATTAGTTAGGCAATCAAAATTATAACTTAATTTTGAATAATACCTGACAAAAAACCCGATTCGTTTTTACCATTTGTTAAGTGTCACAAGTTTTATTTTCAGGAGATTTGCAATCATAATTAAATAATGGGAATTGAGAAATATCGATAATGCCAATTGCTCTTTTTAATTATTACTAATCACCATTTATCTAAATTTAATTTTATGAATACAAATTTAAAAACCCTTTCGGGTAAGAAGATCATTTTATTGGGTGCCAGTTCCGGCATTGGATTAGCTACCGCTATCGCTGCTGCGCAAGAAGGAGCAAAAGTTATTATAGTGTCCAGTAACATAGATCGCATCAATAATGCTCTACGTCAGCTGCCTGAAAATTCAGAAGGCTTTGCGATAGATTTAAGCAAGGAGAGTAATATCGGGAGCTTCTTTAAGAAAATTGGAAATTTTGACCATCTTATTTATACAGCTGGTGAGAATCTTCAATTAAGCCTTATTAGTGAAACCGATATTGATGCTACAAAATCTTTTTTTGACCTGCGTTTCTGGAGTGCTGTTGCGGCGGTAAAATATGCTACGTCTTTTATAAATCCGGGTGGTTCTATTTCCCTGACCAGCGGAACTGCCAATGCACGTCCGGCAGCGGGATGGTCAGTAGCTTCCGCTATATGCGGGGCAATGGAGGCTTTTGTAAGGGCTATGGCTGTTGAATTAGCTCCTATTCGGGTTAATTGTGTAGTGCCGGGTGTTTTAAAAAGCAATTTGTGGGATACAATGCCCGAAGCCGATCGCGAGGATATGTATAAGTATTATGCAGATACTCTCCTCCTGAAAAGAGTGGGCGAAACTGAAGATGTTGCCGACGGATTCTTATATCTGATGAAACAGCAACACGGGACAGGACAAAGCCTGGTTATCGATGGTGGGACATTGTTAATATGAAGCAAAAAAGTGAATTAAAAGCCGGTATCGGCTTTTTGTTGATAATAACATAAAGAGGAAACCAAAACTAAAAATTCTAGTTTGAAATAAGAAAAAGCTACCATTCTTTAAACTTATAAAAAACAAAAAGAATACCCAACCGTATAGGATTAATTTTAATAATTTTCCATCAATCCCCGACAGGACATCCAAACCAGATTCATAAAGCCAATCAAAGACAGGGCCTACATGTAGTAAGCCAATCTCTTTAAATCTTCTATAAAATTTACAGAAATTTGTCCAGTCGAGGTGACAAACAAGCCAAATGGCGCCAATTGAAGACAATTGACGCCATTTTTTTTATTTGTACTACTAAAGAAATTAACTTTGAATCATTTTTATCTTTCTTCTGTCTTTCTTTAGCCCGATTGCTTCGCCAGTTCGCTTCGCTCGTGTGCAGTAAGATCCGTTTGTGCCGGTGTTCGGCACAAGCGATTGGAACGTATAGCGGGAAGAGCTCTCACAAATAATATTAAAAGCAACTGCGCTAATCTAAATCGCATTTCAATTGCAGGAAATTTTATGAAGGTCCATATCTTCGATTCCTATCTGCTGCTAGATTTAGGTAAAAAATTGGTTGATTACCGTTGCTGCACTTTTAATTATCATTACTAAACCATTTGGCACAGCTGATGATAGAAATTGGTTTTTCTGTTGCCTTAAAATCTTTTTTTTTGCGACGCTGAATTTCCGCGTTCAACTGGTTCATTTTAAAAGTTAACGGCAAAAGGCAATGGGTAAACAGCACAATTACAGAGAGCAGTATAAAGTCGTGCGTGCTGTATAGTAAACGAATTAAAAACAGTATTGTCAGAAACATCAGAACACTGATAGCCATCACTATATAAAATATTCCTCTGCGCCTGCATTTAAGTTCCTGCAGTGTTAAAATTGATAAATCCCTACCTTTCATAAAAACCGCTTTGTTTTAAACAGACATGTATTATTAACATTGAAGGACATGTCAAAGAACTCCTGAAAATGTATTGATGTAGTATATGCAGCGACAATCCTTTTAATGTCCTAAAGAATTTTCCTTTCCTAATATAACTTTTGTAAATCCTAAATTATCTACTGCTTTACCTTGCCAATAATGCTGCGTAAAGCCGGATCGTTTGTCATCAAACTCCAAAACCAGTTCGATAATAACTTTAGTCGGTTACGTACTCCTGTTAAAGGTACCAAATGCACGAGCAGCCAAACCAGCCAAGCAGCTAATCCCCCAAAATACATTTTTGGCAAATCAACAACTGCCTTAAATTTTGATATTATGGCCATGCTGCCTTTGTTCTTGTAAAGAAAGGGTTTCGTCTTAATACCGAGGATCTCGCGCTGTAAGTTTTCTGCAAGTTGTTTTCCCTGCTGTATGGCTACCTGAGCTAATTGTGGATGGCCTTGAGGGTATCGGGTATCATGAAGAGCCAACGCCTGATCCCCGATACAGAAAAGATTAGAATAACCATCTACCTGATTAATGTCATTAACCAATATCCTGTCTCCCCTTCCTATACAAGCGGCAGCAATACCATCAACTTTTCGAGCTTTTACCCCTGAGGTCCATAACAAAGTTTCTGCTATAATTATCTCCCCGCTGGAGAGTTTCACCTCGCTGTTTTGGTAATCGTTGACCAAAGTGTTCAGCATAATAATTACTCCCAGTTTTTCAAGTACACGGTAAGCCTCTTGCTGTGCATTAATGCTCATCGTATTGAGAAGATTTGGTGCTCCCTCAATAAGATATATTTTTGCTTTTAGACCTAAAGCCTCCGGATAATCTTTGTCTGCAATGTTTCTGCCCAATTCCGCTATCTTTCCAGCAAGCTCGACCCCAGTCGGTCCTCCACCAGCAATTACAATAGTTGAAAATTTTTGCTTTTCTTCTAGAATTACACTTCTCATGCTCTTCTCCATAGAAAAAAGTATATGATTACGTATCATAAGGGCATCCTCTATACTCTTCATCGCAATTGCATTTTTCTTTATGTTTTCATTTCCAAAATAATTAGGTTCTGTTCCCATAGCAAGTACCAGGTAATCATATGAGAGTGTACCCTGGTCTGTCACAAGCTTATTAAATTCAGGAAGTACCTTATCTAGTTTGCCCATATGGAAACGGATATTAGATGCCTTTTGAAAAAGCTTGCGAAAAGGATAAATTATATTGGATGGCTCAATAAAAGCAGTAGAAACCTCATATAGAAGCGGCGGAAAAAAATGATAATTGTGTTGATCTAACACTATAACATCCAGCTTAGGATTATTTGCAAACTTTTTAGCCAGACGAATCCCGGCAAAACCACCGCCAACTATAACAACCTTTTTTTTATTATCCATTTTACTGGTATTAATTTTAAATATTATAACCTCCTGCCTTCAATTTGCTTTATATAAAGCTATTGAAACAAAAACTACTATTCTCCGGGCAAAGGTAGCTGTCCAAAAGCAATAGAAAAAGGTCAATAAATAGCCAAAATTGGTCTAAATGAAGCTTTTTTACTTTAAAATCGTAAGCATTAATTTATCCCAAAATTTCTAATTAAACCGTATCAGCATGAAATATCATTTTTATGATTCAGTAAAAACGGTGAAATGTCGGTTTCAAAATAAATCCTGCCCGGAGCATTCCCCTTTCAGATTTAAAATCTATCAGACTCTCACTATAACCCTGCCACCACTGCAAGGTAATGAGCTGATTAGCCTTTTTTGACAGTTTATAGCTGATCCCTGCATTCAAACTTCCCTTGAAATCCCAGCTGGCGCCTTTTCTTAGCGTTAAGTCAAAAAACAATCTGTCATTGCAGGTGATCCACTGAAGCTGCCCCTCGCCGTATCCGATGTATTTTGGAAGAGATGGATTGTTATCTATCAAAAAAGGCAGCCATGCCTTGACCGAAACAAAAAGTTCGGGAGAAAATACTCTAATAAATCCTATCGAAATCATATTTATGCTTCTTGAATAGATACTGTCGCGTCCATTGGATTCGTGTTCTATTCCATAGGTCAGAGCACCAACAAAATGATTATTTCTAAATACAGGCCTGAGCATCATCAATCCCGGATTATAATTGCTTTCCTCAAAAGGGCTTGATGCTTTATATATCTTCCAAAAGGATTTTTGTGTGTAAGTTAGATAAGCATAAGAATCAAACAGCAAAGGTTTGTCTGATAATCGCTGCTTGAAGCTAAACTGAAACTTAGCATCCATGCTGTTTCTCGTAGGTGTTTTATCTAAATTCACACCCGTTACAAAATAATTATCTTTATAGATCGAAAAGGCAGGAAGCTGGGTAATTATTTTATGAATTGAATCTCTATCCAAGGAAAATTGCGCATAGCTGAAGGTATAAAACATTAATAACAGTAAGAAATAGTTATTTTTTATGTACCGAGAAAATAGATTGCATTTCATATAATTTTTTATTAGTAAGCATCAGCCATTTATTCTAAATTCAACTCAATAGCAGATTTAAAAATTTATTTGCAGAGAGATCACAATAAATTATGCGCCTCACAAATAGATTATTTAAGATTGTATAAAATAGTCGTCAGTAAATTGACACTACTTCTTTTTGACTTCTTTTTGCTGTATCAGCATTTTTTTTGTCTCGCATTACACCCCATTTTATACAAGCTGCTCCCCAAGAGAAGCCAGCCCCGAAGGTTGTGACTAATAGGTTTTCTCCTGTCTTAAAATCATCTTTGAAATCCCAAAGACAAAGAGGAATTGTTGCAGAGGTCGTATTTCCGTATTTCTGGATATTAATTTTTATTCTGGATTTATCGATACCTAAATTTGAACCCACCGCCTCAATTATCCGCAGATTGGCCTGATGCGGTATTACCCAGTCAATATCATCCGTGCTAAAGCCGCAGCTTGTTAAAACTTCCCCGCTTACAGAACTCATTGCTGCAACTGCCTTTTTAAAAACATAAGCCCCATCCTGTTTTATGTAATGATCTCTATGAAGTAAACTCTGCATACCAGCAGGTATTTTAGAACCTCCTGCCGGAACTAAAAGCGAAGAAGTACCACTCCCGTCAGTATGAAGAATCGATTTCAATAATCCAAAATCAGATTCTGATGCTTCAAGCAATACAGCTCCTGCTCCATCGCCAAACAAAATACAGGTAGAGCGATCTTCATAATCTACAAGAGAACTCATTTTGTCTGCCCCTGCCACCATAACTTTCTTGTAACGCCCGCTTTCGATCAGGCAGCCCGCTAATTCAAGTGCATATAAAAAACCGCTGCATGCTGCATTGATATCAAGTCCAAAGGCATTTTGTAAATTGCTTTTTTCACATACCAGAGATGCTGCCGGCGCCAGCATATGATCGGGAGTAGCAGTAGCAAGTATCAAGACTTCAATCTCATACGGGTCAACCTCATAGTTTTCGATAAGATTATTAATCGCACCAGATGCAAGATCAGATACAGCAGTATCATCGTCGGCTATTCTGCGCTCTTTAATTCCTGTTCTTTTTTCAATCCATTGTTCTGAAGTATCTACTGTTTTAGAAATTTTTTTATTATCTAAAATTGAAGGCGGCACATAGCCACCGACAGCTGTTATGACGGCATTCATTGTCTATTTTTTTTTAAGCGTAGCTTTTTCATATCGTTATAATGCACTTAATTGAAAAAAGATTAAACAGATGTTTTTTAATCTTTTTTCAATTAAAATAATGGTCACCGAGAGTCTCGGCAACATATTTATTTAATGAAGTTTTTCTTGATATTTTCGATAAGGTAGTAACCCTAAATAAAGGCAGCGAAATTGCCTCCTGAATAATAAGCAAGTACTATGAAATACTAGCCCATTGGTTATAAACGTTTTAAACACCCCGCTTTTTAATACTGCGGAAATGACAATAAAGGGACATCTAAACCCGATGCCATTATTCTTGTTTTGCTTTTGTGGACCAGAGAATCCCAAAAACCATATTTTTTGGGCACCATGACCAGTATATCTGCCTGATAGCGCTTGATTTCTTTTTCTATTTCATTAATAACGGCATTTGACCGCACTGTCTTGTAAATGTACTTCACATCCTCAAACTCTTTTCCCAGTGTGCCATCCCTTACTGCTGCCTCATCCCGTTTCCTTATTTCAGCAACACTTTCCTCGACACTGAAAAGTTCAATCTCAATATCAGGATTTCCTATTACCTTGATAATCCAGCTGAATCTCCTAGCGGCCGAAAAACTCAGCGTATCACAGGCATATAATACTTTTCTTAATTTTTTAAATCGGGCATTGAGAGGCACTGCCAAAACAGGGATATCAATATTTTTAATGACTGATGTTGTGGTGTTGCCCTGCAGATCCTGCTCAAAAGAACGTTCTGCCATACCCATTACAACCAATTCAGCACCTGTGCTTTCAAGTACAGCTGCCAGTTCGTCTTTCAGAAAGGAATAGCTGCAGCAACATTGGACTTCAATTTTAAACAATTGGGCTATTTCTTTACCCAGGGTTTCCAGTCTTAAAATAGCCCTGTCTAATTCTTTCTGCATTTCTTCTGCGCTGATAAGCGCATTTGCGCTGTGCACATTTAAGCTAAAAGAGTTAAATAGAACAAGTTTCGCATTTGCGGCTTGGGCAATTCCTGCCGCATAGGTAACGGCATTTCTGGCTGTATCGGAATAATTTGTAGCAGCGATGATGGTTAGCGGTGTGATCATAGTTGTATGTTTTTAGATGCTTTTGCAAGCCATCAGATATTTTGATTATAAGCAGAAGAGAAAATGCTTCTGCTTATAAAATTATTTAGTATTCGCCAATTGCTTTTTTGTATTTGGCTTCGCTGATTTTGTATCCTGCCTTTGCATCGATAAGATCAGCGTAGGCTTTCTGCCAAAGCACCTGGGCTTCCAAAACGTCTTCTCCCAGAACGGTTCCGGCATCAAAACGATCCTGATTTAAACGAAGATTTTCCTCAGCCTGTTTTAGTGACTTTTTATTCAGATCTATTTGTGTTGCAGCCTGATTAAGCATCAGCCATGCGTTCTGAACCTCAATGCTCAAAAGTTCTTTTGTTTCCTCAAGTTCCAACTTTTGCGCTTCGGTTACAAAATGCTGTTCTTTTACCTTCTGTTTCCTCGCTCCCCAATCCAGAATAGGAACAGAAACTGTTACCAGTCCCACAAATGCCTTCATATCATCGCTCCCGTTAGAAAAATTAATCTTTTTACCGTAAGATGCCAGGCCGTTTGCACTTAAGGCAACAGTGGGTTTTTGGTCTCCTTCCAGTAACTTGGCCTGGTACTCGTTGACCTCGACTGACTTGCTGAGCGCATAGATCTCAGGACGGTTATTTACAGCCGACGCAACATCGGCTTTGCTTATCAGCCGCATATCATCTGAAAAATTGCCTGCTACATCGTATTGAGCTGCACTTAAACCTGTAATCTGAGACAGAGCCAGTTTGGTTATCGTTAAACCGTCTTTAGCTTTTGTCAGGTTAAGGATCGCTTCGTTTTGCTGCACTTCCACTTTAAGCAGATCATTTTTATAGATCAAACCTGCATTAAAAGAGTTCTCAAGGTCTTTTTTCAATTCGCCTAAAAGGCTTAGGTATTTTTCTGCCAGAACTACTTTTTCCTTTAGGTTGACAGCCTGCCAATACGCAGTTTCAGCGTTCAGCAGCACCTCGTCTTCGGTTAAATTTTTCTGGGCGCTCTGCAGGTCAACCAATGAACTTGTCATTTTTTTTGCCGTCTGGATTTTGTTTCCTGCATAGACAACCTGGGTCACGGCTACAGATCCATTAGCACTGTATTCCGGCAGTAAGGTCCTGAAAGGATCCGAGAGATAGAGCCCGAAAACGCTTGCCTCTACGGTGGGTTTTGTCGCTGCATTGGCCGCCTGATTGGCCGCTTTGGCTGCACTAATGCTGCTTTGGGCCTTCTTGAGTTTTTTGTTGTTTTCCAAAGCCATGCTTCTGATCTGATCCAGAGAGACAGTCTGCTGCCCGTGAACAATTCCTGAGAAAAAAATCAGGAACAAAAAATATATAGTGTTTTGTTTACTTTTCATGTCAATTCATTTTTAAACAATCCTGCCGAAATTTTATTACAAATCGACAGGAGGTTTGAAGAATTATTATTATTTATCAATGCTGGTGAACCGGCTTATACAGTACATCCTCTTCTCCATCAGGCTGCTCTTGAGGCGCTTCATCTTCGATTATAGGGTTCTTCAGTAACTTATAGTACATGACAGGCACCACAAAAAGGGTTAGGATCATCGAAAAGATCAAACCAAAAGCCAGCACGCTTCCCAGCGGACCCCACATAGGCGATTTACCTATAATCATAGGCACTACGCCGACTGCGGCAGCGGCAGAAGTCAGGAAGATAGGTCTCATTCTACGTTTAGCAGCGGCAATTGCAGCAGCTTTGTGTTTGTATCCATGATCTCTGATAAGCTCATCTGCATAATCGACCAGTATGATTCCGTTTCGCACCACGATGCCTATCAAACTTATGATTCCCATAAACCCAGTCATCCCAAGTGGATTACCTGTTACAAGAAGTCCTAGGAAGGCTCCAAAAAGACTCAGTAAAAAGGTGCACAATACGATAAGCGCCTTTCCAAGACTTTTGAACTGAAACAAAAGTGTCAGGAAAATCAAAATAAGGCTGACTCCTAAAGATATTCCCATACTTGGCGCATTCTCCCCGCTTGATTCAGCGTCTCCTCCGTATTGAATAGTAGTTCCGGCAGGAAGTTTAAGAGCATCTATTTCCGGCTTTACTTCTTGAAGAATACGCGAGGGTTTTTTACCCAGCTGCGCCTCTGAATATACACTCAGCATCTTTAATCCGTTTCTTCTCAGTAGCATTCCGGTGTGCCATTCAGGATCTAGAGTTGCTACAGCTTTAAGCGGCACTTTCTTCCCGTAACGTGTTGTAATGTGAAGATTCTGCAAGGCAACGAGATCTTTACGGCTGTCTTCGTCATAACGAAGGAAAATGTCTACCGTCTTATCTCCTTCCCATAAGGTGGAAATAGAATATCCTTTTAAACCGGCTCCTAAAGTCTGCGTAATGGCTTGTGTGCTTATACCTAAGCGGCTTGCTTTCGCATTATCTATATTGAGTTTGACCCCCATATAATCGTACTCGCTGCTCAATCGGACATAGTTGACCCCCTCAGCTTTTTCCAGAATTTTTTTGACTTCTATAGCTGTACGTTTCTGATCGGCTTCATTTTCGCTTACCACCCTGATATCAATCGGAGCACCCTCCTGAAAACTCAGCTGTTTGATTTTAACCGCTCCGTCCTGCATAAAACCTTTTAGCTTGTCCAGATACTCTTTGGCCATTTCATTTGTTGCATCAATGTCGGTTGTTGTAATAAATACCTGCGCAAATTGCTTTCTTGGAGTTTCCGGTGCGTATGACGTATGAAAACGAGGTGAACTCATTCCTATGAAACTCGTTACGTCAACAACCCGTTTGTCTTGTTTTAGGATATTTTCCAATTCTTTTACTTTCGCTTCGGTTTTCTCCAAAGACGTGCCGTTTGGCATCCAGACTTCCATATTAAACTGATTGCGCTCACTTAAAGGGAAAAATTCAGAATCGACTTTTGTAGCAATAAAGAGAGCTGCAACAACAGAAAGCAATCCCAATCCCATAGTTGTTTTAGGATTTCTAAAAGCTGCTTCTACTCCTTTATCAAAAGCGGACTGAAGGTGATCCAGCAGGTTTTTCTTTATGGGTCTGTCGCTTATTTTGTGTTTTAATCCTTTCTTTATAAACACATAACAAGTGTACGGGGTAAAAAGAAGCGCAATAAGCATGGAAACAATAAGAGCTATGGCAACAGTTACCGGAAGATAAAACATAAAATCCTTAGCAATTCCGTCCATAAAAATGGCCAGCGGCAAAAATGCGAATATAATGGCGAGTGTTGCCGTAAATATTGGAACCATCAATTGTTTGGCAGCCTGCCAGGCACCTGTCCAAGGCTCTACGCCTTCGTCGAGTTTCTCGATATAATTGTCGACCACCACGATGGCATTATCGACTACCATTCCTAGTACAATAATAAGAGCGGCCAGTGTTACCTGATGAAGCTCCACCCCGAACATGCTCATAAAGGCAAAAGTAATCAGCATAGAAATCGGAGCTGCCGCGGAAGCCACTACTGCTATACGAAAAGGCAGTAAAAGCATGACCACCAAAAGCACCGATCCGATTGCCAGACCAAATTCTTTCATAAAATGACTGATACTGTGCTCCACATCTTTTGGCTGGTTCACAATGGTTTTCATTTTAATATCCGGAGGAAATGTTTTTTGGATAGCCGCAATTTTTGCTTCAACTTCTTCACCAAATGCTACAATATTGTTCCCCGGAAGCATATCGACAGACAAGACCATAGCTTTGTCTTCCCCTACACGTACAAATGATGATTTTTCTTCGAAACGGCGTTCAATCTCAGCCACATCTTTTAACCGGACAATTGTTCCAGATGGTGTCGTGTAGACAATCTGGCTGGCAATATCATTTTCATCCTTGTAACGGCTGTTGGCATAAATAGGCACAATATTATTAGATCCTACTGATACTTCTCCAGTATAGCCTGTAATATTCTGCTGTTGCAGGATCCCCATTAAAGCGCCGGCATCCAAGCCATACTGCTGAAGTTTTTTATCGTTTATTTTAATATAGATCTGCTGTCTTTGCCCCCCCGAACGATTGATCTTAGAAACCATCGGAATGACTTTTAGCCCGTCTTCCAGTTTGTCAAGGTATTTTTCGATCTCAGCATACGAACGCTCTTTTGACGATACAGAAATAATCATTGCCGTAACATCGGCAAAATTACTGTTGATAAAGGGCCCTATAACACCCTGAGGCAATTTTGAACGCAAATTGGCATCCATATCCAGTTGCAGAGTATGCCAGAATTTCTTTCTGTCTTTTACATTTGTGTAAATTTCGGTAGTAATAAAAACCTGTCCTTCACGAACTTCTGACTTTACTTTCTTCTTTTTGATTTCTTCAAATGAGAATAAGTACTGTTCTATTTTCTTTGCCACTTCTTCTTGTACCTGATGTTCATCAGCACCGGGATAAATAGCATATACCAGAGCTGTAGGCATATCAATTCTAGGGTTTTCGCTTCGGGGCATGTTCACTAAGGAATTGATTCCCATCAGCATCAGCAGGACAACCAGTACAATGACAACCTGCTTGTGCTTCATTGCGGCTTCTAAAAAGTGTATTTTTCGCTTTGTCATCTTTTAATTGAATTTTAGAAAATTAGAATTTGACAGGCGTACCGTCTATTAAGTTGGTTTGTCCCTTTACAATGATTTTGTCGCCCGCCTGAAGTCCTTCTTTTACCACAACATCATTCGTTCCGGTTATTTTAGATATATTGACTCTCTTTTTAAAAGCAGTATTTCCTTCTTTGGCGATATACACGTAGTTTATATTATCTGGATCTCGCACTAGGGCTTGCGCCGGAATAATTATTGTATTTTGAATCTGTCCGGAGTTGATGCTGATATCGGCAATCATTCCAGGAAGCAGCTGTCCATTGACATTCTCCAGACGCACCTTAACGGTGTAAGTTTTCGAAAGATCATCGCCCTGCGGATTTATTATGGTGATTTTTCCTTTGATTTCCCTATTCAGGGATGGAATTGTAATATTGGCGTCTGCACCTATTTTCAATGAAGTGATTTCATTTTCATTAATAGCTGCCACAGCATATACTTTGTCTGTTTTTACAATGGTAAAAGCTGGAATTCCAGGCGCTGCGCTGGCACCTGCCTCGGTTAGTTTATGGGTTACGATTCCTGAAAAAGACGCATACAATTTGGTGTCGTGCATGTTTTTTGATGCCGTTTCCTTATTGGCTTTTGCTTGCGCCAGACCAGTCTTTCCAGCGATGTAGTCACGCTGTGGAAGGCTTCCTTTTTTGTACAGCTGATCCAGACGGTTAAAGTTGTCCTGTGACTGTTCCAAAGCTGCATTTGCGACGATAAGATTGTTCTGATATGCATTCTGCTCTATGGACGCCAGAAGCTGTCCTTTGACCACACGCTGTCCCTCCTGCACCAGAACAGCAGTCACCCTTCCCGGAACACTAAAGCCGATAGAGACTGTATTGTCAGCCTCGATAGTACCGCTGTAATCCAAAACCTCTGCCTGGGATGACAGCTCTATTTCCTTCACACTGACTTTTACGGGTTCAGCGGTCTGGTTTTGGTCTGTTTCCTTTTTAGCGCACCCGGCGGTTAATAAAATAACACTCAGAATAAACAAGATATTCCTCTTAAACATTACCATATAATTTGCTTTTTAATTTGTTATTAAAATTCCATCCAGTTATTCCAAACTGATGGTGCAAATTTCCATAGAATGTTTAGTCCTTAAAAGGTCTGTTCCGAGCCATTTTTGGTCTAAAACCGTTATTTTAGACAATAGAGTTTTGCCTCACTTGCATAAGAGAGGTAGTTTTTAAAGAAAAATATCGCGAAAATTTAAAGGCTATTTGTATTTGTCGCGAAATGATTTTGGGGTAACTTTCATTTTCTTCTTAAAGAATTTTCCGAAAAAAGACTGATCACTGAAATGAAGTATTTCAGCAATTTCTGCCAGCGAATGAGAGGTTTCCATCAGCAGGTTTCGCGCCTCCATGACTACTGCTTCCTCAATAATTTCGCGCGAAGTGTTTCCCGTAACCTCTTTGGTTAGTTTAGACAAATGCCCAGCAGTTATAAATAGTTTATCGGCATAAAACTTGACATTTCTATTATTGCGAACATGAATCGAAAGCAGGGATAAAAACTCATGAATGATCTCTTTCTTTCTATTGGTTTTCAAATCGGCCTGATTTACTCCGCTTCGGTGCATTTCCATCATTTCAAGCGCCAGCAGATTGAAATAGTGAAATATTTTTGCCTTCTTATAGAGATTATGTTCTGATTGTGACAAATTCAGTGTATACATTTTTGTCATGATATCGAAAATAATACTATACTGATCTTCTGTAAGTGATAATATTGGGGTTTGGTTAAGCTCTGTTAATCTAAAAAGTCTTATATCCTCATAATTAAGCATATTGGTCATAGCAAATTCGTCCGTAAATACACAACCTATATTCTGAACAGGTTCTATAATTTCCAAAATATGTATCATCGACTGTGACGATAGTACCATCGTATCCATTGGACCAACAATATAGGTCTGCAAATCAATCTGTACTTTTATCCTTCCTTCCAGCATGAGCAATACAGCGGTATTGCAGCTTCTAAAAGGAAAAGGAAATGGATTTCCTTCAATAACCTCTTTATTGTAATGCACATGAAACTCTGTTCCGTGTGCTGCTTCTTCCCCCAGCATATTAATAATATCCCGCAGGCTGTAATTTCGAATTTCTGTATATCTGCCCACTTTTATTAATTATGACAAAGCAAAGTTAAAATATTAACTTTTAAACTTAAGGCAATTTTTTAAAATCCAGCATTTGGAGTTGATGTTTTTTTGCTGCAAAAAATTAAAGTGAATTTTACAGGTGTTTCGCTTGATTAATATGTATGGTAATTAAAAGGCACAGTACATTTTTTTCAAAGCTTCAAGTTCCATTCTATATAAATGCTAGAGCTTTATGCAACAAATCTGGAACTCAAGTTATTTTTTTTTACTTTTAAACTGCATTTTAGCTTAACGGATTGCTCTATTGACTTCTTGTTCAATTCATGCAAGAAATTGGCTTATTTCTGACTTAATCTTTTTTCTCGCACAAAAAGCAAAGACGAATAATATTTGTAGAGTTGTATATTAGTTTACCGCCATAAACCAATTGAGTTTTTATATTTTTTTGCATCAATCCCCAACAGGACGTCTAAACCAAATTTACAAAGCCAATGAAAGACAGACGCTATATGTAGTAAGCCAATTTCTTCAAATCATCCATAAATGATGTTGAAATTTGTCCTGTTCCTGTCACTCTTAAAAAAACGTTAAAACATCAGTTTTAGCGTTTTTTTTATGCCTTTTTTACAGAATTTAACCCACTTTAACTTATAAAAATAAACGGTTTGTAAATCCAGTAAGGTCAACTTGACCGGATTCAAACCATTCATAAAATACTAAAAAACAACACATTAAAACAAATTCACTACCTTTATCTTAACAAAATTTTAGCAATGGAATCTGAAAAAGAATTTAAAAGTAAAATTACGCCTCAAAAAGTGCAGCAAATACTTAATGAGGAAGGAATGAATTTAACACTAGAAGAAGCTGCAGATATCTTGAGCTTTCTACAAGAAATGGCATGTATAACAGTGAGAAAATTTTTAAGTGAAAAAGAAGTAACAAAATAGTTTTAGTGGCATCATTATACCAAAAAAAATTAAAGCTTTGATTTTTTTATAATATTCTTCTTTTTAAAGCTTACAAAGTATATTTCAAAATAACTCTCGCATTAAACGGCGTACGAGCAGTAAAATTAATTTCCTCATCAGAACCGGTTTCATTTGCCAGCACAACTAGATTTGAAATATTTTGCTAATTACAACTCCAGAAATTAACTGTACAGTATTGAGTAGAACAAAATGTATTTGAGGTACAAGTAAGATACAATGTAAAGAAGTAAAATTAGAGCCTTAAAATTAAAAGAATTCTATGAAAAGTTTTAAAAATTTATTAATCAAAGTTTTGTAGCATAATCGTGGCACAAAATGTTTTTAAAAACTAAAACCCTTTTGAGTAAAGACCTTCTGAATTTAGGTTCGAAACTTTTAGACACTGTTTATTATAGTCCTTTTTTGTTAACAGGTTTAAGTCCTTTTCCCGTTTCCAAAAAAAAGCTTCAGAGAAATCTGAAGCTTTTTTTTGGTTCGATAAATTTTATTCAGTTTCTTGAAAATTTAAAACCCTGTGGTTTGAGTCCCGTTAAACTCTTCCATCACTAACTCGCTATTTTTGATAAAATTATGAAAAACAAAAATAGATCAATAATTTAGAGATTGCTTAGATACGCCAAGCATCCGTTGATTCCCTTAAGCCCCTACCTGAATTCTGATGGCATAGTCCTATCGTTTTTGATTGAACTTTAGTCGTAAAGGCAATTTATGAGATAACACCTGGAGAAACGTAGGAAACAGATCCTGTTGGTTTAGCGTTATTCTTTGTTGGCGAGCTGTCATTGCCGTTTTGTGCAGAGAAAGTATAATAGCCTACTAGTCCCGCTTCATTTCCTGCAAGTGGCTTATTCATATTCGCTACAATTTCAGCAGCAGATAGCGAACGATTCCACACTCTTACCTCGTCCAGACTTCCTGTGAACTGACGGAATGGCTCCTGTGACTGGGCAACATTACCAATCATCAACGGAAGATTATTGCTTACATTAATTGAAGGGGAAGTATTAGAACGCGGATTAGACGGGATCAGCTTACCATCTACATAAAGTTCTAATACATTAGAACGTCTTACGGCGGTCAGGAAATGCCAGTTGTCATCATTTATTCCGGAAGGAACAGAATTTATTTCATAAAATCCAAAACCATTGTCGGTCGCAAATTTAATACTGGCATCATTTTTTATCACCACAAGAAATCCGCCGTTTCCGGGGCCACCCTGAGTTGATTTTCTTGAAATCACTGTACCTGATCCTTTTGTTCTTACCCATGCCTGAAGAGAAAAATCGGATGTTCCGAAATTATAAACCGGATTGGGCGGTGCACTCAGGTACGATGAATTGCCTGTAAGATTCAATGCATAACTTGCTGTTATATTATATAATATTGCAATAGCAGCATTTATGACATCGGGAGTAAAATTTACTGCGGTGAGCACCACAACCATATTTTCTTTGGAAAGGTTGGGGAAGATTGTTGGATCCAACAATATCTTTCCTAGCTGCAAGGCCGTCAGGTCTGGAAATCCCTTATCTGACATCAGCCCTTCAGCAACGAATTTCGGATCATTTTCGAACGCTTTTAGCCCCTGAGCCATTTCCAAAGGTGTTATTCCCTGCCATATTGCACTTAAAGCAGAGGCCAGCATTTGTGAACTTATTCCAAGGTCTACTACCGGTGCGGCACCAGCAGCTATACCGCCGGATTTTAATTTTTCTACAGCTTTTTGAAGTGCCAGACCGCTCTCTTTGTAAGCGAGCAATTGTTGCTCTAAAATTTTAAGATTTTCCATAATTGATTGGTTTTAATGATTTATTTATAACTCTGGTGAAAAATATTAGCTACTTCCGCAGGGGAGAGTTTCGGGAAATATTGTTTTAGGGCCGGGCCAAGCTGTTCAGTACTATAGCCTGCCTGTCCAAGAGAAACACCAAAATCCATAGCGCTTATTCCTGGAAATTGAGATACAAGATTTCCTCCTGCTTCGATAGCTGTCAGACCTTTCTCTTTATCTGATCTCGCAAGGTCAGCGGGTGTTGTCTTCCCAAAGGCGGCCGAAAGTGCCGCAGCAACCTGTGCTGGCGTAAGCTTAGGAAATCCAATTTTTAGAGCTCCAGCTGTCTCAGTGGATTTATAACCCGCTTTTGCCAATGCTATAGCCGAATCATTAGCAGTGACCGTTGGGAACTGGTTTAAGATAAGGGAAATGCAATCGTTGGCAGATTTATTATTTGCAAACTGCAGCCGGGCGAGTTCAAGCAAGGCGAATACGGTAATCGTTAGTTGTTTTTGGCCTACTATGACACCCTTTATCAAAGCCGTAAGGGTAAATGTTGTAGTCGCTAGAATAGTGTAAGGAAAACTTGCATCTGTAAGTTTTATAGCATTATTTCCTGTGCTAAGATTGTTGATCCCAACTTCTGAAAAATAAGACAGTGAGAGACTGTCAACGCCTTTATCTGTAATCCAGGAGAACTGAATTTTAGCCCCTTCACCCACCACTGCCTGATTGACAAAAAAAGTAAGATACTCTTTAGTTCCAACTATATCCGGCGGCAATTGCCCCACAGTAAGCTGTCCCTGCAGTTCTTGAATTTGAGGTACCTGCCCAGGATTTAGCTTTCCTGTCATCTCCCCCAGACCCGGTAGTTGTATTATGGCGACCTTACCCTTCAAATCCTTAATATCAGGCAGGATATCAGGAGTAAGCTCAGGTAATCTGTCTGTTTTAAGTTGTACACTTTCCCTATCGTTACTACTTACTACAGGCATTCCTGCGGTAACCCTGACTGTAGCTAGAATAACCTTCTCTTTAGTTTTGTTTTCTGCAAATTCCAGAATTGGTGATCCTGAATCGGCTGTGTTTGGAGAAATCAGAAGCAACCAGGTTTTATCCTGAAAAACTGCATCACTCATATCCAGCGAAAAAATTCCTTTTTGGGCTGTTATAGTGCTGTTATTATAGGTTGCAGTATTGTCAAGAACAATCTGGTTTCCCGAAGCATCTACAGCAATTCCACTTGTCAATTGTGCGATCTTATCTGTATTGCTGGCGGTTAATCCGGTAAGTACTCCCGCTGTAAAAGCGTTTTGTACTATTGCATTGTCCTTATTAGGCAGGAAAGGAAGTTGTGATAGAGTTAATTTTCCATTCAGGTTCTGAAGATCAGGAATACGATTTTTATCAAAAATACCTTTTGTTATTACTGAAGCATCAAGATTCTGAATCGATTGTTCGGGGATTCTTGAAGAAAGAATCTCTACTGCCAATGCAGCACTTTCAAGTTTAGATACAACTTTATTGCTGATGGTTACATTGGCAAGCAGTATACCATCATTTATTGGTTTTCCGGCAGCAATCAGGCTTAATACCGGATTACTTTTCAGTTGATTCTTCGTGTCTGGTACAGGAATGGTCTGATGACTTATAACAAACTGATAATCTCCATCAGCCGAAGTTACTGCATAGGATTTGTCCGCTGTCAGTAATATGTAAACTCCATTTATATCAATCGCCGCACCAGAGCTTACGTTAATAGCTGAACCACTTTTATCTACTGTCAGACCCGAAAGCACACCCGAAGAGAGCAACTGCTGATTGCCAAAATTGCGGTACTGGATATGAAAATCCCGCTCCCGGTTGAAATCCTCAACCTGAAGCAGCTGTCCCGCGTAATACTTTTGTTCGATGATAGATGGTATAATATCAGCCATGATTTCTATATTTTAATGATGCACTTATCTTTGGTCGCGCATGATGATAATTTTTATGTAATTCTGGTATTTATGCCTATGACTGCCTGTCCAATCCTCAATCGGGTATTCTCACCGGTCTGGGTAGCATATACTACCTCTGAAGTCAAACCATTTTTATTGTAGCCTTTCATTTTGGCTACAAATGCTTGCAGCTCCTTATTGAATGCTACTGCCCCGTCGAGGCTGTCACCAATCTGGTTTAATGTGTTTATAGTACTTTGAAGATTATTTTCTGCCTCTTGGGTCAAGAAGGTATAACCGGTTATAGAAGTTTGGATGGATGCATTCATCCTGAAATCAGGGTCCTCCTGTAACATTTCTGACCATTCTCTGTTATATGTAGTGCTTGTCATCGCTTTGAAGCCTGTCGGCGGTATTTTTGAAGGTATACCTCTGGAACCTATTTCTCCTCCTAAAAAATTTAACTGATAGACGATATGCAGGTTTTCTCCTAAATTCTTTGAAGGAGCCGGAAAATTCCAATTCAGCATATAATTGCCCTGATCGTTAATGCCTGCTTCTAAAGATGTTACCTGTATTGTAGCAGCCATTTTCTCAAGACTGGAATCGAGAGATGATATAAGCTGCTGTACAGGTGCTTTGATGGCGTTCAGTTTATCCTGAGCCTCCTGCTTTCCATCGTCACCTCCAAATATTTTTTTGATGGCATCCCACACTTTTTCAAGAATACCCAGAAGTCCTCCTACAGCCCCGGCAATACCTGCGGCGAATACTGCGGTAATTACTGCACCAAGTTCAACCAATCCCTCGAGTCCTGCTGTTATAAGTCCTTCTGCTAAAGCTTTTGAAAGCGCCTGAGCCAGGTCCTTTGCAACTTCTTCAGCAGCTCTGCAAAGCATCCTTGCTGCCAGCTTAGCTGCTCCTTTTTTAGCCATCTCAAGAGCAATAGCTTTGTAAAATGTAGGGCTTTTTAGCAGCTGTTCAACGATGCCTCCCATATTGAAAACAAGCGTTTCGATCATCGCCCCTGGCAAGCCGCCAATTGATGTGGGTATTGTCACATTTAAATCCATCCTGATACTGTCGCTCATGATGGTTGTATCGCCAACAGAAAAAGTGTATTTTATTTTCAACGGCATAAGCATAGTTCCATTACCATTGTCAGTAGGACTTTTTCCTTCCTGCAATGCAGGACTGAAACTGGATTCTAGTCCTTCAAACATATTATCTACAATGCTTTCGCAACCTCCGCTGCCTGTCATGCTGTTCAATTTTTGAACCAACGCAGCGATAGATTCTAATTCCTTAATATCGATCCCGTCAATTCTCGTAATTGAAAATCCTCCAGAACCTTGTTTTTTAGTCCATTGCCATTCAAATCCAAATTTTGGATTGTTAAGACTATAGATTCCTGTAAAAATTCCATTTTGATATTTGGCGATGATTTTGTCGCCAATCGTAGTTCCAAAGAGTTTGAGATTACTTATACTTATTTCAAAATTGTTTCCTCCTACTGTACCTATTGAAAGTACCGGAGATTCCAACGATATAAAAAAGGCTGTTATTACTGTAGCACTTGTAATCTTGCCATTCTCATAAGTACCTCCATAAGAACCTGAAAGAGTAATTCCATCAGTTTGTACAGACAGATCAATTACAAACACATATTTTTCAAACAGCAATAAATCCGCATGTATATGATAGCCGGGTTTAAATACGGTTAATGCATTAGCAATTCCTCCACCAGTAGAACCATCTAAATTTTGAGGTTGGTCGAGCTGTATGGGATTAGTATAGGAAAAAGTATAATTTTTTTTGTCTTTTACGGATTCCGGCACACTCAGATAATACATCGTACCGGAAATAAATCCGATCTGTTTAGTGACCTGATCAACCCATTCCCAAGGTTTTTGTATTACCTCTCTAACAAATTGATTAAGGGTTAATACCGGTTTAGCATTGAGAGATACCAGTACCAGGCGGGCTTCTTTATCTTCAAACACCACGTTCCCCTGCAGCTGAAGTTTTACCTCGCTGAAATTAAAATCGATATAGCCGCCTATAGCCAGATCCAATTTTTCTTTAACTTCCTGTTGTGTGCCTTCGGCTTTCTTAGCAAATGTTTTATTGATGCACAGATATAATCTCCCGAAATTGATTCCGGTCATGCCCAAGGGCTTATTGATGCTTTGATTTGGCGAACCTATAGTAATATCGACCGTCGCAACGAGCTTGTCATCATTGACCAATAAGTCGCCACCAAATACAAATGATTTTTCAAAAGCAGTAAAGGTTATGCTGCCGCTCAGTTCATATTGGTTTTTATTTGAAGTATATTTAAAAAGTATTCCCTGTCTGCCCTTCAGCCCTTCTAATGTTAGAAAATTGAGAAATGTTATGGCTGGAAGCTGCGCATAAAAATAGGCATCTGTAACGGGTTCGGGAGTACCACTTTTTTTGTTTTCCGTTTTAAATCCATATAGAATTAATGAATTTACCTGCTCGTTTTTGTATCCAATCGTAATCAGGGACCCGAATAAAGATATCTGGTTGAAATTAATCATTACCCAGAAGCAAATACCAGTAATATCTTCGCCTGAAAATGCTTCGGTAAACTGAGCCGTAAAATCAGTATCTATTTCATTGCCGGCACGTATGCCAACTTTTGTTATTGATGTTCCGTTTTCATTTATTGTTTTTTCAGCCAGCGGAAACGTAGATGGCATGTACCTTCTCACATCTGAATCGCCTGCAGGTCCTTCAGATTTATTTTGAAGACTTGCAATCTGGCGCAATGCGTCGAGGTAAGTAACCTCAGGAGCAGTTGTATCAGGTGCTCCTTCCTTACCGGGAATCGTTTTTTGAGCAGCTGTTTTGGCTACCCTGAATATTCCTGCACTTTCAACATCAATCGTCAGGTTTAGTGTGGTAACACCAAATATTGCTTCTATAATTTTGCCTACATTAATTTTTCCGGAAAAAGCAAAGTATATGACTGATGCATTGTTGGATAAGAAATAAGCTGCTTTTAGAGTAGCATCTTTGAGTACCTGAGAAAGTTTTGTGTTTTGTTTTATCGAAAGATTACAGCCAAGAAATATGATCTGATCTTTAAAATTGGACTGGCTGTTTGCAGCACTTGGGCTAAGATACAGATAATAGAAAAAAGCCTTATCTATACTAATGTCACTCAAAATGGGAATAGGAATCGTTATTTCCTCCATTTCCCCCGCAAATTTTATCAGTCGGTATTCTCCATTTGTATTGGGTTTCTTATGCTGATCTGTTCTGGATATCGCACCGCTAAATTTAGCAACCGAAAGTTTACTGGAACCCTCAGGTATGATGACGTTAAGGCTATTAAACCTTTCTTTTACAGTCTCAGCAAGGTCAAATTTACAGCTCTTTACCTCAATAGATAAAGTAGTACTATTAAACGATGCCTGAAAAACTATAGGAATATCATCAGCTATGATTGTGGTGCCAATTCCGATATTTTGCGTATCTGAATTCATAACTAGAGATTAAATCAAATAAAAATGGATAAATCAATCATTAATAAAAAGGATTTCCAAAAAGTGACTTGCTATGATTAGAAAAACAAGCAGCCTTTCGGTTCACTTTTTGGAAATCCTTACGAAACAGTAACCCGCTTATGCTTTGGTACCCTTTACTGAGCCAGGTATTTCCTTTGCATTTACATAAGCACCTGTAGCAAACTGAATTGCAATATTTTTAATTGCAAATGTAGTCTTCGCAGGGTCAGTGCTGTCTTTGATATTGGGCAGGATGGATGCCGGCGGACTAAGCTCCAGATAAAAATTATCAGGAAATGTCTCTTTGGAGTCCACATTGTAAGATGCTGCAACATGGGCTAACATAGCCACGTTCTCTGTTGTTGGGGTCAGAGCAACTTCTGCTTCATTATAAATTGTTAAAGTGTAAGCGTTAACGTCCACAATTGGTTTGCTTGTCGGAATCGCAACGGACACGTCATAAGTGTCATCCAGGATAATGACGTCGGTCTGAATTTTACCATTAATGTTTGCCATTTTTTATAAATTTAGTTTGTTAATAATTGATTTTACTTTATAATTGGCTTACTTGGTTCTGTCGCATTTACCAGAATCAAATGTAAGTATTTAAGTATTTTTAAAGTTAGCCCGCTTATTTACAGAATGATTTAATCATAGAAATCCCTTGTCTAACCATCTAATCCTTTTTAAGCATATGAACAACTTCAATAATGCTTAGAGTTCTCTTTGCAGATTCAAAATTTTTAAAGCCGAATCCGTTTTGTATGCACCACTAAATAAAATGATAATACTGTTCTACTATTAAGATATTTACACTGTCGGATTTTATCTTTTAGAACAAACGCTTGTTATAAACTTTGATCGCTGCAGTATCAGAACCACTTTTATCAATGTTTATTACTCTTTGGCTGCAGTTGTTACTAATTGCTTTAATTAGAAAAGACTGAGCACTCATTCTCTGTCTTTTCAGGTCAAAAAAAGTCCACGTATTAACTAATATTTATATACTGCAGATAATAGCCTTCGAATAGCAATGACCTTTCGTATTCATTTTTCGATTAGTTTAAAATTCTAAAAAATAAAGTCACCCCCAGATCAGAACCGGAACGTTTGGATATGACATTTTTTTTATGTTTTTAGAAATTAATAAAAACTAATATTTAGAAATAAATCTGCTTTATTATAATTTAAAGTAAATCTAATTTATCATAGTACTATGTCATCATAAAATGTCATGAGCAAGCTTTTTTTAGACACAAGACAGATAAAATAGGCTATGAGTTTTTGTATAAAGAAATATTAAGGTGCTAAAATTTAAATTAGCTATTTATATATTTGATATGTTATATTTCTGCGCGTTCATTCTTTGTTTTTTTCTGGTCAAAAGAAAGTCAATTGTATTGCCTAATTTATCTACTGTCCTATCTAAATAACACCAAATACCTTTTACTTTGATATAGGTTTTATCCAAGCTCCAACTTGCCCCTGCTTTGCCCTTTCTCTTCTTCATCTCTGACTCAATCAAAGGATTAAACTTATAAACCCAGCGTTGGATTATGGCGTAATCGACAATCACCCTACCTAATCTTCATTAGGTGACGGAGCCCCATACTCCGCCGATAAATTTTAACTATAAAAATCACCTTGAAAATAATTAAAATATTGACGTTTTAAGCTTTGTGGCAACATCCTGGCACATGGTGTTTTTGAAAACTATAAACCCCCGTAAAATCAAAGCTTAAGAACTTTATATTCGAAACTATTATAACACATAAAGACAAACAACGCCATTGAATTCCAATGGTGTTGTTTGTCTTTATAAATCCGTTCTAATGTCTTGTATCCTCCTCAGTACTTATCGAATCTGAAAGATTTTCTTTTGCTCTAAAGGCATTAATAAATTCCAATACTTTCACTCTTTGTTTCAAAATAGTTGATATGAAATTCCTCATCCTGATCTATCTCCGAATATCCTTTAGCTACCAGGCTCTCTTTTAATTTAATTATATGCTGCTGTTTGCAGACATCTAACTCCTACAGATCTGCTGTAAGCCTTGTCCTGAAGTCTTAAAAAAAGATTAAATGTTCGATTGACTACCTGTCATTCTCCGAATGCAAAATGGCGGCAACTATTAGCTGTCATAAAAAAGATACCCTTTAACATTGCCTAATATATTAATCTGTACGGAAAAATAACATAAACGTGCCCTCGAACCACAAAAAAGCCTGCAAAAGTACTTTTGCAGGCTTTTTATTTTTCTTATAGCATTTATAGTAAGTAATTCGAATCTTTTATTGAAAGATGTAAAACTTTAATTATTTATAAAAAATCTATTACAATTTTTGTTTGCCATCCGTAACCTGAATGAAAACTTTAATTATTCTACCAATTCAAAATCTCCCTGATCTACATATTTTAGAACTGCTTTATAATTGCTACCTACTATTTGTGCCTCATTATTGCCATTAATCAAAGTAATGGGATTAACCTGAGAAGTTTTAACTGTAAAAGTCATGGTATAAACCACTCCGTTTACAGAATAATCTACTCTAAAAGGTCTATTTTGATCCACATAATTAGTTTCTATCTTTATTCCGTATTTTACGTTAGGACTTATACATTCATTTTCTGTTATTTTTGATCCATCTGCATGTACAAAAGAAATGCTTAGCGGCACAATTGTTATCTCGCTTTCATGATCTGAACAACTAAAAGAGACAATCATAACTAATAGTAAAATATAGTATTGCTTTATTTTCATTGTTATTGTTTTTGATTTATTACTATTTCTTTATTAATTCCGCCTATGCTCACATTGTATTTCCCTGCTTCCAGATTGTTAAAAACAGTTTCTCCATTCTGAATGGTTTGAGCCGTAATTTTAACACCTCCTTTTGTCAAAGTTGCCAGCGTATCATTTTCATCGTATAAAACTTTAACGACACCTCCGGCATAACATACGGCATCTTTTTTATAAAATAGTGCACTGCCTAATTTAACTATCACAGTCCATTGTTTCAAGACTGACTGATCTTCTGAAAGTACTTGAAATTGAACCGGGCTATTAAAATCTATCGTATTTGATCCTGAAATTTTATTCGCAGTTCCTATAAATAATCCGGCTCCGGCACTTAATTCGAATAAAGCATTTAATGCCGAAACATTTGTTCCTTTAGCCACATAAAGCGTTATTTGTGAACCGTCAACAATCTTAGTTGCTGTTTTTAAATCCTTAAAACTAAAATCTATAATTTCGGCATCACTTTTCAATGACGGGCTTGCAAAACTGTAAGACTGAAATAAATCTCCATAGTGTTTATTGTTTTCAAATACTTTTGTCTTTGCTACCTCTTTAATAACATTATTGGCAGAATCGTAGATTTTGAAATTGATTATTTCGCCATCTGTATTGGAAAAAACCGTTAAATAAACAACATACTTTTTCTCGCTTGCTACGTACAGCACATTGGCACTTCCACGACATTCTCCATTTACAAAAGCGGCTACTTTATCATTGGTACTTGTTAAGTTTTTTCCATCAACAGTCAAAAAACCTTCAAATGACATGGTGTATTGAAATTTATTTTCATTTACTGACCAGTCCGGAGATTGGGCAAATACACTACTGCTTATTATAAAAAACAGCAATATTATATGTTTATAATTTCTCATTTTTAATTGATTATAAACTCCTAAAACAAACTTAAAAAGATGTTTTAGGAGCTCAATTATTTGTTCTTAATTTTTTATAGCTTTCGTTTTTACCAGCTTTCCATCTACTCCAACTTCTACTATGTAGACACCTTCGGCTATATTTGGCGAAATTGAAATCACATTGTTACCGCTTTCAATAACCATCTTTTGGCTAAATACCAATTGACCGTGTGCGGAATAAAGCTGCACTTTTACTTCCTGTTTTTTAGCGGCATTAAGTTCTATGTTCAAAGCCGTTTTAAAAGGATTTGGATAAATGCTGTTTTCTCTTTTTGAAGCTTCTTCCAAAATAATCGGATTCGCAATTGTTCCAAGTACTTCATTGCCTTTAAAGACAAATGATTTTGAAGTTCCTTTTTTCGTAAATCCATCTCCCAGAGTAAAGGAAAGTTCTTCTGCATCTTCACCAAAAACGGTGATGAAACTTAGTTCTTTTCCTTCCACTATCTGATTTCTTGTAACACCTTTTAAAACACCTTTTGCATCATATACAAACAATTCATCAAATCCTTTCGGAAGTAAAACAACTGCATTCATGTTTTGCGAATACATTTTAAACTCTGATGCTATTGCTTCCTGTTCATTATTTGAAGCATTCTTAGATGTAGCATTTTTGCTTTTCTCTAAATTATCAGGATATTTAAAAGTCTGCTCTTTGGTAGACTTAATCATGTACCCTTTTCCGGCTTCCAGATACTTTAAAGTTCCGTTCCATCCGATGATCGGATCGTATATCGCAAACAAATTTTGAGATTTAATAACATCTCCATCATTGGCATCAAAATAAGCCAAAGCTTCGTTTGTAGTTTGATTAGATGCTAAAGGATAGGCAAGCCAGTTCCAGTTTTCCTTAATAGGGAAACTCCATGTAGCAACATCAACGCTTTTTCCTTTAATTTTTAAAGTCTGCTCTTCAGTGATGTTTACTTTATACATTTTAGAAGGAGAAAGACCTCCGTTTGCACTTATCGTACCAGACCATCCGCTGTTTGAAGGATTTGACTGATCTTTAAAATAAGTATCTAACTGCGCAGGAGAATGACTTAAAATACGGTTAGACGTTTCTAATGTTAGATTTTTTGTCAATGCATTTAAATCTGAAAAATTTGGATCATTTGCATTTAAAGAAACCCAGGTCCAGCCTTTATTAAGCTTAATTTCCTGTTCGATTAAACCTGAATTTACAAAAATGTAAGGTTTGCTCATAGTTCCCAGTACTTCGTTATCCATAAAATTAACAGATGGAACAGACTCGATACTTGCTTCTAAAATTTTACCCTGAGAAGCATCCCAGATTTTAAATTTTAGGTTTTCACCCGAATTTTTATTGCTGTAAACCGTTAAAAAGGCAAAATATTCCTTGTAAGCTTCATTATATACCAGCTTCACAGATCCTCTTGGTTCTTCATTATAAAAAGCAGCAATTTTATCGTAAGAATCTGCAGACAACACGCCATCTACTTTTATTTTTCCTATGATATTCATGCTATAATCAAAATGAGTCGGATCAACATTCCAGTTAGGTTCCGGAGCTAATACTCTTAATTTGATCTGTAATTTTTGATCATAACCAAAATCGGTTTGTAAATACAGATTCTCCAGATATTCGCCAACGGCAACATCCTGATCAATTACAGCTTTAATGGTCGTTTTAGTGTTAGGATCAATAGAACCTGTTGTTTTGCTTAAACTTAACCAGCTTGGTACATTGTTAATCGTAAAAGGCTGTTGTTTTCCTCCTTTATTCACTAATGTAATTTCAAAAGTTTTAGTTTCACCGCTATTTTTGGTAAGGTCTACAATTTCATTGTATCCTTCTGCAAACCAGCTTACTTCATTACGATTCACATAGGCTGTCCAGGTAACCGGAGATTCCTGCATGTTATTCGCACTGTCAAACATTCTGTGTACGGTTATATCTAAGATTTGTCCTTCTAATGAAGCCCAATCTGTAATAACCGGTGCAATAATCATTTCGCCATCTTTAATCACATTCGTCGTTACAAATTTAATCAGTTGTCGCTCTGGCTGAATTGCCGGAGTATCATTTGAATAATTTAAACTTCCGCTGCTTAAATTGGCATTGTTTACCACTACGGTTTGATTGGCATCTGCATGGTAATATCTTGGTCCGTTTGTCGTAACCGGATCCGGAACGTTCAGCCTTGTATATAATAACAGACCAATACTTTCCACATCAACCTCATTGTAACTATCCCTGTTTATTTGTTCTACGTTACGAAGTGTGTTCCATAAACGGAATTCATCCATCTTACCTTTAAAAGTACGATCAACGGTTTCTTTGCCTGACAAATCGCGTGTACCTCTGGCTCCAAGCCAAATTTTATTTCCAGAGAAACCTCCAATAGCTGTCATTTCATTTGAAGAAACTAATTTAGTATCTACATAAGTTCTCAATGATCCGGCTCTGTTGAACAATAATGTTACATGATGCCATGTATTATCAGTAAGTCCTTTTGATGTTAAAACATAAGAACGTCCTTCGCTTTTCAGCTGAAGATTTCCTGAATTATCCATATCAACAGACCATTTGTTTGATAATCCATTGCTTTGAATAACATCTGTACCGTCGCCTCTTCCATTTGAAAATAAAGTTGCTTCCTGTTGTGTATCGGTTTTAAGCCAAAACTCCATTGTAGCGTCCATTTCTTTCGTTAACTGAACAAAATTTACATTGTCCATCGTAAGATACTGTCCGTTATTAAAATCATATGAATTTCCTTTTGGCTTGATATCCCATGAAGCATTTACTGTTGCATGTTTAAATCGTACCAAATCTTTGGCTAAGGCATCTCTTCCTTCAGTCATCGGCCAATAGCCAATTAAATTCGCTTCATTTCCAATTAATTTAGCATACATTTTTGAATAAGAATCTTCTCTGGTCAAGGCTTTATTCCATAAACGAAGATCATGCATGTTTCCAACAAAGGTGTTTCCTCCTACTACCAAAGCATTGTTATTGGCAAATTGTGCATTGGCTTTGCCTGTTTTAGAAGCAATTTCAGTATCATCTTCAAAAATTCTATAATCACCGTTACTGTTGTTATACGTAAAGGCATAATGATGGAATAGATTATCGTTTTTCAATTCTCCCTGTAGGGTAACATCTGCCAATGTAAACGAAATATTTCCGTTATTTAGTCCGATATTTAATCCTTCTTCTTGTGAAATTACAGAACCTGCAGAGGCCGTTTGATTATTCATCCAGAATTCTAAACTTAAATTTCCGGATGCGATTTTAGGATTATTGATTACAGCTGTATTGTTAGCTCCTTCAAAATGCAGGCTTACGTTATGATCAATTTTTAACTGATTCGTTTGCCCTTTTATTTCGATTGTACTTACAGCAGGATTATAGAAAATATTTTCGTTAAAGCTTATTTTCAAATCTTCTCCGGCGCTTAAAATACCGTTGGTTGGCAATGGTGTACCAAATAACTGAGGCGCACTTAAGTCTACAAGTCCTGTAATAATATCAGATATAAATTCTGTATCATTAGTACATGTACTTCTGGCTCTAATTTGATAATTTCCATTGGACAGTTTTAAAGCTGCAATATCAAAATTGTACGTTAAACTCACCGCTGCACCAATAGATGTAATTTCGGTTTCGTTGTTTTTTACTGCCTCATCATAAAAGTCAGTAGTTCCGTAATACGTATGAAGACGAACCCAGTTAGGACTTGTCGCTAATCTGTATTCCAGGTCAATTTTTTTGAAGCTCTTGAACTTGGTGTTGTAACCCGTCAAATTTATTGACAATGGTTTTGTTGTACCATCTGTATTATAAGCTTTCTCTCTATTGTAAACCCAGTTGTTAAGCGGTGCGCTTACCGTTACGCTGGAACATGATGGAACGAAGCTTGCCGAAACAAGTACTTCTGAACTTACATCTGCGCCGTCACATAATGACTGCAATCTGATTTTTATGTCCTTATAATCATAAATATCTGAAATAGATTTACCTAAAGTCAGTTTATAAACAACTTGTTTTCCGTAAGGAACATTGACAATCGTACCGTTTGGTTCGATATTAAGTAAAGCATTGTTTGGATTCGTAGTATTGTCTACCACTAATAAAAAGTCAGCATCAGATCCTGAAGCACTGTTGTTTTCTAATTTTAATTCAAATTCTGCTTTTTTAGTTTCTACTACATTACTAACATTGTTGTTTGTTACCGTAAGTAATGGAACTTCTACTTTTTGAGTAGCAAAACTCAACATCTCACGCTTGTCATCAGCCAGTTCATTAATGACTGTAGCTGTATCGCTGTAAGTTGTTTTATTATAGAAATGAGTTTTTTCTGCATCTTCATAAGGACATGAAGTTCTTCCGCCCTGCGTAATAAATACAGGACCATTACCGTCAAAAGAATTTACTACATCTATGCTTAAAAAGTTGGCCTTATCATTGTCTTTAAAGGTATAGCTTATTTTGGTAGTCGTTGTTTTTTCTGTAGATAATGATGAATTAAAATCTTGTTGAAAAAATGCTTTTGTGTTAAATTCCAGACCAACTTTATTTACTGAAGTACCAAGTATCGCTGCTACCGACTGATCAATAACTACATTATATGAAGTAGATGCTGCCGATACTACACTTGTTTCTATACCACGGGAATACGCTCCCAAACCTGAATCAAAAGAAATATTTTTCTCAAATTCAGAGTCAAGCATACTTTTAATCAGATTAGACTGATTAAGCTGATTAGACAATTTTTCTTTAGATGCTGCAAAGCTAATGTCGTCATAAGCTTCTTTAACTCCTTTAGTAAAGTTTGCTATAACACCTGCCAGACCTGTTTTATAGGCAGCACGATCATTTTTAGCGGTATATTTAATTTTTTCATTATCGAGAATCACTTTTCGCCAAAGTCTTATCTTCTCTTCATATTCAGCTCTCTTCTGTACGTTTGCTGCAGAGTTCGGATCTGGTCCGTTTAAATTGTTTGTAATAAACAATTCATATTCCGGAATTAAAGAGGTTAAAATATGTTTTTGCGAATACATGAAAAATGTTTCGGTAGGCTTATCAACAAAACTAAGGGCTTTTTGTTTACTCACATATACCGGAGCGTTTGCAGTACCTAAGTTTACATATTCTGCAGGACTTAATGGCGTTGCAACACCATTTACATATTTATTAGGTATTGTATTGGATGTTTCGATGTTATCATACGAACCATAAAATATATTTTTTGAGTTTCCTATATATAAATCTCCATCTGAACCTACATAATCTGTGGCATCACTGGTTGAAATTGCTTTACTAAAAGTATAAGTGCTTGTTACACTTTTACCATCCTGAGAAGTTTTGGAAATACCTACACCTGTAACTGCTGAATTTTCCTGCTCTATTGATACTTTTGGTGTAGGAACTAAACCTCCCTGAAGCTCAAAGTACATTCCACCTGCAATAGTAAGCTCTTCCGATACTCCTTCCTGATGTGCAAAAGTGGCTTCGGATGTAAACGAAACACTTTCGCCTGCTTCAAGTGTGGCAAAACTATTCGAACCGGGCGGATCTCTTAAAATAATCGCAGGAATATCTGGTGCTGCGGTTACAAAAGTCTGGCTTCCGTCTGCTTTTCCTCCTAAAATAATTCCGGTATCTTTAAAGTTCTCAACCGGATAATCCACTTCGTTTAATCGATAATTCAAAGTGCTTTTGATCTCAAATGGCGGTGTAATTGATGGAATTCCTCCCTTAAATTCATAAGTTAAGGTACTTTCATTTGCCTTAATCGTTTCTGAACCCGACAAAGCCAGATTATTTGTTGTTACCAACTCACCATCTGTTACCGGCACTTTTACTTCTACAGCTGTTCCTGAATCTTTATTGGTATAACGTTCAAAACGATTCATCACAATTTTATACGGTATAAACTGCGTATAAACTGGTTTTGCAAAATTTACAGTTGATACTGATTGTCCTCGAACATTAATCGTCTTATCAGAAGTTTGTTCGATTACCTGTAATACCGGATTTGACCTGTAGGTGAAACTTTTCTCGTAATGATACGGTGTTCCTGTTAAGGTTTTATCTACGTTATTTTCTTTGTATTTATATTCCGGAGTTTTTACAACTGGAATCTCCGAAAAATCAAACGTTTCAGTAGTTCCGGCTTTTAATAACGAAATAGTTGGGTTGCTTTTGATGACCAAATCGTTGGCTTCCAAGCTATATTTTAACGGTATAACCGCAATTCGGTATTCTCCCGAAGCTGTATTGGTTGTATAATTAAACTTGGTATATTTGGTTACATTGGCTCCAAGTGGTGCATATCCTAATGAAAAATCGGCTTTACCAACATTATTTTTAGCACTTACTTCAAGATTTTTTGTAATTCCGGCATCAACAATAGTTTTTACTGCCAGACCTTCGGCTCCAAAACCAATACTTTTGGCCGCTTCTACAGATCCTCCCACTACTTTACCTACAACGGTAACTCTGGTATTGTCTACAAAATAAACAGGATCATTAGAGTCTTCAAAAAACTCTTTAAATTCACTTGTAGAAGCTGGAAAACGTCCGCTATAAGCAAATTCATGACCGTCTTTTTTTATCGTAATGTAATGTTTTCCAATAGGTACACTTACATCAAAATACCCTTTATCATCTGTAACCACCGGAATGTTATTGGCATCCAATACGATATTTCCGTCAATGTATACGTTCGCTCCTACTGTGTTTATTTCAGCATAACGATCTAAATAATCATCCGATTTATCTGTTGGAGTTCCTGCGTTATTTATCCAATATTTTCCTTTAGCATATTTTTCTCCATTAATTTCATAAGTATTATATGCCTCATCCAAAATATTAGCACCTCCGTCAATCCATGCATCATTTTTATTATCCGGTTTTTTAGTATCTACTGCCACGTAAGATGGAAAAACACCACGCGTATCAAATACTGCAATACCTTTAAAACTAAACGAAGACTGATCTACAAAATCAATTTTGTTTACTACTTCAGAACCTTGTCCTAAATAAACCAACTGTTGATTCGGTTCAAATTTATGCTGGCCGTACATTGGAGTAATGTTATAAGATTCTCCTGAACCAGAATACTGAATCGCGCTAATTTGGTAATTTCCTTTGCTGTCTGTTACCCCTAAAACACCCAATTGAGATGTTGTTGGATAATTATCTGCGTCTGCAGCCCATAACACTTTATTGGCTTCTACTGTATTGGCATCCCAAAGTTTACCATGATTTTCGTTATAAGTAAATCCGCTGCGAGACAAATCATAAGCATATCTTCCTGCTTTTTCATTGGCTCTCAAATACGTTACCATTCTTGAATCGTTTCCGCTTATAAATCTGGAATAATCAGTTCTTACTACAGCCGATTCTAATGCCGCTTTCCAAATTCTAATTTCATCAATATAACTTGCTCTTCCTCCTCCAACTTTAGCATTATCCCAGGTTACGCCAGAAAGTTTTATTGTTCCGGTAGGGATTGTTACATTAAAATATGGAGCAGTATAAGAGGCATCAACACCTTTTAATTTACTGTCTGCTTCTGTTTTGTAAGCTTGCGTAATCTGTCTTCCGTTCACATATAATAAAGGAGTCTGATTATCATTGATTACGACTGTAAAATGCACAAAAGATTTATTAAAATCTGAAACAGGCACCAGCAAATCATTTCCTCTTGAGTTTAAATTACCCGAAGGAAAATAATTCGTTAAAGTATATTTATTACTTCCAATGTTAACATCAATGGAGTTAGCAACCGAATTTAGTTTTACGGTTACATCAATATTATCTGCACTTTTAGAACTAGAGATATTAAACAATCGAATAGCAGCTTCTGAATCACTTGCATAAGCTCCTTTTGGTTTTACCCAAGCCTGAAAAGTTGCTGAATTCGAAATAGCTGTACTTAAACTCTGAATATCTATAAAACCCGTAGCCGGAATACTCAAAGCACTTCCTTTAGCAGTATCACTACCACTTGGAGTTGCTGTAACGACAACATCTTTAACAGGATTTCCGCCTTTATAACTAATATTTCCTGTTACAACAGCCGTAGGATTTCTGTATCCTATACCCGTAATGTAAGTACTATATAGTCCTGGCGTTGCACTAACACCCTGGGCTTCTACTTTATACTCGTACAAAACTCCTCCTTCTACATATTTATCTTCATAAGTAGTTTCTGTAGCAGAAAGACCTACGACTAAATTGTACGGAAGATTTCCTGCTTCTGTATAAATTCTTCTATATATCTTTATACTTTTTACCAGGTTCTCATTGGCTCTTAAGTCCCAGGTAATTAAAACTTTATCTCCATAAAAACCTTTTGAAACACCAAAAGATTCTTCTGCAAATGTGTTGTATAAATATAAGATATTCCATGGAAAACGAATATCAGCAGGATTTGTACGTCTTGGTCCTGTTTTATTTTGTCCTAAAAAAGGAAGACCTACCTGTATGCTAAATCCTTTGTTTTGAATAGCCTGTGACACGGGGACTATTTTTGCACCTTTGGTATTTTGGGCATAAAGTCCCGCTCCCAGAAAAAATATTCCGAGAAACGCAATTATTTTTTTCATCATTACAGCTTTACAATTTAATGATATAGTTTACACCGTAGTTAACAGGCCTTGTTTCTAAATCCCCAAAATCAGCCGTTGAGCCACTTATATTATGTGTATGGTTACCAGCATCTAGCACTGTTCCTGCAGAAGCGATATCAGGCTGACCAGCATTGTCATCTGTTTGAATAGCTGTAAACTTTCCGGTCATACTTAAAAGTTGATCATAATTTCCATTTTTATGGTTATGATTACCAGCAGTATCTGTAGTTAATGTACCTTTATTATGTGAGTGCTTTTCAAGACTATCATCTTGTGTTCCTTTTAAGGCTGGTCCAGGCTGATTATTTACAGGACTGGTTCCTGTACCTCTTAAAAACATACCTTGTAGGTTAGGTGCATTATTTCCTACCAAAGCAATTAAAGCCGTAGCTGTTGTAGGCAAAGCTTTACCATCGCAAAGTGCCCAGCCTTCTGGAGCAACTGTACCAATATAAGGCATAATTGATCCTACCGGAACACCATTATTAGCAGAAATAGCATAAGGTACATGTCGCAGTTTTTCATCAGAAATAATTTCTGCGCCTTTCTCTATTCTAAGATAAGCGATATTATTAGTAAATATACTGTTGTTAGCTGCTGTTGGATCAATTACATCAGAAAACACACCAAATGCGTCGGTGGTTAAATTTTTAGTGATTTTATAAATCGGCTGCTCAATACTTGACGCATTCAAATAATACAGAGTAAAAGTAAGATTGATAGTCTGATTTATCATTGCAGTGTTGTTAGCGTCTCTGGCAATACCCTGCACTGCAATTCCTGACTGAGTGATTGAACTTTGAGCGTAATTTGAGATTGTTGCACAAAAAAGACACAACATTAAAAGTAATTTTGATTTCATAGATATCATTTAAAAAATTAATAATTTCGAGGGGTTAAACATCCTTTTTGGATCTTATAATAATCGCCGAATATATTTTAAAATAATTACTTTATTAAATAATCAGGAGAGACAAAACGAGGACAAATTAGGATCTGCAAATTCACAAAAAACTAATTTACAAACACTTCGAGAAAGAGGTCTTACTTCATTCTTATAGAAACTGTTTTTAAGCGAAAATTCCCGCGTTACTGTTTGGATAATCCGCAGCAATTCATGATCATTGCAATATTTTCTCCAATTAAAGCTGCTTCTTCAAATCAGACTTAATTCATCGGAAATATCTGTATTAGCTAATAACAATTGTAGTAATAAAACGGCTTTTTCAAGAAACTTTCTCTTTTACTTTTCATTAAGATTTCTGCTATTTTTTTTTTAGTTAAACCATTTATTTTCATAGTTTTGTCACTCAAACAAGCCCCTTTTTCCAAAATGATTTCCTGTACAAAAAAAGCCACACTATTTTTTGTGTTATCCGCCTTTGTTTTTTTTACAAAATTAAACGCCCAAGAACTATATCCTCCTTCTACTGATTTAATTAAGAATATTGAATCTATAATTCTTAAAGAAAATAATACCAAAAAAGACACTATAGCACTAAAAAAATGCCTGTCTTATTTACATCAATCATCCAATAAAAAATCACATATTTTATATCATGCACTGCTGGCAAATGGTTTTTCTGTTTTCTTTGACAGAATCAATAACAGAAGTGAACATTATTTTTTAAAATCAATAGAAGAAGCCAAAAAGCTAAATGATCCCGCGCTCATCATTTGGACTCAACTGAATTATTCGCAATACTTGTATTATTATTGTCAGATTGATAAACTCATTCCAATTGTACTCAAAACAATGGAAGAAAGTAATCAGATTGATGCTTCAGAAATGATTTTACCCGAAGAAACTTTTAAATTCTTTGGCTGGATCATGTCTACTGTAGAAGATAATTCTGCAATTAGCTTTTATAAAAAATCAATGCAGTACATGGAGAAGTCTTCTTCAGAATCTGCCGGTATTTTAAATGCAATTGGCAACTGTTATCTTAGAAATAAAGATTTAGAAAATGCAATGCGGTATTTTAATCAATCTGAAACCGTCGCATTAAAAATAGGTGACAGTATCCGATATGCAAAAATTTTAGGGGATAAGGCACTCGTTTATGAAAAAAAAGGAAAACTAAAAGATGCTGTCGGCTTTTTAAAACAAGACATTTCTTATTCTCAAAAGTTTAAAATTGATAAGAATGAAATGTATGCTTCTATATTATTGGCCAGAATTCTTTTAAAACTGAAAGAAACCACTCAAGTCGAAAAAATTCTGGCAAGAGCCGGGAAAATTGCAAGTTCAAAATCGTATTACAGAAGTTCATTAAAAGAAGTAATTGAATTAAAACTTCTTGTTTTAAACGGCAAAGACCCTGAAAAAGAATTGTTATTAAGACGTCAGCTTAAAGTAATTGAGGAATATTTACTGAAGACAAACGGCAATACTGTACTGCAAAGATCGTATTGGCTTATTCAGAAAAAAAAATATGAAAATGATACTAAAAATATCCGATTACAATTAGTACAAGGAGAAAGAACGAAGAATCTCTATATTATCATTTTACTTTTAACTATTGTATTAAGTTTTATTACGTACAGTTCTTTAAACAAAAAATTAAAGACAAAAAGAATAAAACTTGAAAATGACCGATTACTTTTTGAAAAGATGCTTAAGGATGCTAATTCTGATATCCATACTTATGCGGAGTACCTTAAAAACAAAAACAAAAAGATATCTATTTTAGAAAATGAACTGGAAGAAATTAAAAACTCCAATTCGATACATCTGGAAGAAGAAAAAGGAAAACTTCAGGAAATATTGAGCTCTCATCTTATGACAGATGAAAATTGGGGTGCTTTTAAAAGAGAATTCATCAAACAGCATGGTGATTTTTACAATACTATAATTGATAATTTTCCGGAATTAAAAGAATCTAATCTGAAAATAATAATGCTCCAGAAATTAGATTTTAATAACTACGAAATGTCAAATTTATTGGGTGTAACAATTGATGCCATCAAAAAAAGCAAACAGCGATTGAAGAAAAAACTAGGCGATAAATATGATTTATTGTTTGAAATTATCGATTTGAAGTAACAGAAGAAGTATATCATTGAAATCTTTTGATAAACTCCATCATTTAGCCAATGGTTTGTATGTCTTCTTTATTGGTCCAGCCAAGGGGGTGAAGTGGATATTTTTCTGACACAATAAGGTTAAGGCAGTCGAGCTACTTATTTTCTCAATTGTCAACATTTTTAGTTTTGTGGCAGAATCGTGGCACAAGGCGTTTGGAGTGGATACCTTTTTTGCCACAAAAAATTAAGGCGTTTTTTAAAGATATTTCACCATTCTAAGTTTTGTGGCAAAATCATGGCGCAGTAGAATTTTAAAAATAAAAATACTGCATTAATGGGAGCTGTAAACTTAAGGTTCGAAACTGCAGCTCTCCGATGCATAACTAGTAAATCCAATATTAATTTCTGTAAATGAAAAAGCTGCAAAATGTCGATCCGACAAATGATATTTTTTTATAAATTTGCTTCAATCACTGGATTAATGTGTTCTTAAAAAAGATGTATTACAGTTTAACAACTTCATCTTCTAACTTGAAAATCAAGGTTTGTTTGTTCTTTATTTTGTGTGATTTTGTTCAAATTTTGTACCTCTTTTGTACCTCGATATCTGTCAACCTCAGCAAACACTGGACTGCTAATTTCTGCATCGGGAAATAGCAGAACAAAATAGCACAAAACAACTACAAGCAAACGAGTTAAAACATTGATAACCTATATTTTAATTCGTTTGTTATTTTCTTTTAGATAATTACCTATTCAGATATAAATATCCAGCCTTTTCATGTGTAGTAGATCGCTTGTCCTTATATCTTAATATATAATAATAGGTCCCTTCTTCTAATTCGTTTGAGTATTTACTAGAAAAAGCTCCTTCTGATATGCCCCTAAAAGCGATGTCGTTGTTATTATAATGATTTCTCTCGAATACCAAAATTCCCAGACGGTTGTAAATCTGCACTGTATTATCCGGATAACATTCTAAACCCTGAATATAGAATCTTGAGTTATTTTGATCTCCATTTGCAGAAACAGCGTTAAAGATTTTGATCAGACAATCACCAAATTCTAAAACAGTTGGTCTTTCACCATTAAAATCGCTAAAATCTGACTTGTCCGTAACAATTATTCTGCTTTTACTATTTCCAGATGCTATTGCCTGATTGCTTATAGTCCCGGCATTTAGATCTGCCTGAGTTAAAACATAGGTTCCTGTAATCGAAGAATTATCCATTTGCCCAATAGCTAAATCGATAGGGCCACCAAATATCGCAATTCCAGGTAAAGGATCAGTAACTGTTATGTTTTCAAGATCGGAGTTCCCTTTGTTTGCTATTTCGAAGCTATAAGTTAAAGTTTCACCCACTTCCGTATATCCATTTCCATTATCATCGTTAAAAACCACTTTCTTAACTATTGCAATAGCAGGAATTTCTACAAAAACACGCACTGTTGCTGTACTGCAATTAGATAAATTAGCCACTTCACAGATTTGATAGGTGAAGGTATGATTTCCTGCCTGTGTACCTGGCGCTACATCAATTGTACCATCAGCATTAATAGTAATTCCGGCAGGAAAATTTATAGCTTTTATTATCACTTGCGAAGCAGTAACAGGAATACTGTTTATCTTGTCATTGTCCAAAACATTACCTATTTCTAATGAACCATTAATACCGTCCGCATTCCATATAGGATCTCCTGCTGCCTCCAATAATGCTGCTGAAATTACTATAGTTATTGTTGCCGGACTGGCATCTACACCTACCTGGTTATCTCTTGCAGTGAATGTAAATGTATCATTACCAACAAATGTTCCACTAGGATCATAAGTGAGCATTGCTGCCTGCGCTGGTGTCAGTATCTGGTTTTTTGTTACCGGAACACCTGATAATGCCAAAATACCGTGAACTGGTAAACTTAAGATGGTATAACTAACGATGGTTCCATCAACATCTGTTGCCGTTAATTTATCGATAGGTGTTGCGCCGGATGTAGATAAGATTGCCGCATTTACATGATCAGCTGCAACCGGATTATCATTGACAGCCCTAACTCTAATGAGTTGGTTTGCTGTCGCGGTTCCGCCATTCCCATCGCTTATTATATAAGGAAAACTGATGGGTGTAGCCGAATTATAATTAGCATCCGGCGTAAAAGTAATCATACCCGCTGTTATGTTTACTTTGGCATTTGGTACAATTATCACTTGATCAAAACCTGTTAAACTTGTTCCATTAATTGAAGTAATAGTCAATGTATCACCATCAAGATCTGAATCAAGATTTAATGGGTTCAATGTTGCCGTTTCGTCTTCTGCAACTGTATAAATATCGTCTACTGCAACCGGATTATCATTGACAGCCGTAACCGTAATATGCTGGTTTGCTGTAGCAGTACCTCCATTCCCATCGCTTATTGCATAAGGAATGTTTATGGGGGTAGCCGAATTAAAGTTTTTATCTGGTGTAAAAGTTATCACGCCTGCAGCCGATATGTTTACAGTGCCGTTCGATACAACAATAACCTGTGCTGCACTTGTTAATATCGTTCCATTAATAGACGTTATACTCAACGTGTCGCCTTCAAGATCTGAATCAAGATTTAAGGGGGTTAATGTTACCGTTCCATCTTCAGTAATTGTATAAATATCGTCTACTGCAACGGGATTATCGTTGACAGCCGTAACGGTAATATACATGTTTGCTGTAGCGGTTCCTCCATTTCCATCGCTTATTGCATAAGGAATACTTATGGTTGTAGCGGAATTAAAGTTTTGATCTGGTGTGAAAGTAATCACACCTGAAGCGGATATATTTACTGTTCCATTTGCTACGGAAATTAACTGTGCCGTGCCGGTTAAAGTGGTTTCGTTGATGGACGTAACATTCAATGTGTTCCCATCAGGATCTGAATCAAGATTTAAGGGAGTTAATGTCAATATCACATCTTCCGCAACTGTGTAAATATCATCAACCGCAACTGGCACATGATTGATATTTGGATTGACAGAGCTCGAATTATCTCCAAGGATTGGATCATGCTCTGTTCCTGTTATACTAGCTGTATTGTTATAATTACCTGTAGCGTTTACTCTTGCAAGGATATCCAGCGTTGCAGTAGCTCCGTTAGCAAGACCACCAATATTCCAATTTGGTGATGACCAAGTTCCTGTTGACGCCGTTGCGCTGACAAAAGTGTAACCAGAAGGAAGAACATCTATTACCGAAACTCCCGTTGCAGCGCTTGGTCCGGCGTTGGTGGCAGTGATGGTAAATGTAATGTTATCTCCAATATTCACCGTGTTATTGCTAATGGTTTTAGATATCGAAAGATTGCTCTGAACTGCGGGTGTGACAGTTGATGTATTGTTTGCTGTATTGGTGTCCGGATTAGTCGCCGTAATGGTAGCTGTATTAGCGTATGTTCCTGAAGTTTTAACTGTTGCGACAATTGACATAGTTGCAGTAGCGCCGTTGGAAAGGTTGCCAATATTCCACTTTGGGGATGACCATGTTCCAACAGAAGGGGTTGCACTAATAAAGTCATAACCCGATGGAAGTACATCATTTACACTCACTCCAGTAGCTTTATAGGGTCCATTATTTTTTGCATTTATTGTAAAAATACTAGTACTTCCGATACTTGGATTAAGATTATCCACTGTTTTTGTAACCTCCAAATCCAACGGACAAATTGCAGTCTCAAAACTTTTTGTGACTAATGATTTACTTCCACAAGAAGTAGTTACTAAATATTGAACTACAACAGTACCTGATGCGGTAAAATTTAGCGTATTTCCGGTGAGGTTTCCAGGACCGCTACGAATACTTAATCTACCTCCTGCAGGAGTTGGATCTAATAAAACAGGATCATTAACGCAATATTTCATACCAGGCCCTCCTCCTGCGGTAACAGGCTGAATAATAGGAAGTGACTCTACACCACAAATTTGTACTGGAGCTGTAGCAAAAGTATAATTTAATTCATTTGTATCTATATCACTCCCATCGCCCATACTTCCATGGTATCTATGGCCGACGTATCCAAATTTAACTTCACAATCTTTAACAATCATTGAGGTGTGCCCCCCGGTTTCTACCGCCAGAATATGATCTTGTCCATTTAAACCATTAGGAATAACAGGGTTTGAAGTGGAACCTGTAGTTCCAAGTAACAAGCCATTATTACCAAATGCGTAAATACTTTTACTGTTGTTAATCACATTTATGGCGCCATATTGACCGTCATGTTCCTGCGGGCTAAACCATTTAATATCATTCATCACAGGACCTGTCGGAGAAGAATATCTGGGTTGTACCCACGATAATCTGTCAGTAACCGTCCAATCTCCCAGCTCCTTATTAGAATTTTCACCCATACTATATAAGTTACCGTTTGTTGCTAAAATATAGTACGATCTTGCTGTACCATTTCCTGTCGAACCAATCATTTTTGGAGTTGCATTCAAAGGTAGTGTCATTTGTACCGCCCTGGCTTGACTTGGAATAACAGGCGAGTTATTTCCCAATAATACATTATTACCCCATACATATACAGTACCGTCTGACTTCAATGCCATAAGTCCATCGTTATTTCCTCTACAGACAACGACGCCCGTCAAAAATGGATTTCCGGTATCCGAAGTTGTTACTTTGTACCACGTAACAGCATTTCCCCTTCCTCCATTACCTCTTACAGTTGATGTTTGTGAAAGTACCCACACATCTCCACTACAAGTTGTTATGGCCAATGTCTTGTATGTCGCAAACATCATTTTAACATCTTGGGGATTTACACCAGTAGGCAGACCATTTGAGTTGCCATTTATAGTGAGTTTTTGAAAAGCTGTGCTTGAGGTAATTGCAGCGCTAAGAACGATTCCTTCTTTTGACCATGCATACAATCCATCAGTTGCTAAAATAATAGCCTGAATATTACCCGTAGAATTACTTCCCAAAGCAGCCTTGAGAGGGATACCCGTTAATGCCGGAAAGTTTGATTTATTTATAGTTAGAGGGGCTAATATATCTGTAGTTCCATCATTTGCAATTTTTTCTCCCCAGATCTGGAAAGAACCATCAGAAGTTCTTACAACTGTGCTATGAAAACCCGAGACGAAATTATCATATTCTATTGTTGCAGCATCATTATTTGACTCACTTCCAAAATTGGATAAATTAGTGTTTGAACATCCTACAATTGGTGTAGCACATTGACTACTCGCAATTTGACTGAATATAAAAAAAACAAAAATGAAGCATATTATTTTTTTAAAGTTCGGGCTGTTATCTAAGGGAAAATATCGTATTGGCATAATTTTCGGATTATTTTTATCTGGGGAAATTAGATAATCGTTGGTTATTCAATTAATAAAACTCTTAACTTGATTTTCTTTACTTTTATTTTAATTGCAAGTACTTTTTTATTCAATTTGCGCTGCGGGGATGCTGTTCATGCAATAATTAAGTAGCAAAATTACGACACTTTACTGTTGATGTACTTACAATTAGCAATTATGTAATTACATAATTGCCAGCTAGCAAAACATCAATATTTAAAATTACTTATCCCAACATTCAGCCAGTTAAAATGATATTCAGTTACCATATTAGATTTTATTGAAGACCTGAAAGGTGAACTTTATTTTGATGAAAAACAGGTTTATTTAATGGGTTTCAGCCAGCAAGGAATTATGAGCTGTAGTGTAGCGCTATACCGAAAAACAATTAAATAAAAAAGCGCCAAATCAATGGCGCTTTTTTATAAATTTATCTATTTAAAATTTCATTTTCTGAATTCTCACAGCATTTAAAATTGCCAATAATGCCACTCCAACATCTGCAAATACAGCTTCCCACATCGTAGCCAAGCCTCCCGCACCCAGAATCAAAACAATTCCTTTAACAACAAAAGCCAGCGTAATGTTTTGCCAGACTATCTTGCGCGTTTGTTTTCCTATATTGATTGCCATTGGTATTTTACTGGGTTTATCATCCTGAATTACAACATCGGCTGTTTCAATTGTTGCATCACTTCCCAAGCCGCCCATTGCAATTCCTACAGTACTTAATGCCACAACCGGCGCATCATTAACTCCATCACCAACAAAAGCTACTGTTTCATTTTTAGCTTTTATTTCATTTACTTTATTTACTTTATCTTCAGGCAATAAGTCCCCAAAAGCATTACTTATACCTAGTTTATTCGCTACAAACTGCACTACAGTATTTTTATCCCCACTTAGCATTGTGGTTTTAACCCCCATCGATTTTAGTTTGTCGATAGTTAGCTGTGCATCCTCTTTAATCAAGTCAGCAATAGTTAAATATCCTGCAAACTTTTTATCATAGGCAATGGCAATCAACGTGTAAACAATAGAATCTGGATCAATATCATACGGAATGCTAAATTTGTCCATCAATTTAAAATTGCCCACATGAAGTTCTTTTCCGTTGATTTCAGCTTTTAATCCATGCCCTGCTATTTCTTCTACATTTTTAAGTTCAATGGAAGGATCAATTGCGCCTACGTGATTATGAATGGCAGTAGCGACTGGATGGGTACTTTGGCTTTCTAAAGCATTAACCATTTTAAGTATTTCTTCTCTTTCAAATTCATTTGAAATAATAACTTCCTGAACCATAAAAACTCCTTCAGTCATGGTTCCTGTTTTGTCCATTACTACATTTTGGATATTGGCAATACTATCCAAAAAGTTACTCCCCTTAAACAATATCCCGTTTTTACTCGCTGCACCAATTCCTCCAAAATAACCAAGCGGAATACTAATTACTAAAGCACAAGGGCAAGATATTACCAGAAAGACCAATGCCCGGTATAACCAATCATTAAAATCATAGTTAGGCACAAAAAAATAAGGCAATAAACAAATGGCAATGGCTAGAAAAACCACTATTGGTGTATAGATTTTGGCAAATTTTCTGATGAATAGCTCCGTTGGTGCTTTTTGAGCCGTTGCATTTTGAACCATTTCTAATATTTTGGAAAGCTTACTGTCATTATAGGCAGTAGTGACCTTTACCTGAGCAATGGTTGTTCCGTTTATCATACCCGCCAAAACGGTTTCACCTTTTACTTTAGTATCTGGTTTGCTTTCACCCGTTAGAGCGGCGGTATTAAACGATGCTTTCTCTGATATTAATTCTCCGTCTAATCCTAGTTTCTCCCCGGATTTAAGCTGTATAATAGTCCCAATACTTACATCTGCTGCTTTTACGGTTTGTACAAGATTATTCACTAAAATACTAACTTCGTCAGGACGTTGGTCCAACAAACTTTTTATATTTGATTTTGCCCTGCTTACTGCCAAAGTCTGAAAGACTTCGCCAATAGTATAAAATAGCATTACTGCGACTCCTTCCGGATATTCACCAATGGCAAATGCTCCAAGTGTAGCAATACACATCAAAAGAAATTCAGAGAAAAATTCGCCTTTTGTTATACTTTCAAATGCTTCTTTCAAAACAGGAATTCCAACAGGTAAATAAGCCACTATATACCAGGATAATCTAACATATTTTGTAAACCAGCTTGGCTGAAAATAATTATCAAGACCTATAGCTACGAGTAACAAAACTAATGAGATTATAGCAGGAAGGAACATTTTTAAGGTACTTTCATTAGCATTATGTTCATGATTATGCCCATCCTCATCAGAATGTTCCTGTTCATCATGTGCCGAACAACAACCGCTGTTTTTATCTGATTTTTTATTAATTTTTTCCTCTTGTGTGCAACAAAGCTGTTTGCCATTTGCATCGTATTTGTGTTGATGTATCATAATTTTTTTGATTTTTTCTAATTCAAAAATTTAATTATCGAATGTTGATTTTTTAATGTTCATGCTCCCCACCGCCTTTTATTGCTGATAATAAATAAAAAGCGCCCTTGAAAACTATTCGTGCACCAGAAGGTATTTCATCTACAAATTTTACCTCTGTAAAACCTAAGTCTGTTGTTCCGGGAATAACTTCAATAGCTTTAAAATGAATTTCATCCTGTTCTTTTTCTTTGTTTGCACTTTTCTTCTTGAGGTGATTTTGTTCCTGAATATAAACAAAATATTTATCACCATTTCTAACAATAGCATCTTTTGGTAATGCGGGAACAGTTACATTTGTGATATTGATGTTTGCCGAGACATACATTCCCGGAATTAAATCTTTTGCATTGGCAGGATCTATTTTTGCATGTACTGCTACCGTTTTACTTTCATTCGAAAAAGATTTATTAATTCCGAAGATTTTTCCTTTAATTGATTTATTCGATTGATTCGTTAACACAAAATCAATAACCTGCCCAACAGAAATAGAACCCAGATCTTTTTCATAAACATTTAAGTCTAAATGCATCTGACTGTTATCTACTACTTCAAATAAAATCAGTCCAGTTTCTGCAAATGCCCCTTTTGCAATGTTTATTTTGCCTACATAACCACTAATAGGTGCTACGATAGGAACAAGTGAACTATTGCCTTTGGTGCTTACATGCAAAGTTTCGAGTTTATTTTTTGCTGCCTGTGCTCTTGCTCTCTCTGCTGCCAGTTTTGATTTTACTTCCTGAAAAATTTTCCTTGGATTAACATTCTCATCACTCAGTGTTTTCTGGCGATTATATTCTAATTGTAAATATTCGATATTTGCTGTTGCAGAATGATAATCTTCCTGCATCTCGATTACTTCCAGATTTTGAATGGTTGCCAGAACTTTTCCCTTGTTGACATAAGTGCCTTCTAAAACAAAAATATCTTTAACCGTTCCGCCAATTAAGGTTGCTACTTCTGCAGAATTTTGAGGCGGTACCGTTGTATAACCGTTTGCTTTTATGATTTTGTTCAGGTTTCTCTCTTCAACCAAACCTGTTTCGATTCCAACGGTTTTAAATTGATCAGCCGTTAATGCTACTTCCGTTTCAGATTTTTCTTCTTCGTGCGTTTCTTCGGTTTTTTTATCCTGACAGGAAGTGATTAAAAAAAGACTTAAAACCAGCATCAATAAACTGATTTTAGCTGTTATTGTTGAAATATTATATTTTTTCATTTTGCGGAATTTATTTATTTGTAAGGGATGGAAACTGTAATTCTATCGCGCTTTGATTAAAGGAATGTGCTGCTTCTGCATACTGTTTTTTAATGTCAATGGCCTGATTCAAAAAACTGATGTACGACCAATAGCTCATATCACCATTAGCATAACTTTTTTCTGCCGACTTTATAATTTGATTTGCATATTGTGTTCCTTCATTTTGATAATAGGTCAATGCTTTTTTTTGCTTTTCAAAATTGTTCTGCAATTCCTGCATTTGAAAATTCAAAGCCAATTTGTTTTTATCTAATGCAAGCTCTGACTGCGAAATGCTTATAGAAGCTGCCTGTGCTTTGGCTGTATTAACTCCTCCAAATAACGGAATTTGAAGCCCTGCTGTAAAGCCCTGAAACAAAGATTCTGTATTGATGGTTTGGGCAAAATATCCCAATCCTAATTTTGGCGTACGCATAGCTTTAAACGTATTGGCTTCTTTTTGATATACCGAAATTTGCTGATTATAATAATCTGTAACCAGACCCTCTGCTTTTGATTTTCCTTTCTCATTTACATCAGAATAGAGTAATGTAGTATTGGTATCTGGTACTATATTTTCGTTAGTTTGAACAAAAAACTGAAATTGCTTTTGGTAAATAGCCATATCATAACTAAGCTGCTCTTTTTGCGTTTCGATCTCTTTTACCTTCGCCTTGGCACTAATAACCTCGATATTGCCACTTTCTCCAGTTTTAAAACGAAGCTCTGCATTTTTAAGAAATTTGGTATAAATATCATTAAGTTCAGAATTCAGTTTTTGGATTGAAATACCGTATAGATATTGATAATAAGACAGCGTGATTGCTTTTTCTATTTCATATTCAGATAATGCTTTTCGCTTTTCAGCCAGCTTGACCAGTTCTTCTTGTAATTGTCGATTGGCTTTGGTAATTTTTCCTATCGGAAAGTATTGCTGAATCGAAATATTATGATCAAAATCAACACTGTTGAATTGACCTCCCTGATATTGAACATTAAGCGGATCAGCTTGGAAAGCTGTCTTTTTAAGAGCGGTTTGTTTCTCAATTTCTTTATCGGCAATTTTTAAATCTATATTGTTAGATTTCCCTATTTCAATTGCTTTTTGTAAACTTACCGGTTGTGTAGTTTGGGCAAATGAAATACTCGTAAAAAGCAATAACAATGCGATGGTAAGAGGTTGTGATATCATTTTTCTTTTTTTAGTATTGTTCTCCAATAGCAGATATAGAATTGGCAAAACAATTAAGGTGAGCAGGGTTGCCGAAAATAATCCGCCAATAACTACTGTTGCCAATGGTTTTTGTACTTCTGCACCTCCACTGGTTGATAATGCCATTGGCAAAAAACCCAGAGATGCAACGGCAGCTGTCATTAATACTGGTCTTAGTCTGGTTTTGGTTCCAAGGAATACTCGTTGTAGCGGATCTGTTATTCCTTCTGCTTTAAGCTGATTGAAATACGAAATCAGGACAATTCCGTTTAATACCGCTATTCCGAATAAAGCAATAAAACCAATTCCAGCCGAAATACTAAATGGCATACCTCGCAACCAAAGTGCAAAAATTCCTCCAATAGCTGATAACGGAATAGCTGTAAAGATTAATCCGGCTTGTTTGAAACTATTAAAAGTAAAAAATAATAATATTAAAATTAATCCCAAAGCAATTGGCAATGCAATTGATAACCGTTTTGTGGCTTCAATTAAATTCTCAAACTGCCCTCCATAAGTAACATAATAGCCTGCGGGAAGTTCAAAACTTTTATCTAGTTTTTGCTGAATTTCCTCTACTACACTTTTAATATCACGACCACGAACATTCAGTCCGACTGTTATTCTTCGCTTACCATCTTCACGCGAAACCTGTACAGGACCTTGCTCATAATTAATGGAAGCCACTTGCGAAAGTGGTACCTGCTGCCCATTTGGCAATGGTATAAATAAATTGCTCACATCGGCAATATCGCTTCTGTTATCGGCATTCATTCGTACTACAACATCAAACCGCTTGCTTTCATCGTATATCTTACCTGCAATCTCTCCCGCAAATGACGAACGAATAATGCGGTTAATATCGGATATATTCAAACCATACAAAGCGATTTTGTTATAATCATATTTGATCGTAATTTGTGGTAAACCAGTAACTTTATCTGCTTTTAAATCTCCTATTCCCTCAATGTTTTTTACTTTCGAAATGAGTTCGGCTGCTTTTGCATCCAGAATTTCTAAGTCATCTCCAAAAATCTTAATCGCAATATCACTTCTGCTTCCGGTCATCAATTCATTAAAACGCATTTGAATAGGTTGTGAAATCTCAATGTTTACTCCAGGAATAATTTCCATTTCTTTTTTCATCGCATTCGCTAAATCTTCCCAATTTTTGTATTTTCCTGACCATTGCTTTTTATCTTTAAGAACAATAATCAAATCTGCACTTTCTATTGGCATTGGGTCTGTTGGTATTTCACCGCTTCCAATTTTAGCTACAACGGTTTTAATCTCAGGAAATTTATCTTTTAAAATCTTTTCATATTCCGTAGTAGTCTTTATCATTTGGGTTAGAGAACTTCCTGTCATAATAGTAACATTTAGTGCCAGATCTCCTTCTTCGATAGTTGGAATAAATTCTCCTCCCATATTTTGAAAAACAATGACTCCCAAAATAAATAAACCAAGAGCAATACCTAATACTGTTTTTTTAAAGGCCAAAGCCTTTTCTAAAAATGGTGCGTAAATATTCTCCAGCCACGCCATCATTCGGTCACTAAAGTTTTCTTTGTGTTCTGTATTTTTAGATAAAAACATAGCACTCATCATGGGTACATACGTTAACGAAAGAATAAAAGCACCAATAACAGCAAAACCAACTGTCATAGCCATAGGTTTAAACATTTTTCCCTCTGTACCAATAAGAGCCAAAATAGGCAAGTAAACGATAAGAATAATGATTTCTCCAAATGCAGCACTATTTCTAATCTTAGATGCTGAATTATAAACTTCAGTATCCATTTCTTCTTGTGATAATTTATCTTTTCTTTTGAGTTTCTGCAAATGATGCATCGTAGCTTCAACTATGATAACCGCACCATCGACGATGATTCCAAAATCAATTGCTCCCAAGCTCATTAAGTTTCCGCTTACGCCAAAGGCATTCATTAAAATAACGGCAAAAAGCATCGCCAATGGGATTACAGATGCTACAATTAAACCTGCACGAAGATTTCCTAAAAATAAAATAAGTACAAAAATAACGATCAATGCTCCCTCCAATAAATTTTTACTTATTGTTCCAATAGCACTATCAACTAATTTTCCTCTGTCAATGAAGGCTTCTGCTACAACTCCTTCTGGCAGGCTTTTATTTATTTGGATCATTTTTTCTTTAATACGCGCAACAACTGCACTTGAATTTTCTCCTTTAAGCATCAAAGCCAGTCCACAAACAATTTCTCCCTTACCATCTTTAGTAGAAGCACCATATCGAAGTGAAATGCCTTCCCGAACTTCTGCAACATCACGAACCAGAACCGGAGAACCATTACGATTTTTGACTACTACGTTTCCTAAATCTTTTACACCTGTAGCCATGCCGACTCCACGAATAAAGTAGGCATACTGGTCTTTTTCGATATAAGCGCCCCCCGTATTTTGATTGTTTTTCTCTAAAGCATCAAAAATTTCAGTGATGGTGACGCCTAAACTATTTAAAGTATTTGGATTGACAGCTATTTCATATTGTTTTAATTTACCACCCCAGGTACTAACATCTGCTACGCCTGCTATTCCCTGCAATTGCGGAATAATGATCCAATCTTGTATGGTTCTTAATTGTATCGCATCATACTTATCTTCATATCCTTTTTTGGCATACACATCATATTGATAAATTTCTCCTAAACCAGTTGTAATAGGCGCGAGTTCAGGAGTTCCGGCATACGCAGGGATATTCTCTTCTGCTTGTTTTAAACGTTGAAATATTTGCTCTCTGGCCCAGTAAATGTCAACATTATCTTCAAAAACCACGGTCACTACCGATAACCCGAAACGAGAAATACTACGAAGTTCAATGACTTTAGCAACGGTTTTGACAGATTGCTCAAGCGGATAAGTAATTAATTGCTCTACTTCCTGACTGGCCAAAGTTGGCGCTGTAGTAATAATCTGAACCTGATTATTGGTTACATCAGGCAATGCATCAAGTGGTAATTTTTTAAGCGAATAGCTTCCCCAGGCAATTAAAACCAAGGTAAATAATAGTATAATGAATTTATTCCTTATACTAAACTGTATAATTTTATCTAACATTTGAATATATAATGAAATGAGAAATTAAGACAATAAATTGTCTTTAAATTGTGTGGAAAGTCCACAAATCTCTAACCGAATCCCGAAAATTCGGGACGGGCAACATTATACTATTTGAGGTGGCTGCCAAATACTTCCGTAGAAATTGGAAGCTAAAACTGAGATGTAATTTGGTAACGGACGCTTAATCAAAGACCCTATAACATGAAAATCAAAATTAATTGCAGATGCATAACTTAACACTTGCACTCCACAACAACTGCATACGCAAAATGGTGAGCACAAATCATTTTGTGTGTCATGCGAATGATCTATATGAGTTTCAGTAAATTGAGCTGTCTTTTGCGCAGCATTATTCATTTCCATATCAGCACACGGCATGAAGGAAATAATAAGAATGACAAAAGACAATATGATATTGGTTGTTTTCAATACAGTAAAAATACTATTTATTCTATTACAAAATTAAATTATTTAAAGTGTCTGCTATAAAAATTGAGAACCCTGGTTTTTATCAATCCACAACTTTTTCCAAAAGTATTGGATCAATCCTATATTGAGGAATGGGAAATTTTGGGCAAAAAAGATTATTTCAACCAAAAGATTTATAACCACCTGATTACAAGTAAAAAAGGAGAAGAATTTTCACGCTGTAATTTTGAGATTTATGCGCAGCGAAAATTAGAAATATTACATCTGGAAAGTCATGTTACCTATCGGAATTAATGACTCTGGCGAAAAGTCCGTAAACATAAAATAACCTCCAAAATCAAAATAACTTTGGAGGTTTGTAATTGGGATAAATGCTGATGCGCCCGATTTATTTCTTTATACATTAGAATATTTGGCATCGCTTCAAATTGCCATCTGATATATTATTTCAAATTATCTTTAAAGAATTTTTCCAGCTTATCGAAAGGAATCACATTAACTTTATCATACAAATCAACGTGAACAGTATTTGGGATAATTATTAATTCTTTTGGTTCATTTGCCACTTTAAAAATATCTTCACTAAAATATCTTGAGTGCGCATTTTCTCCTGCGATTAAAAGCATTGGTCTCGGCGAAATTTCTTTTACATAACTTAAAATTGGCATATTCATAAAAGATATTGGATTTGTCACCAGCCAGGCTCCGTTTGAGTTTACAGAGTTAGCATGAAAACCACGTGGAGTTCTGTAGTAATCAAAATATTCTTTTATAAATTGTGGTTCATCGCCTTTCAATGTTTCCGGTAAATTTCTTGGACCATCTGCCGGTTTTCCGTTTTCTGCATCTTTCCAACGCTGCTCACCCAAATTTTCTAATGTTTTGGTTCTTTGTTCTAAAGTAACAGAATCATTGTAACCCTTCGACATTACTCTGGTCATATCATATAAACTTGTCACAGCAACCGCTTTTACTCGTTTGTCAATTGCAGTGGCATTTAAAGCAAAACCTCCAAAACCACAAATCCCGATGATACCGATTTTGCTTCTGTCAACGTTTTTTTGTAATCCTAAAAAATCAACCGCGGCACTAAAATCTTCAGTATTAATTTCAGGAGAAGCTACATTTCGTGGTTCGCCACTACTTTCGCCTGTGTAAGACGGATCAAATGCTATCACAGCAAAACCACGTTCGGCCATTATATTTGCGTATAATCCTGATGATTGTTGTTTTACAGCTCCAAAAGGCCCGCTAATTGCCAATGCGGCTAATTTTGTGTTTCCGGCATTTTTCGGAAGATATAAATCTCCGCTTAAAGTAATACCATAACGATTTTTGAAGCTTACTTTTTGACGCGTTACTTTATCACTTAATTGAAAGGTATAATGTTCTTTTGATGTATTCATTTTTTCTGATTTAGATTTTTTGTCTTGCGAAAATGCTTGCCCTGTTAAAAGAAGCATCATTGTAATAATCAATGTTTTTTTCATTTTATTAAATTAAATTGTTTTTAAAATTTTTGCAGGAATTCCGCCTACGATCGTATTATCGGGAACATCTTTAGAAACTACCGCTCCTGCTGCGACAACTGAATTTTCGCCAATCGTTACACCCGGCAAAATGGTAGCGTTGGCGCCAATCCAGGCATTTTTTTTAATGAGAATTGGTTTTGGAATTAGAGAATGTCTGTCTTCGATTGAAGTTGGGTGACCTTCGGTAAGCAAACTTACTTTCGGAGCTATTAATACATTGTCTTCAATGGTAATTCCGCCCAAATCAAGAAAAACGCAATCAAAGTTGATGAATACATTTTTACCGATTTTGGTATTTTTCCCGTAATTGATATATAATGGTGTAAATACACTTACGCTTTCGTCGATTTCAGTAGCTGTAATTTGGCTTAAAAAATTCCTGATTTCTGTGGGGTCTGACGAATTATTCATCTGAAGCAATAATTTCTTTGTAGCAAAGGAAGCTTCACGCATTTTATGTGCATCTTTATCTGCTGATGAAATGATTTCGCCATTTCTTAATCGGTCGAATATTGTTGTTTGCATCTGTTTAATATTTAAAACACAAAATTAAAGACAAAGCCTCGCAGTGGCTTTACTGCGAGGCTCAAAGAATCTTTCTGACAAGCTCAATAAATTTAAGAAACAGGTCTTGTTTCGATAATCAGGAAATGAGCGACACGGTCTTTGATGAACCATTTTCCATTTACAAATACGTAATTGTCATCATATTTGACACTGTAATCAGTCAAAATATCTTTTCCTTCAACCTCTCTGATCATTTTGATTTGAGTAAAAGAAACTCCCGAAGCAGTTTCGTTACCGATTTTTACAGTATGCTGTCCATTCAATGTAAAATAGGTTTTTACCAGAGAAGCATGATGATTAAAATCTTTTTCCATATTTTCCCTTCCGGAAACATCGGCCACCAAAACGCCACCCATATAAACTTTATAGGTAACATCCGGTGTTAATAAATCCATCATTTCTGCAATTTTTTTATCATCACCTAAATAGGCATAATCATCAATTAAGTTTCTAAGTTCTTCTTTTGTTTTTAAAATCTCTAGGGTCATAATTTTGTCGTTTAATTCAAATTGAAAATTTATTTTGTGTAATTATTACATGTCAAAATTATATTATATTTGCTTACATTTTATTAGTGATTACCTAAAGGTTAGCAAGTAATAAACAACATAGTTATGAATGAAGTAAAAGAAAATCAAGTAGATAACAAAGCATTTACAGAAGATTGCCATAAAGTTTTAATGGCAGTTTCAGACGCTTTATATGCCATTGGCGGCAAATGGAAACTGATGATTATCATCGCGATGGCAAGAGGAAATAAACGATTTACCGAAATTCAGAGACAAGTTACAGGAATCTCTGCAAGGGTTCTTTCCAGCGAATTAAAAGAACTGGAAATGAATGGTTTTATCATTAAAAAAGTAGAAAATGGATATCCTGTAAGTATAGAATATGAACTTCTGCCCTACAGTCATACACTCGAAGAAGTTGTGGGAGCAATGACAAAATGGGGAATGCAGCATCGCGAAAAAATTAAAAGCGAACCTTCTTCCGTAAAATTAAAAAAGGATAAAAAAGTCTAAATTTCCGTTGGCGAAATTCCGTATTGTTTTTTAAAGGCGGTTGAAAAATGAGATGGGTTTTTAAAACCAACTTCTATATATACGTCTTGTACTTTTCTGCCTTCTTCTTTTAGTTTTATGTAAGCCATTTCCAAACGTTTTTTTATGAGCCATTTTTGAGGTGTGAGGTTGCTGATTTTTTTAAAATCTCTTTTAAAAGTGGCCAGACTTCGTCCGGTAAACGAAGCTATTTGTTCCATTGAAAGTTCCTGATTATAGTTTTCGTTGAGGAATTCCAAAAGATCAATTTTCCAGGGTTCGGCAAAGTCAAAAAGTATTGGATAGAGTTGTTCATTGCTATTCAGCAAAGCATAAATTCCTTCCAATAATTTTAAATGTGTAACACCTTCTGTTGGTTTTATGTTACTGTCAAAATAAGGGGTAAGCGATTGAAATAAACTTTCTATTGCGGGACTTGTATCTAATTTGAAAACCGTTTGATCGGTAACTTTTGCAGCTTTAGGAATTTCAGATTTATTCATTTTGTTGTAAAAATCACGCAATATATTCCGCTTAAAAGTCAATGAAATACCTTTGTACAAATCTTCACCTTTACTATTTTTGTACATTTTTAATCGATGATCTCTTCTGATAAAAGCACAATCACCTGCCTGTAATATTATTTTTTTATTTCTGTCCTCTATAATCTGTTCTCCGGAGTACAAATAAACCAAAACATGTTCGGGCGTGGCGTGAATACACTTTTCGCTATAATCACTAAAACAGGACAAAAATATGCCCGAATAGCTTAATGTTTTTAATTTATCGTCTTGCTGAACATCCATGATTTCTTATACTGTATTACTAACATACAAAATTAAAATTTATATTTCGGTATTGCTTTGTTGTGAGGTTCATTTAATCTTTCTGTAAGGCTCAATTAGATTATTGACAATAACTCAAAAAGCACTTCTAAACGAAACCTAAAAAAGAGCTGTTGGCAAAAACAGCTCTTTTAGGGTTTCTCAAATGATGTACAAGCTTACTAATTCAAATACTTCTAAAATAATAATGTTTGAAAAACCAGTATTGTATTATTTTAATTTTTTAAAGTTCCCTACTCCTTCTTTTAACCAATTCGTATAAAATTGAATATCCGGATTATAAGCCGTTGGCTGATTTAGGGATTCTCCGTTATGATCTGTTAAAACATAATAAGGCTGGGCGTTGGTTTTGTATTTCAGGATTTGAAATTCACTCCATTTCTGTCCAGTATATTTTAATTTTTTACCTGTTATTTTTGATACAATCTGCTCGTTTTCTGCAAGTGGTCTTTTATCGTCTACATATAAAGAAATAACGACAACATCATTTTTTAACTGTGATAAAACTTGCGGATCCGGCCAGACGCGTTCTTCCATTTTACGACAATTTACACAGGCATATCCTGTAAAATCGATCATAACTGGTTTGTTTACTTTTTTGGCGTAGGTCAAACCGGTTTCATAATCATGAAAAGTCGTGATTCCGTTTGGACCGCTTTCTGCGCCTTCTGGCAATAACTCTTTTGCATCATTTGAAACCGCTGTGTTTCCAAAACCATTTGGCGATTCACTATATTGTTTTGCCGGCGGAAAACCGCTGATATATTGCAATGGAGCTCCCCAAAGTCCCGGAATTAAATACACTACAAAAGCCAGAACTGCAATTCCTAAACTCAATCTCCCAACAGAAAGATGCGTTACAGGAGAATCGTGCGACAATTGGATTTTTCCAAATAAATACAAAGCCAAAACAAGGAAAATTGCGATCCAGATAGCCAGAAAAACTTCTCTTTCTAATAAATGCAATTGCAGCACCAAATCGGCATTGGATAAAAATTTAAAGGCCAAAGCCAATTCTAAAAAGCCTAAAACAACTTTTACAGAATTAAGCCAACCGCCAGATTTTGGAAGTGAATTCATCCAGCCCGGAAAAGCAGCAAAAAGTGTAAACGGCAAAGCAATAGCCAATGAAAATCCAAACATTCCGATGATGGGCGCTAAGCCTCCCTGACTTGCTGATTGCACTAATAACGTACCCACAATTGGTCCTGTACACGAAAAAGATACTATCGCTAAAGCCAAAGCCATAAAAAAGATACCGATAACCCCACTCTTCTGTGAATTGTTATCGACTTTGGTGAGCCATGAACTTGGTAATACAATTTCGAATGCACCCAAAAAGGAAACCGCAAAAACAACCAATAATAAAAAGAATATCAAATTGAAAACGACATTTGTGGCCAGCGCATTTAAGGCATCTGCACCAAAAAGTGTGGTTACCAATGTTCCCAGCGCTACATAAATAATAATGATAAACCAGCCGTACAACAATGCATTTCGAATTCCGGCTGCTCTGGTTTTGCTTTGTTTGGTAAAAAAACTAACCGTCATTGGTATCATCGGGAAAACGCAAGGCGTTAACAATGCTGCCAAACCTCCCAGAAAACTCAATAAAAAAACACTCCAGATATTTTGTTCTTCCGGCGCGGGAACATTTTTTACGGTAACAACCGCTTTTTTGATTTCCGGTTTTATCGTATTTTCTTTTACAGTATCTGTTGCAACCGTTGCAATTGTATCGGAATTTGTGGTTTTAGTTTCCACAATTACTTTTGTTTCTTCTTTTAAATTACCTTTCGGAATTTCAAAAACAAATTCTCTTTCCGTTGGCGGTAAACAGCTTTGATCGTTGCAAACCATAAATTCTATGGTGGCATTTATCTTAAAAGCTTCATTTGTTTTTCGCTCTATTATTTGTGTAAAAATAGCTTTGGTTTCAAAAAACTTAATTCGCATATTAAAAACCGGATCATCAACTTCATGTCCGTTTGGTTCTGTAACCCCACCTTTTACCGTATAATTTTTAGATTTTTCAAATTTAAAACTCGTTGGCATTGGTCCGTTTGCAGGAACTTTTTGAGAATAAATGTGCCAGTTTTTTTCTATTTGGGTTGTAATACTTAATTCATAAGTATTACTATCTAATTCTTTTACAGCTGTTTTAAACGATACCGGATCGTAAATTTGAGAAAATGCGTTTTGAAAACTAAAAAGTATCAAAAACAATAAAAGTAATTTTTTCATAGCAGGAAACATTTCATGATCGATCCAATTAAGGAAAGTCCATAATTAATTGATAAAACGAAAAATAGTTTAGATAAAGAACCTTGGTAATCAGGTGTTTTGTGGTTTTCAATCTTTGTCAAAGTTTGAAACTTTGACAAAGATGATCACCTAATATTACTTTTTATATCGGCTTAAAATCCATTTGGCGATATCGTCCAGAACTTCGGGAGCAAAAACTTCGTCTATTTCTTTGACTTCTTTCTGCGTACAAGTTGTGCAATGCTGGTACATGTGATTTAATCCCGGATAAATTTTAGTCGTCAGGTCTTTGGTTTTTAGATGTTTTTTGAATGAATTTACATTTTCTACCGCCGGAACCTGAATGTCTTTGTCTCCATTTCCTATAAATACCGGAATTGTAATTTTGGGCAAATAATCTTCAGGATTGTAATGAATGGTGTATCGATACCATTTTTTATCAGCATCTCTTGAATATCGGTAGGTAAAAGTCTCATCACGCCTGTCTGAAAGCTGTATTTTTTTTAGCATAACTGAATCCTGCATTTTTATCCAGGCTTTTGTTTTTGCTTCAATAACAGGTTTTGCAGATTCGTCATCTTTGGTATCATAAACAGCTTTGAACAATATGTTGTACAACTCCATTTGTTTTCCCACAACTTCATCTGTAAAACCATAACTTTTAAGGATTGCCGTATTTTGCAAGTTCAGCATTTCGAGTCCGCTTACTCCTACTCCGGATAAGCTTATCATGAATTTTACATCTTTATTCCTCGAACTTACAATCGATGCAATCATACCTCCTTCGCTATGACCAATTAAACCTATTTGTGACGCATCAATAGTTGGATCGTTTTTTAGGCAGGCAATTTCTTCATCAATATCGTCGGCAAAATCTCCGGTTGTTGCGATTTCAAAATCTCCTGTTGTTTTACCAATTCCACGGTCGTCAACGCGCAAAGAAGCTATTCCGTTTTTTGCCAGATAATCTGCTAAAACGGTAAAAAATTCTCTGCCTACATACGTATAATTACGATCATGCTGTCCTGTTCCTGAAATTAAAATAGCAATTGGATATTTCTTTTTATTTTTCGGAAGTGTCAATGTCGCTCCATACGTCAGTTTGGTGTTTTTTCCTAAAAAGGTAAAATCTTTCACTTCATACGGATATGTTTTTTGCGGATGCTGTGCAAAAAACAACGGTTTAATTTCGTTTTGTTTCTTTAAGATAATTGTCGCATTTGGAATTGAGTAATTATTAAAAATTCCTGTGATTGCTGTTTTCTGCGGATTGTATTTTCCTTTAAAAGTAAAACCGTACATATCATTTTTAAAGGAAACACTATCAGCAACAATTTTTACGGCAACTTTAGATTCTGAACCTAATTCAGGAATACTAAAGGCCAGGGAATCTATTTTACTATCAAAATCACCAGAAACTAATATGCGGTACGATTGATATTGTCCCTGCCAGATGGTTTGTGAAAAACCAATCTGACAGCACAATAACAAAATGCTGAGATATAAAAAATTAACAATTTTCATTTTCTAACCTTTTTAACTAAATTATTTTTTCTCAGCTTTTAAATATTCTATGATAATCGAAATTTCATCGGCAAGTTCTGTTGGGCTTCCAAAATATCCATTAGACATCCATCTTAATTTTCCGTTTTGATCGATAATCATTTTTTCAGGAATTCCTGAAAATTGAAATGCTTTTGCATATTTATCATATACTTCGTCAAATTTTCCTGTTTTTGGATTTTTTCCATCATACAAAATCGTAAAATCAAAGTTTTTCTCTTTTATAAATGCCTGTGTTTGTGCTTTAAAATCTTTAATATATTCCTGTGTATCTACAAAATAGAAATTCACATTAGGATCCTGTTTGTATTTTTCAACCGCCATCTGCATTCCGGGCATTGCATTTTTACAAGGTCCGCACCACATTGCCCAAAAATCAAGTACGACAATTTTTCCTTTGTGATCGGCTAATTTTACTTTTCCGCCTTTGCTGCTTTCTAACTCAAAACCTTCAATTGGCTTATTGATAAGTTCTGCAATCAATTTGGTTTTGTGTTCCTGAATATTACTGTCTGATTTAAATGAATTGACATAAGCTTCAAAACCTGCTGCTGCACCGCCTTCTTTTAAATAAATGGCTTTTAATGAAGCGAGCATTTCCGGAGTTGATTTGTTTTCTCTAATGCTGATTGCTAACAATTCCTTAGCGTCCAGCGTTTTTCCTTCTCTTATAAGCATTCTTGTATACACTTCATTATACGAAGCGTCTTTATACCCGTAAAACGGCTTAACTTTATCTAGATACCTTCTCTCTAAATCATAGTTTTTAAAGTATTCCTGAAGTTTTGCATACGTAAAATATTCTCTTGCTGCATAATTCAATGCCTGAGCCTGCCATTCTTTTGGAGATAATTTTTGAACAAATTCTTTCGGAACATACGTTTCTCTGCTTTCCATTTCAGGAATAATTATATCGGCGTATTTTTTTAATGTTTCCAAAGATGTTTTTTCAACTCCGTCTTCATTTCTGTTAAATGGAATTGAAATTAAGTGCCAGGAATAATCTAATACATTATAGAACGAAACTTTTTTTACGCTGTTGATGGCAAAGTCGTAATCTTTGTTTTTTACGATATAATTGTAAGCGATTGCCTTGAATAATTTATCGCTGTAAAGGCTTTCTGTCTCAGTAACAACATCTAAGAATTTTTCTTTTGGAAAATTCTTTTCAAACTCGTTATATTCTTTTACTTTTTTATCAAAATCTTTTTCCATAAACATTTTTTTGATTTCAATATCGCGAGCCAAAACCCCTTTTGGATATTTTTTCAAAATTGCCTGTTGTACTGAGTCTATAAAAACTTTATTAGCCGTTGGCTCTAATAAATTCAATGTTCTGGTCACATTGTACTGATCCTGATTATCTAATTCATTAGTAAGTATAAATCGGATTTCTTTTTTAATACGAGGAGAAAAATCACCGCCTCTAACAATTTGAGCTACTTTTAAGGCAGGATAAAATATCTTCTTACGGCTTTCCGGATGGTATTGCAATTCGTAATTTACCCACATTACGGCTACAGAATCATTTTTAAAAGCAGATTCATCAACAATATTCGGAACATCATCTGCAAAAACTTTGTTGCGCAGCATTCCCCAGCCAATATAAGCGCCCGGAGATTTTGGCAACATCCAGCTGTAAGTAGTCAGTCCGCCTTTATCTACTAAAGTATCCGAAGTAAAAATAAAAGTTATTAATGACGCATGATCTGAAAGTTTTACTTTAGTCTGCCATTTTTTATCTGCATTTGCTTTTAGATTAATATCCTTAATTTGCCATTTGAAATTATCGTAAGTATAAAGTCTTGCCGAAACTTCTTTTGCATTTTTTAAAACCGTTTGTGAAGGGTCGTATGTTATGGTAATTTCTTCTCCCGGATTTGGTTGCTCTGGCGCAACATCAAATGTTTTAACTTGATCTTGCGCATATATAGAAGCATTCGCAACTATAGAAAGTGCTAATAGTTTTAATATTTTCATTTTTTTTGATTTTATAAGCACGCCTATGTAGGTTTTTAGGCGTGCTGTATGCTCTAAATTTTATTAATTTTGTTGTAAATCAGGGGCGTAATCAAAGTAGATTGCTGCAAAAGGAAACTGATAACGGGCTCCGTTTGGTTCGATACTAAAAGTTTCGTTTAAATAGGTGCGTGTAATGGTTTTAGCAAAACGAGGATCTTTATTTAAACGTTTTAAATCAGCCCATCTAAATCCGCCTCTTCCCATTAATTCTTTTCGGCGTTCTGCCAATACTTTAACAAGAGCGTCATTGGCATCAACTGCAGTTAAATCGGTATAATCTACGGCTCTAAAACGACTTTTTCTTAAAGTATTAATCGTATTCATTGCTGCTCCGGCACTTCCTGCTCTGGCTTCACATTCAGCTTTAATCACATACATTTCAGGTACTGTTGGTCCGGCGTTACGTCCGTCTCCTGATAAAAGTTCTTTTGAGAAAGCTCTTCCCTGAGTAAGAGTTCCGTACGTCATAGTACTTAAAGGTCTTGTGTACAACTGGTATCTAAGATCGTTGTTATCAAATGAATTTAATAACTCGTCGCTTAATGATAAAACCATTGGCGAATACATATAACTACCTGATTCTTTTGCCAGTATATTTTCAGGATCCTGAAAAGTTCTCGGCCATGAATAATCTCCCAGATTTTGGTAATCTTCCATATTCAACAGGTTGTTTTGCAGGGCCAATGCGGCTTCTGCACTTTGCTGTGCTTCGGCATAATTTCCCATATACAAATTGGCTCTTGCCAAAAGTGCAAAAGCAGCTGCTCTTGAAGGGAACCAGATGTTTCTTCCTGTTTGTACGGCTTTTAATCCTGATGTAGTGGCTTCTGTAAGATCTTTTATAATTTGATCATAAACTTGTTTTACAGATGCTCTTGTAATGTTTTCGGTCACAGTTGGTTCAGTTAAAAGCGGAATTCCAGGATCTGTATCTGCTGTTGCAGGATCATAAGCTTTAGCAAATACATTTGCCAGGGTTAAAAAGATGTAAGCTCTGTGTACCTGTGCTTCTCCTTTTATGGCTAAACGTTCAGCATCTGTACCGTTTTTACTGGTCATTACCTCAGAAATTATGACGTTGCAAGTAAATAATGTTGTATACAGAGAATTCATATCACTATCTCTTTCTCCTATCGGAATAATTTCATCTGCCCATTTATATGTTTGCACATAAGGTTTGTAATATGCCGATCCCGAGAAATTCTGATTAAAATAGGCCGCATGATCATCACGCATTACAATATCATCTGAAGCCACATCTACTAAACCATAAGTGCTGTTAAACGTACTGGCTCCCTGCAGTAAATATCTGTAGTTTACTGTTTCTTCCGGTATTAATCTTCCTTCAGTTTGTATGTCTACATAATTATCACAACTTGTTAAAAGTGTTGATAAAATCCCTATATATATTAAATATTTTTTCATCGTTGCAGCTTTTAAAAGTTAAAATTGAATCCTACTGAATACATTGCCGTTGGAGGCAGTTTCATGTTGTTTCCTGTATATGGCAGAAAATCAGGGTCTAAATCTTCTTTGTTTTTTCTCCAGATAATACCCAGATTTCTTGCTGAACAAGTTAATGAGGCGCCTTGTATAAAAGTGTTTGCAAACAAATCTGATAAGTCATATTTAAGCGAAACTTCTTTAAATCGAATGTGGTCTCCATCAATTACTCTGTTATCACCAAAAGTATAACGGGAATAACTGTAACCACTCATTCCTCTAACACCTGGAACATTTGTAGTTGCTTCGTCTCCCGGATTTCTCCATCTCTGATCGATTTCTGTATTTAAATCATATCCGTTAAAGCTTCCGTATCGGGTTACATACTGATCAAATGATGGTTTGAACAACACATAATCCAATTTATAAGTAGCCAAAAGATAAAGTGAAAGTTTTTTATACGTTAAATTAGCACTTAAACTTCCGTAATATTTGGGTGTCGAAGTTCCCATATACTTCATATCTGCCATATCGGTCAAAGCAACATTAGACTGCACAATGTTTCCGTCTCTGTCATATACCTGAACAGAACCTGTATTATTTAATCCAGCATTTCTAAAGGCAAAAACACTATTAAGTCCATAACCCACAATTGGTGCTCCAGTTCCTGAACCATTTAAAAATTGTGAATAATTTGTAAATCTTGAATCGGTAACTTCGTTTTTATTATAAGATGTAACTAAGTTCAAATCAAAACCAAAATTTTTCGTTTTAACAATAACACCGTTTAAATTCAAATCAATTCCATGCCCTTCTAACGTTGATGCATTTCTCACTAACATATTGTTTGGAGTACCATAAAATGGCGAAACCGGAAATTCCATAATTAAATCCTTGCTGTCTTTTTTGTAATATTCTATAGTTCCGTTTAAACGATAATTAAGAAGATTGAAATCCAAACCAAAATTCATGATTCCTGTTTTTTCCCAACGCAACGCCGGATTGGCTGCTGCCGAAACAAAAGCGTATGGTACTTGTGAAAAACGGTCAATATCTGCAAGCGAAATACTGGTAAAAGGGAAAGTACTCAAACTAATATTACCGTTATATCCATAACTTGCTCTAAAAGCCAAATTATCAATAAGGGTTACTCCTTTCATGAAATTTTCTTTGATGATATTCCATTTAAAACCTGTAGACCACAAAGGTGTTCTTCTATAACTTTTATCTACACCAAAATTGTTGTAGTCGTCCAATCGCGCACTTCCTGAAATTGTATATTTATTATCATAAGTATAAGATGCATTACCATAATAAGATAAAAAGCGGCGTGTTGCACTTTTTAAGGTATTATTATAACTTACTCCCTGAGGATAACCGTAAATTGTATTAGGTGTATTTGAAGGAAGATCAATCGAAGTCTGAGACGTATCATTGTAACCAAATAATGTTCCTGACTGATTTGATTCTTTAGTTTCTCTAAATTCTATACCTCCCATGGCATCAATAGAATGTTTATCAGCCAAAGTAGTATTGTACGTTAATTGTCCACGACCGGTATAACTGTCTTTACCAAACCTTGAGTTTTGACTTATTCCTCCTAACGGAATTCCATACACAAGTTCATTGCTACCTGGATCAAGATAGGTGTATTGATTAATAAAGTCCCTTGTTTGAAAGGTATTAATATTATATAAATTGTCGTTCTTTAAATTAGAAGTTTCAATAAAATAGGTTCCCACTGCATTTAATCCTTTTAGCAAAGGAGCAGTAACAGAAATATTGGCCGAATAATTTTGCTCGTTTATGGTTTTATTACGATTATTTAATTCATCCATATAGTTGTAAGTCCATGGCAAATATCCTTGGCTTTCAAGTCTTTGAGTATCTGCACTGTAAAAACGTCTTTCGTAAGAAACTGAATTCCCGTTTTCATCAACAATTTGGTCGTACGGTAAGTAGGTTGTTAATGAAGCCCCAAGTGGTTCTAAACCCAAACCATTTTGATCGTAATTGAAGATAGATCCTTTTACGCTTGTACTTACTTTTAGGTAATTAAGCAGCTTAAAATCCTGGTTTATAGTAAATGTCATACGTTTACCACCAGTACCAATAGCCGAAGTTTTTTCGTTAGAAAAAGAAGCTGATGTAAAATAAGAATAATCATTTTCGCCACCACTAAAAGAAAAATCATAGCTATTTGATTCTGAAGGACGCATAATATACTTTGTAATCTGATCATAATTATTTCTGCCTCTTAAAATATCCAGCTGTGCATTTTTCTGGTCAGCAGTAATAGTTCCTCTTTTTTCCTGAAGCATTAATTCGACTCCCTGACTTACAGGTGTTGAATTATAAAGACTAAAAGCCATTGCCGGGTCTGTAATAATTCCTTTATCTACCAGTTCCTGCTCCAGATTTAATACCTGAGAAGAATTCATCAAAGGCAGAGTTGAGATCTTAGATGTGTTTGCAATAGCATAATTTTGAGAAGCACTGAATTTTGTTTTTCCTCTTTTTCCTTTTTTGGTTTCGATTATCATAACTCCATTTGCAGATCTTGCACCGTAAATAGAAGCCGCTGCCGCATCTTTCAAAAAAGTTATTTTTTCGATATCTTTTGGATTTATTGTTCTAATATCCAATTCTGTAGGAGCTCCGTCTAAAATAATCAATGGTAAGCTGCTGGCACCGCTGGTATCATAAGTAGACTGGCCTCTTATTCTAAAGTTGTAACTGGTTTTGGTGGCACCTGCACCAAATAAATTGGAGTAAACAAATGTATTATCAGATTCCAAAACATCAATTGCCAAACCTGCAACCTGACCTTCTAACTGGTGCATTACGTTTGAAACCGGAATTTTCTCCAAATCTTTTGCCGTAATTACAGATACAGATCCTGTCGATTTGTTTTTTGAAATTTTCTGGTAACCATTATTCACGACAATTTCGTTCATTAAGGCTACTTTTTCTTTTGCTATTATTGTGATATTGGGCCGACCTTCAAGAAACACATTTGTTGTTTCTACGGTTAATCCTGTAACTTCGATAATAGCATCTGTTGGCACATCGTATAAAACGAAGCTTCCGTCAAAATCGGTTACAGCTCCAATTTTTGTTCCTGTTACCCAAACATTTACGCCCGGATACGGATCTTTCTGCGCGTTAAGGACTTTTCCTTTAACCTGAATAGATCCGGTAGTTTTATTTTCGGGTCTTGAAGAAGTGACAACAATAGTTTTGTCCTGAATAGAAAAAGAAAACTGCTGGCCTTCAAAAATAATGGCTAAGGCTTCCGGGATACTTTTTTTCTGAATATTCAGGTTGACTGGTTTTGCATTTTCTAATATCTTAACATTATAAAAGAAAACATATCCTGTTTGCTTTGTAATACTATTAAATACAGTTTGAAAACTTAAATTATTTCCATCAATAGTCACTGTCTTAGTGCTTTGTGCAAAAGACAAGCAGCTAAGAAGAAGCAATAATATAAGGTATAGTTTTTTCAAATTGCCAGTTGTCATGGACAGGAATTTTTCTATTTGGGAAGAATTCTTGTGTGGTTGTAATTTTTGATTGGTTAAAAATTTCATTACTTTTGAACGGTTAGTTATTAAATAGGATCGGTTAATTTTATTTAGAACTACGCTATACATACCCACAGCGCTCCAACGCTATGGGTATTTTTTTTGCGTAAAGTTCTTGCGGCACTATATTACTGTGTCACAAGCACCTCCTTTCCTGAAACTTTAAAGTGAACATCTTTGCTTTCAAGCATTTTTAATACCTGATCTAGTTTTAAGTCTTTTTGAATGGCACCCTGAAATTTTTCATCCGGAATTTTTCCTTTATAAATTACTTTGACATCATACCATCTTTCGATCTCCCGCATGATTTCATCATATTTTGCATTTTCAAAATAGAAAAGTCTGTTTTTCCAGGCGATGGCGAGTTCTGTATTCACCTCTGCAATTTTCATTGTATGCCTGTCGATTGTTACGGTAGTTTGCTGACCCGGTTTTACGATCATTGTATTATCGTCTTCGGTCACTTTGATTTTTCCTTCTAATAAAGTAGTTTTTAAAACCGGTTCATTTTCATAAGCCCTGATGTTAAAATGAGTTCCTAAAACTTCAACCTGCTGTCCGTTTGAGAAAACCTTAAACGGCATTTTTTCATTATGCGAAACTTCAAAATAAGCCTCGCCGGTTAAAACAACCGATCTTTCGTTTCCATCAAAATAAGTTGGATATTTTAAGGATGAACCAGCATTCATCCAGACATTGGTTCCGTCTGGCAATGCAATCTGAAAAGTTTTTCCGTTGGGAGTAATTAGCGTATTGTAGGTTGGTTTTCCGGTATGCTGATCGTTATTTTCATCATATCGAATGCTTCCGTCTTTATCTTTGGTAATCACGACACTTTGCTGGCTGGCGACAACTCCATTTTTCTGATCATTCAAAATTACCTTTGAACCGTCAGATAAAGTAAGCACTATATCATTAGAATTTTGAATTGCCTCTTTGGTTTCAATTGTTCCTTTTCCGGAATCAATTGCGTTTGTTTTAGTAATCGTAAAATATCCAATTCCTAATAATAAAGCCACAGATGCGGCGATGGCATATTTATAATACGATTTTCTACTTTTCTTAGGAGAAATTCTTTTATCAACTGCCTGCCATGCTTTATTAAGATCAAGTTCGGCTTCGCTAATTTCAATTTGGTAATTTTCCTTAACCTTTTCAAAATATTCCCTGTGCAAAGCTGACTCCTTGTACCATGTATCAAAAATCGATTCTTCTTCTGGGGAAAGAGTATCGTTTATTTTCGCTATGATGATTTTAAATTCCATTTTCAGAATCTCTTTAAATTAACAATTACTTAATGTAATATATTAGCAAGACAACCGAAAGATGAAAATGGGTGACAAAAAATTAATAAAAAGTGAAAAAAAAGTAAAATTAGCCTAAAAAGCAAAATTTAACTTACAACAAGGGAGAAAACAAACTAAGCAGCAATGGTATAGCCTGATTGATTTTCTGTTTGGCACGCTTAAGCTGCGTCTTTACCGTATTGACAGATATATCGAGCTTTTCCGCTATTTCGATGTATTTGTAATTTTCGACAAATTTTAGTTTAAAAATTTCCTGCATACTTTCGGGAAAAGTTTCAATGATTTTTAAAATCTGGGTATATAAGATTCTTTTTTCTTCTTCAGAAATCATTTCAAAATCTTCTTCCCACACTAATATCGAGTTAAGATCGATTAAATTAATATCGTCTGTAATTTTTAGGGATTTAAGATAGTTCAGGCATTTATTGCGAACCATGGCATACAAATAGGCTTTTAACGAAGATTTGATTTCAATATCGCCAGAGTTTTCCCATAGTGAGATAAAAACTTCCTGCACAATATCTTCACTCGCATCTTTGTCGTATAAAAAGTTATTGGCATACAAAACCATCCCTCTATAAAAATGATTAAAGACATTATTATAAACGGATTTATTCTGATTGCGAAGCTCTTCTAAAACTATATTTATTTCCAAAGTGAGAGTTAAAAAAATAATATGTTTGTGCAAAAAACAAATCTATATAAATTTAATTTATCCTGAAATATCATTCCAATTTCTTTGAATACTATCAAAACTGATCGCCAAATTAGAACAATAATTGAGAAATAATAAAAAAACGAGATTTTAATTATTATAAAAAAACAATATTAGTACTTCTCTTACTCAATTCTGATATTGCATTAATACTATTAATCTTAGGCGATTTTTAAACTTAATACTATATGTACGTAAATTTCTCTTTTTAAGTTCCTGTTTCTCTGTTTAAAATATAAAGAAAACAAATTAATTTCAAAAAATGAACACTGTTCAAAAAATAATTTTATATTTGCAGAATAAATTATACAAATGAGTACTGCCGAAAGAAAAGCACGTGAAAAAGAAGCCTTAAAACTACTTATTCTAAAAGGAGCCAAAAAACTCTTTTTAGAACGCGGTATTGAGCAGACTACAATTCGTAATATTGCTGATGAAATAGATTACAGCGTAGGAACTGTATATGTATATTTTAAGGATAAAAATGCCATTTTACACGACTTACACTCTATCGGTTTTGACGAATTAAGCGGTTATTTTAAAGAATTATTTTCGATAAAAGACCCTATGGAACGTCTTAAAAAAATGGGGTTTACCTATATTAAATTTGCCCTTGAAAATACAGAAATGTATGATTTGATGTTTATCGTTAAAGCGCCCATGGAATTTATTGAAACCTCTGAAAAAGAAGCTTGGAATGAAGGTGTTGGTACTTTTGGCGCATTAAAAAGTACCGTAGAAGAATGTATGAATAAAGGCCATTTTAAAGGCAATACTTTAGAGCCTTTGTCCTTTATGATCTGGAGCATGGTGCATGGCATGTGTTCTCTTGAAATACGCCAAAGAACAAAAGGTGTAAAATTCTCTAATCCTGATAAAATCTTGTTTGAAGGATATAATGAATATTTAAAAATAATAGAAAAGCTTTAAATTTTTTTTTGATCAAAAAAATGAACAACGTTCAACTAATAAACAATGTACAATAAAATGAAAAAAGTAATAACCCTAACGCTTTTTTGTTTTGGATTTTTAGGATACTCCCAAAGCAAACTCGACAATTATATCCAGATTGGATTAAAAAGTAATGAAGTCATCAAACAGCATAATTTTGACATCAACAAAAGCATGTATGCGCTTAAAGAAGCTCATGCCCTATTCTACCCCACTGTTTCCTTAAATGCCAATTATACCAAGGCAGATGGCGGAAGAACGATCGATATCCCGATTGGCGATATGCTGAATCCGGTTTACAATACCTTAAATCAGATTACAAATTCGAATGCATTTCCTTCTTTGCAAAATCAATCTGTACTCATCAATCCGGATAATTTTTATGATGCCAAAATTCACACTACAATGCCTTTATTGAATTTTGAAATTATTTACAACAAGAGGATTAAAAGCCAGCAAACTTCTTTACAAAAAATAGAACTTGAAATTTACCAGAGAGAATTGGTTAAGGAAATCAAAATTGCGTACTACAAATACCTGCAATCTATTGAAGGAATTAACATTTATCAGGACGCTTTAAAGCTGGTTAAGGAAAACCAAAGAGTGAATCAGTCTTTATTTAAAAATGATAAAATAAACCGTACCGCAGTTTTGCGAAGTGATAATGAGGTAATTCGCATCGAAGCAAACCTTGAAACAGCAAAACAAGTAAACAGCAACGCCAAAACTTATTTTAATTTTTTAATCAATCAAAAATTGGATAGTGAAATTGAAATTGATGCAAACAACGAATCTACACCTACTATTTTGGTAAATGAAAATACATCAAACCGCGAAGAGCTTTCAAAATTAACTCAGGTTAGCGAAATCAACAGTAATGTCAGCAAACTTACAGAATCGTATTGGTATCCTAAATTAAGCGGTTTTGCTGATTTTGGTTTTCAGGATTTTGATTTTGAAGTCAACAAACAATCCAGATATTATTTTGCAGGCGTTGGTTTAGAATGGAATATTTTTTCGGGCAACAAAAACAAATACAAACTAAAACAGGTTGAAGAAGACAGTAAAAAAATAAGTTCCCAAACCGATAATGTGAGACAGCAATTACTGCTTCAGTTTCAGGTATCTCAAAACAATCTCAAGTCGGCTCTGGAACAATTCAATGCAGATAAAAATCAAAAAGAATCGGCTAAGAAATACAACGAAGATATTACCAAATTATACAAAGAAGGTCAGGCGATTTATATCGAACTGCTTGATGCACAAAATCAATGGGTTAATGCCCAACTAAATACGAATATCTCGCTTTATAATTCCTGGATTGCTTTTGCCGAATTAGAAAGAGCCAATGCCACTTTTACTTTTAAATAATCCCAAAAACAAAAATTATGAAATCAAAAATTTACGAATACCTAAATAATAATTTTATACATAAAAAAGCATTAGCAATATGTCTTTTTGTATTTCCCGTTTTTTATGCGTGTCATGAAGAAAAAAAAGAAACGAATCAATTTGAATACAGCGAAACTGTTGCCATCAAAACAGCGACTGTCGAATCTCTTTCATTAACCAGCAATATAAATGCTTCTGGTTTAGTGACCACAGAAAATTCTGCTAATTATGCTTTTAAAATTGGCGGTGTAATCAATAAAATTTATGTAGAAGAAGGTCATTTCTTTAAAAAAGGACAACTTCTGGCCACTTTGGATGCTACCGAAATCAGCGCAGGTTTAAACCAGACAGATCTGAATGTAAAAAAATACGAACGTGATTATAACCGTGCTTACAATTTGTACAAAGACAGCGTCTATACTTTAGAACAGCTTCAAAATACAAAAACTGGTCTTGATATTGCAAAAAAACAAAAAGATGCCGTGGCTTTTAATGCGCGTTATGCCAAAATATATGCTACTGCCAATGGTTTTGTATCGCAAAAATTAGCCAATGAAGGCGAAGTTGTGGCACCCGGTTCTCCTATTTTAGCCATCAACGAAACGACGCAAAACAATAATTATTTATTAAAGATTGGTTTGACAGACAAAGAATGGGCAGCCGTAAAATTGGGGCAAAAAGCCAATGTAACTCTTGATGGTTATCCTGATAATCAATTTAATGCGACTGTTTTTAGAAAGTCACAAGCGGCAGATGCGGCACTTGGCTCTTTTCAGGCCGAATTAAAACTGGACATGAAAAACATCAAACCGGCTGTAGGCATGTTTGGCAAAGCCGAAATACGTACTGATGCGACAAAAGATGTAATTACAATTCCGTATGATGCTCTTATTGAAGCTGATGGAAATAAAGCTTTTGTATTTATTGTAGCAAACAACAAGGTAAAAAGACAGCCTGTTTCTATTTTTAAATTTGAAAATAATACGGTTTATATCAAAGACGGCCTGCAAAAAACAGATCAGATTGTGATCTCGAACAGTGCTTATTTAAATGAACAATCAACGATCAAAATCATTAAATAATCATAAGATGAAGATAACAAACTTTGCCGTTAAAAATTATCAGTTTACGCTGATTATATTTCTTCTAGTGTCGGTTGTGGGGTATATTACGCTGTTTTCGATGCCAAGATCTGAAGATCCATCTACGCATCCGCCCCAATATCTTATTACGGTTATTTATCCCGGAACTAGTCCGAAAGATATGGAGGAACAAGTCGTAAAACCTATTGAAAATAAAATTTACGGACTTGAAAATATCGATAAAATCTTAACTACCGTCGAAGATGGCGTTGCTGCTTTTCAGGTAAAATTTAAATACGGAGTTGATGTTGACAACAAATATCAGGAAATTTCTACTGAAATGAACGCGCTGAAAAACAGTGAACTTCCAAAAGATATTTATCAGATTAAAACAGAAAAAATTGCTTCTTCTGATGTAAAAATTCTTCAGGTGGCTTTGGTTTCTGAAAATGCTTCGGATAAAAAACTGCGCAATGAAGCGGATGAATTAAAATCAAGACTGGAAAAAATTACCAATTTAAAAGACGTAAAATATTCCGGCGTTCCGGAACAGGAAATTCGAATTGACCTCCAATTGGATAAATTAGCACAATTAAAAATTCCGTTGAATGTGGTTATGGGAAGCTTACAAAGTGAAGCCGCCGATATCCCCGGAGGAAGCATTGATCTTGATACTAAGGTTTTTAATGTAAAAACAAGCGGAAAATTTAAAAATGAAGAAGATGTTGCCAATACCGTTATTTACAACGCAAACGGAAAAATAATCTACATGAAAGATGTTGCCGAAGTAAGCTACAAATCTCAAACAGTAGATCATATTACCCGCATTAACGGACATCGCTGTGTTTTGGTTTCTGCCGGAATGAAAGATAATGTAAACATAACCGATGTTAAAAAACAATATGACCCAATTGTAGCCGAATTTACCAAAGAATTACCTCAAAACATCAAATTGATCAACAACTTTGATCAGGCTAATATGGTTTCGCAGCGTTTGGGGCATTTGGGTTTTGATTTCGGACTTGCTATTTTTCTCGTTATTATCACGCTTTTACCGTTAGGATCAAGAGCTTCTATAATTGTGATGATTTCGATTCCGCTATCCTTGGCTTTAGGATTAATTGCCATGAATGCGTTGGGTTTTTCTTTAAACCAATTAAGTATTGTTGGTTTGGTTGTTGCGCTGGGTTTACTAGTGGATGACAGTATTGTTGTTGTTGAAAATATTGAGCGCTGGCTTCGTGAAGGTCACTCAAAAATGGAAGCGGTTTTGAAAGGCACAAAACAAATAGGAATTGCTGTTGTAGGATGTACCGCAACGCTGATTATTGCGTTTTTACCTTTGGCTTTTCTGCCCGATGTTGCAGGCGAATTTATCAAAAGTCTTCCAATGGCGGTTATTACGAGTGTTTTAGCGTCTATGGTTGTTGCCTTAACATTGGTACCTTTTCTTGGCAGCCGATTTTTAAAAACACACGATCACGCTGGTGGTAATATTTTTCTTCAGTACCTGCAAAAATTTCTAACGAGATCGTATCGTGATATTATGCCAAAAGCGTTACAATATCCTAAAACAACCATTGCAATTTCATTGTTATTGAGTTTTACCGCTTTTGGATTATTCAGCCTTACGGGATTTAAATTGTTCCCCACTTCTGAAAAGCCAATGTTTTTAATCAACATAAAAACACCGCTGCAATCGAATATTTCAGAAAGCGACAGGGTTACCAAAATGATAGAAGCAGAATTAAAAAACCATAAGGAAATCGCTTTTTATACTTCAAATGTTGGTAAAGGAAATCCGCAGATTTATTACAACATACATCCACAGGATCGAAAACCTGATTTTGCACAGATTTTTGTTCAGTTGGAAGATGAAGCAAAACCTTCTGCTAAAACGGAATTGATTGAAAATTTAAGAGAGAAGTTTAAAACAATGCCGTTCGCCAAAATCGAAGTAAAAGATTTTGAACAAGGTCCGCCGCTGGAAGCTAATATTGTGGTACGTTTATTTGGCGAAGACCAGAAAGTGCTTCGAAAACTGTCTTCTGAAGTAGAAAATATTTTAAGAAACCAAGAAGGAACGATTTACGTTAACAACGAGCTAAATACTTATAAAACCGATGTTAAGGTAAAAATCAACAAAGAAAAAGCAAGAACACTTGGTATTTTAACAAGCGAAGTCGATAAAGTTATTCGTCTTGCTGTTGCGGGATTAACCGTTGGAGATTATATTGACGATCGCGGCGATGCCCGAAATGTAACGCTCACGCTGCCAAGAGATAAGTTTGCCAATCTTGACGCTTTAAAAAACTTGTATGTCAATAATATTCAAGGAACTCCGATTGCGCTGAATCAGATTGCGACAATCTCTTTTGAAACTTCGCCAACGGCAATCAATCATTTTAATAAATCCAGATTCTCAAAAGTTACTGCAGTTTCTAAACATGGTTTTTATGCAAATGATTTGTTGGTAGACATTGTTCCGAAATTGGATAAATTAAAAATGCCAAAAGGATATTATTACAAATTGGCGGGTGAAAAAGAATCTGAAGGCGATTCGCTGGGAGGTAATTTTCTTTCGGTCATTATTTTGAGTACTTTTCTATTCATAGCGGTTTTATTGCTACAATTTAAAACCTTTAAAGGAATTATCATTGTATTGTCTATCATTCCGTTAGGAATTTTGGGTGGCGTAGTATTTTTACTAATCGACGGAAGTCCGATGTCATTGGTGGCGATCATTGGTTTTATCGGCCTTTCTGGTATACAGGTTAAAAACTCGCTTTTGCTGGTCGATTTTACCAATCAGTTACGACAAGAAGGACATTCTATTGATGAAGCAATTGCGATTGCCGGCGAAACCCGTTTTCTGCCCGTTGTATTAACATCAATTACAGCAATCTGCGGACTTATTCCTTTGGCATTAAACTCAAATCCATTGATTGCGCCATTGGCGATCGTATTAATTGGAGGTTTGATAAGTTCCACTATTCTTTCCAGAATCGTAACACCGGTAATGTATAAATTAATACCTCCTAATCTTGATATTGAATAATTAGGATTGAAGAAGATTTGATAAAATGGAAATAAAAAGCATTTTTAGAATCTACCACAACTTACGTATCAAAAACAAAAAGGCTGTTTTACAGCCTTTTTTTGTTTTTGTATAATAGCCCACTTTATTAGGTAATTTTAAGTCTGAAAAAATCTGCAAACAATTTGCAGTCTTCTTCGTTGTCCTCAATAATAACAATTGTCCTTTTTTATTCCTAAATTACTTTAACAGCGAAAGTATTTTAGTGAATACTTCATTATTTTCATATACTCCCTGAAAATCCTGCGAATGTGGCCCATAAGAAAATATAGGCACCATCGTGGCAGTATGGTCGTTTGTTATAAAATCTCCTTCTATTTTGTGTTTTTTGATGTTTCCCTGTGGAATACCAAATCCGGAAGTTTCATGATCTGCCGTAATGACAACCAATGTTCCTTCGTTTTTATCGGCAAAAATAAGAGCCTGAGTTATGGCTGTATCAAAATCTATTGTTTCAGCTACTATTCCGGCAACATTGTTAACGTGCCCGAAACTGTCAATTTGTGCGCCTTCGACCATTAGAAAAAAGGGCTTATTTTTTTTATTTAAAAATTCAAGGCTGTATTTTGTCGCATCTGCCAATAATGCTCCTCTTCCTTCTAAAACAGACGGCACTCTGCCCTGGGAAATAAAAACACCAATAGTATCAGCAGTTACTGTCTGCATGTCTTTTACTGATGGCAATACTTTAAATTTAGAATCTAATGCAATATTCTTAAAAGTAGAAGCACCTCCTCCAACAAATAAGTTCAATTTACTTTTTAATAAATCTTTAGCAATTACTTCTGTATTAGATCTTTCTATTGTGTGAGCATAAAAAGCAGCGGGTGTTGCTCCCGTAATTTCATCTGTTGTTATCACACCTGTAGAAAATTTTCTTTTTTGTAAAATTTCCAAAATATTAGTGATTGGTTTTTGTAAACTATCTGTTCCAATGGCTCTGTTATTTGTTTTTTGACCTGTTGCCAATGCTGTTCCTGCAGCAGCAGAATCTGTTGTAAAATCGTCGGCAGATTGTGTTTTTATAAAACCAACGCTTTTTAATTGTGTTAATGACAATGCGCCGTTATTGGCCAAAACAGCCGAAGATATTTGAGATAAACCATTTCCGTCTCCAATTAAAAGAATTACATTTTTAACAGGACTGTTTTTTTGATCTGTTTTGTAAGTAGGCTTATAAACTGTTGAAGAATTTGTGGCTGTTATGAATCTCTTTGGTAAAAATCCAAGATATTGAACACAATTGTAAGGTGTGTCTGTGTTGATAATATCTACTCCTAATTCTGAAAATGCTTTCCAGGCGCTTTTTGTATCCGGAGCACCCCAAAATCGGAAGGGTTTATTGGTCGCTTTTGCTTTAGAAATAATTGAAGTTATACGATCGTGGTCTTCTTTTGTTAATTTTCCCAATCCATTCCAAACAGAATATTTTTTAAAATCTGCACTAACCATCGCAACTTTTTCCCAATTTTCTTTTGAAATTGATTTCCCTAATTCCTGAAAATCAAAGTAAATAAAATTAGAATACTTTACGTAAGTGTCTGAATTTGGTCTGTTTCCCGATACGATGATTTTAATATTCTGATTTTCTGTGATTGTTTTATATTTACTTAAAACAGAAACGAGTTTGTTAAGTGTTGGTTCAGCATCTGTTTTAATGTCTATTAACAAAAATAATTTCTGCTCCTTTTTGTACTGCATTTTCAAAGCAGTTTCCAGAGGTTTTAAGTACAAAGATTCTAATGTTCTGGAAGCGGTAATATTTTCCTGATCGTGAGCAACATATAAATCATTGTCTTTCAAAAAAATATCAGCTTCTATAGACGCTGCTCCGTTTGAATAGGCATCCCAAAAAGGAATAGTATGATTGTAATCGTTGTGTGAATGTACTTTTACTAAATCTTGAGAATATATTGAATTTCCTGCTCCAAATAATAGTAGGAACAAGCTAATGAATAAAAATGATTTTTTCATTTGAAATGAATTAATGAATTGAAAAAAAGCAATTGGGTATTGGGGCAAAAAGGGTATTAGCGTAAATAAACCGGTATTTTTTCTATCAGATTGTAGGTTTTCTGAAAGAAGAAAAACGTAAAAAAACAGGGTGCTTTAAAAATTCTAAACACCCTTGTTTTTAAAAAAAATAAACACAAGAAGACTGCTCATTATATAGCAATGGCAAAAATGAACAGTCTTCAATTCAAAACAATTAAACAAATTTTAATATCCTTTATTTTGTACTAAATATCCAGGTGTGTTAGAAGCTCCGTCAATTGCTACCTGTGGAATTGGGAACAATCTGTGGTTTACATCTACATCTGATTTTTCAGTCCATTTATCTTCAAAATGGTTAAAACGAATTTGAGTAGTTCTTCTTAAACCTTCCCAATAAAATTCAAAACCATATTCTCTGTACAAAATATCTAAGTTAATAGCCGTAAGCGCAGCAGGAATTGGAGCACGTGCCGTTCTTGAAGTTCTCACGATATTCATATCGGCCAATGCTTCACCAATTTGTCCTTTTCTTAATTTAGCTTCGGCACGCATCATATAAATTTCAGCATATCTAAGCAATACCATATCTACACTGCTGTAGGTATTTCCGTCTGGAGAAGTATGGCTAAATTGATATTTAGACACTCTGTATCCGGAAGCGTGTGCACTTCCTTCCTTAGTAAAATCAACTTTAAGGGTAAGGTTTACATAACCAACTTTTAGATCAGGTCCGTTTCCTTTAATTTGCTTAACCGGATAAATTCTGTATCCGCCATCGCATTTATAAAAAGCTCCGTTTGCATCTTTTCTTGCTGCCCACGGAATACCTCTCATGATTCCTCTGTCAATTTCAAAGTCTTCAGCTTTTACACAGTAGTAATGATTTTCATCATTTAATGGCGAAAGTCCTGTAAGATCTTTTAAGTTGTCTGGCACTTTTGCATTATTTTTATAAAATCTTGAATCAGCATCTGCAGGATCTACAGCACCATAAGCATCAACCCATGTTTGATAAAAATCTGATGTAATAGCCGGACCATCTGTTCCGTCTACGTTAATAGATTCCGGTCTGGCGAACATTGATCCCGGTATTGACCAGTATGCCCAACGGTTATGCTCATCTGCCAAAACTCCACGCTGATCTATGGCGAAAATCAATTCAGGGTTAGAATTATTAGCATCATCAAATAAGTCAAAATACTCTGGAGATAAACTGAATTTACCTGAGTTTATAATGTTGTCAGTATATTTAATCACCTTATCCATATCTGCTGCTGCAAATGCAGGCGTTCCGTAAGGATCACGGTAAACAGCAGCATTTAAGTACAATCTTGAAAGAAGTCCCCAAACTGCAGACTGCGTCATTCTACCCGGCCCTCTTGTAGTATTAATAACATCGGCAACAGACAATAATTCACTTTCTATATAAGAAACGGCATCTTGTCCTCTCAATATTTCTGAGGTACTTGCAGATGATTCTTTTTTAAATACAAGTCCCCAGCTGTCCAATGTCTGCATATTTAAATACGCTCTCAAGGCTTTCATTTCGTAAAGCGCTCCTTGTGCTTCTGTATTTCCACTTTCTGCAAGAGGAGTCAATACTTCAATAGCAGATAATGTTCTCGAAATGTTTTTCGTAAGAGCATTCCAGGTACTTGTAACCAGGTCATTTGTAGGTGTTGTAGTGTGCGCATGTACGGCCAAATATTTTCCTCCATCGTACCAGTCAGTTCCTCCTCTGTATGGTAAAATACCTTCGTCACTGGCAATTAACTGCAAACCAAAATTGTTTGTATGATACCACGTTGATTTTAATTGTCCATAAGCGGGAGCAATTGCGCCACTTATTGCTTCTGTTTTTCCTGCCCCATTTAAGGATTCGTCAAGGACATTTTCTTCCAGGTCAGTACAGCTCCAGGTAAAGAATAAACTGAATGCAAGTCCTGCTATTATTATTTTATTTTTCATGTTTTGTTATTTTTGATTAAAATGCTGCGTTTAAGCCAAATACAATAGTTCTGCTTCTTGGATAACTGAAATAGTCAATTCCAAAAGACTGAATTTCGCCTACTGAAGTTCCGGTGTTAATTTCAGGATCATAACCACTGTATTTTGTGATTACAAATAAGTTTTGTCCTGTAACCGAAAGACGAATGTTGTCCATTATATTATCAAGTCCGATTGTTTTTGGGCTTAAATTGTAACCCAGAGTTGCATTATTTAATCTTAAGAAACTTCCATCTTCTAAATATCTTGTAGAAACTGTATTTGAATTCGTAGATGCTTCGTTTAAATATTGAGAAGCTCTGTCTGTAGTATTAAAAGAATTTGCCAAACTTCCTCTGTTGAATGAAGACATTGCAACGTGGTTGTAGATTTTATTTCCCTGAGCTCCGTTAAAATTAGCTCCAAAATCAAAATTCTTATATTTCAAATTCAAATAAAACGCATAAATATAATCCGGTAAAGCACTTCCTGCAACGATACGGTCATTGTCCAGAATCTTACCATCGTTATTTGTATCTTTAAATTGGTTTAAACCATCAGCACCAATTCCGGTAAATTCAAGCATATAAAAAGAACCAATTGGCTGTCCGTTTAGCACACCGTTTATCGTTGCTCCGGATTGTCCGCCTCCCTGTGCTCCTCCTGTAGTTAAAATTTGATAAGGTGAATTTTCTACTTTATTGTTTGTAAAAGAGATATTTCCGCCAATGCTATAAGAGAAATCTTTGCTTTTGTCACTGCTGTAATCTAAAGCAACCTCAATACCGCTGTTTTTGATTTCCATATTAGGAATGTTTGTCCAATATTTTGATGTAGGCTGAATTGGATCTACCGGCGCTACTTCTAATAAAATATTCTCTGAAACTTTGTTGAAATAATCAACAGTACCTGATAATCTGTTATTTAATAAACTAAAATCTAAACCAATATTGGTTTGTGTTGAAACCTCCCATTGAATATTAGGATTGGCTAAACGCGTGTAGATTGAACCATAAGGATATCCGGCTAAATCTGTAGTAGTTGGGTCTAATGGATAAGTATCATATCCGCTGTTACTTTCTGTATAACTTGCTTTTGTAATTTTAGAAGGAATCTCCTGAGAACCTGTCTGACCCCAGCTTGCTCTTAACTTAAGATTGTTAAGCATTTCAGATTCTTTTAAAAAATCTTCTTTTGTAATGTTCCAGCCTAAGGCAACAGATGGAAAATATCCGTATCTGTTATTTTTACCAAATTTAGAAGAACCGTCGGCACGCATCGTTGCTGTAAGCAAATATTTGTTGTCATAGCCATAATTTAATCTTCCGAAGAAAGACTGAAGCTCATTTTCTACCGCAGATGAAGACTTGGTTCTAAGCTCAGTAGCTGCTTCTATTTGGTTTTTTGGTTCAACACCATTATCAGGGAATCCCTTAAAGTCGTAATTCTTTTGGTTTACTTGTATTTTCTGGTAAGACTGACCCGCCAAAACTGTAAAACTATGAACATCTTTACTAAAATTATACGTCAGTGTATTTTCGTATAAGATATTGTTATTAGTAGTTGTAATATTGTTCAAAGTACTTTCGGTTGTATTAGTTGCCGAAGTATATGGTAAAACCTGGATGTCTCTTTCAGACATAGAATAATCAACACCAAGATTAAATTTATACGTTAATCCTTTTATGAACTCATAAGATGGCGCGATATTAGCCAAAATACGATTGTTATTTGTTTCATCAGAATAAATTCTCTGACTGATTAAAGGATTTACAGCATCATTGCTTAAGTTAACATTTGGTTCTCCATTTACAGAAATTGCATCAGTTGGGTTCATTGTCAACATACTGCCCACTACACCTCTTGCGTCTGGTCTTGAATTTTCAAGTTTTGTTGCTGTCATGTTAAAAGCAACATTAAACTTATCGTCAAATGCTTTTTGGTTTAAATTTAAACGTCCGGAATAGCGTTTTAAATCACTATTTTGCAAAACACCTTCCTGATTGTCTACTCCTACAGATGCTGCATAAGTTGATTTATCTGTTCCTCCGCTCATAGAGAAATTAACGTTTTGAGAAACTCCCGTTCTTGTTAATTCATCCTGCCAGTCTGTATTTGCTCCGCCGTCTTGTAAATTTCCGTTTACGGCAACAACTTGTTTTCTAAATTCATCGGCACTAAAAACTTCAACTTTATTGGCTAATGTTGAAAATCCGGTGCTCATAGAAAGGTTTATTTTAGTTTGTCCTTTCGCTCCTTTTTTAGTTGTAATTACAATTACTCCATTTGCAGCTCTTGAACCGTAAATAGCCGAAGCAGATGCATCTTTAAGAACCTCAATACTTTCAATATCCTGCGGATTGATAAAGTTTAAAGGATTTGAAGCAACTCCATTGTTCGTATTATCCAAAGCAAAACCGTCTACTACATAAAGCGGTGTTGTTCCTGAGCGTAAACTTCCGACTCCACGAATAATTATATCTTGTGAAGCACCCGGCTCACCACTTGCCCCAACAACGTTAACCCCGGAAACTTTTCCCTGAATCAATTGTCCGGCATTGGCGACCACTCCTTTGTTAAAATTTTCACTTTTTACAGAAGCGATAGCCCCGGTTACATCAGATCTTTTTTGAGAACCGTAACCTACCACTACTACTTCATTTAAAGTACTAACTTCTTCAGTAAGACCAACAGTCAATTTTTGGCTGCCAGAATAAGAAACTTCTTTTGTTTTAAATCCTACATAAGAAAAAACTAAAACACCATCATTTTGTTGTGCTTTAATTTTAAAATTTCCGTCAAAATCTGTCGTAACAGCGCCTTTTGGTTCTCCTTTAATATAAACAGAGACTCCTGGTACGGGTATTTTTTCAAGATCAGAAAGTACAACTCCTGATACCGATACCTGCGCATGGGAGTATGACATACATCCTAAGGCAAGAATTAACAATGCGTAAACTTTTTTCATTTAAATACTTTTTTAGTTTCGCCAAAAGTATTTTATGGATCCCGGCAATAGGAGGACTTTTGTATTTCAAAAGTGGACTTTTAATGCAATTTAGGACAGATTTAACGGCAAAAAAGGGTAATTTTTGTTCATTAACATTGGGCTAACTTTCTGTAAATGCAGCCCTAACAAAAAACTACGTGCTATATTCTTTATATTCCTTCGGACTTTTGCCAAAATACTTTTTAAAGGAACGTCCAAAGTATTTCGGATCGTTGTATCCGCACTCAAAACTAATCTCAGATATGTTCAGTCTTTTCGTTTTTAGCAAAACTTCTGCTTTTTGCAATCGAAGCGACATTAATATATCCAAAGGAGACTGATTTAGTGTTTCTTTAAACAAACGATAGCATTTTACCCTCGAAATTTCCAATTGCTCCACAAGCATTTCTACATTAAAAGAAGGATTTTGTAATTCCTCCTTAATTATTTCCAAAGCTCTTTTTAAAAGTTTTTCATTTGGTGTAATATGTTCATTGTCTTCCGTGAGAATCTCAAATATTTTTTGCTGAATTTTATATTCCCGCAAAGGCTCTGCATTTTGATTGATCAGGCTATCAATTTTCTTTCTGATAAATGATGCTCGCGCCGGCAATTTAATATGTGTATCGATACCTATTTCCAATAATTGTTCGTCTAGTTCATAATTAATATCTTCTGAGATATAAATCATGGGGATTTTTATATTGGTATTTTCTTTGTTTGTTTTTAAAAAATGAATCAGGTCATTGGAGAATGCTGCCTGATAAAAAACCAAAGCGGCTATATCGATCTGCTTTATTATTGCATTTAAATTAGAAACAGAACTTTCAAAAATCAGGTTATAATTTTCACTTTCCAAAACCTGATTTGCGGCCGCGTTATTAAATTGATCGCCAAAAACCAAAAGACATTTTTTATCTGAAGAAAACTGATCTTCATAATTAAAATTTTTCCAGGAAATTGTTTCTTTAAAGTTTGTTTCAGGATCAACAACCTCTATCGGGATTAATATTGTGGTTTGAAATTGTTCTTCTGAAGATGGAATCAATTCTCCTTCCAGATCTTGTATTAAAACCTGTAAAGCCCTAAAATAAGGACTATAATGCACAATGTTTTGCCAGTTGTTTTTTAAGATAATACTATCAGAAAGGGCATTAATTTTTAGAAAATTATTTTCATACGTGATTGCAATGCTTAAAGTGCTGTCTCTGTCTGAATATTTGCAGAAATCATTGAAAAAATACTGCAATGCCAGTTTTAAACGCAAAACATCAATAACGGCAAAACAATCTGTTTTGTCTATTTCACAATTAAAATTGACCTGATTAAACTGAAGTTCTTTCTTTAGTTTTTCGACATTATTTTTTAAAACAGGAAACAAATCTGTAGCAGTTTTTTTTATCGGCCCAAGTTCTTTAACGTGTTCGAGGTAATTCCATTCAGAAATAAGGTTCATCAATTTGCCGGATTGTGACATTAGGGCGCGCTGGGTTTCTGTATCCTTTTTAAACGAACTCGAGATTTCAATTATTCTCGCTATCGGATCCTGAAATTCTGCCAGCATAAAAGTCTTAAACTTTTCAATTTCAAAATTTTCGTTTTTAAAATTGCTGTGCAGAATCAAAAGTTTCTCTTTTTGCTCTTCTATTTTTTTATTTTTTTTATCCAGTTCTGCATTAATTTCTTCCAGGTTTTTTTTCTGTTTTTCAATAACATTAGTACGCGCTTTTACAAGTTCTTCCAGATATTTTTGCTCGACAAGTGCTCTTTTATTTTTGACATAAATTACTATTACACAAACGAGCAAAATAAAACCTGATAACAGGATATAAAACAATGCCGATTCGTAAAATGCTTCGGTAATGTGAAGCGTAAAAAATGCAGGTTCGGGAATCCCGTTTTTGCCCTGTTTTATCATAAAGGCATAATCTCCGGAAGATAAATCAGTATATTCAATCTTGTTGTTAGCACCCAAAGAAATCCATTCGTCATCATTTCCTTCGAGTTTGTAATAAATATCACTTCTTTTTGCTTTTGGAAATAGTATTGGTATTATTTCAATTTCCAATTCATTATCACTAAAGCTTTTTTCTATTGCTGCCGGATAATTTTCATTACCATCGATTTTTAATTTTACTCGTGCTTTTGAATTTTCTATGTGAATAGTTGCGGGATTAAAATAATTAAGTCCGTTTATGCCTCCAAAAAACAAATTTCCTTTTGAATCCTGATGATACGCTCCTTCAGAAAATTCGGGCGCCTGCCAGCCGTGATCCGGATTATAAGAAGTTATGGTGTATTTTTTCTTGTCAATAGAAGCGAGTCCTTTTGTAGTGCTAACCCAAATTTTATTTCCATTATCAATAAGTCCGTAAACCATATGACTTGGCAATCCTTCAGCCTCTGTAATATTTTTTATTACGCCGGTTTTTTTATTAAAAACGCTTATACCTCCCAAAGAAGCAATCCAGTAATTATCTGATTCATTATCAACAAAAACAGAATAAACACTATTGCCTAAAATTCCATCTTTGGTCGTGATTTTTTTTAAAGCGCTCGTCGTTAAATTAAATACAATTACTCCATTATTTTCTGTCGCGAGTATAAGGTTTTGATTGTTTTTTTTAACGCATCTTATATTGTATTTATTTAATAATTCCTGGCCTTTAAATGTTTCAAACTTTCCGGTTGTCAAATTAAATTTGGCCAAGCCTCCCCAACATCCCATCCAAATCTGTTTGTTTTGATCTTCAAACATAAAATAACATCTGTTAACAGGCATTCCTTTAATATTGCTCGTTTCATAGCTGGTACATTTAGTATCAGAAATGCGCAAAATTCCTTTGTAAGTTCCCGCCCAAACTGTTCCATCGCTTGATGTAAACAAAGTTCTTATTCGTTCCCAATCCGGACTTGAAGCAGCTTTGTCTATTTTAAATTTTTCAAAAAAATGGCTTCTGTCGTTGTAGCAATAAAGTCCTCTTGTATAATAACCCAACCAGATTTTTCCTTTACTGTCTTTGGTAACTGCTCTTATTGTTTCATCCGGCAGATTAGGTTCTTTTATAGGATGCGGCATAACAGAATTTATTTTTTCTGAACCGGTAAATGCCATACTCAAACCGCCATCTTTTTGTCCTAGCCAGATATTTCCAAAATCATCCTCATGAAGTGTTTCTATTTCATTATTTGTAAAAGAATATGGTGCATACAAATCAGAAGTAAAATGTTCTATATTATTCTCATCAGATTCATTTGTAATGATATACACTCCATTTTCACGAGTGGCAAACCATATATTTCCTGATTTATCTTTTAAAATATCGTTGATAATAAGTTTAGGATATTTTCTAAGCAAAATACTTTTTAAGTTTTCAAAATCTGTTCTTTGTACATTATTTTGAGGAATTTCGACAAAGGAATTATTTTTAAATTCATAATAAGCCGTACTTGTTTCTACTACTATATTTCCTTTTGGAGATAAATGAATACCTTTTGGAGTACTTTTAAACTTAAATGCTGCAAACTCATCATTTCCAAGGTATTGGTTTACATTACCTTCTTTTGTAATGAGCCAGATTTGTCCCAGGGCATCTTTTTGTAATTTTGTAATATAGTTACTTGAAACTGTTTTATGATTTTTAAAATTGTTCTTAAAAATCTTAAAGCTGTAACCATCAAAATAATTCAGACCGTCCCAGGTTGCAATCCACAGGCCGCCATCTTTATCGCTTTCTATATCAAGTACCGAATTATTTGATAAGCCCTGGTTTGTTGTAAAGTTTTCAAATTTTATCTGTTGTCCAAAAGAATATAGTGTAGAAAGACAAAATAGTAGTAATACTCGAATCATTTTATATTATTTAACCCGCAAGTTTACAATTGCAAGTTAATTTAAACATGAACTGTGTGTTAAGTTAAAAATGAAGCGAAATTTAAAGGACATTGAAACAGTTTTGATTCTTTTAAAATAAAAAAACCTGCAATTATAATGCAGGTTATATTTATAGTAAAGTTTCAGTTATTTTTTATAATTATGAAGTTTAGTCGGCTTTATATTTGTTATTCCAGTATAACATTAGTAGCAATGTAACAATTATACAAGAAGCCGTTCCCTCAAAAAACAAACACAAAGAATATGTTGCTACCGATGGCTCGCCTCCAAACATAAACGCTTCTGATAACGATTTTACGTATTTGTCTCCTCCTTTAGCATAACTATAAATAAGTAATGCTATAATACTAATAACCACACCCGTAAAAGAAGTTACCATAGCCGAAATTGCGTTGGGAACAAAACTGTTCTTACCATCAGCAAGATTCATTTTTAAAGTTCTGTTTACGCCATAAAAAATAAAAAGTACATTTAATAAACGCAGATAAAATAGATGAGCAAGATTTAAAACTTCCAGCAATAAAAAGAAAGCAGCAATTCCTAAAAATATATAAATCCCGTTAATAATTTCTCTAGGTATTTTCATAATAAGTTATTTTTAGTTAAAAAATGAACATTGTATAGCCTTGTAATTTTATATCTCAAATTAAATAAAAATAAAAGAGAAAAGATTCTACTATTCGATGCCAAAAATTACAAAATGTCCATAAATTCTTAAATACAACTTCAAAGTAAACAACTGATAATAATACAATTAAAGATAAAAAAAGTGTAATTTATTCTTATTTGTTGTCTATAGATTTGTAATGAATTCAATTGCTAATTAAATGCTAATTAAAAGTGTAGTCCCTACGGGACAAAAAATGGCACAAATAAATTGATTTCTACCAATATGTAATCTCTCCGAGATATTTTTTACTACTCCGTTAGGAGTTAAATATTGGTAGAAACGAAAGGCACGCCCTGGAATATCCCGTAGGGATTATACTTTTTTTATTAGCAACTTGAATTAATTATTAACTTTAAACTTATTATTATGAATACTTCAGACCACAGAAACGACAGATCAGATAATCAGAATAATAAATCTGAAACCATGGAAAGCAAGGATACTATAGTAAATCAGGATCAGGCAAATTCTTCCGAAAAAAGAGATCAATATAATAACAATGAGAAAGCTAATGAGCATCCAATTCAGCATAGACTGGATGATAACGATAATATTGATCCCAATTTTCAAAACACCAATAGACCGCAGTATCTGGATGAAGATTTAAAAAAGGATAATGATCCCGACAGAAGAACTTTGGATGAATATAATGCAACTACTGCCGAACCTGAAGATGATGATACCTATACAGAAGATGATGTAAATAGATAAATCTGTATATAAAAATCGGGATTTTATAAAAGTAATTTAAACCGCCGGGCAAAATCCTGCGGTTTTTATTTTGCTGATAACAATCTGTTATTTACGAAAATATGCTAATGTATTCTTAATCATTTCTTTTGCAAATAAGCGTTTTAAACTATTTTACTTAATTTTGCAGTAATCCAAATTATATCAAATGAAACGTTCCGGCACGGCAGATCTTCCTTTACATTATGGGCATGTTCCGTTGTGGCTTGTTGAACGAATGTCTAAACTTGGCTTTGCAATTGTAGAAACGATTGCTATGGAATTTTCTACTTCTGAAGTAATAAGTAAACTGAGTAATCCTTTTTGGTTTCAGAGTTTTGGTGCCGTAATGGGCATGGACTGGCATTCTTCGGGGATTACAACTTCTGTACTTGGAGCCTTAAAAAAATCAGTAAACCCGCATTCAAAAGAATTAGGAATATATATTTGCGGAGGCAAAGGCAAACATTCAATGCTAACGCCGCAGGAACTTTTATTTGTTGGCGAAAAAACAGGTCTTGACGGAAACAATCTTGCCAATTGCAGCAGACTAACCGCCAAAGTTGATAATACGGCCATTCAGGACGGATTTCAATTGTACCAGCACAATTTTATCGTTGATAATAAAGGACAATGGGCTGTTATTCAGCAAGGAATGAATCCTGACTCTCAAACTGCCAGAAGATATCATTGGCATTCGCAAGATTTAAAATCCTTTATAAATGAGCCGCATACCTTTATTTACGGCGAAAATCAAGGCACAATCTTAAATCTTACGGCTGAGGCGGCCACAAAATCCAGAGAAGGTATTTTAGAATTATCTAAAGAATCTCCAACAAGAATCATGAAAGAAATGCAGCATCTTTCTATGCCTGCACATCACGATGTGAGAATGGAAGATGTGAATATGAAAAGATTGGGCGCAATGTTGTGGGCAACCCACGAAAATAAACCGGAAGATTTTGAAGAATTATTGCTTTTAAAAGGAATGGGACCAAGAGCTTTACAATCGTTAGCATTGGTTAGTGAAATAATTTACGGCACTCCTACCCGATTTGAAGATCCGGCACGTTTTTCTTTCGCTCATGGCGGAAAAGACGGGCATCCGTTTCCTGTTCCTGTAAAAATTTATGATGAAACAATTGATACTTTGCAAAGGGCAATTAATCGTGCTAAAATTGGAAATAGTGACAAAATACAGGCAATTCAAAAATTATCAGAGATTTCAAGAAAAGCCGAAGAAAGTTTTACACCCAATTCTAACTTTGATGCCCTGATTCAAAGAGAACGTGATGAATCGCACAAATATGGCGGAAGAACTATTTTTGGAGATGCCAAACCTCCAAAAAGCAAACCTTCAAACCCTAATAATCAATTGGAATTATTTTAAACTGATAACAGGTTTTAGCAAAAAAAAAACTCATTTCGGTAATGAAATGAGTTTTTAAATTTTATTAAAAAGCACATTTATATTACCCGAGCTCAAACCATTTTTGTACCTCTTTTTCAATATCTTCTCCAATTATAACATTCTCAAATTCATTAGAAGAACTATTGTATTTATAATCTTTTTGCCATTCCTGATAATTTTGCGCAACTTGCTGTATAGCATCACAAATAAACAAAAGTTCTTCATTTGTCATGATTGGATGCAGGGATAAACGAACCCATCCCGGTTTATTGGTTTGATTTTTCTGAAGCAATTCGTTTGTAATTTCCTTTGATTTTTCTTCGTCAATAGCAAACAAATAATGCGCATACGTACTGGCGCAGGACCAGCCGCCACGAACCTGAATTCCGAAACGGTCATTTAAAAGTCTAACAACCAAATTGTAATGAATGTTTTCAATTATAAAAGAAACACAGCCAATTCTTTCGGTCGCAATATCTCCCAAAATAGATAAACCCGGAATTTTACTAAACGCTGCATAACAAAGATCAAGCAATTCTTTTTCTCTGTTTTTTATGTTTTCTACCTTCATCTGGTCTTTTAGTTCCAGAGCCAAAGCAGTTCTTATTACCTGCAAAAATCCTGGAGTTCCGCCATCTTCTTTTACTTCTATTATGTCACTATATTGATATCCTCCGGATGGATTTGTCCATTTTACGTTTCCTCCGCCCGGATTATCGGGAATGTTGCTTTTGTATAACTTTTCATTAAAAACCAAAACACCGCAGGTTCCGGGACCACCCAGGAATTTATGTGGAGAGAAGAAAATCGCATCCAATTGTTCTTCGGGGTCTTTTGGGTGCATATCAATTTTTACATAAGGTGCCGAAGCTGCAAAATCAACAAAACAAAAACCACCATTTTGATGCATGATTTTTGCCAATTCATGATAAGGCGTAATTATTCCGGATACATTTGAGCAAGCCGTAAAAGAGCCGATTTTTAGTTTTCGGTCTGCGTATTTTTTTATTTTTTCGGCAAGAATTTCAGGGTTTACCAAATTGTTCTCGTCGGCAGGTAAAATAACCACATCGGCATTGGTTTCATACCACGGAACCTGATTAGAATGATGCTCCATATGCGTAATAAAAACAACTGGTCTATCTGTTTTATCGATAGTTTCAGAATGCAATTTATTATCGGCAGTACGCAACCCCAGATAACGCTGTAATTTAGATAAAGCTGCTGTCATTCCGGTTCCTGTGGTAACCAAAACATCAGATTCATTAGCGTTAACGTGTTTTTTAATTACTGCTCTGGCATGCTGATAAGCATACGTCGAAGCTTTTCCGGTTTGACTTGAAAATGAATGCGTATTGGCAATCATCGGACCTATTTTATTGAGCATTATATCTTCAATCGGAATATATAATCTTCCGCTGGCAACCCAGTCAGCATATAATAAATTTTGTTTTCCGTAAATGGATTCAAAAATGTGATTTACTCCTATTGTATTTTCTCTAAATTTCGAAAAATACTTTTCTAATTGGCTTGTTTTTACTTGCTTCTCAATAACATTCATTTCCCTATCATTTTAAATTAACATATTTTATTTCTCGTTGAATCTTTGGAAGAATCCAAATTTTCGAAGTGATTTTTTAAGGTTTTGTAACCGATATATCGCAGTTGATTATTAGTGTTGCTTAATAAGATATTTTTCATAATAATTTGATTTAAAATTGAACATAAGTGTTCCCTGACCAATTTGAAATGGCCTAACGTAACGTCAATAAAGGGAAATAGACTGGAAAAAATTACCTGCCGTGCATTCGAAAAACTAAAGATTTATTTTCCTGAAATAGCAGATTGGTTTCTGTAAAATTGGCGTATAATAATAGCTCAGCTTTCATTTTAATAATAAAAAAATTTAATATTGATGAGCTTATTCAGATTTACTAAACGAAATCTTTCTTATCTGTCCGCCGTAGCGGAAGGATTTAGCACCTTATTTGGCAACAGGTTGCTAAGACATCATCGGGCCTATTCCCTCAGTCTTTCTGGATAAGTCATGTAGAAATTTTCTACTCTGCAAATATATATAAATTCTATCGAATTAATATAGTTAAAAATTGTTTTTTTTAATTTTTAACAATAAATAAAGTATTACGCATTGTAAGATCTCTTTTCTGAACAATAAACACTTCAAACAATTGACATAAATCATTTCTTTCTATAACTTATTATTTAGTTGAAATGAGCATCTTTGCATATCGAAAAATAAACTTATTTAATGATAAAAATTACACCCGAATTATCTTTTCCACTAAAAGATGTATTATTCTCATTTGCATTAGAATCTGAAGCGGCAGATGTTTTCGTTGGTCAAAATACGCTCATTACCGGAATCGGAAAAGTAAATGCAGCTTATGAATTAACCAAAGTTATTCAAAACAAAAAACCATCTTTAATCGTTAATCTTGGATCTGCAGGAAGCAATTCTTTTCAAAAAGGCGACATTATTTGCTGTACTAAATTTGTGCAAAGAGATATGGATGTGAGAGGTTTAGGGTTTGCGCAATATGAAACTCCGCTTTCTGATTTACCAGTGATTCTTAACTATGGTTTGGCAATGGATAACCTGCAAATAGGCATTTGTGGAACAGGTGATAGTTTTGAAATGGGTCATGCCACCAAAATCTACGACGTGGTAGATATGGAAGCTTACGCCCTTGCCATGATTGCCATGAAAGAAAATATTCCGTTTTTATGTCTAAAATATATTTCAGATGGTGCAGATGACAATGCCGCTGATGATTGGGTTATTCAGGTTCACAAAGCCGCCGCAGCTTTCGGAAACATTTTACAACTCAATAAAAAAAAGATTTAAAACACGAATTTCACGAATTTGCACGAATTTTTAATTAGTTAATCTTAAAACCAATTCGTGCAAATTCGTAAAAGCCATAATTTATTTTACTTGTAAACATTGCCAACGGTTTCAACCGTTGGGACATAATGCATTTTTATTATGCATGTCCCCCAAGGTTGAAACCTTGGGCTATATTGATCTCTCTTTCTTTCTTCTATCCTCTTGCCTCTATTCTCTTGCTTGTATTCTCTTTCCTCTATTCTCTATTCTCTTGCTTCTATCCTCTTCCTTCTTAATGCGATTTTTTCAAATATTCATCAAAAGCTTTATTTGGATCTGAAGTTGCGTATTCATTTTCCGGTTCTGGAATTACGTGAATCTTTGAATCTTTTAAGGATACAATGGCAGAACAAACATAGACCCCTATTTTTCCTTCGCTGTATTTAAAATCCAATAAAGTTAATTTAACCACTTCATTTATCGATACTTCATAGTAATTTCCGTGACGGATTATTTTAAAGTAGATTTCTTTTTTATCGACAATTTCAAATTGATTCGTTTGAATATTTTCGAAGATAAAATTGTTTTTGACGTCTTTTTCATTAAATCCCCACGCTCGAAACTGGACAAAACCATTTACAAAATCAATCGAAACATAATAGGCAGTTCCTTCTTCATCACACTCAATTACAAAGCCTGTTTTTCCCATTCCTTCAACCGCCAGTGTTCCTTCCCACACAAAATCATTGGATGGTTTTTCAAAACAAAAAACTTCATAACCGCTTCGGCATCCAAAACGCCATTTATTTTCATGTTCTAAAACAAAATTTGCAGATGGATTTCCTAAAATAGGCACCGGAATTGGTAAGTTCTTTTGCTCAATTGTTCTCTGATAAATCGTTTCCCAATGGTGATAGGTTTTTAATAAAAGTCTGCCGCTGGTATCAACATCTAATTGTTTTGGTGGCGGAATTACGCGATGTGTGTTGACATTTCCTCCCACAAAATAAAAATTGTAAATCAAAAAATAATCGCCCTCTTTTACAATTCTTGCGGCATAATTACCTTGTGGCATTAGCACATTATTATGAAAAGCATGATATTCTCCCTTAAAATCAGGAGAAAACCAATAGCGAACCTTAATATCTTCGCGAATCGAGCCCAATAAATAATGCATTCCTTTTATTTCGACTACACAAGGGCATTCCACATCATCATATACATACGGAACATGCAGCGGTTTTTGAAGCACAAAACCAGTCGCTTCTCTTTTTGCTACACCAATGCACCCTCTTCTGTAAGTTGGTCCAATGGCACTTCTGGCACAAATTAGCAAATAATCTTCGCCTTCAAATTCATACTTATACGGGTCTCTAAAACTAATCCATTCGCGGGGATTATTGGCCGAACTTTCATAATAAGGTGCCTGACTTTTTAAGGGAAGACCATATTCGTTTTCTTTCGTCCAGTGAATTAAATCCGGAGAAACTGCCCTTCCTACTTTTTGCATTATTCCTTTATCCTTGCGCTTTAATCCTGTATAATACATTTCGTAACCTTCTCCCGCTGTGTTTTTACTTACATGCATCGTCCACAACATGTCATCATCCCATTCTCCGGGATCTCCAACCCACAAAGCATTTTTTACTCTTTTCCAGGAAAGACCATCACGCGATACGGCATGTGCGATATAATCGTGATTAGGAATAATCAAATGAAATAAATGATGAAGTCCGTTTTCATCAATAAATACATCAACATCGCCTATTTCCCAACTGCTAAAACCTGAACCTGAATACATATTATTTTATTATTTTATAATGTTTTAATCCTTCTAAAATCCCTAAAGATGCTGAGCTTTTTGCCACAAAAATACTTTTGGTTGTTTCATAATGATCTAATTCCATACTTCTGTTTCCCACAATAATTCCTTTTATTTCACCTCTGAACATGTCGATATCATTTCCTGAATCGCCTGCCGCAATTACGTTAGACAAAGGAATTGCCCATTTACGGCATAAAAATTTAATTGCATTTCCTTTTGAAGCCCTTTTGGGAATAAAATCCAGAAACTGTCCGTGACTCGGAATAATGTTGATTTTATACCATCCCTTTCCTAAAGCTTTGACTAACTCTTCATGATCGTATTTTTCTTTATCATAATAATAGGAGATTTTAAACGGATTTTGAGCTTCATCTTCCTGGAGTTTCATCCACGGAATTTCTTTTAAACGATTTTCAATATCATCTCTTTTCCATCTTCCTGATAAAAAAGTCGCCCAGCCTTTATCTAAAATGTAATCCGTACCATTTGTATAATAAATTTCGGTTCCAACAGAGCAGATAATAAAATCCGGTAGCGGAAATTGTTCTTCATCAATCACTTTTTTAACAAGCGCCAAATTTCGTCCGGATGCCAGGGCAAAAGCCATTTTATTGGTGCGATTTACTAAATGCACTTTTAGTTCTTTTAAACCCGGATTATTTAATTTGGGTTCAATTAATGTTCCGTCAATATCCGAAACCAATAAGTTTTCAACTTTTCTTTTTAAACGTTCAATATTAATGTTTGGATAATGTCTGTTTTTAATTCCGGAACCAGATGAAAGCGTCAGATTCTCATTAATTAACTCAACATATTGGTTTACATGACTTAACCAACTGTAATGTTTTTGAATATTAATAGCTCCGTTATTCGAATAATATTTCCATTGATTTTCATCGGTTAATATATTTCGCACCGCTTTTTTAATTTCATTTACATCTAAAGGATCTACCAATATTCCGTTTTGACAGGTCGGTATAATTTCAGATGGCCCTCCGTTTTTGGTAACCACAACAGGCAAACCAGAACTGGCTGATTCTATTACGGTTAAACCGAAATTTTCGTGCAGCGTCAGATTGACAAATACACCTCTTTTTTCGGCCGCATAACGGTAAATAATCGAAACTTCATTTTCGACATCATGCTTTTTCGGAATTGCCATTTTTCCGTATAAATCGTACTTATCCATTAACAGCAGTAAATCTGTTAATACGTCTTTTTCTGATTCCGGCATTTGTGAAATATCTTTTCGGATACCTGCAAAAATAACCAGATTAGCGATGCTTTGCAGTTCTTTGTCTTTGCCGTAAACTTCAATAAGTGTATGAAGATTTTTATGGCGATCTGGCCTTGAAAGTGCCAAAATAAAAGGCTTGTGGGGATTTATAAGAAACTTAGAAATGGTTTCTGCAACCCAGTATTTTCTTTGTTCTTCTTCCATTTGCTTATCTAAATCCTGTTCGAGATGATAATAGGGAACAAATTTTCTGGTATCGATACCGGGAGAAATGGCGTGGTACTTGGCTAAATCAAAATTTTTATACGGTTTATAAGTTTCAATTTCCTGCTCTGTCGAAGTAACAATAAATTCTGATAGTTCGAGTGTTCTTTCTTCTGCGGCAATTCTGGCTTTAAACTTAAATTTCTTTTCGAGTTCCTGTTCGTCTATCCCGCTTTCGAGCAATTTTTTCTTTTTATGAAAACCTAAAGAGTGTCCGGTATGAGCAAAAGGAATATTTAAGATTATCGATAATTCGCTGGCCACATAACCCGCATCTCCGTAATGCGAATGAATCCAGTTGGGAAATATGTCATGAACTTTAATATGCTGAACAATTCCGTTTACAAAAGTGTCAAGACCTTCCCATAATTGTTCTTTCGGTTTGTATTTTTTCCCTAAAAAGGGAATTCGCCTTATGGTTAATTTTTCATTTACTACTTCAATAGGTACTGCATATTCTGGAGAAAGACTGCGATCGTCAATCAATCTGGTAAATAAATCAACATGCTCAACATCTGCATGTTGGGATAAAAATTCGGCAAGTTCGTATACATATTTAGTTTGTCCTCCATTATCAGCATCTCTGCCAATCTCAAGACCTGAGCCTTTCAAAAGTCCGTGAATGTTGATCAATGAAATTCTTAATTTTGTCATCATCGTTTTTATTAATTTGATTTTAAGGTACGAAAAATAAAGCGAACTGACCCGAAATCTGAGGAAAAACAGACAATTTAAATCAAATCTGTAAAAATTATGACAATAAAATTCCATTCACATCAACAAAAAAACCATGAATATTTCATCATGTAAATCTTTGATTTACAATAAATTTCTCTTTGATTATCGAAGTAAAATGGCCGCCTTTTGAATAGTTTTTATATCAACATTCCCCATGACCTGAATAAGTTTGCGTAAATTTGCCAAAACAGCAATTTTTAAAATGAATATAAAAAGGTCAGAGATCAAAAAGATTATTGAAAAAGCAGAAGACAAAAATTTATCTTTCCGCGTTTTTGATTTAGACAAAAACCATATTGAAAACTATCAGCAGCCTCACAAAAATGATCACTTTTTGATTATTATTGTAGAAACAGGAAAAGTTGATGTTCAAATCGAAGACAAAATTCATTTTCTAAAAGCAGGAAAAATTTCTATCATTTTTCCGGAACAAATTTGCTTTATCTCTAATTTCAGTAAAGATTTAACCGGTAAAATAATTTTATTTGAAGAAGTATTATTTTGTTCCGATATATTAAAGAATGAATTAAGTCCTTATAATGTAAATCTTTCTGCCAATCTTAATTGTACGGCACTTCCTGGCCACGAATTTGAAGAAGCGATTACGCTTGTAAAAAGTATCCAGAATATTTACAATAAACCAAGTCTTGTCAAAAAAGAACAAGCCCGTTTTTACATTAAAGTTTTTTTATTGGGACTTATAGAATCTATCCACGGACAACATCCTGTATTACATCAAAAAACAAATCAGCATATTTATATTGGTTTCAAGAAACTCTTAAACCAACAATACAGAAGCGAACGTACGGTACAATATTATGCTTCTCAGCTTTCAATTACTCCTAAAAAACTCAACGAAATAACCAAAAAACATTGTGGAGAAACGGCCATAAATGCGATTCATAACCGCATTCTGACCGAAATCAAAAGACAATTATTGTTCTCTGATCTTTCTCACAAGGAAATTGCATTCGACCTTGGATTTAGTTCTCCATCGGCACTTAATAAATTTGTCAGGGCAAAACTAAAAGAAACTCCTACCGAACTGCAGCAGGAATTGGCGCAAATTTATACCGCATAGTCTTGTTTGTATAACATCCTGCCCTGCCCGCACCTCTAACTTTGCATCAATAATTAAATACTATCAAAGATGAGCAAATTATTTGTTGCAGGAGAGGTTTTCCACGGTCCGGGAAGTCTTGAAGAATTAAAAAATATAAAAGGTAAAAAAGCTTTTGTTGTAACCGGCGGAAGTTCTATGAAAAAAAGCGGAACGCTTGATAAAGCTGTAGCTTTTTTGAAAGAAGCAGGAATTGAAACTTTTGTTTTTGATGGTGTTGAAGAAGATCCGTCATCTGCTACAAGTTTTAAAGGTGCAGAAGCTATGCTAACTTTTCAGCCAGACTGGATCGTAGGTATTGGTGGATGTTCTGCTATTGATGCGGCAAAAACAATGTGGATTTTTTACGAACATCCTGAAACTGAATTTGATTCGCTTATCAAACCTTTCAGTGTTCCTGTATTAAGAAACAAAGCTAAATTTATCGCAATTCCTTCTACAAGCGGAACTGGTACTGAAACAACTGGTTTGGCGGTAATTACAGATCGTGAAAAAGGGGTAAAATACCCAATTGTATCTTACGAATTAACTCCGGATATTGCTATAATCGATGGCGAAATTTGTGCCTCTATGCCTGCTCACGTTACATCAAATACAGGATTGGATGCTTTAACACATTGCGTTGAAGCTTACGTTTCTAATATTGATGATAATTTTGCTGATGTATTGGCAAAAGGCGGATTAGAAATTGTTTTTGATAATCTGGAAGAAGCTGTAAAAAATCCATCAAATATTACGGCTCGTCAAAACATGCACGACGCTTCTTTTATGGGAGGTTTGGCTTTTAATAATGCATGGTTAGGAATTGTTCACTCATTATCTCATCAGGTTGGTGCTTTATACGGTATTCCACACGGAAGCGCAAATGCTATATTTTTACCAAATGTTATTCGTTATAATAGCGTAGCTACAAATAAATTTCCGTCATTGGCAAAAGTAATTGGACTGCAAACTGCCGAAGAATTGGCGCAGGCAATTGAAGGATTAAGAAAAAGAGTGAATAATATTTCGTCTCTAAAAGAATTCGGGATTTCAAAAGAAGACTGGGATAAAAACCTGGATTATATTGCAAACAACGCATTCATTGATCCATGCACCGGTTTTAATCCGCGTGTAACCAGCGTAGAAGATTTGAAAGATATTTACAACGCCTGCTATGAAGGTGTCGTTTATGCAAATGATGCTGTTTTGAATTAATTCTAAAGACAAAACAATACTTTATAAACCAGACATTTATTTTATTTGTCTGGTTTATTTTTTAATAACATCTCTATTATTCAATTATCTTTTTTCGGTGTTCTATGCCCCACTCTGTTAGATTATTAATTATTGTCTGCAGAGTTTTGCCATGTTCCGTAAGCTCGTACTGAACACTTATTGGCTGCGTTTCTAAAACCGTTCGCCTGATTAATTTGTTTACTTCAAGCTCTTTTAATTCTTTGCTCAGCATTTTGTTTGAAATACCTACTACATCATTCAAAATATCCGAAAATCTTCTTTTGTTATAATAACAAACGGAGGAAATAATAGCTATTTTCCATTTTCCGCTAAGCACATCCATTGAATCCTGGACTGCCATCATCTCTTTTTTGTGCTTCTCTTTTTCAGGTACTTTACACTCCATAAGGTTACTTTGTTACTTCAAGGTTACTGTTACTTTTAGTTACAAAGTTACTAAAATAAATTAATCTGCTCTAAATTTGCCTTTGTAAAATTATAAAAACATAAATAATGAATAAATTAAAAAACAAAGTAGCAATAGTAACAGGCGCATCAAAAGGAATTGGAGCTTCTATAGCTAAATATTTTGCGGCAGAAGGAGCCAAAGTTGTTGTCAATTATGCATCAAGCAAAGAAGATGCAGAAAAAGTTGTAAAGGCAATAACAGATAATGGAGGAACAGCTATTTCTGTAAAAGCCGATGTATCAAAAGAATCAGAAGTAACAAGATTATTCGAAGAAACAAAAAATGCTTTTGGCACATTGGATATTTTGGTAAATAATGCTGGTATTTATCAATATGCCCCAATCGAAGAATTCTCTGCAGATTCTTTTCATCAGCAATTCAACATTAATGTTTTGGGATCATTACTAACGATTCAGGCTTCTCTAAAATTATTTGGCGATAAAGGCGGTAACATTATCAATATCAGTTCTGAAGCCGGTAAAACTCCGCTTGCAACAGGATCTGTATATTCTGCTACAAAAGCAGCTTTAGATGCCATTACGATTGCTTTGTCTAAAGAATTTAGCGGAAGAAATATCCGTATCAATTCTATTTTGCCAGGTATTGTAGAAACTGAGGGTTCTCATACTGCAGGTTTCATTGGCAGTGAGGCCGAAACAAAATTTGTTGCCAACACACCGCTTGGGCGCACAGGACAACCGGAAGATATTGCAAAAGTAGCTGTATTTCTTGCTTCTGATGATGCTGGTTGGATTACAGGAGAAAAAATTTCCGTTTCCGGAGGTATTTACGGTGTATAAATCTTCCTCAAATTATTAATAATTAAATATTCAAGATTAAAAGAAAATGAGCAGATTAAAAAATAAAGTAACGGTTGTTACAGGCGGTAATAGTGGTATTGGATTTGGTATTGCAGAAGCATTTAAAAATGCAGGTGCCGTTGGTACAATTACCGGAAGAAATGAAAAAACGCTGGATGTTGCCGTAAATGCTTTAGGCAAAGATTTTATAGCAATTAAAGGTGATGTCACTAACAGTGATGATTTGGAAAATGTATTCAAAAAAACAGCAGAAAAGTTTGGAAAAATTGATACTCTGGTAGTAAATGCAGGCGGAGTTGTAGATGGTGTTCCTATGGGAACCATAAGCGAAGTTACAGAAGAAAGCTATGACAGCTATATGGACCTGAATTTGAAAAGCGCCTATTTTACAGTACAAAAAGCACTACCGTATTTAAACGATGGTGCTTCTGTCATACTTATTGGTTCAAGTGCTGCACATCGCGCTGCTCCCGGAATGGCTATTTATGCAGCGGCAAAAGCGGCCATTATATCTTTAGCCAAAGGTTTATCGCTGGATTTGCTGCCTAGAAAAATACGTGTAAATACACTTTCTCCGGGTTCTATTGATACACCCGTTTTTGGAAAATTGGTGCCGCAGGAACAATTAGAGCAGGTAAAACAAATCTGGATAGATATTACGCCTGTTGGCCGACAAGGACTTCCATCTGATATTGGAAACGCTGCTGTATTTTTAGCATCTGATGATTCGGCTTTTATAGTGGGTACCGAAATCCTTTCAGACGGTGGTATGACCAATATTAGTTTGATGAAATAATATTAATCAAAACCTGATTTATAAAACCTGAAAACCTCCAAAATCAATAATTTTGGAGGTTTTAGTTTTTAGAAAATGAATTTAAAAAAAAACACCTGACATAAATTGTTTTATATGCCAGATGTAATTACAAATCAATTTTAACAACCTAATTTTTATTGCACCAAATAATCTACTTTATCTGCTTCACAAAGCCTGAAATAACCAAAAGCATAATTATTGACATCATTTGTATTTATAATATTACCTCTGATGTTACCGGGGGGAATCGAAAATGGACTTCCTCCGTATACTTCTAAAATTAAATTCATGTAATTATAGAAGTTCTTAGAAATACCGCGATGTGTAATTTCAATCGTTTGCCCGGACTTTAGTTTATCTTCATTCGAAAATCTTGTGTTTATTTCATTTCCGTTAAATAATTCATCATCTGTTAGTTCATATTCCGGAAAAATTAAAGATTCTGTTTTATAATCTGTAAGATAATAATTGACTGCATCAGCCGGATCTTTATAATAATAGGTAACTTCGATTACATCTTCGCCTCCAAAATCAGGAACCATCTCTTGTTCTACACGATCAATTGGCGTTACCGAAGTCAACTTTTCAACAGCCGTAAAACTTTGCCCTTCTGCCGTAACGTACAAGGTATAATCCATGCCAATAACAGGAACGAAATTAGTACATACATACAAGCCCGCTTCTGTCTCATTAAAAGTAAAAACATCACCATTAGTATTTTCAATTCGTACCTGAGCGCCCGAAACTTTTGGTGTTGTATTATTATAATAAGGAGCCGTTTTACTAATTTTTATGGTTTGCTCGTTACCGTTTGTTCCTTTTTGCCAAATAATTTCTGCATCTACCACTAATCTTGTTTCCCCAGTTTCTAAATCAAGCGTTACGACATCTTCACAAGATGTAAAAAATAGTACTAGAAACAGGCTCAATAAAGTCAGTGCTTTACTTTTAAAATTATATTGTTTAAACCTTTGCATATTCATTAAAATTTAAAATTATAAGAAATACCAGGTACTATTCCAAAAATAGACAGTCTTCTGGTTTCATTTGCTCCCGTATCTTCGTTTGTTGCAAACGTCATCGAAGCGGCATTTTTTCTATTGTAGATATTATAGATGCTAAATACCCAATAGCTTTGCCAGCCTTTCTTTTTATCCGGTTTTGGCGTATAGGTTGCCGCCAGATCTAAGTGATGAAAAAGTGGCAGTCTGTTTTCATTTCTCAATGAAAAATTAGGAATATTGATTCCTCCAAACTCATAATACCCATTTGCATACGTTACAGGCTGACCTGATTGTAAGGAGAAATTAGCATTAAAAGACCATTTCGGATTGTATTCATAACTACCTACAATATTCAAATTGTGCATTTTATCATATCCTGATAAATACCAATCACCATTTGCAATTCCCGGTTCGCCTGGGGTTCTACCCGGAGTTTTTTGTTCTGCCCTTGATAATGTGTACGAAACCCAACCTGTAAAATCACCGGTGTTTTTTCTAACTAATAATTCCAAACCATACGATCTGGCTTTACCATTCAAAATAACCTGTTCTATATTATTGTTTGCCAAAATATCGGCACCATCAATATAATCAATGCGATTTTGGATATTCTTATAAAACAATTCGGTTTCAAGAGAATAATCTCCATCTTTAAAATTCTTAAAATATCCAACAGCATATTGATCCAAAAGCTGTGGTTTTGTAAAGGGTCCGCTTGGTGTCCAGATGCTCATTGGCAATGGCGACTGTGTATTGGATAAAATATGAATGTATTGCGCCATTCTGTTGTAACTTGCTTTTACCGAAGTATTATCATTAAAAGCGTACGACAATGCTGCACGCGGTTCCAGATTATCAAATTTACTTATGGTTGCGCCACTTTTATACGAAATACTTCCGGTTGGAGTTCTTTCTTCATAAATATTATACAACGGATTGTAAACTACTGCCTGCCCGTTTTCGTAAGTGTTGATAGTCTCGCCTCCTAAACGATAAAACATACTATAACGAAGCCCGTATCTTAGATTTAATTTTTCTGTAAGCTGATGTTCAAAATCCAGATAAACAGACGATTCAAAAGCATATTTTTTATCAAACTGTTTGTAATTAAACTGCGAATCTGAGCTTGTTGGCTGTACAGTTCCCGGATTAAAATCGTAATATTGACCGTCAATTCCGTAGTTAAGTTTCAATTTTTCTGTTACAGCATGATTCCATCCGTATTTAAGACCGTAGCTTTTTATCGTGTTGTTCCATTCAAAATTTTCTGTAGAAATTTCAAGATTAAATTTATAATCACTGTAGAACACGGCTAAATTGGTATTTATTTTATCAGAAAATTTATGTTTCCAGTTTAAGATTCCCATTGTATTTCCGTAAGTGCTTCCAAAACGATCGTTTATGTCGAAAACATCATTTCCTAAATATCCCGAAAATGCAATCGTATTATTGGCACTAAGGCGATAATTTAATTTAGCATTAATATCATAAAACATCGCCGAATTACTATTATCAGACAGCTTTAAAAATAAATGAGCGTAAGAAGCACGACCTGCAATAAGAAAAGAACCTTTTTCTTTCTGGATAGGGCCTTGCACCAATAAACGACTTGATATCAAACCAATACCACCATTTACTTTAGAATTCTCAAAATCTCCCGTTTGCTGGCTAACATCAAGAACTGAGGAAACTCTTCCTCCAAATTTAGAAGGAATTCCGCCTTTATACAACTCCAGTCCGCTGATGGCATCTGCATTAAAAACAGAGAAAAAACCAAACATATGAGAGTCACCATATACAGGAGCTCCGTCTAAAAGAATTAAATTCTGATCGGCAGCACCTCCCCTAACATTAAAACCCGAAGAAAGTTCTCCTGCATTTGTAACTCCCGGCAATGTCAATATTGATTTTAAGGGATCCGGCTCCCCCATAGCAGATGGAATTCTCTTAATTTCTTCCATAGTAAGCTTATTTACACTCATTTGTGTATTTCTTACATCAACCGCTTTGGTGTTGGTTATAATAACCTGTTCCAATTGCTGGCTGTCGGACTCCATTTTAAAATTTATTTTTTCATCATCAGAAACTGTAATTTGCTTTTCCTTATTTTTAAAACCTACATAGCTCACCACAACAGTGTAAGTTCCTTTATCCAATTCTAATGAAAAAATTCCGTTTTTATCGGTCGTAGCACCTGTCTGCAGTTCTTTAATAAAAACATTTGCACCAATAACAGTTTCATTGTTATCGTCAAGTACCTGACCGGTTAACTTTTTTTTTATTCTGCCTGTATTTGTTTTAGAAGCTTTTTGCTTTACGAAAATATTATTGCCTACAATCGAAAACTGAATCGTAGTGTTCTTATTAAGTTCATTAATAAGTTCTTTGATTTCGATATTTTTAAAGGTGTTTTTTTGATTAAAATACTTTTGACTTGTATTAACCTGATCGGTAAAGGCAAATTTAAAATCGGTTTGATTTTCAATTTGCTTAAAGAATTCTTTTAAGGTTACCGTTTTGTCAACAGTTACAGTTATGTTTTGAGAAAACATACACCAACTGAATAAAAAAAAGCACGCTGAAATTATATGCTTCATGAATTTTTGTATTTTTGAATATTATTAAATGGAATAGTTTTATACTATCCTGACTATGAGGAGGATGTTTAGTTTCGCGGCTAGTGCATCCTTTTCTTTTCTATTGAAAAGTAATTTCTTTTAATTCGTCATTTACTTCGAAGTTTAGGTTATACATTTCTGATATTAATTGAACAATTGTTTTTAAATCCTCTTTTTTGTTTATTCTTACTGTAATTCGCTGGTTGTAATATTCCTGCGGAATTGCCATTTTATAACCGTAATTCTCCTCAATATAAGTTCCTAATGCGGTTAATTTTTCGTTGTCAAAATCAATAAACCTGTCAAATTCGGCCACTGCTGCTATTTCGTTTCCGTACGTAAATTTGTCGCCCGGTTCCAGTATCCATTTTTTATCCTGACCTTTTACATTCATCTGAACGCTTCCTTCATAAAGTGCTATAATAGCTCCGTTTTTAGTATATTCTTTTACAGTAAAACAAGTTCCTAAAACAGTTGTTGTGGTTTCATTACAAAAAACCTGAAAAGGATGTTTTTTGTCTTTTTTTACTTTAAAATAAGCTTCTCCGTGAATTTCAATTTTTCTGTTGCCTGCAAAATTATTGGCATATATAATTTTAGAATTTGGACTTAATTCTACTGTTGAACTATCCGGCAGAAAAACAGTTTTTATTTTTGAAGTCGTATTTTCAATTACATTAGAAGATGCATAAACATTTTCCTGCAAAGGGCTTCTGTTAAAATAAATTCCGGTTCCGATAAGCATGAAAATGATGACTGCCGCCGCTGCTGCATAACGCCAAATTTTAAAATCCTTCTTTTTTGGAGCAAAGGCTTTAGATTGAAAACTCTCCCACGAAGCCTCTTTTTCAGCATCAGAATGTAAATTGGGAGTTTCGTCCCAGATTTTTTTTAATTCTTCTTCTATTTTTTTCTCATCCATGTCTTTGAGCGTTAAAGTTTCTGACAATAAAATCCCTGCTTATTAAAAACACCATACACCATTTCCTTAATGTCTCTGTTGGTTTCGATTCTTAGAATATGATTTGAATCTTCCAAATCAAAATTCATGATACAATCAGAAATAACAAATTGAAGAAGTGCTACAATAAACCTTGCCTCTTCCCTTGTTGTAACATCTGTTTTATAAGCCTCAATTTCCATTTCTATGTTTCCGTTTTTATATATAACAAACGAGAACATAAAAGTTCCTAATGGTTTTCGATTTTTTTTCTAATAAATTTACTGGCGAGATAAATATGATTGGCTATGGTCTTTTCAGAAAGATCCGTCATCGCTGCAATCTCCTTATAGCTAAGGTTTTCCAGTTTATGTAAAGTAAATATTTTTTGTTGCTGTTCCGGAAGCTGATTTATGAAATTATATAATTTTTCGCTTCTTTCTTCAAAAATTCCCGTATCAATCTCTTCTTCTGCGATTTCGAATTGCCAAGGATCAAACTGAATTATTTTATTTTCTCTGTTAAGATGATTGATAATGATGTTTTTGCATATTACAAACAATTGTTTATCAAATAAAACATCTTCGTTCAGTAATTCTCTTTTATTATATAATCTTAAAAAAGTTTCCTGAACAAAATCCTGCGGAGTAAGAACTGTAAAATTAAAACGTCTGGCAATGTTTATCAGTTTATCGTAGTATTTTAAGTAAGCTTCCTTGAAAGAAGCCTCATTACCCTTTTTTAAACTTAATATAAACTTTTTGTTGTCCATAACGTAAATGTGATAATTAATCTAAACTCAATGTCCAGAATAATATTGCCTTCTAAAGCTGATCGCTTAAGACAGCTTTAACCATTTCTTTAGTAAATGCTAAGTTGCAAAGAACAGAAATTTATTCGAAAATTATTTAATAGAAAAAATATAAATCAATGTTTCTATGTATTTAATTAGATTTTATTGGGTTTGCTAACGTATTTATTGTCTTTTACAAAAAATCTCCAGGGCAAAAAAGCATCTTCCTGCGCATAGGCAACACCTACGCGCGGACCAGACACGATAGCATCATCAGGATATTGAATCCCATGATCTTCTACCCAGATTTCTTCGCCGCCTAAATCTTTTTTATTGAAAGAATTATCAATTCCCAAAGCCTTCGCCGCAGAACCCGGGCCCGATGAAATAGCGCTTTTAGAAGCAGGCATTTTTCGTCTCAATTCCATGATTTCCTGACCAATTAAAGGTTCAATTGCCCGAATTAAAACCGCGTGAGGTTCGCCATTTACAGAAGTTACAATATTAAAAAGATGATGAATTCCGTAACATAAATACACATACGAAACCCCGCCTTCACTATACATTATTTCGGTTCGGTTCGTGCGTCGGCCGCCATAAGCGTGAGAGGCTTTGTCTATTTCGCCAAAATAGGCTTCTGTTTCAACGATAATTCCTGCGGTTATTTGTCCATCAACTTGCGTATAGAGAACTTTCCCAAGCAAATCTTTGGCTAAAAAAAGCACATCGGGATTAAGATAATAGGATAATGGTAATTTCAAAACTGAATAATTTAATACTTTAATATAAAGATTTACAGACTTCTAAATTAATTTAAAAGCACTTCATTTCATTACCAAATTAACCTATTTATAATAAAAAATCATTAGTATCTCTAAGATTTTTTTGCTAAATTGGATATATGAAAACAAATCCGGATGTAGTAATTATAGGCGGTGGTCTTGCAGGTTTGACAGGAGCCATACATTTATCAAAAAAAGGATTAAAAGTAACCCTTATCGAAAAATCCGATTATCCGCGTCATAAAGTATGCGGTGAATATATTTCTAATGAAATTCTGCCCTACCTTCTATGGCTTGGTGTTGATGTTTTACAATTGAAGCCAACCAATATTTCTAAATTTGAGTTTACTACACAAAATGGCAAAATGGCAAAAACAGCACTCCCATTGGGCGGTTTTGGCGTAAGTCGTTTTGCACTCGACAATTTTCTATATCAAAAAGCATTAGAAAATGGCTGTACCATTATCAATGAAACGGTTACTGATGTTTCTTTCGACAATACTACATTTACAGTTACAACTCAAAATCAGGTCTTGGCATCAAAAATAGTATTGGGTGCTTTTGGAAAACGTTCTAATTTAGATCAGGTTTTATCCCGGGATTTTATCACTAAAAAATCGCCATGGTTAGCCGTTAAAGCGCATTTTTCGGGAGATTTTCCAGATGATGTTGTGGGCTTACACAATTTTAAAGGCGGTTATTGCGGTGTTTCAAAAGTAGAAAACAATGTTATAAACATTTGTTACCTCGCTGATTATGTCACTTTTAAAAAATATAAAAACATAGACGATTACCAGCAAAACGTACTTTATAAAAACAAACATCTTAAAAACGTTTTTGAAAACAGTAATCCCGTTTTTGAAAAACCACTAACGATAAGCCAAATTTCTTTTGATAAAAAACTGCCTGTAGAAAATCATATTTTAATGATTGGCGATACGGCAGGTCTTATTCACCCGATGTGTGGTAACGGAATGGCAATGGCAATACACAGCGCCAAAATAGCTTCAGAATTAGTACTTGATTATCATAATGATAAGATAGCATCCCGTGAATTATTAGAAAAAAAATACATTAAAGAATGGAATAAGAATTTTGCAAAAAGACTGCTTATGGGCCGGTTTTTGGCAAAAACTTTAACCTACAAAACAATCACCAATGTGTTTGTTGCAATAGTAGCTTCAATGCCTGCACTATTATCTGCAATAATAAAACAAACGCATGGCAAACCTATAGCAGTCGAATAATGAGCATAAATACCAAATATAGAACACAGGAAGCCGAAATAATGGATGATTTTTCGCTTCAGGGCAATGAGCTGACGGCCGCGCTTGATCAAATTGCGCGTATAAACCAATTGCTTGGAGGAAATAATCTCACGCTTAACGGCGTAAAAAAATTATTAAACAAAGCTGATATTTCAAAAACCATAACAATCGCAGATATTGGTTGTGGTAATGGCGATATGCTGCGAATGTTATCAAATTACGGTCAAAAAAACAATATCAATTTTAAACTTATTGGCGTAGATGCAAATGCTTTTACTATCAATTACGCCAAAACACTTTCAAATTCATACCCAAATATTGAGTATAAATGTCTTGATATTTTTAGTGAAGATTTTGCAGCTCTTCAGTATGATATTCTTTTGTGTACGCTTACAGTTCATCATTTTTCTAATGAGCAAATATTAAATATTATTACTATCTTTAGTAAGAATGCTGCTATTGGTGTTGTGATAAACGATTTGCACCGCAGTAAATTAGCTTACAGGCTTTTTGAAATAATTTGTTCTGTATTTAATTTAGAAAAAATGTCTCGTGAAGATGGTCTGGTTTCTATTTTAAGAGGATTTAAAAAAAATGAACTGGAGGAATTCTCCAAAAAACTAAGTTTAAAAAACTATACCATACGTTGGAAATGGGCTTTTCGCTACCAATGGATAATTACTAAAATATGAGTGTAAAAATAGTTACTGTTGCAAAACAACTACCACAATATTCAAGAACAACAGCCGATATACTTCCGTATTTGGATGGATGGCTTGATGGACAGGAAGAGCGTTTTATAAAAAAAGTAAAAAAAATATTTGAAGCCGCCGCTGTAGACAAACGCTATTCGATAATGGATCCTGTTGAAGTTTTTACAGCGACATCTTTTGAAGATAAAAATGATATTTACAGTCGCGAGGTTATTATTTTAGGAGAGCAGGTTTTAGAAAAAGCACTTGAAAAAGCGGGTTGGGAACCGCAGACTCTCGATTATATTATCACGGTAAGCTGTACCGGAATTATGATTCCGTCGCTGGATGCTTATCTTATCAATAAAATGAAACTAAAACAGGATATTGTACGATTGCCGGTTACAGAAATGGGTTGTGCTGCAGGCATATCCGGAATTATTTATGCTAAAAATTTCCTGAAAGCCAATCCCGGTAAACGCGCCGCAGTAATTGCGGTTGAATCGCCTACAGCTACATTTCAGCTCGATGATTTTTCGATGCCGAATATTGTAAGTGCAGCCATTTTCGGTGATGGAGCGGCTTGCTGTCTTTTGTCTTCTTATGAAGAAGATAATGGCCCGGAAATAGTGGCCGAAGAAATGTATCATTTTTATGATGCCGAACATCTGATGGGATTTAAACTGACCAACGGCGGTTTGCAAATGGTTTTGGACATTGAAGTTCCGGACACAATTGCTTCGCATTTTGACGATATCATTCATCCATTTTTGAAAAAAAACAACTTAGAAATTAAAGATCTGGATCATATGATATTTCATCCCGGAGGCAAAAAAATAGTAACAACCGTAGAGGCACTTTTTTCAGGATTAGGCAAAAATATTGATGATACAAAAGAAGTGCTTAAACAATACGGCAATATGTCCAGCGCAACCGTATTATATGTTTTAGAGCGTATTATGGATAATAAACCGCAAGCGGGAGAAAAAGGACTGATGCTTAGTTTTGGTCCCGGATTTTCGGCACAGCGTGTTTTATTGCAATGGTAATTATTTAGAAAAACAATTATGGAACTTAACAATATTATAGCACAACTGCCCTACAGCGAACCATTTTTATTTGTAGATGAATTACTGCATGTTGATGAAAATGGCGCAACGGGAACATTTACTTTTAGAGAAAATTTAGATTTTTACAAAGGACATTTTAAAGATAATCCTGTAACTCCGGGCGTTATTTTAACCGAAACTATGGCGCAAATTGGTATGGTTTGTCTCGGAATTTATTTATTAAAGGATGACTTAAAAAAAGATACTGTAGTTGCTTTTACATCAGCAGATATGCAATTTTTAAAACCTGTTTATCCCAATGAAAAAGTAACCGTAACTTCTCAAAAAACATTCTTTAGGTTTGGTAAACTTAAATGTGATGTTGTAATGAAAAACGAAGCCGGGCAAGAAGTCTGCAAAGGAATTGTAGCCGGAATGATTACTACAAAATTATGAGTAAACGAGTTGTAATAACAGGCTTGGGTGTAGCGGCTCCAAACGGGGTTGGAATCCCTGCATTTACTAATGCGCTAAAAAAGGGCATTTCGGGTATAAAACATGATGCCCAATTGCAGGAGCTGCAGTTTTCCTGCCAAATAGCAGGTAAACCGGAAATTAGTGATGAACTCAAATCACACTATTTTACTGAGCTTGAACTTCGCGGATTTAATAGTACTGGGATTTTGTACGGTGTTATTGCGGGCATAGAAGCCTGGAAAAATGCAGGATTACCTATAGAAAACAATAATGAACCCGATTGGGATAATGGAACTATTTTTGGCTCAGGAACTTCGGGAATTGATAAATTTCGCGAAAGCATTTATAAAATAGACGAACTGCAAACCCGAAGATTAGGAAGCACTGTTGTGGCTCAAACCATGAATAGTGGTGTTAGCGCTTATCTTGGCGGTAAGCTCGGACTTGGAAATCAGGTTACTACAAACTCATCGGCCTGCTCAACAGGTACTGAAGCTATTATCATGGCATATGATCGTATTCGATCGGGACAGGCAAAACGTATATTAGCGGGCAGTACAGGCGATAGCGGCCCTTATATTTGGGGCGGATTTGATGCTTTAAGAGTATGCAGTTCTAAATTTAATGATAATCCCGAAGAAGGTTCCCGCCCAATGAGTGCAACAGCGGCAGGTTTTGTTCCCGGCAGCGGCGCCGGAGCATTGGTTATAGAAGATCTCGAAAGTGCTTTACAACGTGGTGCAACAATTTATGCCGAAATATTAGGTGGCAACGTAAACTCTGGTGGACAAAGAGGCAACGGAAGCATGACCGCACCAAACAGCGATGCCGTGCAGCGATGCATTACAACTGCAATTAAGAGTTCCGGTATTTCTGCAAATGAAATTGATGCCATAAACGGACATCTTACAGCCACCACAAAAGACAGTCTGGAAATCGAAAACTGGACAAAAGCATTAAACCGAAATGGAAATAACTTTCCGTATATAAACTCTCTGAAAAGCATGACAGGACATTGCCTGAGTGCCGCAGGAAGCATCGAAAGTGTGGCGACCGTTTTACAGCTTTACGAAGGTTTTTTGTTTGGAAATACAAATTGCGAAGATTTACATCCGGAAATTACGGCGCTGGTAGATGCATCAAAAATACCTTTAAAAACAATAAATAAGAATCTTACCATAATCGCCAAAGCAAGTTTTGGTTTTGGAGATGTAAATGCCTGTATACTATTTAAGAAATTTGAAAATTAACCTATCAATCATGAATAAAGAAGAACTAATTGCAAAATTAAAAGAAATTATAAAGCCATATACCACAAATACTGAGGCTTATGATAATCTTACAGAGAAAACTGATTTTATTAATGATCTTAATATTAATTCGGCCAACCTTGTGGATATTGTGCTAGATATTGAAGAAGCCTTTGATGTAGTAATCGACAATACAGATATGGAACGCATGCTTGATGTAAAAACGGCCGTAGAAATTATAGAAACTAAACTTGCCGCAAAATGATTGGTAATGATGTGATAGACATATTACAATCACGTCATGAAAGCAACTGGCAGCGCAAAGGTTTTATTCAAAAACTTTTTACAATTGATGAGCAGTTACTTATAACCCATAATCCTGAACCTGAAATTATGGTCTGGACGTTATGGAGCATGAAAGAAGCTGCTTATAAAGTTTATAACAGACAGACAAAAATTAGAGAATACATTCCCCAAAAACTAGTTTGCAAGATATTATCACAACGTAACAATACTATTTTTGGTCAGGTTATTTGTTGTGAAAACATCTATTTTACCAAAACAACCTTATCTCAAGACGTTATTCATAGTATTGCAACCCACAATTTACATGATTTAAATAATGTCACCGAAATTGAAAGAAAAGAAATTTATAAAGACGATAACGGTATTCCGCACTTGCTAAATATTGCTTTAAATAAGTTTCAGGATGTTTCGATTAGTCATCATGGTCGTTTTGAAAAAGTGGTTACGATTAACACTCCTTCTCATTAATAAAATAACTTAAAGTTTTATAATCCGTTTTGAAAATTATTGAATCCGTTCCATATTATAAAATGAAACGTATTATATCTATTTCAACTATTGAAAAAAGTAAAATGAGTTTAATTTAGATGAAATTTAAAAATCAATTTGCGATTTAGCTATTAACTCCTGAAAGTATCTCAAATGCAAAGAATTTCATTTACATTACTATTCTTTCTGTTCTGTTTATTGGCATCTGCACAAAATAAACAAATAGATAGTGCGACAACCCCTGCTCCCGCCAAAAATATTGATTTTAATGTAATGCCGTATATCAACTACAACAGAACACTTGATTTTATGTTTGGGGCAATCCCGATGATGATGTACAAAATAGATAAAACAGATACTATTTCTCCCAAATCTTTATCAGGATTGTCGGGAGTTTATACCACCAATAAATCATATTTTATAAGCTTGTTTAATAAATTTTATTTTAAAGAAGACAAATGGCGTGCACAATTGTTTTTTGTAACAGGCGATCATAATTCACAATTTTATATGGATGATCTCGAAGCGCCGGATTTTTATGATTACGGAACCAAAACAACAATCGTAAACACGAGTCTTCAGCGTAAAATAATAAAATCTTTATACCTGGGAATTGGCTATTCGTATGCGCATTATAATACAAAATATGAAGATGATGTACAGCCAGCTTCTATTACCCACACCAATGGTTTACAATTGATTACCTTATACGACACCCGTAACGCCGTTTATTACCCTACCAAAGGCGATAAAATAAGATTGCGATGGATTACTTACCCGGAATGGTTTGGAAATGATGTGAATGCCAATAAAATATTAACTGAATACAATAAATATTTTCCAATGCGAAGTGGGACTGATGTACTTGCCGCTCGTTTTTCGGGAAAATTTGGATTAGGAAATATTGCTTTTGAACAGCAGGTTACCATTGGTGGAGAAGACATTAGAGGATATTCAGAAGGAAAATATCGTGGCGACGGGCTTATAGCTTTACAAAGTGAATATCGCTATAATTTTAATAAAAAAATGGGACTCGTAGGTTTTGCAGGAATTGCTACTATTTATGGTTCTGATACAGCAGATTTCAATTGGAACATATATCCCGGAGCCGGTGTAGGTTACAGATACAGAGCTTTTAAGACAGAAAAATTTAATGTTGGACTTGATGCTGCGGTAGGAAAAGGAGATTGGGGAATTTATTTCCGTATTGGGGAAGCTTTTTAAAACAATTTGCTTTCGTTGTAAAATCTTTCACAAATCAAAAAAAATGGGAATTATATAACAAAAAACAAAAATTATATAAAATCGTCTTATGCTGTCGGATTATTTTTATAAACAATCCATTATTAGACAGCAGATCTTATAACGTCAAAAAATACAAATTCATTAAAAGTTCAAAATCAGACTATTGTAAAAAATACATACATGATAAAAAATTATTTAAAAGATTTAAAGGTAACAAGACAATACTCCATCAATTACATGGATTTTGCTGGCAATGATATTTAAAAACGTAGAAAGCTTGTTATAAACAAGTTTTTTTTATCCCTATATCTTTTAAAAATAATCATAATCTTATATTATTAATAAATCAATTTAGTTTTGGGACAAGGAAAACTAAAAGATCACAATTACTTAAGAATAGAAAAAGTCAACCAAACATTTTATAAATGAAATATAAAAATATTTTGCAAATCGATGATGATTTTGATGATTGCGAATTTTTTCAACAAGCTTTGGAATCTGTATCCAATGCCGTATATATGGCTTTACATAATCCTGTAGAAGCTTTGCAAAAATTAATAAACAGAGAAATCAAACCCGACATAATTTTCCTGGATATCAACATGCCTTTAATGACAGGCATTGAGCTTTTGGCTGAAATTAAAAAAACGGAGGCAATCAAAAATATACCTGTTATTTTATTTTCGACCGGACCAGCACCAATTGCTTATCCCAAAGTACTTGGCGCAGAAGATTACTGGACTAAACCTAACAATTTTAACGAACTAAAAAATCTTTTAAAGGATATAGTCTGAAACCAATTTAAGTAACAACCAAAGAAAATGACGCCCAAAAAGCGTCATTTTTTATTATCTGAATTCTATTTAATTTATCTTCATTATCAATTTCTTACCTTCAGTTTTATTTTCCCGAAGCATTTGATGTGCTTTTTTAATGGTAGCAACTTCCAATGGACCAATTACATTAATTACCGGAGGTTTTATTAATTGTTTTTCTAATAAACCTTTTAGCTGCTCCAATCCATTTTTATAATAATCATATCGTTTTTCAAGACCATATGTATAATTTGAAATATTCATTATTGTAGCCCCTTTCCCAAAAAGTATTTCGCGGGAATATTTGGTCGTGAATGCAGTAACATCGAGATAAGTTCCGTTCGTTTTTAAAAGTTTTACAACGATATCCGCGATTGCATTTCCCACTAAATCAATTACAAAATCAAATTTTTTAGCCGCATTTAAACGAAGTGCTGTTTCCTCTATCGGATCAATTTTGTAATTTATAATTTGATTTCGTTTTACACCCATTTCTATTAGTGAAGCAATACTTTGATCATTTCCTGCTGTTACAATAAAATTATGATAACCGTTTGCAATCAACAATTTAACCAACAAATTACCTACTCCTCCGGCTGCTCCGGTAATCAAAATTGAATCTGTTTTAGATGCCTGCATTCTATTTAAACATTGCAGCGCCGTAAGTCCCGAAGATGGAATTCCGGCAGCTTCTTCAAAAGAAATATTTTTTGGCAAATGCACAGCAATTTCTTCGGGAACACAAATAAATTCGGCATAAGTCCCGTTAGATCCCATACTTCCTGATCCGGAGAAAACTGCATCTCCTATTTTAAAACTAGTAACTTTTTTTCCAATCGCAGTTACAATCCCGGAAAATTCCCTGCCAAGAATGGGCGAATGCAAATACTTTTTTTCTGAGCCGCCTTCTGTCATTTGATAATCTACCGGATTAAAACCAGCAGCGATAATTTTTACTAGAATTTGATTTTCCAGCGGTATTGGAGTAACTATTTCTTCCCGAATAAATTCGGCATTTTTATATACTATTGCTTTCATATTTATTGTTTTATTATACAAAAATATAGCGCTAATACCTTATTTTTGTTATGGGTTAACCCAAAGTAACCGGTTACCAAAGAGAAACTAGTATGGCAAAAATAAATGATAACGGAATAGTTCGGGAAGCAAATTGTTCAGAAGAATTAATGGCAATGCGCGATAGTCTTGATGTTTTGGGCGGCAAATGGAAACTGATGATTTTACGTTTCCTGACAAACAGAACGGATAAGGTTATTCATTTTAAAAAAATGCAGCGCGAAATTGATGGCATTTCTGCTAAAATGCTAAGCAAAGAACTCAAAGAATTAGAAACTAATTTACTTGTTAGCAGAACTATACAAGAAACCAAACCCATTACAGTTGCTTATGCCATTACAGAATATGGAAAATCTGTTTTACCGGTAACCGAAACACTGGTAAACTGGGGGCTTAGTCATCGTGAAAAAATTATAGATTCTATCAATAAATAATTCTTTTTTTTGAGGCGGACTATTTATTATCCAAAATGTGCTTTTATTTATTCTAATAATTTACGATAGCGAATTTAAATGATCGCAAGGAAAATAAATCGTTATGGCTGTACCTTCGTTTGGTTTAGATTCAGCGCGAATTGTTCCTCCACAGGTTTGCATTATTTTTTTGCTCAATGCCAAACCAACTCCCGAACCACTGTATTTTTCTTGTGGATGTAATCGTGTAAATATTTTAAAAATAGAAGCAGCATATTCTTGTTCAAAACCAATTCCGTTGTCTGTAAAAGTAATCCAGTGACAATAAATTTGAGTTGAAAAATTATAAGGTTCCGGTTTTTGCGAAGCTGTTACTTTTATAACAGGCAATCTGTCCGAAGATGCATATTTTAATGAATTTTGCAGAATGTTTGAAAACAATTGTTTCATCAAAAAATGAATTCCATAAATTTCAGGCAGATTTTCGTACTCAATTAAAGCATCACTTTCAGTAAATGATTCTTTCATTTCATCGAGAGTAAGCTCCATAATATGGTTTAAATCAATTTTCTGAAGTGCATCTTTGGTATATTTTATACGGGTATATTTTAGAATATCCTGTAACAAAACCTGCATTCTGTTTGCTGAATTTGAGACACGCTGTAAAGAATCATAAACAGATTGAGGCGGAACTTTGTCTATTTCGAGAAGTAATTTAGAAATAATAAGCTGAATCTTTCGCAAAGGTTCCTGCAAATCATGTGTACTGATCCAGTTGATATTTTCCAGTTCTGAGTTTGTTTCTTTTAAAACTTCACTCTGACTTCTGTATTTCTCTTCTTCCTCACTCAGCATCAATAAAATAATCTGATTGTGAAGTACATGCGCATAACTTGCTGCTGCATTTATTTCGGGATGAAGCCACCTGCTGCTTTGATTTTTAACAATTTGTTTCCAGATATTAAACGAATTTCTGGGATGAAGTCCATTATTGTCTTTGATAATGGCTTTTTCCGGATCTCCTCCCCAATTTATTTCTGATATAGTTTCTGGTCTGTACCATACAATACTATTTTCATTTCCTAAAGAATGGTAAATAATTCCGGCAACATCCGGATTATCATTAAATTCCGGAAAATAATCTGTTAGTTTATTGGTAGTGAATATTCCTTCTTTAGCAAAATAATTAATTTTTATATTGATTCGCTCAATCTGATCATCAGAAGGTGTAACGCCATGTTTGTATATTTTATCTCCAACGCAGATAGAAACCCCCATTGCATTACAAAGATTCAATAACTCCGGATCAGCACAAATAGTTGCAAATGATAATGGGTCCAGAGGCAGATCTAAACCTGTTAGATGTTCCAGTGCCAAAGATGTTTTGCGCGCAATTTGATATTCATCTGTAGATTGTCGCAAATCAATTTGAGAACTAATAAATTGTCCCTGAAGTTTTGCTGCAAGCCTGATTTCGGGAGAAATATTTTTTGCTGAATAATGGTGGCATGCAATTAATCCCCATAATCTGTCATGATGAATAAGAGAGATTGTTAGTGTAGCGCCAACGCCCATATTTTTAAGATATTCGACATGAATTGGCGATGTACTTCTTAAAATTGAAAGACTCAAATCGAGGTTTTTATTTTCCCGATCATCGATGGTAAAAATCGGAACAGGTGTATAACTCATATCAACTATCAATCGCAGCTGATTTTTCATATACAATTCTCTTGCCTGAACCGGAATATCTGTATGCGGATAATGTAATCCTAAAAAGGATTCTAAATCTTCCCTGCAATTTTCAGCAAAAACTTCTCCATTATAATCGGCATCAAAACGGTAAATCATAACACGATCGTAACCGGTTATTTCGCGAGTCCCTTTTGCTACAAGCGCACATAAGTCCTTCAAACTACTTGTGCTGTTCATATCGGTTATAAACTGAAGCATTTGAGTATATAATTCAGCTGTATTCTCTTTGCCTCCAAAATGCGGTTCGGCTTCAAGAACATAAATATCATGACTTTTGTGAACGCTCAATTGAAATGATTTTCCTAAAAACTCAATTTCAAGCGGAAAAATCAGTTGTTTTTTGTCACCATTGATATAAGTAACAATTTCTTCTTTTGCCTGAACCCCGAAAGTGGCACTAAAATCTTTCCCAATTATATCTTTATAAACCAGATCAACGAAAGCTGAAATATTTTCGGTACAAAAATCTATTTTCCAATCTGCAGTAACGCCAACCAAAAAACCATGTGGCTGAATACTGCCCGGAATATGTATGGGCTCATGCTCGCAGTTTGTTAACGTAACAATATCCCTATTTACAATATCTTTAATTTTCATTTTTCTGTATCTCCACAAAATGGTCATGAATACAATCAAAAGCATAAATTGCTCCTTTGATTATTTCATCTTCACAATTATTTTCTTCCTGATATTCGGTTAATACATTTAAGAAATTTTTCCAATGACTTCCTGTTTTATTACCGTATCCTGTAAAATACGAAACTCCTTTTCCTTCATCAAGTCCTTTTATTGTTTCGATATTTTTCAATATAAATCGACCTCCCAAAGAAGAACCTTCAACAACGTACAAAATACCCAATGCAAATGGTATTGTTATATTTTCAGTATTAAAAACCGGACTTACAACGGGTTGCTTATAATTTAAAAAAGTAAGATCTTCTTCTATTAAATGCTTCTTTTTTCTTTCTGTTAAATCTGGAATATTATCTGAAAGCAACGGAAAAATATTTTCTTCTACATCATAATGAACGTCGTACATCAATTTTAGATAATGTGCATAATCTTCTATTTTCATTTCCGGAGAAAGAATACAAGAAGAAACCGGTAAATTTTCCAGTCTTTGATGTGCACCAGCTGTTTGTGTTTTAAGCGTATTTAAAAAATCTAAGGATAAGGAAGAATTCAAATCTGGGGTCATTTTGTTTGTATTAATTTTCTTGATTTATACAAATATACTATTTTGAAACATTTTTTATTCTATAAATTGATGATCAAATATAGTATTAATAAAAAGAAAAAGCGCTAAACCAAAAGATTAGCGCTTCCTTATTTAGAAATGTGATACAATTTATATTACCATCCTTTTACAGCTCCGCCCTTAAATTCGCGAACAGCTGCTTTTTCTACTTCAACAGATTGAAAAGCTTTTAAAAATTGCTTTACTTTTTCTTCGTTTTTATTGTCTTCTCTGCTTACTACAAGATTTACATAAGGAGAATCTTTGTCTTCAACAAACAAAGCATCGGTTGCCGGAACTAAACCTGCCTGAGATGCAAAAGTATTGTTGATAATGGCAATCGTTACATTTTCGTCATCTAAAGCTCTTGGCAATTGTGGCGCTTCTAACTCTAATATTTTCAGGTTTTTAGGATTTTCTGTAATGTCGGTTACTTTTGGAAGCAAACCAACGCCATCGCGAAGTTTCAACAAACCGTTTTTCTGCAAAAGCAATAAAGAACGTCCACCGTTTGTTGGATCATTCGGAATAATGATGGTGCTTTCGTTTTTCAATTCAGAAAGGTTTTTGATTTTTTTGGAATATCCTGCAATTGGGTAAATGAATGTTTTTCCGATGATAGCCAGTTTGTAACCTCTTTGTTTTGATTGCTCATCAAGATATGGTTTATGCTGAAATGCATTGGCATCGATATCTCCCTGGCTTAAAGCTTCGTTTGGAATCACATAATCGTTGAAGGAAACCAATTCTACTTCAAGACCGTATTTTTCTTTGGCTACTTTTTTAGCTTCTTCTGCCACTTTATATTCCGGTCCGGTTGCAACTCCTACTTTTATAAAATGCGGATCGTTGTTTTTGCTTTTTCCGCAATTTACCAATGAAAGTGACAAGGTTAAAACGGCGATTGTTTTTAAAAAATTATTTTTAGTAATCATGTTTTTTATTTTTATAATTAATATTTATGTATTGTAGAATTTGCCACAAAGTCGCAAAGACACTAAGTTTTTCACGCAGATTTAAAAAGATTTAAGCTGATGAACGCAGATTATTTAATTCAAATCTGCTCAAATCTTTTTAAATCTGCGTGAAACAAAATTATTGACTTAAATAAAAACTTTGTGTCTTTGTGTCTTTGTGGCAACTTTATCTATCTATGATCGAAGCGTTTTGATAATGTATCGCCCGCAAACTGAATCAGGAATACCAAAAGTACCAGCAATGCCAATACCGAATTCATCGTTACGGCATCATAACCAATATACCCATATTGATAACCAACCTGCCCTAAACCGCCTGCTCCAACTGCTCCACCCATTGCAGAATATCCAACAAGTGTAATTAAGGTAATTGATGCTGCATTTATTAACGATGGCAAAGCTTCGGGAAGCAATACTTTGTAAACAATTTGAAAAGGTGTTGCGCCCAATGCTCTTGCCGCTTCTATTAATCCTGATGGTAAACCCAGTAAACTATTTTCTACAAGACGGGCAATAAACGGTGCTGCGCCAATACTTAAAGGAACTAATGCGGCACTTACGCCAATGGAAGTTCCTACAAGTGCGCGTGTAAACGGAATCATCCAGACGATTAATATGATAAATGGAATGGATCGGAAAATATTAACCAAAACTGATAAACTTCTGTTTAAAACAGGCTGATCTAATATTTGATTTTTTCGGGTAAGGAAAAGTAAAATTCCTGTTGGAAGCCCTAACGCAAAACCAAAAAATCCTGACACGAAGGTCATTACAATGGTTTCCCAGGTTCCTTTTACTAATAATTCAATAATTGCTTCAGACATAACCTATGATTTCTGTTTTAATATGTTTTGAAATAAAATAATCAATTGCCGCCTGGTAATTTTCGCGTTTACCGGATAATTCGATCAGCATAACCCCAAAATTAACTTCACCGGCCTGATCCATTTGTGCAGAAATGATTTTGAAATCGGTATCAAATAATCTCGAAACTTCTGAAATAACAGGTTCATTTACCGATTTACCGGTCATTTCAAGTCGCAACAGCGGGTTTAAAGTTCCGTTATCTTCTTTTTGAAGTTTGTCCTGATATACGGACGGAACATCAAGATGTAAGGAAGAAGCGATAAACTCTTTTGTTAATTCATGTTTCGGATCGGCAAAAATTTCACCAACACTTCCCTGCTCTATCAATTCTCCGTGACTAATTACGGCAACCTCATCGCAAATTGATTTCACCACTTCCATTTGGTGTGTAATTAGTAGAACTGTAATGTTTAAACGACGGTTGATGTCTTTTAACAACTCTAAAATTGATCTTGTAGTTGCAGGATCCAATGCACTTGTGGCTTCGTCGCACAAAAGTACTTTTGGGTTGTTTGCCAAAGTTCTGGCAATAGCCACTCTTTGTTTTTGTCCTCCTGAAAGACTTGCCGGATAATCGTTTGCTTTTTCTCTTAAACCCACCAATTGCAATAATTCGAGAACACGCGTTTCAATAGCTGCTTTTGAAGTTCCGACTAATTCTAACGGAAAAGCAACATTTTCGAAAACTGTTCTTGATGAAAGTAAATTGAAATGCTGAAAAATCATTCCAATTTGTCTTCTTTCAATTGCCAATTGAGAATTTGATAATTGCATCAGCGATTTTCCGTCGACGATAATTTCTCCGGAAGTTGGTCTTTCCAGTAAATTTACACATCGAATCAATGTGCTTTTTCCTGCTCCTGAAGTACCAATTACACCAAATATTTTTCCCGGCGGAACTTTAAGTGAAACATCAGCCAAAGCAGTAACAATTCTGTTTTTCTGATGAAACGTTTTGGTAACATTTTTTAATTCAATCATTATTTAATTCAAATTAATTTGCGTTGTAAATGTCTTTTTACCGCAAAGAGCGCTATGTCATTCGCAAGGTTCGCAAAGTTTTTTTTATAAGCTTTGCGAACCTTGCGGTTTTTCTTTGCGCGCTTTGCGGTAAAATTTTAAAACAAAAAAACCTTTCAACGATTATGAAAGGCTTTTGTAATAAATCATATTATTTTTTTATATAAGCCAGACATTTTATTGCATAACAGCATCACAACACATCATCATGTTATGGCTATAATGGCTAAAATTCTGGATCTCGTTTTTCATTGCTGCGGCAAATTTAAAGAGATAATTTGAATTTGAATGCATAAAAACGTAAAACTTTTTAAACCCTATCAATATAATAGACTAATTACAGAATTGAGTAATATTTGCTAAATATTTAACAGAATAATTTTAAGGTTTTCAATTAATTATTGATTACAATTTAATTGTAAAACATTGGCTCCTAAAGGCTGTTCGAGTTTGCGTTCTAATTTTTCATTATGAATGGTAATATAAATTTCCATTGAGCCTGTTCCTACTTTTAAAGCCAGAATATGTCCGCCATAAGCATCAAACTTATCATCGGTTGCTACGCCATGAACGTGAATGGATGGTTTTTCTTCTTTCCAGGCGATTGATCCGGTTAAACTTCCCATTTCGACTTTATTGAAGGTTTTTGGATTGAATTTCTTTGCATTAAAATCATAAAAACCAAAAGTAGCATCGCTTGCAAAACCAATTCCGGTAAAGTTGGCTGAGGGGATTTGTTTTTCTTTTGCTAAATTTTCAAGGTTAGCCAAAACATCATCTCCTTCTCTTAAAACCATTAAATAACCATAATCTGTTTTTGTATAGCGACATTTTTCGTTATCTGCTTTTTCTTGCGTATGTGCTGCAAGTAGTGCCATACCTATTATTAATATAGCGAATATTGTGAATATTATTGTTTTTGGTGATAAGTTCATATGGTGAATTTTTAAACAAAACCTGCAGTAATTATTACTGCAGGTTTTTCTGAATCAATAACTAACATTATAAATAAATTGAATCAATACATAGATTTATTAATCTATTTGCTGTTTTCCTATTTCGGAGTTGTAGTTGCTGTTGTGTCTTTTACAGCTGTTGTGTCAGTAGGTACCATTGTAGTATCTACTGCGGCGGCATTGATACTATCAACTGTAGTGTCTGTTGAATCGTACGTTGAATCTGCCGGGACAGTGTCTGTCTTTTTGCATGAAAATGCAAGTCCTGCTAAAATAACAAGTAAGGCAACTTTGGATTTGATAAGTGTTTTCATAATAATACAGTTTTTTATTGATAACTAATTATTTCAAATTTAAACCTTAACAGATATAAATTCTTACATAATTATTTTTAGTTTTTACAAAATATTACATGTAAAAAACTAAAAAGCAACAAGTTAAGCAAGTAAATAAGACCTTAGTTTTTAGATTGCAATACAATATTGCCTCCTTTATTAAAACTATTTACTAGTGAGTTTCAAATAAAAAAAAGGTGCATTACTGCACCTTATCATGTTTATTAAAAAAAATCGTGAATCTTCCGGACTATTTTTTATCAATTTTATAGAGTCTTCCACCATCTGTAACGGCGTATAAAGCTCCGTCACTTCCCTGGGTTACATCTCTAAATCTTTGACCTTCGCTGGCAAGCAATCTTTCTTCGCCAATTACTTTATTATCTCTAATGGCAAGACGAATAATATGTGTTGCGCTTAATGAACCGATGAACAAATTGTTTTCCCATTCTGGTACACGGTTTCCTGTGTAAAAAGTCATACCACTTGGAGACACAACAGGATCCCAGTAATAAACAGGTTGTTCTAAACCATCTTGTTTTTGAATTCCGGCTCCAATTTTCTCTCCGCTGTATTCAATTCCATATGTTATTGTTGGCCATCCATAATTAGCTCCTCCTTTAAGGCGATTAATTTCGTCACCTCCACGTGGTCCGTGTTCACTTTCCCAAATGTCACCTGTAACCGGGTGAAGTGCTAAGCCTTGTGGATTTCTATGTCCGATAGAATATAATTCTGGTAATGCACCGCTTTGACTAAAAGTTGGATTGCCTGATGCTGCCTGACCATCTTTTGTTATTCTAACTACTTTACCAAGACCTCCAGTTACGGATTGAGCCAATGGTCTGGTTTCAAGAACAGAACGTTCTCCGGTACTAACTACCAGATTTCCTGTTTTATCAAAAAGAATTCTTCCTCCATAATGAAGCGTACTTGGGTTTGCAGGATTCGCATGATAAATTACCGTAGCGCCTTCTATTGTTTTTTCGTCATTTGCTAATCTTCCTTTGGCAACTGATGTTTGATTTCCTCCTGTTACTGCTTCTGAGAAAACCCAATAAATCATTCTGTTTGTAGTAAAATCAGGATCGAGCACTAAACCTAATAATCCGCCTTGTCCTGCAGGATTTACAGCCGGAGCTCCGGTAATAGCGGCACTAACTACTCCTTCTTTAGTTACAATTCGAAAGGTTCCTCCTTTTTCGGTTACTAATAATCTGCCATCAGGAAGGCTTTTTACACCCCATGGAGCTGTTAAGTTTGTTGTAATCACTTTTCCTTCATAAGGAGTATTTGTCTGCACACCATTAATACGGGTCTGACCTGTAAATGCAGGAGCATAAGTTGTGTTAGGGGTTTCTGTTTCTACCGGATTTGTGATTGTACCGGGATCAGTATGTGGAATTTTGTCATCGTTTGAACAACTCGTAAGAGCTAATAATGCACCCGCAAGGATAGCAAAAATGTAATGAATTTTTTTCATGGTATTTGGGAGTTTAAAAATTAAAAAAGGTTTATATATAAATAGGTTAACACTAATTGAATAAGAATTTTACTTCATTTTCTTTTCGTCGGTTCAAATTTCTTAACTTTATGAATATAAAATCTTACATAATTTAACGCAAAACTTATACAATTAATTGTTTGATCTGAAATAAACCTACAAATCAATAAGCCAAACAAATTTAATTGTGACACTAAAAATTAATTTCATGACAGTAAATTCCTGTTCCATGACATATTAATCTGGTGATGGGTATGAGATATTTACTTTTAATCTGAAAAAATAAATTATTCATATTAATAAAGAGTAAACGAATATCATTTGACAAAAAAGTGAAGAATTATTCAGTTTTCTGTAAAAAAATAAGTAAAAACTCTCTTTTTTGAAGCAAAAACAGGTATAAACACCTGTTTATTAAATAGATATAAAAAGTAACTTAGCATTATACTAAAAAACTGTCAAATCTATCTTTTACTATAGAGATAAGACGACAAAACCAAAACTAAATTTATTAACTATCTAATTTTTAAAACCATGGAAGAATACATTGCGACTATCAAAGCTTTTGCTTTTAATTTTGCACCAAGAGGCTGGGCATTTTGTAACGGACAAATCATGTCAATAGCACAAAACACAGCACTTTTTTCGTTAATCGGAACAACTTATGGCGGTAATGGCCAAACAACATTTGCTTTGCCTGATCTAAGAGGCAGATCTATTGTACACCCTGGACAAGGGCCTGGATTAAGTAATATTAACTATGGAGAAGTAAGCGGAACTGAAAACGTTACTTTAACAATAAACAATATGCCTGCTCACGGACATGTTATTCCTGCATTGGGTCTTACTGCTGTTACAACTATTAACGCATTAAGCGGCGGTACAGTTAGTAATGAAACTGATGGCGGCAACAATTCATTTTCAAGTGGAGGCTCTACAGCAAATGTCTATAGTGAGCCAGGAGGTACTGCTACACCTATTAAAGGAGCAACTACAACCGGAACAACTGCAGTAGGTACTACTGGTATTGCAGGAGCAAATAATCCATTTAGTTTAAGAAATCCTTATTTGGGAGTTTACATGAGCATTTGTTTAGAAGGTATTTTTCCTTCCAGAAATTAATAAATATGAAACAGAGGTATCTATTGCCTCTGTTTTTTTTAATCTCATTTTATGGATAACGACATCAAAGTAGGAATTTTAATTCCAAAATCGCAACAGTATCCTACATTAGATAAAGATTTTATACGAGGCTTAAAACTTAATAATCTCAAAGTAAAATTTTTTGTGGAGAGTATTGGTATTGGTTCCAGCGAGAAAGTAATAATTGAGAAAATACAAAAATTAAATTTTCAGGAAGAAGTATCAGTTATCATTGGCTTTTTTGGTCATAATAATATAATGGAGGTTTATAATTATGCCTCACAAAATGATATTTTATTACTGGCTGCAGATCTTGGCGCGACATTACCTTATGAAACCACCACACCAAAAGGAGTTTACATTAATTCGTTTGGATTAACGGAATCCTGTTATCATTTAGGCGGTTATTTAACAGACAAAAAATTGCGAAAAATTGCAACAGCCAGTTCTTTTTATGATTCAGGTTACGGTATGCTGTCGGCAATTGAATATGCTTTTCAGGAAAAGGCAAATTTTTCAGGACATTATATTACTCCTTTTGTTCCCCGGGAAGATGAATCTTCACAAATGGATCAATCTATAAATGCTCAGGAGCCTGATGCTGTTTTTGCTTTTTATAGTGGTTTATATGCTCAGGAAAATGCTGATTTTATAAGTCAAAATAAAATTACTCAAAAGTATCCGTTTTATGTTACTCCGTTTTTTATCAATGATAAAATTCTGGATGATTATAAAAATGACCCTCACGAACTTTATGTAGTAAGTTCCTGGATGCAAAATGATAGTGATGCTGTAGATTTTACTATCGAATATAAAAAAGCATATGCAGAGAATCCGTCGGTTTTTTCTATTCTGGGGTACGAAAACGGACTGATTTTAAAGAACATTCTTCTTAATACTGATAACAATCTTAGTATTGATTTTTTAATTGAGGAGATGAACAAATTAAATATTGCCGGACCAAGAGGAAATATTCGATTTGATAAGGACACCAACAGAACCATATTTAATCATTACATCTATGAATTAAATATTGATTCTCTTAATACTATAAGCTTTAAAAAAATTGAAACATTGATAAATGACGGACATTTTATTAAGGCTTCTACTTCATTTACTAAGCCAGATAAAATAGGCGGCTGGCACAATGCTTATCTATGTCATTAAACTAACATTATCTATTATGAAAAAAAAATTACTATTATTCATTATGCTCTTATGTACATTTTTTGTGCATCAAAATGCAAAGTCACAGACTTTAGCAGCGGGCGATATAGCTTTCATTGGCTACAATACCAGTCCTCTGGATGGCTTTTCTTTTATTACATTAAAAGATATACCTGCAGGTACAGTAATCTATTTTACTGAACGTGGATGGGGTAACGGAACCTGGGTAGCAGGAAGTAACGAAAGCCATTTACAGTGGATTGTGCCCGGACCAGGACCAACTCCTGTAGGGACAGTTGTATCTGTAATGGAAACGGCTGATGATACATTTACAGTAACAGGAACAACGGGCATTGGTTATGCTCCTGGTTTTACTGGTTTTAATCTTTCTGCCGGTGACCAGATTTTGGCTTACCAGTCAGCAAGTGGTGTTTTGCCTATTTTACCAAATCTGCCCACTTTTATTGCAGGTATTCATGGAGAATATAATTCTGCTGATTATGATGCTACAACCAAATGGAATCTTTCAACTACAAGTGGAGGTCCCGGAAGTGCTCAGCCATTAGGTTTAACCAATGGTTTAAATTGTATTTCTTTATTTCCGGCACCTGGTCCTGAAGTTGCAAATAGCAAATTTACCGGAACATTAACTGGTACTGCTCTCGATATAATGACAAGTATTAATACCTATACAAATTGGTCTCATAACGGCACAGTAAATTATACTATAACTCCTGTAAGTTACCCTACTCCGGCAATTACTACCGCAGTCGCACCAACAGTTACAACTACCGCAGCCGGAACTATTAAATCTGTTTCTGCAACACTTGGAGGTGCGGTAACTGCAGATGGTGGTGATGCTAGTATTGTAAGAGGAATAGTTTGGGCTACAACAGCAAATCCTGTTATTGTTACAAATAATACTGTTCAAATTGGAAATGGTACAGGAACATTTTCAAATGTTATAACAGGACTTCCTCCTGCTACAACTATTCATTTTAGAGCTTATGCAACAAATAGTGGAGGTACCGGTTACGGAAGTGATTTAACCTTTACTACAGGAGCGGCTTTGAGTACCTCATCAACTCCACAAACAAATATTAGCTGTAATGGCGGTACTAATGGTTCTGCCTCTGTGGTAGTAACTGGCGGTACTACTCCTTATACTTATGCATGGTCTCCATCCGGAGGTACAAATGCAGCAGCAACAGGACTTGGTGTTGGCTCATATACGGTAACCATTACAGATGGTGAATCGACACAAATTACAAGAACTTTTAATATAACACAGCCGCCAGTACTTAACGGAACTCCGGCGACCACTCAAGTGGCCTGTTTTGGAGGATCTAATGGCGTTGCAAGTGTTACAGCATCCGGAGGTACTCCCGGATATACTTATTTATGGAATACAGGAGCAACAACTTCTGCTATTACCGGACTTACCGCTGGAACTTATAGTGTGACAATTACAGATGCGAATGCATGTACAAAACTTGTAAGTAATATTATAGTAGCACAGCCATCGGTTTTATCAGCTTCTCAAGGCACAATAACTAATGTAAGCTGTAATGGAGGTGCTAACGGATCTGCAACTGTTACAGCTACAGGAGGCGCAGGAGGATATACGTATTCATGGTCTCCATCTGGAGGAACGGCTGCTACAGCATCGGGACTTTCTCAGGGAAATTATACGGTTACGATTACAGATGCTAACTCATGTCAGGTAACTCAAAATTTTGCAATCTCACAACCTACTCCATTTTCTGTAACAACTTCACAAACTGATATATTGTGTAATGGAGCTGCAACAGGATCGGCAAGTGTAAATGTAACAGGCGGAACTGGTGCTTATACCTATTCATGGTCGCCATCTGGCGGAACTGCTGCAACTGCAACAGGACTTACAGCGGGAACTTATACGGTTACAATTAGAGATGCTAATCTGTGTCAGACTACAAGAACTTTTACAATCAATCAGCCAAGTGCATTGATAGCTACACCGAGTGCACAGACAAATATTGGATGTCGTGGTGAGGCTACAGGATCTGCAACGGTAAATGTAACTGGTGGAACTCCGGGATATACTTATTCATGGGCGCCATCTGGAGGAACTGCTGCAACAGCAACAGGGCTTACAGCAGGAACTTATACAGTTACGGTTACGGATGCTAACGGATGTATAGCAACACAAACTTTTTCAATTACTCAACCGGCAGCAATTTTATCTGCCACTACCGCAACAGTTGGTGTTAGTTGTTTTGGAGGAACTAATGGATCTGCTTCTGTAACAGTTTCAGGTGGAACATCAGGATATACTTATTCATGGGCGCCTCTTGGTGGTACTACAGCAACTATTACAGGACGACCTGCCGGAAATTATACCTGCACAATTACAGATGCAAATGGCTGTACATTAGTTAAAAACTTAACAATAAACACACCTCCTCTATTTTCGGCAACTGCAGTAAAAACAGATGTTTCATGTAATGGAGGTACGAATGGTACTGCTACTGTAAATGCATCCGGAGGTACTCCGGGTTATACTTATTCATGGTCGCCATCTGGCGGAACTGGTGCAACGGCTTCAGGTCTTGCGGCAGGAACCTATACTGTCACTGTTACAGATGCTAACACATGTCAAACCACTGCAACCGTTACTGTAGGTCAACCTTCAGCTTTAGTAGCCTCAACAGCAAAAACTGATGCACTTTGTAATGGAAGTGCCAGCGGAACGGCATCAGTAATTGTTTCAGGAGGGACAGGAGCATATTCATACATATGGTCACCTTCTGGCGGCACGGCTGGTACAGCAACAGGGTTAGCAGCTGGAAACTACAATTGTTTAATTACAGATGCTAACGGATGTACTTTAACTAAAACCTTTACAATTAATCAGCCTGCAGTCTTAAATGCTACTACAACGCTAATTAATGCAACTTGTACAACTGGAGGTCAGGCAGCCGTAGGGCCTGTAGGTGGTACCTCACCATATAATTATCTATGGTCTCCTTCTGGCGAAACAACGCAAACAGTAACTGGATTAAGCAATGGAAATGTTAGCTGTTTAATTACAGATGCTAACGGATGTACCGTTACAAAAAACTTTACTGTAACCACAACGAATACATTAGTCGCTACAACATCTCAAACAGATATTTTATGTAATGGATCAAGCACAGGAACTGCATCTGTAGTACCTTCTGGTGCTCCTGGTCCGTTTACTTATGTTTGGTCACCTGCCGGAGGAAATGCAGATACAGCAACAGGACTTACTGCAGGAAATTATTCGGTAACAATAACTTCTTCAAATGGCTGTTCAATTGTAAAAAACTTTACAATAACTGAACCTACTGCTTTAACAGTTACACCTTCACAAACAAATATTTCATGTAACGCAGGATCAAACGGATCTGCTTCGGTAATCGTAACAGGCGGAACGGGAGGTTACACTTATTCATGGTCACCATCTGGTGGAACTGCTGCAACTGCATCTGGACTTAGCGCCGGAACTTATACAGTAACGATTACAGATGTTAACTTATGTCAGACAACACAAAGTTTTACATTAACTGAGCCAGCTGCCCTGGCTACTACATTCTCTCAAACAAATGTTTCCTGTAATGGAGGATCTAACGGATCTGCTTCTGTAAGTGCAACAGGCGGAACTGGTGCATATACTTATGTATGGTCTCCATCTGGCGGAACTGCTGCAACAGCATCAGGATTATCTGCAGGTACTTATACTGTAACTGTAACCGATGCTAACCTATGTCAAACTACAGCAACTGTTACTATAACAGAACCTAATATACTTGCAGCAACAACATCACAAGTTAATGTTTCTTGTAATGGACAAAGTGATGGTTCTGCGACAGTAAACGTAAGCGGTGGAACTGGTTCCTATACTTATTCATGGGCTCCATCCGGAGGAACTGCTGCAACAGCAACAGGATTATCTGCAGGAACTTATACTGTAACTGTAACAGATGCAAATAGCTGTACATTAACCGAAACTGTAACCATAACTACAATTCCAGATGTAACGTTACCTGTACCAGATGTAACAAATCTTCCTGATATTACCAATTATTGTTCGGTTTTACCGGCAGAAATTGCTATACCAACAGCAACTGATAATTGTTCAGGAATTATAACTGCTACAACAGCCGATCCTTTAAGTTATACTGCGGTTGGCAATTATGTTATTAACTGGATTTATACTGATGATAGCGGAAATACTGCATCTCAGCAACAAAATATTAATGTAATTGCTTCTCCTTTAGATCAGGTAACTTTTACTGATGCAGAATTCACTTATAATGGAAGTGTTCATACGATAGAAGTTGCTAATCTTCCTGCCGGAGCAAGCGTAGTTTATACCACTACTCCATCAACAGGAACATCAAATGGAGCTGTCGATGCTGGATTTTATACAGTTACTGCAATAGTATCACCTTCTGTAAGTTCGCCAAATTGTTCACCAATTACGCTTACAGCACAGCTTGAAATCAAAAAAGCATCTCAAGAAATTACTTTTGGAGCTTTAGCAGCAAGAATCCTTGGAATTAATAACGATTTCAGTTTAGAAGCTACATCAAATTCAGGTTTACCAATTCGTTATTCGTTTACTTATACATCTGCACTTCCTCCGGCAAACGTCTCTGCGAGTGGTTTAGTGAGTATGATAAGATCAGGACAATTGGTAATTACTGCCCATCAGGATGGTGATGACAACTATTTGCCAGCCGTTTCTGTTTCTCAAATTCTGGTAATTAAAAACAACGATGTTTCGATTACAAGTATCACTATCAATGGTGAAGTGTATAGCGATCCTGCAAAAAATATTACGTATGTAATGGAATGTGGAGAAAACAATCCAAACATCGCTATTTTAAACAGTACAAATGCAACAATAACGCCATCTGCTAATTTTACGGTTCAAACTCCTAAACCGGGAATTTATACACAAAACGTAACCATTACTTCAGAAGATGGAAGCACTACTGCTAACTATACGATCAAAGTAGAAAAACCATTTGGTTTCTATGATATTGTGAAACAAAAATTCAACAATGTACTTCTTGTAAACAACAACCCTCAAACAAATGGCGGTTATGAGTTTACTTCATACCAATGGTTTAAAAATGGGCAATTGATAGGAACCGGTCAATACTATACTGCAGGAAATGATTCTAATAATGTATTGGACCCAACTGCATCATACAGTGTAAAAATGACTACCAAAGATGGAAAAGTACTTCAAACCTGTGGATCGACAATTACAATACAAAATTCATTTCAGGCCAAACTTTATCCTAACCCTGTTGAAGTTGGAAAAGTACTTACCGTAGAAGCCGATTTTCCTGCAGAAGATCTTGCAAACATGCAAATTTCACTTTATTCTGTTTCAGGAAAACTGGTTAAAACAGTTCAGTCATCTTCAGTAATAACTGAAATACAATTACCTGCAACGACTGAAAGCAATATGTATCTCGTAGTTCTTGAAAGTGCGAACATAAAAAAATCATTCAAAGTAATTGTAAAATAAATAAACCCGCCAGTATCAGATAAAAAATGATACTGGCTAATATAACTTTAAGATGAAAAAATATATAAGCAATCCTATAAAATCATTAACCATTGCAGGGCTTTTAATAATTTGCCTGAATAGTTATGGCCAGGATAAAAAACAGGAAATATCAATCTCTGTAGGTGGGCCTTTTTCTTTTCTGAAATATAATTCAGCTGGTGAAACAGTACATGGAAATGGTATTAATGCAGGAATTCGTTATTCGTATTATTTAAACGAAGGTTTAAGTATTGGAATTGGTGTAGAATATCAAACTTATAATTCTGATGCAAAATTTGGTTATTTGGCAGGACAATATATGACTACAGATGCCGAAGATGAAAATTTTCAGTTCAGATATAAAGCAACAAATCTAAGAGAAGAGCAAAAATTGGGTTACATTAATATTCCGATAGGCATTCAATTTGAAACTCCCGGAACATCACAATTGTATGTTGCAGCAGGAGCAAAAATTGGATTTGCAACAAGCGGAACTTACGAAACCAAAATGCAAAATCTAACTACAAGCGGTTATTATCCGCAATATAATGTAGAATTATTTAGTCCTGCATTTGCCGGTTTTGCCAGCACAGATAATGTTACAGCCAACAAACAGGATATTGATACAGATGTATCTTATTCTGCCACTTTTGAAACTGGGTTAAAGCAAAAAATCGGAGACAGAAGCGCAATCTACATCGGTGTTTATTTAGATTACGGCCTAAATAATATCTATGATAAAAACAATAATAAAAACCTGGTTCAATACAATCCTGAATTGCCCGTGCAATTACAATATAGCAGCGTATTGGAAACTCCATATGCAAACGATGTGCGACTAGTTTCGTATGGCCTTAAATTACGATTTGCCTTGCGTTAATCTTAATTTAGTTAATTAATGAAGCCGGTTTCTTGGGGGGAAACCGGCTTTGTTTTTTTATTTAAAGGACAAATGTTACAAAGACAAATTTTGTTATTTTCGAATATTCTAATTGAGATAAAATGCAGATTATTGGAATAAATGAATATTTAAAACAAAATAATTCACATATAACATTTTACACAAAACCTATCCACACAACGCATATCGTAGAGGCGCACAGCAGTGCGTCTCCCGCAAAGTAACCTCACAGTTTATAGAAATTTTCAACCTGCAACAAAACAATAATAGTCGAAATAAAAAACATAAACACGAATACCAAATATCTACACAACGCATATCGTAGAGGCGCACAGCAGTGCGTCTCCCGCAAAGTAACCTCACAGTTTATAAAAATTTTCAACCTAGAACAAAACAAAAAAAGCATGCGGTTTCGCATGCTTTTCAATTAGAATTCTAAAAAATATTAGAATTTATAAGTAACACCAACTCTAAAATTTCTCGGAGCTTCTGTTTGCCAGTAATAAGCACTAAGCCATTCATAATAAGATCCACTGTAAAGGTATTTATCCAAAATATTAAACACATTCGCAGTAACTTTTACTTTTCCAATTTCATAAGACAAACCTCCGTCAAGTTTAAAATAGTCCGGCAATCTTTCTGCTCCCGGGCTCCATGTATCAGTTTGACGTCCTGCAAGGAAAGTTCCTCCAATAGAAGCGCCAAATCCTTTAATTTTACCACTTTGAACAGTATAATTTAACCACGCATTTGCGGTATGTTTAGCATATCCCGGAACAACTGAACCTACAGTTAAAATATTAGATTCTGTAACTATTGATTCTGTAAAAGCATAATTCGCGATAAGATTCAGTCCGTCTAATAATTTTCCTCTCACATCAAATTCAAAACCTTCAGCTCTTTTTTCTCCTAATACAATTTTATACGGATCATTTGGACCATTGTTAGGATCTGCAGTAAGTTCATTTTCTTTTATAATTCGGTAAGCTGACAATGAAGTATTCCAGGATCCGTCAAACCAGTCTTTTTTAATACCAAATTCGATATTACTACCAGTAAGAGGTTTCACTTTATCTCCGTTAAGAATAATACCTGATTGAGGTAAAAATGCCTGATCATACAATCCGTAAACCGCCAGATTATCTGTTACAGAAAAACTGATACCCACACGTGGCGTAATATGACTATCCGCCTGAGTTTCTCCCCAACTTGTCTGGCTAATCCAGGTGTATCTTGCCGCAAGAGTTACTCTTAATTTGTTTTCAAAAAATCCTAACTCATCCTGAACATAACCGGCAGCATATTCTGAACTCATAATTCCACCCGCAGCAGCAGCTCTAACACTAAGAGGCGTTGTATGGTCAAAATTTGGAAGTCCGTTTGATGGAGTGCCATAATCTGGGTTATTTACATTAAATGGATCGTCTACTGTATCAAGATCGTGAGCTTGTCCCCAATCTGCCATATAATCTTTACTTGCTAAATCTACACCTCCTAATACTTTATGGGTGATTGGTCCTGTATTAAATTTTCCGTTAAGAAATATTTGTCCCAAATACATATTACTTTCCGCATCCCAAATACCAACATTTCTAATAATTTCACCAGTACCTAAGCTTCCATCAACAGTTGGTCCTACCGTACTTGGCCATGAACTGTATCCTTGTTGCAAATATTTAAAATAAGAAGTTTGTGCTGTAAGTTTCCAATTGTCATCAAACTTATGTTCAAACATCAGGTAACCACTATGATCCTGAATATTAGTATCCGGCAATCCTGGCTGTGTCATTGTAAAATCTACAGGAGTTGTTGCATATCCTCCGGAATCAGCACCAAAAACATAATAAGAACCCACTTCGGTCATATTCGCATACTGAAAATTATATTCAGCAGTTAATTTTGTTTTATCATCAATTTGATATGAAATTACCGGAGCAATTACATAACGGTCATTGTGTTCAAATGGTCTGTGAGAACCTTTCTTTTGTGCAGCTCCGTTAAATCTGTATAATAATTTTCCTTTTTTGTCCAATTTCCCGTCAAGGTCAAGACTTACTCTGTAAAAATCATAACTTCCAACTAATGCAGAAACCTCCCCTTTTGTAATTCCTGTAGGCTTTTTAGTCACTACATTGTAAAGTCCACTTGGATCACCGCTGGAAAGCATAAATCCTGCTGGCCCTTTTACAAATTCAATATGATCTACAAAACTCATATCTTCAGTAAGTGGTCCCCAGAAAGAAGATACCACGTTGAAACCATTACGGAAAGCCTGAATTTGAGAACCACGCATCGTAATATTGGTGTATAAATCTCCCCAATGCTCTAAACGCACAGCACCGCTCACGTTACGAATAACGCCATCGCTCATACTTGTAATTTGTTGGTCTTTTAAGGTTTGACCACTTACAATCTGAATGTTTTGCGGAATTTCAAGTACCGGAGTTTGTAATCTTAAAGATAAAGAAGGCTTATCCTGTTTGTATTTATTTTTTGTAATTACTACTTCATCAAGATCTTCTTTGCTCTCAGAAAGAGAGAAATTTTTAGTTGTTGTCTGCCCTGCAGTTACAACAATATTATCTTCTACAGAATTTATGCCAACTGATTTTATACTAATTGTATAATTTGCCGGCTTTACATTTTTTATTTCGTATTGCCCCTTATCATTGGTAACTGCATTGTATTTTGTTCCTTTAAGACGAACAGTAATATTATCTGCAGGAGTATTTCCGCTAAGGACAATTTTCCCGCTTACTTTTCCCGTTTCCTGTCCTAACATTGTTAATGAGGTCAGAAACAATAAACTAAACAGAATTTTCTTTATGGTTGTGATGTTCATTTTGGTTATGATATTAAAATTTTCTGACAAAAGTAATTGCTAAAATCTTTTTATCCAAATTATTTTTAACCATTCTAAATAAAAACAATGTTTTAATTGTAAATAAACCTTCATAAAAAAAGCGGATGATATTATCTTCATCCGCTTACTGTTCTTGAAATAAAGTGAGTTTTTAAAAAGAAAACCAAAGCTTTACATCCTCACCAATTGTTTCTTCTTTTATTACATTATCAAACTCATTTGTACAAGGATTATATTGATAATCCTTTTGCCATTCTTCATAATTTAGACTTACTTTTTGAATGGCGTCACAAATAAATAAAAGCTCCTCATTTGTCATTGTTGGATGTAATGATATGCGAACCCAACCCGGTTTATCAGTCAAGTTTTTCTGAAGAATTCCGTTTGTAATCGCTTTTGATTTTTCTTTATCAATACCAAATAAATAATGAGCATAAGTACTTGCGCAAGACCAGCCGCCACGAACCTGAATTCCGAAACGATCATTTAAAAGTCGTACTATTAAATTGTAATGAATGTTTTCTATAACAAAAGAAACACAGCCAATTCGCTCTGTTTTTAAATCTCCTAAAAGAGACAAACCGTTTATTTTTTGAAGTTCAGAAAAACAAAGATCCAAAAGCTCTTTTTCACGGTTTTTCATGTTTTCGATTCCCATTTTTTCTTTTAGTTCCAAAGCCAAAGCAGTACGCATAACCTGTAGAAATCCCGGAGTTCCGCCATCTTCTTTAACTTCTATGGCATCACTGTAATGATATTCGCCCCAAGGATTCGTGCATTTTACATTTCCTCCTCCGGGATTATCCGGAAAATTAGACTGATACAGCTTTTCATTAAAAACCAAAACACCGCAAGTTCCGGGACCGCCTAAAAATTTATGTGGCGAAAAGAAAATAGCATCCAGTCCTTCTTGCGGATCTACGGGATGCATATCGATTGAAACATAAGGTGCCGAAGCCGCAAAATCAATAAAACAAAATCCACCGTTTTGATGCATTATTTTCGCCAATTCATGATACGGCGTAATGATTCCCGTGACATTCGAACAAGCGGTAAACGAACCTATTTTTAAACTTCTGTTGGCATATTTTTTTATTTCTTCGGATACTATTTTGGGATCAACTAAATTGTTTTCATCGGCAGGCAAAACCACAACATCTGCTATAGTTTCGTACCACGGAACCTGATTAGAATGATGTTCCATATGTGTGATAAAAACCACTGGCCTTTCATCTTCATGAAGCAGTTGCAGACTATAAATATTATCTGCAGCACGTAAACCCATTATTCGCTGTAGTTTAGATAAAGCAGCTGTCATTCCCGTTCCGGTTGTCACCAAAACATCAGATTCATTGGCATTTACATGTTTTTTAATTAGATCTCTCGCATGATTATAAGCATAAGTTGAAGCTTTTCCCGTTTGACTTGAAAATGAATGTGTATTGGCAATCATGGGGCCAATTTTAGTACACATGATTTGCTCAATCGGAGCGTATAATCTTCCGCTGGCAATCCAATCTGCGTACAACAGTTTTTGTTTTCCGTAAATAGATTCAAAATGATGATTTACGCCAATTGTATTTTCTCTAAATTCAGAAAAATATTCTTCCAGTTGGCTCGTTTCCGGTTTATTCAAAATAGTATTCATTACTTTTATATCTTAAAACAACTTATTTTTTAAAGTTTTTAATTCCCGAATTCAGCCAATTGTAATAATTCTCAATATCAGGATTATAAGCTGATGGTTCTGTTAAATTTGCACTATTATGATCTACAATTACATAAAATGGCTGTGCGTTTGCTTTATAGGTTTTTATTTGTAAATCGCTCCATTTGTTACCAATTGTTTTTATTTTTTTTCCTGTAGTTTCAGATGTATATTGCTCGCTTTCCGGCAGCTCTTTTTTATCATCAACATATAAGGAAATCAAAACCACATCGTTTTTCAAAACGCCCAAAACTTTTGAATCAGACCAAACCAATTCTTCCATTTTTCGGCAATTTACACACGCATAACCTGTAAAATCAAGTAAAACCGGTTTGCCTGTTTTTTCGGCAAACTCCATTCCTTTATCATAATCATGAAAGGTGATAATATCCTGTGGACCGTATTCTGCGCCTTCGGGTAAGCTTTCAGCATTAACTGTTCCTGTATTTTTAGAAAAACCAACTCCGTATGGAGATTCACTGTAATGCATTGGCGGCGGAAAACCACTGATTAATTTTAAAGGTGCTCCAAAAAGCCCGGGAATTAAATAAATAGTAAAACTTAAAACAAGCAATCCTAAACTTAATCTACCAACAGAAATATGATTTAAGGGTGAATCATGAGGAAGTGTAATTTTTCCGAATAAATAAAAAGCCAATGTTCCAAAAACGGCAATCCAAATCGTTAAAAATACTTCTCTTTCCAGCCAATGCAATTGTAAAACCAAATCGGCATTTGATAGAAATTTAAAAGCCAAAGCCAATTCCAGAAATCCTAAAACTACTTTAACAGTATTTAACCATCCGCCGGATTTTGGCAAAGCATTCAGCCAACCCGGAAAAGCGGCAAATAATGAAAAAGGCAATGCAATCGCTATTGAAAATCCTAACATTCCAACAATTGGTGCAATTCCGCCTTTTGAAGCTGCTTCGACCAATAAAGTTCCCACAATTGGTCCGGTACACGAAAATGATACAATTGCCAAAGCTAAAGCCATAAAGAAAATACCAATAAGCCCTCCTCTATCTGCTTGCGAATCGACTTTGTTGGCTAATGCATTGGGCAGCATAATTTCGAAAGCACCCAAAAAAGAAGAGGCAAAAACAACCAATAAAACAAAGAAAATAATATTGAACCAAACATTGGTAGAAAGTGCATTTAGAGAATCGGCACCAAAAACCGCCGTTACAATCGAACCTAATAAAACGTAAATAATTACGATTGAGAACCCGTAAATTAAGGCGTTTCTAATTCCTGCAGCTTTCGTTTTACTTTGTTTTGTAAAATAACTTACTGTCATTGGAATCATTGGAAATACGCAAGGCGTTAACAAAGCCGCAAAACCGGATAAAAATGCTATTATAAAAATGCTCAGTAAACCTTTTGAGTCATTCTTTTTATCAGTATCAATTTTATCTTTTTTTACAGCAACAGTTTCTTTTTTTGCAGTAACAGTTTCATCGGCAGAAGCCACATTCTTAGCATTCGGAATTTTAAATACTAATTCTTCCGAAGACGGTGGCAAACAATTGCTATCATCACAAACCATGAATTCAACTTCAGCCGCAATATTCGAAACAGCATCCGAAGTAAATTTTATTTTTTGTGTAAAAAGTGCTTTATCTTCAAAATATTTAATTTTCATATCGAAGATTTTATCAACTACTTCGTGTCCTTTTTCTTCGGTAGTTTTACCCAATAATTCGAAGTTTTTCTTTTTAAAAGCAAAAGCTGTTGGCGATGGCCCTCCTTCTTCAATATATTGTCCGTACAAATGCCAGCCAGCTTGTATTGTGGCTTCTGCTTTTAAAAGATATTCTTTTTCAGAAATTTTTTCAACTGCTGTACTCCATTTTACGGGATTGTACATTTGTCCAAAAATGCTTCCGCAAAAGAGCAGCATTACTGTTATGATGATATTTTTCATTTGATTATTTGATTTTTTTTCCTGTTTGTGATTTTTTTATATACATAAAACATAGGTTCAAAAAAGGCATAGGTCGCCCTTGCCCGAAATAACAGATCTTAAAAGCTCAGCGAAAAATTTAGATTTTCCGGAAACTTCCAAAATTGAATTTTAAGTCTATGTTTAAAATGTAAAGAAATTGTATTTTTTAAAAGAGCTGTCGGCAAAACAGCTCTTTATGGTCTTTCATAGAAAATGGCTTACTAATTCAGATTCTAAAATGAAAAATGAAAGACTGCTATTAAAATTTATTTTTAGGTTATCCGCATATTGTCATCCCGAGGAACGAGGGATCTCCGCGAGAAGCTCCGCAAACTAAATCGCCAATCTTTGTCGACTTGCTTACGGAGATCCCTCGTTCCTCGGGATGACAAAAATGAGATAATAACTTTGACAAAGTTAAGTTACCCCTTATTGCAAAGGCTTACCATCCTTATCAAGAGACCCAGATTTAATGATAATCATTTTATCTAACTGAATGTATTTCTTAATAGCGTCGTTTACTTCTTTCAACGTTACTTTCTCGATATCTTTTGGATATTGTTCGATATAATTTGGCTCTAAACCTCTTTCGACAAAACTCAAAATCGTTCTGGCCATACCGTTTGTAGTTGACATTCCCACTTTAAAACTTCCAATTAAATTGGTTTTCTTATTCTCTAATTCTGATGCGGTAATTCCGTCTTTTACCCATTTATCAACCTGAACCATAGTGGCATCCAATCCTTTTTGAAACAAAGTTGGGTTGAAAGAGGCATTCACAAACCAATATCCTCCGGTGGTGATATTTCCGCCTAAACCAGACGAAATACTATAAGTTAAACCATCATTATCACGAACAGTCTGCATTAAACGTCCTGCAAAACCGGCTCCTAAAGTGTAATTGGCAATGTAAAACGGAATATAATCTGCGTCGGCTCTTTTTAAACCTGTATATTGCCCAATAAATAATTCAGCGCTTGGTTTTTCAGGAATAGTAACCACTTCTGTTTTTGATGCTGCTTTTTGAGTTTCATTAAACTTCAACGTTTCAGTCACACCGCCATTCCAGTTTTTAAATGATTTTTTTAAAGATGCAGCTAAGTTTGCCCCTTCTGTATCGCCCACAATTACAAAATGCATTGATGCCGGACCAAAATATTTTTTATGAAATGCTTTTACTTCATCAAGCGTTGCATTTTTGATATTGGCTAAATCCTCTTCAACACTTAAACTGTAATTTGGATTTCCTTTTTCATAAATCGCCTGTGATAAAGCAATATCTCCTCTTTCACCCGGATCGTTTAAGTTTTGTTGTGTATTTCCGGTAAATTGCATTTTAAGGTTTTCAAATTCGGTCTTGTCAAATAATGGCGAACGTAATTCTTCTGCCAATAAAACAATAACCTGATCTAAGTCTTTTTTCAAACATTTAAAACCAATATTAATTTTTGTATTTGACGCCCCAATATTAATGTTTACGCCTAATTTTTGAAGTTTTTCTGAGAATTTGAATTTATCATTAAGCGTAGTTCCTTTTGATAACAGGGATGTTGTTAACGAAGGAATCATCGAATTTTTAGTTTCACTGGCGAAGTTTCCTAATGAAATACTTGCTGAAACGGTAACAAAATCTTTGGCAGAAGTTTTTACAGAAACCACATCGATTCCGGCAATTTTTTCTCTTTTATAAGATGAAGCTCCTTTTTCAATTGCATTTTCAACGTTTTCATCAATAGTATTTATTGTGATTTTTTGTTCCGATGAAAGAGCTGAATGAGTTTCTTCTAAATGATTATGATTTGAATCTCTATAATAAAACGGACCATTTTCTGGCATGAAATTCCCTGCTTTTGCCTGATCCTGTCCTTGATTTCCTGATTGTTTCGGAATAAAATATCCTGTTGTACTTTGATCTTCAACTAAATATTTTTGAGCCACACGTTGTACATCGGCAGGCGTTACTTTTTTTAGTCGGTCAACTCCTGTTACAAAATCTGTCCAGTCACCAGAAGCAATTGCTTCATTCAATTCTGATGCTATAACACCAGAACCATCACGTGCTAAAATAGTCTGAGCGCTAATTTTTGCCACAACACGATTTACTTCATCCTGTGTTACGCCTTCTTTTTGAATTTTAGCTACAACCTCACTTATTTTAGCATCAATATCTTCATGTTTTGAGGTTGTTGGAAAACCAACGCCAATGGTAAAAAGTCCCACTTCTTTAAAGTTCGTTGCACTGGCATACGCATAAATTCCCATACGGCTGTCTACAAAAGTCTTGTTTAAAATCGCCGAAGGTCCCGAGCCAATAATTTCACCCAAAATATTTAAAGCCGGTAAATCTTCATGTAAAGCACCCGGAATTTTATAAGCTTTGTTTACAACGCCCAATTCTCCCGGTTTTTTAACTACAATTTTACGAGGCCCATATTGTTGAGGTTCTTCTGTATACGGTTGTGGCATTTTGTTTGGCGCTTTGGTAATTTTACCGAAATATTTCTCAACTAACTGAAAAACATTTTCTTTTTGAAAATCACCAATAATGGTCAAAGTTGCATTATCCGGCCAATAATAGGTGTTATAAAAATTACGTAATACTTCAATTGGTGCTTTTTCAATATCTGATTTCCAACCAATTGTCGAATGATGATACGGGTGTGCAATATATGCCGAAGCCCAGATTTCTTTGTCCAATAAACTATTTGGGTCATTTTCGCCACGTTCAAATTCGTTACGAACTACCGTCATTTCTGCTTCTTTATCTTCTTTTAATAATAAAGAATTACGCATTCTGTCGGCTTCGATTTCTAATGCCAAACCAATTTTATCACTTGGTAAAGTTTCAAAATAATTGGTACGATCGTACCAGGTTGTAGCGTTTAACTGTGCTCCGGTATTTTGAAGAACATCAGTAATTGTATTTCCGTTTTTTTTATTGAAAGCCGTAGTTCCTTTAAACATCAAATGTTCAAGAAGATGCGTTGAACCTGTGTTTCCTAAAACTTCATTTTTAGAACCCACGCGATATACAATTTGAACGGTTGCAACCGGAGATGCATTATCCTGCAAAAGCAAAATATTCATACCGTTTGGTTCATATAAGTATTCTTCGATTCCGCCTAACTCTTTTATTTTCTTAAAGTTAACAGATTTATTTTGCGCTGAAATTAAGGTACAAAACGCTAATGAGCAGTAGCCCAAAAAGATGTGTTTTTTCATTTTTTGTGATTGATATGTTGTTTTTAGATTGAGATAACTTTCTCAAAGTTAAAAACTTTGAGAAAGTTTAACTGCTTATTTTGTATTATTTAAGACTTACTGAAAATTTCTTTCAATTTTGACTGAAGTGCTTCTTCTCTAAGATTTTTGGCAACGATTTTTCCGTCAGGTCCAATTAAATAATTTGTTGGCACTAATTTTACGCCATATAAAACAGCGGCTTCATTCTTCCATCCTTTTAAATCAGAAACATGAGTCCACGTTAAACCATCTTTTTCAATTGCTTTTTCCCAAAGTTTCTTTTTATCATCCAGAGAAACGCCTAAAACATCAAATCCTTTGTCATGATAGGTTTTGTAAGCTACAAGTACATTTGGATTTTCTTTTCGGCATGGACCGCACCAGCTTGCCCAGAAATCTACTAAAACGTATTTTCCTTTGTAATCTGAAAGTTTTACTACTTTTCCGTTTACATCTGTTTGGGAAAATTCCGGAGCAGTTACACCAACAGCGGTTTTATCATTAAGATCAATTGCTTCTTTCAGCTGTTTTCCGTAAACTGATTTTTGTACTTCCGGAGATAAAACAGCGTAATACGTTTTTACCTGTTCCGGAGTTCCGTATGATACAATTCGGTCATTAATTACTAAAGCTGCAGCGATTTTATCTTTGTTTTTTCTGATAAATTTATCAGTTAAACCATCAGCAAAAGTTTGAAGATCTTTCCACTTTTTATCCATCATCGTTTGCTGTTCAGCAGTCAGCTTTACTTTTCCGTTTTGACTTAAAGAATCTGATAATTTGTAAACAGGACCTGCAATACTTTGTATTTTTTTGAATTCATTATCATAAAACGATTTGTAAATATCGTTTTGTACTGCACCGCTTACTTTAGCTTTGAAAATAGAATCTTTTTTGGCTTCAACTTTTATATTTTCATTATCCAAAAGAAAAAAAGCACCATATTCTTCTCCTTTTAATTTAATAGTATGTAATAATGGCTCTGAAACTTTTCCTGTAAATGTAAAAGCTCCGTCTTTATTGATTTGAGCAGAATCTGCTATTGTTTTGTTTCCTTTTTCATCTGTATTTTCCAGATAAACAGTTCCCTTATCTAATCCGGCAATTGTACCGGTAATAGTAAATCCTTCTTCTTTTTTAGAGCATGAAGAAATTGTCGTTATTAGCGCTAAAGCCAATAATCCTGATTTAAAGATTGTACTTTTCATTTTTGATATTTTTGTGTTTATTATTTTTTAATCTAGGTTTTCAGTCCCGGATTGAGAACTTTGTCAAAGTTTAAAACTTTGACAAAGTTGCTGAAACTGAATACTACTTACTTACATTCTGTGTTATTGTTCCGTTTCCTGGGTTTTGTGTAGCGCCTAGCGGAAATGGCATTGTCCATAAATGAGAATCTGATGCTAAAGTGTAAGTAGTTCCGTTTGCTGTTTTGGTGTAACTTACTTTATAAACGCCTTCAGCATTTAAACGACGCGCATCTGCAAAAGGAATCAGCGTGTTATTAAGTTCGTTATTTTTTGTTCTAAAAATAGCATTCAAAGCCGTAGTTTTATCAGTAGTCGAAATATCCTGATAAGAAGCTGGCAGAATACGCGTTTTACGAACTGTATTTAAAACATCCAAAGCCTCACTAATTTGCCCTGCACGTGCAAGGCATTCGGCTTTAATCAAATACACTTCAACAGTTGTGATGCCTCCAAAATTAAAAGCACCGGATAAGGTTCTTCTGTAATATGTTTCTGCACCCACTGTATAAATTTTCCAGCGAGAGATAAATTTGGCATCTCCAGCTTCAAAACGCTGTGCACGTTCTACCGGAATACTGTTTTCTGTGGTTAAAGTAGAAAAAGTACCGTGACGAAACGTATAATTTTCTACATAATTATACCCCATTGGAGATATGGTAGTGGTATACGAATTTGGAGCATCAATAATGGCTTTATTTGTATTGTAATAACCTATCCAGTCGTATAATTTATTGTTTTCTGCCAATGCTAAATCTGCATATTTCAGGGCTTCTGTATAATTATTCATTTGCAGATAAACTCTTGCATAAAATGCATAACCGGCACCTAAATTTGGATGTAAAGCTGTTTGAGAAACTTTTGGCAAATATGGCAGTGCGTCTTTAACATCATTCAGAATAAAATCATACATTTCCTGAATTGTAACTTGCTTGTTTGGTGCATTAATATTGGCACTCGTTATTAACGGAACTGATAATTTTACAGAAGCTGTAGAAGCTACATAAGTATCTGCATAAAAATTAACCAGATTAAAATAGTTCATGGCACGCAGTACTTTTGCTTCTGCCCAGACTATTCTTTGTTCTGCTTCGGTCGCTTTGGTTGTAGTTAATGCATTTTCGATTATTAAATTAAAAGTCGAAATTCCGGCATAACTTGAATAATAAGTAGTTTCGTCTGATACCTTCAATGCAATACGATCTGCATTTTCGTCCCACATATAATTTGCATTATACAATCTGTAATTTGCCAAGTTGGCAACAGTTACATATTGGTCATTTAATAATTGTGAAGCTCCGGTAATATCAACTCTGTGATTGGTGTATTCGTCACGCAAAAAAGCTTCATAATCTGCTAATGTTGTTGGTGATTTTGATCCTTTTGGAACATCGCTCAAATAATCTTCGCAAGAGACAAATGTTAATCCTAAAGCTAATAAACACGCTATCTTTTTATATATATTTTTCATCGTCTAGTATTTATAAATTAGAAATTAACATTTACGCCTAAAACAAAACTTGGAGAAGTAAAACCGCCTAAAATGAACTTAGCATCTCTGCTTTTTGCAAAAGTATATACGTTTTCTGCGTTTAAATTGAAACGTATGCCGTCTAGTTTTACTTTTTTAATAAGTGCCGCCGGCATTTGGTACGCTAATGAAATGTTGCTTAATCTCACATTTGAAGCATCCAGAATATTAATATCTGCATACGAATAAATAGTACGGGAATCTGAATTAAATTCCGGATCATATTCGTAAACCGCTCTCGGAATATTTGTAAAAGCTTCGTCACCAGGCTGCATCCAACGATCGGCAATATGATTGTTTACTACGGTAATATCGGTTACGTAACCTCCTGCTGCTCCATTGTAACTATTATTTAGCATTGGAAGAAATGAATTTCTTACCTTGTGTCCTAACTCATAAATGAAAAGTGCCGAAAGCGAGAAATTCTTATAATTGGCAGAAGTATGGAATGAACCGCTATGCGTAGGAACTGTTGAACCATAATCTTCAATCGCTTCTAATTGTCCCGGATTGTATTTTACCGCAGTTCCCGAAGCATCATAAACTTGCGGAATTCCTGTACTGCTTAATCCTGCCCATTTATAACCATAAATAGAATTAAAGTTGGTGCCTACTCTTGGAAAAGAATCAGCATGATCTAACTGCAGGTAATAAACAGGTGCTTTTACATTTACATAATCTACCTTGTTTTTGTTATTGGCATATAAAACAGCCGCGTCCCAGGAGAATGAAGGTGTTTTTACGATTGTTCCTCTTAAACTAACTTCGATACCTTTGTTGGTCATTTCTCCGTTATTGATTTTATAAGTAGAATATCCCCATCCTTCTGTTGGAATTCCCTGGCTGCTTGCTAATAAGTTTTCACCTTTTTTCTTATAATAATCTAAAGTTCCTCCTAATCTGTTTTTGAAGAAGGAGAAATCCAAACCAACATTGGTTGTAGTTGTTTTTTCCCATGATAATTCCGGATTTGGTCTTGCGCTAACAGTTCCCTGATTTCCTCCAACATTTGGATTAGAATTATAATAAGCTGTTAAATACGGTGCAGAATCTTTAGCAATATTTCCACCAATACCATAAGAAACACGAACTTTAAGTGCGTCTACCCATGAAGCAGTAAAGAAAGATTCTTTATCGATATTCCATCCGGCTCCGGCAGACCATGTAGGCTTATTTTGATATTCGCTGTCGGTTCCCCAAAGATTAGAACGGTCCCATCTTAAACTTCCTGATAATGAATACTTTTTATCATAAGTATAACCTCCTGTTCCATAAACAGAAACGTAACGGTTTAATAATTCTTTTTCTAATGAAAAATCGTCTTGTATCATAGATCCTCCAAAAACGCTTCCGTATACTTTAAGAAGATCTGCCTGATTTACCGGTGCAAAACCTAAAGTTTGGGCATCATAACCATAACGTGTATTAGTATTGAATTGTAGCTTAGTGTGACGAATTTCCATACCTGCAATAGCAGATACATCATGCTTTTCGTTAAAAGTTTTATTGAAATTTAACTGTTGACGGAAATTATAAGCATTTGTAATCTGCTCTGTATTTTTTATAATATCTCCGTAAGGCAAATTATAAACTGCTTTGTTATTGGCAATTGTCACCATACTATTTACCATACTTCTTACGTAATATGAGTCTTTATCAAATAACTGGTTGGCACGATCTGAACCAAATTCGTATTGAAACATGGCATTATAAGTAAATGCATTACTGAATTTTACATTAAACTTGGCAAATGTTCGGTTTAGGAAATTTTTACTTTCTGTAAGATTTCTTCCCAGCTCATCCATTGGCGTAATGTTCATATCATAAAGACCATAGTTTTTGATAGAATTTAGCGTAAAAGCATTGTAGCGAGATTCTGGTGTAGAAACAAAATTAGTTCCATCGTCATTAACTAACTGATTGTATGGCATATATTTATAACCAGGATTGTTTGAAACAGAAGCTGGATTTGTAGGCAGATAACTCTGCGTATCACCTTTTCCAAAATTGGTATAAGATCCTAAATCCAAAGAAAGCCAGCTGTTAATCTCAGTTGAGTTTTTTAAGTTAAGACCAACTGTTTCGTTTTCAGAATACATATCTTCAAACTGATTGCTTTTGTATGTCAAAGAAGCATTAAAAGTATTTGTTTCTGTTGCTTTGCCTAAACTAAGATTGTGCTGTAAAAAATATTGATCACGTTTAGCATATTTAGCTACATCGTCATAATATTTATAACCTTGAGAGCCAAGCTGATCCAAACGACCGTTCATTTCTGTTTGTGAAATATTTCCTGCATAACCATTTAAAATAGTCTGCATTCCTAAACTTGTAAATACAGCATTATTAAGCAATGATTGTGAATAAGTACTTGCATTAGCCGTTTTTAAATTAGGGTTTCCGTCTGCCCATCCTCTTTCTAAACTGATAATATCTGCAGAATCTGTCAGGTTTCCTGTATAATTTCTATAAGGAGTAATTGTTAAATTACTTGAAAACGAAATATTTGTTTGTCCTGCTTTTGCTTTTTTAGTTGTAATTACCACAACTCCATTAGCTGCACGCGCACCATAAATAGAAGAAGCTGCCGCATCTTTTAAAACCGTAATCGTTTCAATATCTTCTAAATTCAGATTAGGCAAATTTTCTTCTATTGTAGAATACGGAGTTAATTTTGTATTCTCAACCGGAAATCCATCAATAACATATAAAGGAGTACTTTTACCTGTCATAGTAGTTGTACCACGAATTTTTCCATTTTGATATCCAACGATACGTCCTTCCAAAATGTTGTCTAAACTACTTAAACGTTGCTCCTGAAAATCCTTTGCTTTTAAACTGGAAAAAGATCCTGTCGCTTTCTCGGCACTAATGTCCTGATAACCTGTCTTTAAAACAAGACCTTCTAATTCCAGAACATCTTCCTTCAAAACAACATTTATAACATTTCTACCCTCAACTTTAATTTCCTGTCTCTCAAATCCCAAATAGGCAAAAGCCAAAGTAGTTTCACTGCTTACTGCAATAATTTGATATTCACCATTAAAATCAGTTTGTACACCTCTTCCCGAACCGTTATCAGAAATCGCGGCACCTACTAAAGGCATTCCTTTTTCGTCTGTAACTCTACCTTTTACAATAAAATCCTGGGCTTCTGTTACAACTGGTTTAGATTTGGTTTCTTCCGGTGCTTTTTTGGCACTTAGAACAATATGAGAACCCGAAATTTTAAAATCCGTTCCCGTATTATTAAAAATTACGCTCAAAATATTTTCCATCGAAACATTTGTTAGACTAATGTCTATAATTCGGTCCAGATCAACAGATCTAACATTGTAAACAAATCTGTAATCTGTAGTATACTCAAGCTTTTCAATCACTTTTGCAACAGTCATATTGTTTGCATTGAAAGAAATCTTCGCTTTTTGTGAGTACGAAACCCCAGCGTGCATTACAGATAAAGTGGTCAATAAAAATATTGTAGTCAATTTCATTTTCAAATCAAATTTCAAAAAAGGCTTATCAAACCTAATTTTGTTCAAGAGTTTTTTCATACTTTTAAATGTTTTTTAGTGTGGTTGGTTAATTAACTGATCGCATTTTTATCTACCGGAAAATGTTGGCGCATTTTCCGGTTCTTTTTTAAACACGATCCTTTTAGCGGGATTTTTGCTTCATAGGCGTTTTTTAAATTTTAGATTCTTATTTAATTTTAGATTGTTGATTTTAGATTTTAGATTCTGTATTTATTCTATTTTCTATATTCTATATTCTATTTTCTATTCTCTTGCTTCTTGCTTCTTTCCTCTTAACCAAACTACCTAATCACAATCTCATCTTCATCAATCTTATAATCAATAGCATAACTGTCGTTGAAATATTTCAAAACCACTTCTATCGGTTCATTGTCAAAACGGGCGTTAAAAATTTCTTTTCCTAAAACTTTATTTCTGTTGATGAAAGTTACATTGTAATGACGTTCAAGTTTTTTAATGATCGACGCAAAAGATTCATTTTTAAATACTAAACTTCCTTTTACCCACGCAGTATAATAATCTGTATTTACTTCTGCTTTTGTAATTGTCGGTTGTCCTTTTACGTTTGTTCCCTTTAATCCCGGAGTTAAATAAACCTGATTCTCGTTTGTTTTTTGACCTTTATAAAGCGAAACCTTACCTTCAACCAACACAATATCAGTGCTTGTATCTTCTGTATACGAATTCACGTTAAACTTAGTTCCCAAAACTTCCACATCAACTTCTTGTGTATTTACCGTAAACGGATGCGCTTTATCTTTGGCAACTTCAAAATAAGCTTCGCCAGTTAGAAAAACTTGTCGGCTTTTATTTTTAATAAACTGAACCGGATATCGCAACGATGTTCCCGAGTTTAAATGCACAATAGTTCCGTCAGATAATTGAACTTCAAACTTTTTGCCGTACGGAATCTTCAACGTATTATAAACCAATTCGCCGCCCGACAAAGTATTTGTATAAACCAGTTTGCTTTTGCTTTGTTTTCCTATTATGTTTCCAAATTTATCGGTAACATTTCTTTCTTCAGACAGATCAATCGTTTGTTCTGATTCGTTACCAAATTGTAAAACAATATCATCTTCTCTCGGAACCACAACATTATCTTTATGATGAAATAAAGTCGGGTTTGTATAGAAATAAAAACTGCCCAGAACCAATATTAATATCGCTGCATATTTATAATAAGAGGAGAATCTTCTTTTATAGAAAACACTTTTCTCACTTTGAATTCTTTCAGATAATTGTTTTTTTACTTCCGTAGAATCAAAAGTGTACATTACCTTATCAACGGCATAATTTGTTTTTACAAACTCCTTAAACGTAATTTTGTTCTCGTCCTTTTCAAGCCACTTTGTTAACTTTTCAATTTCTTTTTGATCGGCCTGATTGGTGATGTATTTTACAATTAATCGTTCTGACTTTTTCACTGTCATTTTAGTTATTTTTAATATTATTACGAAGCCAAAAAACAAAACCCTAACAATTTGATAAAGTTTTTTTCATTTTGATGAATTTTATGTTTTTCACAAGTCTTTTCTCTCAATAAAACTATACTAATTCAATAGAAATAATAAGGTAAATGATTTATCTTTGCTTTTTTGCTCCTTTTTATTTGTAATAAAATTCAAGTAAAAAATGGTAAAACACCGATTCTGAGCGAAATTAAGCTACTAAATGAATCCTAAAACCCATTAATTTATATATTTGTTTCTATGAAAAATGATGATTATAACGATAACAACGCGCTGATTGAAGCTCTGAGAAACGGAGATGAAAAAGCGTACTCGTATTTAATCGATACTTATCATCATAAACTTTGCGTTTATGCAAACAGTCTGGTAAAAAACATTTACAGCGCCGAAGACATCGTGCAAAATGTTTTTATTAAAGTGTGGGAACAGCGCACCAGATTAAAATCAGACCATGCCCTTAAAAGTTTTCTTTATAAATTGGTTTACAATGAATTCATTGATTTGTATAGAAAAAACCAATCGTTATTTTCTCTCGAAAAATCGTATTATGATGCTTTGAATTCTATTGTTTTTGAAGATGATTCAGAATCATTTCAGCGTGTTTTAAATGTTGTAAACAAAGAAATTCAAAACTTGCCGCCAAAATGCAAAGAGGTTTTTATTTTGAGCAAAAAAGAAGGTTTGACCAATATAGAGATTGCAGAACATCTTGACGTTTCTGTAAAAACAGTCGAAGCTCAAATCACGAAAGCTTTCTCTATTTTACGTACTTCTCTTGAAGAAAAAATAAAAAATGTGCTGTTTTTATTATTCGGAAAAAAGAAAAAATTTGGACTACACTAAATTCTGATTTTTATAGATTCTTTAATTCCCAAGAAATTCATTCCCAAAAATAAAATCACCAACCTTATATAATTTGCAAATAAGATCTCTATATTTGCAACCAAGTTGCGTTATTTTCCACAAAAGATTTTCCAAAATCAAGAATGAAGAAAAAGAAATTTTTAATAATTAATCTTTTAATGTCGTTGACAGTATTGTTCGCCATGCTGTTTCAAACGATACATTCTTACGAACACGTTTATAAGCAATTAACAGAAAAACCTTGCGAGCATAAATACAGCGCTCATAAAAATCAAATTACACACAGTCATAGTGTAGAAAATAATTGTCCTGTTTGTCATTTTACATTTAGTACTTTTATTTCAAATTCATTTCATACTTTTTCATTTCACAAACAAGAGGTTTCAACTTTAACTGTATTTTTCTACAATAGAGAAACTTCAACATTTTTTAAAGGCAGTCTCTTTGCTTTACGAGCGCCTCCTACTCTATTTTAGTTTACTTAACGAAATTTATTTAGAATGAACTTTTGCTTTATTTAAAAGCAAATAGTATCACTATTTCATTTTTTTGATGAATTCTATTTTGGCGAATAGAACAAAATCTCAAAATGTACTTTTTTCTCTTGAAGAAAACTGTTTAATTCGTTAGTAAACAACACCTTCCACTATTATATAATATTCTGATTAATAAGCTTTAATAAAGTTTATTGATTCGATAATCTTATTATTAAAATTAAATCCCAAACAAATATAAAACCATGCTTACAGCAGAAAATCTGACTAAAAAATACGGCGATAATATTGCCCTAAACAACTTGAATCTAACAATTAACAAAGGCGAAATCTTTGCTCTTTTGGGACAAAACGGTGCCGGAAAAACAACAACGATAAACCTTTTTCTTGGATTTATAAAACCAACGCAGGGAGAAATTAAAATCAATGATATTTCGGTTGTAACCGATGCTGAAAAAACAAAAAAAGATGTGGCTTACATTCCCGAAACTGTAATGTTATATCCCAATCTTACTGGTTTAGAGAACCTTAAATTCTTTTCTTCTCTGGCCGGATTTAACTATTCTACCGGAGAACTAACTTATTTTCTAGCAAAAGCCGGTTTGCAAACCAAAGCTCACGATCAAAACCTTGGCGGATATTCTAAAGGAATGCGACAAAAAGTGGGAATTGCGATTGCGATTGCCAAAAAAGCAAAAGTGCTTTTATTAGACGAACCTACAAGTGGTTTAGATCCAAAAGCTTCAAATGAATTTTCTCAAATCCTGAAAGAACTTTCTGCAGACGGAACGGCGATTTTAATGGCAACGCACGATATTTTCAGAGCGCGTGAAGTCGCAACACATATCGGAATTATGAAACAGGGAAATCTGGTAACGGTTATTGAAGCTGAAAAAATTTCGGCCAATGAACTGGAAGATTTGTATTTACAAACAGTTTAAAAAGGAAAGATTTCCATCAACATAAAAATGAAACAGCTATTTTCCTTTATATTTTTAATAATTGGGACACATTACGCACAATCTCAAACCAATAAAGTTACTGATAGCATTGCCAAAGATTCCATTAAAACAAAAGCAGTCAACGAATTGCAAACCGTTGAAATTGTTGGCCGGTCTACTAAAAAATACAACAGCGATTATTCTTTTGCAGCGACAAAAACGGCGGCACTAAACAAAGATATTCCGCAATCTATTTCGACTGTCACCAAAGAATTAATTGCCGATAAAGCCGCTTTTTATCTCGCCGATGCCGTAAAAATGACGAGTGGTGTAATTCCATCAAGTTATTACAATCAATACACCATTCGCGGAATCAGCCAAAACGAAGAAGGTCAGATTATCAACGGAATGCGAACCCGACAATATTACTTTTTACAGCCTTTAACCAATAATATCGAACGTGTTGAAGTCATAAAAGGGCCGTCGAGTGCTACATTTTCATCTGTAGATCCGGGCGGAAGTATTAATTTGGTGACCAAAAAACCTTTGGCGACAGACCGAAAAGAAGTTACTTTGAGCGTTGGCAGTTTTAGTACTTTTCGTGGAGCACTAGATTTTACAGGACCTTTAAACGAATCAAAAACACTTTTATATCGCGTAAATGCAGCGTATCAGGAAGCCAAATCGTTTCGTGATTTAGTGGGCAATAAATCGTTTTTGGTTTCTCCGTCATTCAGTTATATTCCCAATGAAAAAACGGCTATTAACGCCGAATTAATCTTAAGCGATATGACTGGAATTCTGGATCGTGGTCAGCCAATTTTTGGTGCCGTTGCCGGAGTTACCAATTTAAATAAAACGCCAATTAGTCTGAATTTGGGTGCGCCAAGTGATTTTTTTAAGTCGAAAGAACTTATTATGATGACCAATTTTGCGCATAAATTCACTTCAAAAATTGGTTTTAATGCCCAATATATGAAACAATCCTGGACAGAAGATCTTCAGGAACACAGAACTACAAATGCTTTTGCGGTCGATATGAACAATCAGCCCGTAACAAGTTTGGCGATGATGCAATTTGTTCAGCGTCAGCAATATTGGAATGTAGACAATTTAAGTACCTATTTTAATTTTGATATTAAAACCGGAAAACTAAAACATAAATTATTGGCAGGTTATGATTTAAGCAGTTGGAACAAAACCAAAGGCGGCGGACAAAATGCAGCAAGAGGGTATTTATTAAAAGACGGAACGGTTTCCGGTACTTTTGTCCCTGCAAACGCTTCAAATTATCAAACCATTACAGTTGACGGTGTTGTATTGCCAAAACCAAACGTAAATTTTTTCAACTTAAATAATCCGGTATACACAGTTCGAAGTCCCGAAGATTATACTTTGAATGTGAGAACAGCATTGCCATCGGCATTAACGACAACCAATGCTATTTATATTCAGGATATGATTCAGTGGGAAAGGTTTACTTTTATATTGGGTTTGAGAAACGAGTGGTTTGAAGACATTACAAATTATGAAACCAACAACGAACTAAAAGTAAAAAAACAAGCTTTACTGCCTCGTGTTGGTGTTACTTATGCTGTAAATAAAGCTATTAACGTATATACAACTTATCTGGAAGGCTATCAGCCACAATCAAATACTGTTACTTTAATGCCGCAAACAGGAAGTTTACCAGCAGGAAGTTTATTTGATCCGCTTGAAAGTAATTTGAAAGAAGTGGGGTTAAAAGCAACCTTTTTTGACAATACGATGAGTTTTAATGCTGCGATTTACGAAATCAATCAGCGTAATATTTTGATGAATGCCAATGATCCTGCAAATCCTGATTTATTGGTTACCAGAGGTGCCGAAAGAAGCCGTGGTTTCGAGTGCGATTTGGCGGGATATATCACGCGTGATTGGCAAATAAATGCTTCATACAGTTATATCGATGCCGAAATTGTAAATGATCGCGACGCTTCGTTAATTGGTGCAAGAAAACAAAACACACCAAAAAACAGCGCAAATTTATGGACACGCTACAATTTTAACTCTGATTCTGTTTTAAATGATTTTGGGATTGGTTTGGGAATGCAGTATCAAAGCAGCAAAATTCCTTGGTTCACCAGAGATTTTACCCTTCCTGATTTTACTGTTTTTGATGCTGCTTTATATTACAAACCTACTAACAGCAATATGCAAATTGCCATTAATGCGGGTAATATTTTTAATAAAACCTATTGGCTGGGTGCACAAAATTATCTGCGTTTATTTCCTGGTGCGCCACGAAATGCAACGCTTACTTTAACTTATAAATTTTAATAAAAGCCATGTCTTTACACGTAGAAATTTTAATTGCAAAACATTTAAAAAACTCCGCTTTTAAGAATTCGGCTGTTTTTATAATTACTTTTTTTATTGGTATTTTACTCGCTTACGCCGTTTTTTCTGGCTGGGAAAATTATACCAATCAAAACGAAACCAGCGCAAAATACCAGCACGAATCTCGCGAAGACTGGTTGAAAAATCCGGATAAAAACCCGCACCGAATGGCACATTACGGCAATTTTGCTTTCCGCAAAAGTACTTCGCTAAGTGTTTTTGAATTTGGAATGGAACCGTTTTTCGGAAATGCCATTTTCCTTGAAGCTCACAAACAAAATACAGCCAATTTTTCTGAAGCCGGATTCTCTAACAGTATGTTACGTTTTGGTGAAATTAGCATTGCCATGATTTTGCAAATTTTATTGCCTTTGCTGATTTTTTTCTTCGGATTTAATTCAGTCGCAGCCGAAAGAGAAAATGGAACTTTAAAACTTCTTTTAAGTCAGGGAATTAACTGGAAACAGCTTTTGTTAGGTAAAACTCTCGGAATTGCTTCTGTAATCATGCTATTGTTTATTCCAACAATTATCGTTTTGGTTTTCATTTGGTTAGTGCTTCAAAGTTTCACCATTTCATTTGATGAAACGATTAAGATGATTCTGTTTATTGTATTTCATTTTTTGTATTTAATATTCTTTTGCGTCATCGCGGTTCTGATTTCTGCTTTAAGCAAAACCTCAAAAAAAGCTTTGATTTCCCTTATCGGAATCTGGCTGCTTTTTACGATTATTTTGCCAAGAGTTACACAGGCAATTGGCGCTTATATTTTTGAAGCTCCTTCAAAAATAGAATTTAACAGCAACATCGAAAAAGACATTCTGAAACAAGGAGACAGCCACAATCCGAATGATCTGCATTATAAAGCAATAAAAGACTCTTTGCTTGCGGTTTACAAAGTCGATTCGGTTCAAAAATTGCCTTTTAATTATTCCGGTTTTATCATGACCGAAGGCGAAAAAATAAGCGCCAGAATTTACAACAGACATTTGGACACTTTGCTTCATGTTTACCAAAAACAAAACAGTTTTTCCAGAGCCATGTCATTTTTAAATCCGTATATCGCGATGAAAAACCTTTCTATGGCCTTGTCAAATACCGATTATGATTCGTATATCGATTTCCAGAAACAAGCCGAAACCTATCGTTATAATATGGCTCAAAAAATGAATGCTTTACAAATTAAATATATCAGTAATGATAAAAGTAAACCGGCTTTAATTGGCAAAGATCATTGGGCAGAAGTAAAGGAATTTCATTATGAACCAAAAGGAATCCGGGCAATTTTAAAAAATGAAATCACTTCGGTCATTTCTCTTTTTCTGTGGATTAGTTTACTGTTTATTTTCATCAAAATAGCCTCAAAAAACCTTAAAGCCATTTAATATGTTAGCATTACTATTTAAAAATTTCATTCGATCGAAAGGGACAAAAATTGGATTATTGTTTCTATTTCTCATCGGATTTATAAGCCTTTTAATTGGAAAACAATTTCAGGAAAAACAAACTAAAAATATCGCCGAAGCTGCTGAATATCAAAAAGAGCATATTGCGCGAAATGCCGCTTTTCATAAAGACGAGATTGGGCTTTTGCTCTATTATGTCAAGTTTTCGCTAGTCAATAAAACGTTTCCTATAAACAGTCTGGCAATTGGACAGCGAGACGTAAACCCGTCGATTCAAAGTGTTACAATTCGCGGTTTGGAAGGTCAGAAATATGATTCGGAATTAAATAATCCGAGTAATCTTTTGTTAGGAAACATTGATTTTAGTTTTGTTTTGGTTTATCTTTTTCCACTTTTAATAATCGCTTTTACCTATAATATTGTTTCTGAAGAAAAAGAAAGCGGAACCTGGAAAATTGTGGCAACACAAACTGATAATACATTTTCATACATCATTAAACTATTCTACATTAGAATTTTAAGTTTAATTGCATTACTAACAATTGTAATTTTCATTGCCATTTTTATACTGGATATTCCATTTAACAAATCACTTTTTACATTTTACATTCTAAGTATTTTGTACATTCTTTTTTGGTTTTCGGTTTGCTTTTTTATTGTTTCATTGCAAAAGAATTCAAATTTTAATGCCGTTATTTTGTTAACAATCTGGCTGTTTTTGATTATTATTTTACCGGCAACAATTAATACTTATATAGTAAATAAATATCCCGTTCCCGAAGCTTTAGAATTGACTTTAAAACAACGAAATGCCTATCATGAAAAATGGGATATGGATAAGCAAACAACGCTTGATAAATTCTACAAACATTATCCTCAATTTAAAAGTTATCCTTTGCCGGATAAGGAATTTAGCTGGCTTTGGTATTATGCCATGCAGCAAATGGGTGACGACGAATCGGCAATTCAGTCAAAAGAATTAGAAACCAAGCTGACACAAAGAAATCAGGCAAGCCAGAGAATTGCACAATTTATACCAACTTTGCACACACAGATTCAGTTGAATGAAATTGCAAAATCGGATTTAGGAAATCAACTTTTGTTTATGCAAAAAACAAAAGACTTTCACGAAAAAATGCGATTGTATTTTTATCCAAAAATTTTTGATAATACTCCGGTAGAGAAAGAAAACTGGTCTAAATTTAAGGTTGAAACTTTTAGTGATGAATCTTCAATAAGTTTTGTGAAAGCTTTTCTTCCGTTATTAATTTTTAATTTATTGTTGATTGGTTTCGGATATACAAACTTCAAGCGTAACTTTTCTTAACCGCAAAGAGCGCAAGGGTTTACGCAAAGTACGCTAGGCTTTGTGGTGAGTTTTACCACAGAGATTCACAAAGGTTTTCACAGAGATTCGCAAAGTTTTTACACAAAGCTTTGCGAACTTTGTTTTTATAAAAAACCGCTTATTCTAAAACTTTGTGCTCTTTGCGGTAAAAACTTTGCGTACTTTGCGGTAAAATACACTCCAAGTAGAAATGAAAAAAATAATATTAATAAGCTTACTTATAATTGCAGTTTTCTACGTTCTTAAACAATTCGTTTACAGACCTTATGCATGGAAAAAAGCAATTAATAGTCCGGAACACAAACTACAAGTTGGCAGTTTTATTTTTAGCAAAAAAAGAGGCTCAAACGGAAGCCAAAGTATGCAGAATTATTATTTTGCTTTTAAAGTAATTGAAATAAACGGCGATCTGGTAAGACTTTCGGTGATTAGAAAATTATCAGATAAAAATAATCTTTTGCAATCTGATTTTTCGACTACAAAAGAAGCTTATAAAAACTTAAAACAAAACATTCAAAATCTCACCATTACCGGAATACTCACAGAAGATTTATACAAAATTGATGGCGCAACATATACCATAAATGACTATTTAAGAAGCAAATATCCAGATCTAAAAAAGTCAAGATATTATTATCAGGATATTCCGGCGGCTAAAAAAAATACCGCTGTACCAACAAATCCAGACGATCTGATTATGTATTACGATTTAGTTTATTCTAAGGAAGAAATCATTAAAAATGGCAGACTTTCTCCGTATACAATGACAAATAGAACAAAAGGCGAAATTGATACGGGATTATCTCAAGATATAGATTTGATTATAAATGAATGATTTTTTCACCATATAAGTTATATAAGTTCATATAAACTTTGTGCAGATTAAAACTAAACTTTAATTAAGACCATATAATACTCTTTGCAGTTATATATTTTTTCACGATATGAGCTCATAAACCTTTACAGTTTTTTAACCATACAAGTTTGTATAAGTGATTAATATTTGATGACCTATATTAAGCTTTAAATTATCCCAAAGTTTATATGAACTTATATAACTTATGTGGTGGGAATTTTTTTTTACGCTTATTCTGAATAATTTTTCTGTAAATATTCTTTATTTGAATTTTATTTAGAATTAGTATAAATAATATTTTATATTTGCCGGATTCTGAGCAAAAACGAGTAGTTTTTAGAAATTACTTATATTGCTTTTCCAAAAACAGAAATCCGTTTCGATGATTGATAATAACAGTTTTGAACTTAATCTTTTTGAATCTTTTAAAGAAGGAGATCAGGCTGCATTTACTTATTTCTACGACAAATATTTCCGCCGGATTCAGGCTTTTAGCGTTCAGTTTGTTTATGATAAAGATGAAGCAGAAAATCTGGCTCAGGAAGCTTTGCTTTATTTATGGCAAAACAGGGAAAGTGTTGATTCTATAAACGGAATACAATCTTTTTTATATACCTACGCCAAATCGAAATGTTTGAATATGATTCGTCATAATAAAGTGAAGGATAAATTTAAAAGCGATGTATTAAATCAGAAAGAAAGAGAACTGGATATCGAAGTCTTAAATTCGATACAATTTGACACTTTAGAATTAACCGAATTAGAACGTATTATTCACGAATCAATCAACGAACTTCCAACTAAAACCCGAGAAGTTTTTATAAAAAAACGATTCGAGAACAAAAAAAATGCAGAAATAGCAGAAGAAATGCAAGTGACCTTAAAAGCTGTAGAAGCCCATATGACAAAGGCTTTGAAGATTTTAAAAACAAAATTATCTGATTATTTATTTTTACTTTTTATTCTTATTTGTAATAATTAAAAATAAAAGGTAGGGTTTTTTATTTCTGAAGTGTACTTACTAAAACCAAAAGATTAAAAACCAAAAAATGATATCGGAAATAATCTATAAATATTTATCGAACGAAGCTTCAGAACAGGAAATTCAAACTCTTTTTGAATGGATCGATGCTTCGGAAGAAAATAAAAAACAGTTTATAAATTTAAAAAAGACCTGGGCAATAACTTCGTTGTCTGAAGATTTTTCTAGTGAAACTATTCCTGTAATTTCAATCAAAAAGAAAAACAAACTAACAACCTTCTTAAAATTTGCTTCTGTATTTTTAGTCCTTTTCGGATTAGCAAAACTGGCTTTTAATTATAGTCAAAAAACAGCATCTTCAAAAGAAATTGTGTTAGAACTCGCAGACGGAAGTTCAGAGTTAATTACTTCAAATAATCAATCGAAAGTAGTAAATGACAAAGGAGATTTGATTGCCAAAAAATTTCCAGACCAAATTGTTTACTTCGGAAAAGTTCAGGATCAGGAAGTGGTGTATAATACACTTAAAATTCCGTACGGAAAAAGATTCAAACTACAGCTTTCAGACGGTACTGTTGTGAATTTAAATTCGGGAACAACTTTAAAATACCCGGAGCAATTTGGTGTAAACGGAAAAAGAAATGTTTACCTGACCGGTGAAGCTTTTTTTGAAGTCGCCAAAGACAAAACTCATCCTTTTATCGTGCACGCCAACAAAGTCGAAGTTGAAGTTTTGGGAACAAAATTCAACGTAAGCGCTTATCCTGAAAACCCAACAGTAAATAGCACTTTGATCGAAGGAAGTATTCAAATGGCTGAAGTCGAAAACAAATCAAATGCTGTTTTATTGGTGCCAAACCAAATGGCAACATGGCAAAACAATTCGAAAAAAATCACCACCAAATTCGTAGATACAAGTATTTATGCCGCCTGGACAAAAGGCGATATTGCTTTTAAAGATACCCCATTTTCAACTATTGCAAAAATTATAGAGCGCACTTATGATGTAAAAATCATCAACGAAAATTCTGATTTGGCCAGACAGAATTTTACCGGTTCTATAAAAATTAGTGAGTCGAGCGTCGAGAATATTTTAGAATTGCTAAAACGCGACACTCCATTTAATTACGCAATAAAAGAAAATACTATTACTATTACCAATATTCCATAATTAACTAAAAACATGACATTTACGATACCCAATTTAAGGAAAATGCTATTTTTCCTAGCCCTGTTCATATCTGGTTTTAAAGGTTTTTCCCAGAATAAAACGATTACTTTACATGAAAAAGAGCAGCCTTTAACTGTAATTATTAAAGCTATCGAAGAGCAAAGTAATTTCAGAATCATTTATAATGCCCGTAAAATCGACGCCGATCAAAAAGCGTCTATTGATGTAGATAATGCAACTTTAGAAACTGTTTTGACGCAATTGTTTAAAGGAAAAAATATTTCGTTTTACGTTCAGAACAAGCAGGTTTTACTAACTAGCTCCACTCCTGTTTCAACAGATAATTCTTCGCAGGAAACAGAAAGATTCATTACCGGAACCGTTTATAGTGCCAAAGACAAACTGCCTCTTCCAGGTGCCACAATTCGCATCAAAGGAACGGGAATGGGTGCTGTAACCGATTTTAATGGAAAATTTGCTTATCAGCTAAAAGGAAATAACATCAATAATCTTGTTCTGGAAGTTGCTTTTTTAGGAATGATTCCACAATCTCAAAAGGCAGAAAACAAGAAAGATTTTGTGTTTTACCTTGAAGAATCTGTAGACGAATTAAATCCCGTTGTAATTACTTCATCTTATGGAACTACAAAACTGAAGGAAGAAATTGTGGGCAGTATTTCGACTATAACTGCGAAAGATATTCCGGTGCAGCAAGCCTCAGAAAGCGTTGATAAAATGTTGGAAGGGCAAATTGCGGGGGTTTTAATTGAAAACACTTCTGGAGTTGGTGGTCCTGTAAAAATAAATATTCGTGGTCAGGGAAGTTTGAAATCGTTAAGTAATTCCATTTTAGGTACATCTACTCAACCTTTAATTATAGTTGATGGTGTAATTATGAGTGAACAAACTGGAATTGACAGCCAATATTTTGACGGAGGAAGACTCGCAGAAGGATTGTCAAATCCATTGGCAATGATTTCGCCTGATAATATCGAAAATTTCACTGTTTTAAAAGATGCCGCAGCCGTTGGTATTTACGGTGCCGATGGTGCAAATGGTGTAATTTTGATTACAACCAAAAAAGGGAAATTAGGAAAAGCTAAATTTGGTTTCTCCAATCAGCTTGGTGTTTCTTCTGCAATAAATCAAATTAAATATTTAAACGGAGAACAATATACAGAAGTAAGAAATCAATATTTAAAAAATACAACTTCCGGTTATGTTCCTGTTGCTTATAACGGAGTTGATACAGATTGGTTTGGTTTATTAAACAGGTCTGGCATTTATAATAAGTATAATTTTAATGTTTCAGGAGCCACTTCAAAATTCTCTTACCGAACCAATATTTCTTATTTAAATATTGATGAACCACAAGTAGGAAATACTACAAAACAGCTTAATGGAGGGATAAACTTAGGTTATCGTGCATCAAAATGGGATATTAATTTATCGCTTAATCCTAGTTATATTAAAAAAGATGCTCCAAACATCTATTATGATTTTGCTTATTTGCCCACTATATCTCCATACAATGCTGATGGAACTTATGCCAATTTAGGTGTATCCGGTGGTAATACAGGAGGAAATCCATTGGCAGCAATTGAGCAAAACAAAAATGAGACTGAATCACGTGGACTTTTAGGAAGTTTGAATGTAGCTTATGAGCTAAATAAAAACATAAAATTCTCTACTTTATTTGGAATGGATTATGTTGATAAAGTTCAGGATCGCTGGTTCTCTGGCGAAAACGAAAGCGGGCAAAATAACGGATCTTTTATTTTAAATGGCACTACTTATCCAAACTGGGGAAGACGCCTTTTTAATAACCGAAACTCAACCAAATGGAACTGGCAAGGGCAAATGCTATATAATAAACAAATCAATCCAAATCATGGTATTGATGGCGTAATAGGCTTTGAACTTTCTGAAGAAAAAACCAATTTTGATTATGCATCCGCTTCCGGTTTTACAAATCCAAATGTAATTAACAGAGTTGAAGATGCCATTCAGGATGATGACACCACAACTCCATTGGTTGATGAAACAACAGCAAGACAAATTAGAGGATCTGATTTTAGCAATAATTCAAGGGTTTCTTTATTTACACAAATCAATTACAATTATAAAAAGAAATATTACGCTTTAGTCAATTTTAGACGTGACGAAAGTTCTGTTTTTGGAGATGATACCAATGTTGCTTACAACAGCGGCGCAGGTTTGGCCTGGATTACAAGCAACGAAGATTTTTTAAAATCAAGTTCATGGATAGATTTATTAAAACTTAAAATTAGTTATGGCTCAACAGGAAATTCCCGAATAGGTTCTTATCGTTCAAAAGGACTTTATACGCTTTCGCAAAATGGATATAACGGATATCTTGAAGCTAATCCAAGTGCGGCACCAAACGGAAATCTAAGCTGGGAAAAAAATCTAAAATTTAATACAGGAATCGATTTTAATGTATTTAATACTGTTGAATTATCATTAGAATATTATTATGATGACTTACAAGATTTGATTACAAGTAGAAATATCCCAACCGAAACAGGATATGGAACGGTACAATTAAATGCTTCAAGCATGTATAATAAAGGTTTCGAATTTTCAACGCGAATTAAATGGTTTCAAAAAGGTAAATTTAAGTGGACATCAGCATTTAATATATCAACTGTAGACAATAAAGTAACCGAGTTAGTTGGTTTAGGAAGCAACTATTCTATCGCAAATCTTGCACTTGCACAAAAAACCGGTTACAGTACCACTACAATTTGGGGTGTAAACTGGGTAGGAATTGATCCTGCAACAGGCAGAGATCTTATTAAAAAAGATGGACAGCTGTATGATTCTACAACTTATGCAAGAACATTTAGCGAGGCCGACTGGGTGCCAATTGGAGATTTACAGCCAAAAGCTTTTGGTGGTTTCAGCAATTCTTTTTCATTAAACAATCAAATTACTTTATCAATTAATGGTGCTTTTCAATGGGGTGGAGATAAATTGGTTTCAGAAGAAATAGTAGCAAAATACAGAACTTCGTCAAACAGAAATATGTCTGTCAACGCTTATGATTACTGGAAAAACCAAGGAGATATAGTTTCACAGCCTTCTCCTGGAGATAATACCATAATTTCTAACATGAGCAAATATGTTTATGATGCTTCGTACATTAAAATAAGCAATATTAACCTGAGCTATAATGTTCCTTTAAAAAACACTTTTCTTGATACATTAACTCTTTTTGCTGATGTTTCTAATGTGCTTTACTGGTACAAAGAAAAAAGTCCTTCCGGGATGAATGGCATTAGAGAATTTAATTACACTTATCCACAAGCCAGAACTATTTCGTGTGGAATTAATACTAAATTTTAAAAAGATGAAATACTTCAAAAATATAAAGAGATTTAAGTTTCTTATGCTTTTGGCAGCAATTTGTTTGCTGCAAAGCTGTAGTGATTTTTTAGAACAGGAACCTGGAACTCAAATTTCAATTACTGAGCAATTAAAAACGAAACAAGGTGTTTTACAGGCTTTAAATGGTATATACGGCGATCTTGAAGCCGATGTTAGAGGGGAACGTTTTGCTGTTTATGCAGATTTGCAGGGAGGAAACTTAAAATTTAGTCCATCATTAACAAATGGTTCTCAAGGACAATTTACTATTCCGACTAACATTAAAAATCTGTATTCTTTTGGAGATATTGCTGATGAGTCTAACTTCTCAATTTTTTATGGCGATAGTTATGATATTATCAATCAGGCCAATTTAATTTTAGAATTTACAGATGCTTTAACAGACGCCACTGAAGCTGAAAAAAACCAGATAAAAGCCGAAGCTTTAACAGCAAGAGCATATGTGCACTTTTTATTGAGTGAAATATACAGTCAAAATTATGGTTATACTGATGATGCATCACATTTGGGAATTGTGTATAATACAAAATCTATTACTGAAGGAATTCAATATCCTTCGAGAGAAACTGCTGCAAACACTTATTCCTTAATCATTAAGGATATAACAACAGCTTTAAATCTTTATTCTGACAGTTCACTTTTGCAAGGTCCCATTTATTCTTTTTTTAATACCAAAAACACAAAAGCACTTTTGGCAAGAGTTTATTTGTCTAAAAAAGACTGGAAAAATGCTTATGAAACTGCAAATGATGTAATTGTAAATTCAGGCGTAAGCTTAATGAATTCTGCTGATTATATTACGCAATGGGAACAACCCGATCTTCCTGTTTCAGAAGTTTTATTAGAATTTTCGATTCCAAAAGGTTCAGACGGAACAGCCAGTGGATCATTATCTTCCTATTTTGGTTATACCAGCGATGCCAGTTACTCCAATTATGTCGCGTCGCAAGACTTATTAAGTTTGTATGAAACAACAGATATTAGAAAACAATTGTTTTTAGAAAAGCCATTATCAACATTGGTCAACAATCAACAAATCAAACAAAATTATTATTTTACTAAAAAATTTCAGGGAAATCCGGGATACATTGCTTTTAGATTGAGTGAACAATATTTAATTCGTGCCGAAGCAGCATTGGAACTTGACAATACCGATCAGGCAAAAAAAGATATTAATACCATAAGAACCCGGGCAAATGCAAGTGAATTAAAAGATACTGAAGATTTGAAAGAAGCATTATTTCTTGAGCGAAGAAAAGAATTGTGTTTTGAAGGGCATCTGTTTTTTGATATTGCCAGAAATAAAAAAGATATTTCCCGTAATGATGGCTGTATATCTCTTAGTTGCGGTTTAACCTATCCGTCGCCAAAATTTGTATTGCCAATACCACGAAGCACTATTATTGTTAACCCAAACTTAAAACAAAATGAATCATATTAAAATTATAGCTGTAAGTATCGTTTTAACGTTATTTGCTTCATGTTCAAAAGATGATTACAAATTAGATTCTAAAAACATAGATCCCTTTATCAGGTTTAATTTCCAGACTACAAGCACTGGTATTCCGTTAGAATATCCAGCAATAAATACTTCATTATTGCCTGCCAGTACATACGATAATAAATCTGTGAAAACTTTAAAAATACCAGTAACACTAACCTCTACAAATTTAAAAAATGCTGTAGAAGCTTCTTTTAGTGTAACAACAACCGGAAGTGAAGATGATTTTACTTTAAATCCTGTTGATAAATTATTATTTGAAGGAACAAAACTTACTGATACCCTTTTTCTTTCTTTTGATAAAAGATGGCAGCCAAATCAAAGTATTACACTAAAACTTAAAGAAACTTCAGATCCGGCAATTCACATTGGTAATTTGAATACATCTGCGGTAAATGACGTATTTACAGTAAATTTGGGAGAAATAAGCACAACTTATACTTTTCCTGTAAACCGAATTAATCTTAAAGGAGTTGCCGGAGAAACAGTAGATTTTAAAATCAATTTCCCAAATGGATTCTTGCCATCTGAGATTGAAAATCTTGATATATTTACATTTCTTAATGGTTTTGAATATTCTTTAACACACGATGATTTTGGAGATGACAGAAGCTCAATTACATATCATTTAACGCTTTTAGAAGATATTCAAAATGATGATGTTCGTTATGTAACTGATATTACTTTAAACAATACAACAAATTACACCGCTACCGGAAATACTATTTTACAAATTATAAAACCAATTAAATCACCAAGAGATGTTCAGGCCAATCCGGCATCTAAATTTTATGATTTATCAAATCAGTTTTACCTGACTTACGGCGAGCATTGGTTTGATAAAAGCGGTACATGTGCCTGGCAGACTTTTAATGCTTTTACGTTTCCTTTAGTAGTAACAAAAGACAACGAAAATGCTATTTTATATAGTGATAAGGGTACAACAAATACGGCTGATGATGTTTATCATGACGCTTTTATAATCGGATTTAATGTTGTAACCGGAACAAACACAACAAATTCATTTGGGTTAAAAAGATTTTTTTCTAACGAAAGTACTGCAGCGCAATATTCTCCCGGATTTAATATTACTTCGGCTCTTGAATTTTTTCCAACAAATGGAAACAGCAAAACCGATGGTAAAGTACTTGTTATTCCGCAATATATAACGATTGGAACCACTAAAGTATCTCATGTTATTGCTATAGCTGGTGAAGGAACTTATAAAGAAATTAGTACCGGTTTGTTTGAAATTTCTTTTGAGTTAAAACTAACCAATGACGAACTTTTTGGAGGAACGGTTTCTACACAATATAAAATGTATAACAACAAAACATATCCAAAAATAGACCCAATAAACGACGCTTGCCCTAAAGAAGTTACGCTTTAAGTTTTAAATTAAAAAAGTTTCAAGTTTCAGGTTTCACGTTCTGCCGCAACTTGAAACCTGAAACTTGAAACAAAAAATAAATATGAAATTAAAAACCTTAATAATACCTATCGCCCTTCTCCTAAGTTTAACAGCTTATAAAAGCGTTGAACAGCCAGATTATATCGATATTACAGAATTAAGAAAACTGTATTCCAACGGAGATGCTTCGAAATGGCCTGCAGCAGAATTACACGAAAGTATCGATAAATCTAAATTTGAGGATATTGGTGTTTTGCCTGCAGTTCCTTATCCGGATTATAATCCGTATTCGAAAGAGAAAGAAGCGTTGGGGAAAATATTGTTTTTTGATCCGAGATTGTCTTTGAGTGGACAAATTGCCTGCGCGTCGTGCCACAATCCTGAATTAGGGTGGACAGATAATTTAACTCGCTCTTTTGGTCATGATCGCCAAACGGGAAAACGCAATTCGATGACGATTTTAAATTCGGCGTATGCCAAAACTTTATTTTGGGATGGCCGTGCGAAAAGTTTAGAAGATCAGGCACAATTCCCGATTGGAGATCCATTGGAAATGAATGAAAAGCTTACGATTGCCGTAGATAAAATTGCCAAAATTAAAGGGTATAATGCTCTTTTTACAGACGCTTTTGGTGACAAAAAAGTCTCGTTGCAAAGAATTCAATATGCCATTGCTACTTTTGAAAGATCGATTAATAGTCCGAAAAGTAAATTTGATAATTTCATTAGCGGAAAATCTGAAGCATTTACAGATGCTCAGGTAAAAGGTCTGCATCTATTTAGAACCAAAGCGCAATGCATTAATTGTCATAACACGCCTTATTTTAGTGATAATCAATTTCATAATGACGGTCAGACTTTATTCGGAACAAAAAATGAAGATTTCGGAAGATATAATGTGACCAAAGATGTAAAAGATATTGGCAAATTCAGAACGCCAACACTTCGTGAAGTCGCGAACACAAAACCCTGGATGCATCACGGACATTTTCCGTCTCTGTTAGATGTTGTTGAATTGTATAATGGAGGAAATCCCTCTCCTATTCAGAAAAAATATCTGGGAACGGCAAGAGATTCCCTGATTCCAAAAGTAGATCCGGTACTTAAAAAATTAAATTTAAACAAAGAAGAAATCAGCGATTTATTGGCTTTTATAGAAACATTAAGCACACCAACGAGACGTATTATGACGCCAGTAATGCCAAAATAGATCGACAATAAAATTGTGAATACGCTCCAAAGTTCCACTATTTTAAAGCTCGTTTCATTTATATGAAACGGGCTTTTTTTATTTCCGTTAATGCTTCTTTCATATCATTTTTTTATAATCTTATCAACGTATATAATCACATTTTCACGATAATACGAGTGCCGTTTTTTAAATTTGATCTAAAGAAAAAATACCTCACATGAAACTAGAACAAATACAAATTCAGACCAATAATATTCAGGAAACAACTGCATTTTATCAAGACATTCTTGGGCTTTCCATCATAGAAAAAAACTCAAAATGGGTTACAATTCAGGCGGGGAATTCTATTTTAAAATTCATAGAAAATTCAACTTTTGATTCTATTTATCATTTTGCTTTTAATATTCCGGAAAATAAACTTGAGGAAGCTATCAAATGGTGTAAAAACAAAGTGGGTTTAATTGCAATTGAAGATCAAAACGTGATCGCCAATTTTGAAGCATGGAATGCCAATGCGATTTATTTCTATGATAATAATGGCAATTTATTGGAGTTTATTTCCCGATATGATCTTGAAAATGCTTCAACAGAAAATTTCAGTTCTAAATCAATTTTAAACATTAGCGAAATCGGAATCGTAACCGAAAATCCGTTGGAATTAGGAAAACGATTAATCGAAAAACATGCGTTAGAATTCTTTTCTAAAAATAATAATAGCGAAGCTTTTTCTGCTCTGGGAGATGATGAAGGTTTACTAATTATCGTAAAACCAAACAGAAACTGGTATCCAACGCAAACTCCGTCTCAAAGTAATCCGACAGAAATTAGAATTCAGAATAATGAAAATATTTTCGAATTAATTTTTTAAGCATTCAAATAATTTTATACGAAATATATACACAATGTATATCGTAGAGGCACACAGCAGTGTGTCTACGCAAATATATCAACAAGGAAAACAAAGTCAGTTTCATTAATTTGAAACGGACTTTGTTATTTTTTATTGAACGAATTTCACTACAATCTTGTTTCATTTTCTAAAGTGAAACCAAGTTGCGGCGTTTAAATACTTTTTCTAAATAACTAAAATTAATTTTGAATTATAATTTTAAAATCCCCTGTTAAGTCTTTAACAAGAACTAATTACAAATCAAATTAAAACTAAAATTATGAAAAAGTGTAATCTATTATTCGTTATTTTTTTATTTTCAATTTTTGCAAAAGCGCAAACTTCAAACTCATTTCTGCTTAATTTATATGCAGGTTATGCCTTTCAGGATAAAGTAGAATATGATAACTCTTATGCTTATGTAGAAGACGGTTTTGAATATGGTATCGGTTTCGAATATTTTATTGTAGAAAATAGTTCTATCGAATTAAAATACAACAGACTCGATACAAAATTGCCTATATATGGTCCCTTAGGAACTCAGCTTAATGCCGGAGATGATAAAGGTGCATTAAACTATATTTTAGTTGACTACGCACATTATTTTGATATTGGTTCTAACGTGATGCCTTATCTTGGTGCCGGTGCCGGTATTACTCTTCTTGAAACACCTCAAAGCGGAACCGAAAATTATTTTGCCTGGGAAATAAAAGGCGGTGTAAAAATTAAAACTTCTTCGCCTTGGTCTATCAATTTAAATGCTTATTTGCAATCTATGTCCGCCTCAGTTGGTACCAGCTATTACTGGACTTATTATGGCCCGGTTGGTGTAACAGATTTTGTAGCAACCTATCAATTTGGTTTAGGAGCAACTTTAAGTTATGATTTCAGTAAATAATTAATAACCAATCAAATATTTTTCAACTAAAATAAAACTTCAAATTATGAAAAAATTATTTCTATTGTCAGCCCTTCTTATTTCTACCATCTTATTTGCTCAATCTACAGATGATGTGATACTTGTGCAAAGTCTTTACGGAAAATCTAAAGGAGATATTATAAAAGATTATTTGAATTTGGCAGAACCACAAGCTACAGCATTTCAGGCCGTTTACGATAATTATGAAGCCGAGCGCAAAGCTTTGGGTCAGAAAAAAATACAGCTAATAAACGACTACGCCATCAATTATGATAAAATTACGGATGAAAAAGCAGATGAACTGGCAAAAAATAATTTGAAAAACAATGTTGATTTTGAAAAGCTTTTATCTAAAGCTTACGGCAAAGCAAAAAAAGCAATTGGACCAATTAATGCCGCAAAGTTTATCCAGTTAGAGCAGTATTTTCAAACTACAATACGATCTGCGGTTCAGGACGAAATTCCGTTTATTGGAGAATTGGAAAAAACGAAAAAATGAGTTTTGAATTATAAATTATGAGTTAGAGGTAAAAAATCATAAATCATAAAATTAACTCAAAACAATAACTTATAATTACATTATAATAGAAAAGGCTGCCGTTTAAACTGGCAGCCTTTTTAACTAAAATTACAAGCCATAATTCATAACTCATAATTCATAACTAACTCTTACTTTTTAATAAAACGTTTGATCGTTTTAGTTCCATCTTTCTCAAAAACAATAAGATAAATTCCGTTTCTTAGACCCGAAACATTTAAATTATTGTCGTTGATTTTTTGTGATACAACCAAACTTCCTGTTTGGGAATCTACCACGCTTACGTTTCCTCCCACTACATCTGTAGTAAAGAAAAGTATATCTGTAACCGGATTTGGATATACATTTAAAGCAACTGAATTTACCTCATCTTCAACAGTAATAGACGAAGCTACAGGAGTTGCTGCTGCCCCAATTTTTGTAATTCTGATCCAGTTGATGTTCATTCCGGTATTTTGAATATAGATTCCAAAATTGTACGTTCCGGCATTTACGCTAACTGTTTGCGTTACAGTTTGCCAATTTTGCCATCCTCCGGTGTTAGGAATATCAACATTTCCTAAAATAATTGTTCCGCCGTTTAAATCAGATGATAATTTACCGCCTGCTACTCCACTCGCAACTCTGTATTCAATTAAATAAGAGCCTGTTGTTGGAAAATTAATGTTATTATAGGCCAGCCAGTCTCCCGTTTCTGTATAGCCAACATTTGAGCCTCCACCTGTATCTGTTGTAACTTCGGTCTGAATTCCGCTCATAGCAGAATAATCTTCTGCCTGAATTAGGGTTGAAGTTTGTGCCGTTGTGGTTGAGATTAATTTCCATTGTCCGCAAACCTGTCCGTTATCCTGCCATTGCTGTACATTGGCACCATTTGTTGTGCTTGCTCCTGCAACCTCAACTAATTTACCACTATGTCTGGCAATAATTTTATAAAATCCATCTCCGGTAGAAAACAATATAAACTGTTGATTTGTAGTTCCGTTGTACGGATATTGCTCTACATTGGCACCATTGTCTTTATTAAAATTATTTACATCTAAAGACTGGCCGCTGTGATTGGCAATAATTTTATATAAACCGTCGCCTAAATGGGTGAACGTAAACTTTTGATTTGTCGCCGAATTTGCAGTTCCCTGAGCCACATTGGCACCATTTGATAAACTTGCATTCCAGACATCCATGTTTAAACCACTGTTTCTGTTTTGCAAAAAGAAAGTCTGGTTTCCTAAAGTGGTAACTCCGTTTGCGAGAATTCTGACAGAACTCACTTTATCATTCCAGGTTGTGTTCAAACAAGAATTATCAGAATTAATTACAGTTGAAGTTCCCGTAAAATTATCGTCCTGATATAAAATTGCCTGAAATCCCTGCGTGATTCTTAATGACGAAATATCATCATTTAAAATTCCCAAAGAATTTAAACGTGCCAAATTGTAGTCACCAATTGTTAATCCGCCAGAAAATCCGGTGTAGTTACAATCTTTATAAGCCGTAATCACATCTGTTGAAGCGGCTATATTTCCTCCCGGCGGAATTGTTCCTGTAACCGTATAACTTCCGATGGAACCATACGCCGAATATCCGCCATAACCGGCACTTCCGGCACCGTTGCCATCAACACCAATAAAGTATTTTCCTGCTGGTAAATTCACATTCATCGAAGCGTTTAAAGCAAACGGATCAGAGTTCCAGTACGTTCCCATTTCTGCTCCCGCTGAATTGTATAAGCGAATTAAAAGATGCAGATTTCCATGTCTGGAAACGGTATTGGCATTGATTGACACATTTCCTCCGCCTGTTGTAAACGTAAAGAAATCATAATCGGCTTCGCTGGAAATAATTCCATTTTTTTGGTTGATGGCTCCGCTTGCGTTATAATCTAAAGTGGCTGCAGATGCGGTTGTATTTCCGTAATCATCTCCTCTGTAACCTACTCCGAATTTATTACTTGCAATAATCGCAACATCATCTTGTTTGTTGTTGGCATAATCGTATTCACCTTTACTCCACTGAACCACAGGTCTGTAATATCCTGCACCCATAATTGGCGCCCACGAAGTATTATTTATTCCTACGAAATAATCTTCTGCAGGATTTGTACGTCCATCGTGACCAAGGTCAAAAGTATGACCAACTTCATGCGCAGAGGCATCTCCACCAGATTTACCCGAGGTAATAAATACCCAGCAAGGCACATCGTTGTCCCAATTGAAGGAACCAATATACGCTACTCCCCCCGCCCCCGGGGCCGCAGTATTGGTTGGAGTTACCACCACACGCATTCTTCTGTTTCTTGGGTATGAGTTAAAAACAGCTTCACTTGTTGTAACATTCACGTTAAAAGGTCTGTAATCTTCAGCCACGACTTCCCAATGTTCCTGAACGGCTGCATCGCTCATTCCCGATGGCGCTGCATTTATCGCATTTCCGTTGTTCCAGAGATTTCCTGCCGGCATATTGTATCCGTCAAAATCTAAAAAAACACAGCCTGCCGCTCCAGGTAAACTTTGCAAATTCAACAAGGCCTGAGCAATTTGTGCTGCGGATGTTTTACTTGTTATTTGAGTTTTTTCAGGAACATTTTCATAGTTCACACAAATCAGCGTATTGATATCTACTTTCGATACAAAAGCATTTCCGCTGGCATCAGAATAGTATTTGTAAGCTTCTTTTGTTTTCTTTAGAATAATATGTCCTTCAAGCGATTTGTCCATCACTTTGATATAAAAAGAAGATTCAGGAACATTCTTGATTTCACCAATCAAAAATTCACTTGAAGCATTTGATTGTTTGTAATTGATTTTTCCATTGAAGTTTTTATGCTCCGCCTGAAGTAAAACGGTTTTCTCACCCGTACTTTTTGAGGTAGCACTTGCGAGTCCGTTCTTTAAATTGTTCATGAATGTTTTACTCGAACCTAAAGAAGTCTGCGCGACGGCAAAACTGCTAAAAGCAATAAAAACAAATAAACTTAACCGAAATCTGTAATTGTTTTTCATATGATATTTGAGGTTTGGGGTTACATATTTGATATAGTGTGTTGCTATTTAAACACATAGAAACATAGACGTTTACTTATAAAAAAAACGTTTCATTTGATTTTAATACACCCCGACACTTCGGGACTATGTGATTTTATTTCACGCAGATTTTAAAAGATTTAAGCAGATATGCGCAGATTATTATCAAATTAAATCTGCCACAATCTGCAAAATCTGCGTGAAAAAATCTTTTTAATACTATAACACAGCTAATGAAATTTTTAATTTTTAATTCTCAATTTTTAATTAAATCCTTATTTCTTAATAAAACGTCGCACCGTTTTGATTCCGTCTTTTTCGACCAAAATCAAATAAACTCCGCTTTTTAAACCGGCAACATCAATGCTGTTACTATTGGCTTTTTGCGAAGAAACCGTAGCGCCATCCTGAGAATTGATAATGCTTAAATTTGCTCCTATAATTTCTGCAGAAAAGAAAAGCTCTGATTCTGTCGGATTTGGATAAACAGTCAAACTTTCAATTTTATCTGTTGAATCTGATTTTGCTGCTAAAGCCGATGCCGATTTCGTGATTCTGATCCAGTTGATATTCACACCCGTGTTCTGAATATAAATTCCGAAATTATACGTTCCGGCGTTTACATTTACGGTTTGAGATACGGTTTGCCAGTTTTGCCATCCTCCGGTATTCGGAATATTGACAGCCCCAAGCTGAATCGTTCCTGCACTTAAATCTGAAGAAATGATTGCTCCGCTGACACCACTTGCCACTCTGTATTCAATTAAATAAGAACCAGATGTTGGAAAATTGATGTTGCTGTAAGACAACCAGTCAGCCGTATCGGCATAACCTACATTTAAACCTCCGCCTGTATCTGTGGTTGCTTCGGTTTGAATTCCGCTCATGCTGGTATAGTTCTCCGCTTCAATCAATATTGAAGGAGAAGAATTGGTTACTGCCCTAACTCTTACAGAACTAGCAATATCATTGAAACTATTAGCCACCAGGCACGTATTATCTGAAGTAATAATAGCAGAAGAACCAGCAAAATTATCATTTGCATAAAGCACTACTTCATAACCGGTTTGTACTTTAAGCGAAGAAATATCATTATCTAAAATTCCTTTCGCCTGTAAATTAGCTAAAGTATAGTTGCCAGCTGGTAAACTCACAGCATATCCGCCATAATTGCAATCTTTATACACTGTGGCAACACCACTTTGCGGTGTGTCATAAAAGGTTTGTCCAGCCAGATTTCTTCTTTTCAATCCTTGTGCTTTATAACTGGCAACCAAAGTATTAATCTGAGCCAGATCTACTGCTGTGTTTTTATAATATAAAACCCAGTCGGTCATGAAAGTATTTTCTCTGTTACCAGTTCCGATACCTAATACATTGTTCCAAATCCAGTTTGCAAATGCGATCTGCATCGTACTTCTGGGATAAACCGAAAGACCTGCCTGAGTTTCATTGTCTGTAACAGAATGCGTTGCAATAAGCGTGTTATCCATATAATATCTAATATTCACGCCATCTGTACATGTAGCAATAAAGGTATGCCACCCGGCTAATGATTTTTGCTGGGTCGAATAGGTTTTCCATGGCTTCCATGGATTTGCGATATATTTGTGATAAGAGGTTGTATATCCTACTCTGTTATCCGGAGAAACACCCCATTTATCAGCAGCCATATATTCAATGATATCCAATTCACTATATTTTGAACCATCCTGAGCAAGTGCTGAACTTACAATGGTAAAAAACGTCTGTATATTGGCATCTTTACTCGCAAAAGCTTCATCTGATAAATATACTCTTGATGCATACGTTCCTTCAAAATATTCATACGAACTTTCTATTCTGGAATGTGTTATCGCTTTTGACTGACCATTAACGGTTGTTTTTAAAGTCATTAACTTATTCGATGCGTCATTCGGGTCTGTAATAAAATTGACGTTATTACGGCTGTAAGTGGCTCCTTCCGGAGGTCCACTTACGCCATTAATAATTTGCCATTTGTTAAACGATGCCAATTGCGGATCTGTATTACCGGAATAATTAAAATCATCAAACATGATAACCTGAGCCTGGCCGCTTAAACCAAAGAAAATAAATGTTAGTATCAGTAACTTTGAATTACTTAAGACTTGTATATATTTCTTCATCCTTATTTTTTAATAAAACGTCTTACCGTTTTAACTCCGTCTTTTTCTACCAAAATCAAATAAATTCCGCTTTTTAAACCTGCAACATCAATACTGTTGCTGTTGGCTTTTTGTGAAGAAACCGTAGCGCCATCCTGAGAATTGATTACGCTCACGTTTGCTCCTGAAATTTCTGCAGAAAAGAAAAGTTCACTTTCTGTTGGACTTGGGTAAACGGTTAAACTTTCGATTTTGTCTGTTGCAGCTGATTTTGCAGCTAAAGCCGAACCTGATTTTGTGATTCTGAACCAATTTAAATTAAAACCTGTATTTTGAACATATATCCCGAAGTTGTATGTTCCTGCATTTACGTTTACGGTTTGAGTGATCGTCTGCCAGTTTTGCCATCCTCCGGTATTTGGTACATCAACAGCACCAAGCTGAATGGTTCCGGCACTTAAATCAGAAGATAATCTTCCTCCTGAAACAGCACTCGCTACTCTATATTCGATAACATAAGAACCAGATGTTGGAAAATTAACATTAAAATACGCCATCCAATCTCCAGTATCTGCGTAACCTACATTTAAACCTCCGCCAGTATCTGTTGTTGCTTCGGTTTGAACACCGCTCATAGAAGAGTAATTTTCGGCCTGAATTAAAGTTCCGCCGCCAACTGGTGGCTGACTTCCCGTAATAACCTGATTTACGGCTGTCAATAAAGATTTTGATCCGGTTGCATCTTGCGATAATTCCCAAATCATAACACCACCCGCATTTTGAATCGCGAAAGTAGTTTTTGCTTTTATGGTTGGTATTCCGTTATAATAAATCGTATTTCCTACCTGATCCTGATTTTCTGCTCCCGGATATTGTGCTACAATATTCGCAAAAGAAATTCCCTGATTGGCAGAAGCTCCAAAACCATAACCGTAAAACGGAAGTCCGATAATGGCTTTACTTGCCGGTAAACCTCTTCCTGTCCAGTAATTAAACTGGTTTACAGCCATACTGTACGGAGAGTGCTGTCCTGGATTTCCTGGTGCCCAAGGACCTGTTGCATCGTACGCCATAATGTTGATCCAGTCATAAGCGGCAAAAGTAGATGAAGGCACATTTGCACCGCCGTAACCTTCAGAAAGTGCTGCTGTAATTTGTTTTCCTCCTGAATGCAATTTATTTGCCAAAGCAATTACAAACCCTCCATAATCACCATTAATTGCAGGACCTTCTAAATCTACATCGACTCCGTCGAAATTATGTGCTATTACATAATCGTAGATCTTTTGGATAAAAGCTGTTCTGTTGGCAGGCGTAATCAAATTAAAATAATTATCACGAATAGCGCCACCTTCAGAAATTGCGCCTCCGCCAAGCGAAACAAAAACTTTTACGTTTTGAGCGTGAGCCGCATTAATAATTGTGTTTGATCCTGAGTTGAAAGTTAAATATCCGTTGGCATCCGGATTTTCAAACGCAATATTTATATGCGTTAATTTGCTGTACTGAATAGTGCTCGAAAATGAATTCAAATCAATCCAGTTAGGAATGTAAGCGATTACTTTTTTTTGGGCTATTGATAAATTAACAACACCCAGAACCAAAATTAAGATCCATTTTAACTGGATCACTTTGTAATTGTTTTTCATAGTAACATTTTTTAATAGATTAATAGATATTTAATTTTCGGGGGAGAAAATATAATTTTAGATTTTAGACTTTAGATTTCAGATTATTATCTAATCTTAACCTAAAGTCTGCCATCTAAAATTTCTTTTAAAACTATAGGTAATTAAATTCCAAATTTTTTAAATCCCAAATTCCAATTGCTTCGTAAATCAAATCTGAAATTAGATACGAGATCAATCCTTAAAGTTTCTTTCAACGCGTAACACACTATGAATAAAAAATTTAACTCCATAGTTTGGAATTTGGAATTTAAAAAAATTGGAATTTAAAATGACTATTTCTTAATAAAACGTTTTACCGTTCTTTGACCATCTTTTTCTAAAACAATTAGATAAATTCCTTTTTTAAGTTGAGAAACATCAACGCTGTTATTGCTAACTTTTTGTTTTGAAACTGTATTTCCACTTTGAGCGTCTACAATACTTGCATTTTCACTGCTTACGAAAGTTGTAAAATAAAGTGTGTTTTCTGCCGGACTTGGATAAACGTTTAATGCTGTATCTGATGCTTCTTCAATTGTTTCTGTCGAAAGTGTTTTTGCAGCTAAACCAGCACCCACTTTTGTAATTTTAACCCAGTTGATGTTCATTCCCGTATTCTGAATATAGATTCCAAAATTGTATGTTCCTGCATTTACATTTACGGTTTGAGAAACCGTTTGCCAGTTTTGCCATCCTCCCGTATTTGGGATATCAACATTGCCTAAAACAATTGTTCCGCCATTTAAATCAGATGATAATCTACCACCTGTTACACCACTTGCAACTCTGTATTCAATTAAATAAGAACCTGTTGTAGGGAAATTAATGCTGTTATACGCCAACCAATCCCCGGTTTCTGTGTAACCAACGTTTGAACCTCCGCCTGTATCCGTTGTTGCTTCAACCTGAATTCCACTCATGGCTGAATAATCTTCGGCCTGAATTAAAACAGAAGTTTGCGAACTTGTTGCCGGAACCAGTTTCCATTGCGCACAAGTTTGTCCGTTATCCTGCCATTGCTGTACATTGGCACCATTTGTAGTGCTTGCACCAGCAACTTCTATTAATTTACCGCTGTGTCTGGCTACAATTTTATAAAATCCGTCGCCTGTAGCAACCAATACAAATTGCTGATTTGGTGTAGCATTGTATGGATATTGCTCAACATTGGCACCATTATCTTTATTAAAATTATTTACATCTAAAGACTGACCGCTGTGGTTGGCAATAATTTTATACAAACCGTCGCCTAAATGTGTAAATGTGAATTTCTGATTGTTTGCTGAGTTTGGAGTTCCCTGCGCTACATTTGCAGCGTTTGCTGTACTTGCGTTCCAAACATCCATATTCAGGTTACTGTTTCTGTTTTGTAAATAGAAAGTCTGATTTCCTAAAGTCGTAACTCCATTTGCTAAGATTCTGATCGAAGTTACTTTGTCATTCCAGGTTGTATTCAAACAAGTATTATCAGCAGTAATTACGGTTGAAGTTCCTGTAAAATTATCATCCTGATACAAAATTGCCTGAAATCCTTTTGCTACTTTAAGTGAAGAAATATCATCGTTTAAAATACCCAGAGTATTTAACCGAGCCAAGTTGTAATCTCCAATCGTTAATCCTCCTGAAAAACCTGTGTAATTACAATCTTTATAAACCGTAATCACATCTGTTGTAGCAGGAACCGAAGGAACTGTTCCGGCATATCCTCCAAAAACAGCAATTACTTTTGTTGGCTGTGGTGTATGAAGAGATGGCGACTGATCTGCAACATCATCATAAGCAAAACCGTAAGCCAGATTATCAATGCTGATGCCTGGTAAATGCCAGAATTTAGAATAATGGTTTGTTGGGTTTACCTGGTAAAATTTCGACGCATCGTACCAGTTTTGCTGGCCCGGATTTGGCGTTGTGGTATTCACAACATGTCTGTTTATTGCTGCTGTTAATTGTGCCTGAATCACCAAATCTAAATCTCCGTCGACTAATCTTCTGTCCAGAACACCTTTTCCTTCCAGAGCTTCCTGAGTTGTTGGGCGATTTTGAACTCTTCCCGTACGGCCTACAAATCCACCGGATTGTCCCACCATTTCCAGTTGTTCTCCAATAACTCTTCCCTTGAAAACTCCCGCGTCTCCGGCATAAAATATTAAGTCTTCGTTTTTATATTTGTTCCAAATGGCATCAATATAAGATTTTAAATAATTAGCCTGAGGTCCTACAGTAGTCCCTCCTGTTCCATCTGCAAAAGCAGGCGTTTTTGATGGCGCTGTAATTTCTCCTGTGGCGTCATTTACACAACCCTGAAATTCTGATGGTACATTGGCTTTAAAAGCAGCTACGATATCAGCATGTTTTTTTAATTCACCCACTTTTTTCTGATATCCGTTGGCACCAAATAATTCCAGTCCCATTGGGTATTTATATGAATCCACACGTGAAGGATTTCCGAAGAAACCATATTGATTATTTGTCAACTCAATAATTTCATATAAAATTCCCTGATTTGGATCTGTAACATTCAAAGGGTTTGGCGAAGTATATCCAGATGGCGCACCATTGGCACCAAAAAAGTAGAAATACAATTGCTGCCCTTTAGCAATAAAAACTCTACAGCCTGCGATTAAAGGCAATGTGAAAGTTTTATTTGGAATTTCACTTAATTTGGTAAAACAAGCCGCATATTTTGAATTTTGTCCCGGGCCTGTATTCCCACCAATTGTTGGTCCTGTAACAGTATTGTAAGACGGACTCATTGGCAAAACCTGACTTGTTTTGGCATTGACCCAAACGTGGTTTCCGGTTGTATAATCGATACCTACGATGGCAACGTACAATTCGTTGTCATTAAATGTAGAACTATTTGTGATTGTAAATGGTATGGCACCCTGGCCGTACATAAGGTTTGAAAACACCAGAAACAGTGTTATCAAAGATGATATTCTAAGTTTAATTTTATTCATATCTAAATTATTTTGGGGTTACTTAAATAGTTTTCAAATCAAAAATTGCTTTTGAAAAAGCGTTTATTGATCCGTAAAGTGCAATGCTAAAACTAACAAAGACATTGCACCAAACGGATTTATAATTATTGCTTAAGCAGTTTTTTAGTCCAGCTTTTTTGATCTGATTTAATATTCAGAATGTAAATTCCTCTTGTTAATCTGCTAATATCAATTACGCTTTCCTGTGTATCAGCATCTACTTTTGTTTGTATTAAGGCAGTTCCTGAATTATCATAAATCGTAATTACTTTGTGATCTAATTTTTCAGGTAATGAAACCTGAATATAACTGCTTGCAGGATTTGGATACATTACAAAATCTGTATTGGTAACTTCGGCTTCCTCCACAACATTTGCTATTTTAGCTGTTGATGCAGATCCGTAAGCTTCAATTTCAAACAATGAATATCCGTACGGAGCCAGCGCTTTTGCAGTACATAAAATTCTCAGGTATCTTCCTGTTCCGCTTACCGCTAAATCATCTGTTCCGCCATCACTTGCCGTTTGAGTATTTATGGTTTCGTTTTCTGTGAAAACATTATCTGTAGAAAGTTGTATTTTGTATTGGGTTGCAAAAGCCGCTTCCCATTTTAAAACCACACGATTAATGTTGTAATTAGATCCTAAATCAACATAAATCCATTCGCTTGCATTAGCAAAACTACTCGCCCATCTTGTGATTGTTGCATCACCGTCTGTGGCTTTCGCCGAAGAATAAGTGGCGTTTTCTTCTGTAGAAGCTATTGCTGTTTTGGCTAAAGCTAAATTGACATTGTTATTTGGAGGTGTAATATTTCGAACAATTACGTCGCTAAAAACTCCGGTTGCCAAAGTTCCATTTGCATGGGAAGTCACGGCCATTCCCACATAAATCGTATTGGCCATGGCAATCGTTCTTGCCGTACCAAGTTGTGTCCAGGTTGTTCCGTTATCGGATGTGTAAGATGTAAATACATTTCCTGAACGAACAATACGAAGCCATTTTGGCGTTGTTCCCGCCGCTCCCTGCTGAATTGTTGCTACTGAAACTGCATCTCTTGATAAAAACTCTACTCCTGCCGCAGCCGTAATTGTGGTCATAGCGTGTTTAGAGGTTGGCGTAAGCGTTTCTCTAAACATCACTCCCGCTTTTGCATAAGTATTGGTATTGGTCAATGAAGTTACTCTGGCAATAATCTCGGCATCACCAGTTATCGGTTGATACACATATTGAAACTGATCGCTCGATTCCCAAATATCAGTTCCTGAACCTTTTATGGTGAAAGTTCCGCTGGCGTGCGTTGCTTCTCCTGCCGGAGTTACAGCGCCTAAATCTGTGCTTACCCACGGTGCAGGTAAAGTTGCCGGAGGATTTTCTGTAGAAACTAAATTTAAAGCTCTTAAATTGTCAAAATAATAAGTGTTTCCTGAATTTGTTCCAGGTTCAAACAAGAATACAAAACGATTTACATCGCTGTCTAATGTAGAAGCGTCCGGAGTACTTGCATAAGTAAATGTTACGGTATGCCAAGCGTTACTTTGTTTTACAACACCTTGATAAATGCTATGTCTTCCCGCAGGATAATTGGACGGAATAGAAGCATTACTTTCTGCCTGCCATGAAATTATAGATCCAACCGGAGCCGAAGTGTACACATCCATTGCAAACTTTTTAGTTCCTGATTTGAAATCTCCAATATTGGTTAAAGTGGTATTGAATGAAAAATTATCATACAATTCAGTTGATTTTCTAACATATCGCCCAACATTTGAAGAGGTATTTATCCCGCTTGCGTTTGGATTTGCAACGTTTGCAGTATAAGTTCCGATGGCATCTCTAAACGTAATATTATGTGTGTTTTGATAATCTTCGTACACAACGCCCGGCGTAAAAGTGTCCGGTAATTTGGTTGAACCAATTCTGATATTATCAAAATAATAGGTATCGCTTGTATAAGAACCTGAATTAAATAACAATACCATTTGGTTTATTGCCAAATTTGAAGTTCCTGCATCAGGACTTGAATTGTAATAGAAAGTTAGTGTTTCCCATTGATTTTGTTTGGTTGTAATCGCTACATAGTTACTGTTTCTTCCTGTTGGAAAATTAGCTGGAAGCGATGTCGCACTATTCTCTAAATTCAAACTTACAACCGTACCAATTGGTGCCGAAGTATAGACATCAATCATGATTTTATTGGTCTGATTTTTCAATAAACCAGCATCTTCAATTGTGCTTTGTGTATTGAAAAATAAAACGTCGTATTGCTCGGTTACATTTCGAACATAACGTGCCACATTCGCAGAAGCGTTAACTGAATTTGCTCCCGGATTTGCTACTACAGAATAAGTTCCGGTCGTAGTTCCTTTAATGATTTTATTGATTCCGTCGTAGTTTTGCAAAACGTCGGTCGCAATAATTGGTTTTTCCGGAGCCGCTTTTGTCAACAGATTATCGAAATAATAGGTCGCTCCCGAATTCGAATTGGATTCAAAAAGAAAAACTACAGTATTGATTGTCAAAGCACTTGTATTTGGATCGATTACTTTTTCGAATTCAAATTCGATTGTTTCCCATTTGTTTTGTACCGTTGTCGTTGCTTTGTAACCACTGTGTCTTCCTGACGGAAAATTGGTTGCTGTTGTTACCAAACTGTTTTCTAATTGCATTGAGATTTTTGTACCAACAGGTGCAGATGTATAAATATCAAAAGACATTCTTTTCCTTCCGTATACATAATCATTTGCATTGCTGATTACGACGTTTTTAATATTCATAACATCATATAATTCAGATGAGTTACGAACATATTTTCCCACCAAAGCAGAAGTATTTATTCCTGTTGCCGATGGGTTTGCTGTAGCTTCTGTTAAAACTCCCGTTTTAAGACCATAAACTATATTTCGATTCGATTGAAAATCTTCGTGGATTTTTTCTACCGGCAAAACGGCTTCTGTTGTTACAGCCAGTTTATAAGTATTTGAAGTACATCCGGAAACTGTTGTAGCTACGGCAACATCTCCTCCTGATGTTCCCCAGTTAACCGTAATAGTATTTGTTCCTTGTCCCGATGTAATACTGGCACCCGCAGGAACTGTCCAGTTGTAAGTGGCACCGGCAATCGCATTTAAGGAATACGTTTTATTGGTTTCGTTTTGATACACTTTTGCATCACCAACTACGCCGTAATTAAAACTTCCGCTGTAAACACGAACATAATCTACTTGTAATTTTGCCGGAAAATCTGCCGGAATTGGCTCAACTCCGGCTCCGTTTACACTGGTATAAGGCGTTCCTAAACTACCAACAGCCAGATTTAGAATAATATAAAACTGTTGCTCATTAAAAGGCCATCCGCCGTTTACTGTAGTATTTGGAGTAGCGGTATGAAATAAATTACCATCAATAAACCATTTGATAATATTTGGTCCCCATTCTACAGCATAAACGTGAAATTCATTAGACAAATCTGTTGGTGATGTATAACTTCTGCCTGTATAATGGTATCCGCCTCCATCATAATGAATGGTTCCATCTATTGATTTTGGGTTTCTGTGTTTGGCTTCCATGATGTCAATTTCGCCGGTATAAGGCCAGTTTGCTGTACCTGCCGGTAACATCCAAAACGCAGGCCATGCGCCCATTCCTGATGATAATTTCATACGGGCTTCAATTCTTCCGTACTTTATGGCATACTTTCCTTCAGTAGTTAATTTGGCTGAAGAATACGGCTGTTGCGGAAATGAAGCACTTGGTTCGTATTTCGCCTGAATATTCAAATAACTATCTGTACCTTCTTTAACGATTGTCGCCTGGTTTGGATCATAACGCTGAGCTTCTGCATTTCCAAATCCGCAAAGCGATGGACAGCCATTTCCGGAAATACTTTGCCATTTTGTTAAATCTACTGTGGTTCCGTTAAACTCATCAGCCCAGACTAAAGTGTTGCATTGTGCCTGAAGTCTTAAAAAAGGTGTAAGAAAAAATAGTATCAGTATAATACACCTTTTTAAAAAATAGTAATTACTTCCCGGTGGTCGGCCGAAAGAAAAGTCTTTTTGTTTCATTTTTTTTAGTTTTTTGTTAGTAAAGCTCATTAACACAATAAATCTTCTATTTTTTAAAAAACAGTTCTATATTGTATTAATAAGATGACAATATTAACAAATAAACTACCGAAGACGTCAATTTTGAGGTACGGTTTGACTACGGTATTTGTAAAAAAATGTAATAATCAGCTTTCAAAAACCGTAAAACTACTTAGGATTTTACTGATAGTGAAAAATTGCTTAGCGGCTGGTTTTAGAGAGAAAAAGCTTGAATTTATTTTGTAGGAATGCGTAGTGAAATGTTTGCCACAGATTAAATGATTAAAAAGAATTATAAAGTCTGTCCTCATTTTGTGATTTAGAACAAGATGCGTTAAACCCGACAGGTTTTAAAAACCTGTCGGGTTTGAAATGCCGATGCTTTTTGTGTTTAGTTTGTCATTTAATCACATAAAGTTAAGACACACAGTTTGTCGCTCTCTGGATGTGATTTCTCGTTCCTCGAAATGACAAACTAAAAATTCAAAATAAACTCCGTAATATTCGCATCAGACGAAAGTTGCAATTTCTTGCGAATGCGATATCGGGTGTCTTCCACGCCTCTTACGGAGATTCCTAAAAGCGGCGCAATTTCTTTGGTATTAAAATTCATTCGCAAATAAGCACATAAACGCATATCACGGGGAGTTAATTCGGGAAAACTCGTTTTTAGCCGTTGCATAAAATTATCATGAAGCTGGTTGAAAATTTCTTCAAATTCATTCCAATGCTGATCTCCCTGAAGTTCGTGATCAATCAATCGGTTTATTTTGGTCAATAAACTGAAATTTACATTAGTGTCATTCTTTTTATCAATTTGTCCGATAAGTTCTTTTATCGAAAGCAAAATCTCATTTAAATGGATAAGATTCACAGTACTAGAAGCTACTTTTGCATTTTTAAGATTAATGGTAGCTTCGAGGTTTTCGCGCATAATGGCCATATTTTCCTGTTCTAATGCCAGTTTTTGTTCGTTTAATTCTGCTCTGTTTCGCAATAATTCTTTTTCCTGATTTAAAATCAATTGTTCCCGATCGCGCTCGGCAAGATTTTTTTGATATTTGATAATTGCATAAATCAAAACACCAAAAAGCAGCAAATACAAAATATAAGCCCAGCTTGTACGGTACCAAGGCGGTGAAATTTCAAATTTAAAAATAGCTTCTTCGCTTACGACATCGTAAATATTTTTTGCCCTTACGTGAAAAATATATTCGTTTTCAGGCAAATTGGTATATTCTTTTTCGGTCTGCAAACTCCAATCCGACCATTTTTCTTCAAAACCTTCCAGCCAATATTCATACTTTGTAGCATCGGCTTCATCATAACAAAGTGAAGCAAACGAAAAGTGCAAAGCGTTATTAGAATGTGATAAAACAGGAATGAGTTCATTTTTATCCAATTTTATATTATTAGGAAGTACATCATATCTACTGGAAAACAATAAACTATCTTTTGGTAAAATACATTTCACCTCAGAAATAATCGCTTTATACTTTGCCTGATAACTTTTATTTTTGGTTGCGTTATAATGAATTAAGCCATCCTGAGTACCAAAAAAAACATCGCCATTTGTAGTGGTCTGAATGTTTTCGAAACCCGGAACATATAAATATCGAAGTTTTCTAAAAGGCAATTCTTCTACAGTAAAATTTCCATTTGCCTGTCGGGTCATTTTCCCTGTATTTTCTCCGGAAACATACCAGATATTATTTTGATTATCTGCTTTAAGCAATCGAATATGATTTTCCAATCCCAAATACTTTTTAAAAACCGCATCGGGAATCATTTTTTTTGATGTGTCGTCTTGTTTGTAAATACCTTTTGTAGTTCCGAAAAGTATTTGATTGTTAATTTTAAACGTATTCAAAAACAAACTAGAAGGAAAACCACTTTCCTGATTGTAAAACTGAAGATCTGAAACTGCATCAAATGTTTTATTGAATTTAATTTTATAAATTCCTTTATAACCATGAGCTAACCAGATACTTTCGTTATCAGTTACAATTATCCTGCTGCTTTCCTGAAAGTTTTTAATTTTATGCTGATATACCCAGGAATCGTTTATTTTTTTTAACAAATGCATTCCGTTATAACCGCCAGCTAATAATAAATCAGGGCGATTTGGAATATTTATGCCTTGCCACGCCCCATCAGTTTTTGCCAGTAATTGAGCCGAATTTCCTTTGATTTCATAGATCCCGTTTTTTTCAAAAGCCAATAGCGACTTGCCAAAAACACCAACATTCCACACATTTTCAGACATTCCTGAAATGTGCTGAAAATGTGTATTTTCACGCTTTCCGTTCTTATATGCTTGCCAATCCATCCAAAATAAACCGTTATCTGTAGCGATATATAATTTATTTTGATAAATCTGGCTGCAATATATTTTAGTTTCGGAACTTGATGTGTCTAATATTCTGGACAAAGGCGAAGAAATCTGAATTAATGAAATACCTTCTTTTAAAGTTACCCATAAATTGCCTTCTTTATCCGTTTTAAGATTTGTAACATATTCATTTTGCAGCCCCATTTGTTTATTGATGTGCTGAATTAAATGTCCGGTACTATCAATAACTATCAATCCGGATTGTCGTGTTCCAATTCCTAAATAGCCATCAGAAAACAAAATTGCGGTCGTAATTTGATACTGTTTCAATAAATAATCAGCTTCTGTAACATAAGGTTTTATTAGATTATTTTTATAAATGAAAAGACCATCTTTTTGGGTTAGCAGCATCAATCCTTCTTTCGTTGCAAAAGCTTTCCGAATTTTCATTCCCAAAAATTGTTGTCCTTTTTCTACAGGAATTAAAACATCATCTTTTAATTTCAGCAAACCTTTTCTGTTATCTAAAACATAAATAGTATTGTCAACATTAAAAAACTCATCAAAATTTGAAGTAGATTGTATTACCTTGATTTTATTGTTCTTATAAATAAATATTTTTTCGTTTGAGAAAAAAATAACTTCGTTATTTCGAACAACAGTATGTAAAACATCTCCAAAATTTCTGGACGAAACCGGAAGTAATTTCACCAATGAAGTATATTTGTATTGCCCGTTTGGCAACTGAAAAGTATAACCAAAATCGCATTGAGCCCCTACATATATTCGATCATTTTTATCGATTGCAAGGGACCTTACCATACTTTTATTTTCTGGCTGTGTAACAATATTCCATCGCACACCATCAAATTGCATAATACCAAAATGATTGGCAAAAAACATCATTCCTTTTGAATCCTGCAAAACATCCCAGTTTTCTGAAGCTGCCTTGTATGTTTTTGGATTATAATTTGTAATAAACGGAACCCCGATTTTTTTTATTTGTGCACTTATAATAGCAGGCAAAAAAAAGATCGATACAACTAAAAATCTAATTATACATTTTGTCATTTTGTTTCTGTCTGTAGGTTATTTTTTATGGTCGTGAGAAAACCATAATCCTAAAAACAGCAGCTTGGGATTGCTGTTTTCAGGCAAAAAAAATTGTTTTATAATGCTTTTTAAAATTATAATTTGATAATTTCCAGGGCTATAAAAACAATTATATATAATCAAATATATAAAATTTTATTTTATTGTAACAAATTACATTAGAATTAGATAATTTGATAATGCGGTTAATTAGATAATTGGGCCTTAGATAATGAGATAATTTTTAAACAAAATCTTTTCAGGCGGAGTCGAAGCCTCGTGAACATGAAGTTTCGTAAAAGCTTTGTCAAAGTTTTAAACTTTGACAAAGCTAACTCAGTATAAACACAAAACCCGACAGGTTTTAAAAACCTGTCGGGTTTAGCGCACTATTGTCATTGCGAGGAACTAAGCAAACCTGAAACTCTATTTCAAAAGATTTTCTAACTCTTCATAACTATTAAAGAGAATTGCACCTTCGTTTGCTAAGTCTTCATTGTTATAGCAATTCGCAAAACCGTAGACTTTAAATCCGCCGCTTTTTCCTGCCATTACTCCTGCTTTACTGTCTTCGACTACAATGCAATCTTTTACATCAAATCCCATTTGTTTTGCTGCGTGCAAAAAAATTCCGGGTTCTGGTTTCCAACTATTAATTTGGTAGGAACTAAATATTTTATTTTCGAATTTATCCAATAATCCGGCAACTTCAAGATTAAGTCTGATTTTATCAACAGGACCGCTTGAAGCCACACAATACGGGATTTTTAATTTTTCTATAAATTCAACTACGCCTTCCATAGGCTTAACCTGTGTTTTAAAAGCTTCAAAACTTTTTGTACGATATTCATTTTCAAAATTCTCCGGAAGTTTTTTATCTATTGCAGTTTCTATATGCTGAAAACATTCTTTTAAATTACGACCGTTAAAATCGCGGTAAGCATCTTCCAATTTCATTTCAAAACCATGTTCAGCCGCCATTTCAAGCAAAATTCCGTTACCAATTTTTTCGGTATCTACGAGAACTCCATCGCAATCGAAAATTATACATTTAGTATTCATATTTAATTTTTTACATTTAATTATCAAATTTGACAAGAATGTAAATTACAAAATAAATTTTAAAAAGTCTGTGAAATTAAAGTGAAGCAGATATTCTGGAAACAATCTGAACTATAAAATCAGCCTGTGCCGGGTTAATTTTTTTTAAAGCTTCTGCGGTTTGAAACCATTCTGCCCTGTCAATTTCTGGAAAGCTTTTCATGCTTCCGGACTTGGGCGGCCATTCGATTTCAAATTCATTACTTTTTATTAAAGTAACGTCAATATCAAATTCTAAAGCCCAGGCAAAAACTGTTTTTCCTGATTTGAGTTTTACAGGTTCCAGTTTAATAAAATCTCCATCTGCTTCAAAGCCTGTTTCTTCGACAAACTCACGCTGGGCGGCAACTAATCCATCTTCATCATCTGTAAACTCTCCTTTTGGAATTGACCAGCTTTCTAAATCCTTATTTTTCCAAAATGGACCACCAGGATGAACTAATAAAAAATAAATCGTTACATCTACAAATTTATAGAGTAATAAACCGGCGCTTTGTTTCATTTTTTTGATATTATAATCTTAAAGATAATTCTTTTTATTTAGCAATAGTTCAATTTGATATTATTTCAAAAGTGATTCTGTTTAGTCATGATTTACCATTTGGCGATAAAGCATCAAAATACCATTTTTATCTCTTTTCCAGATATTTGTGCTTTTTCCGGTAACTGTTGCTTTTCCTTTTTTCTTGTCCCACGAAACGTCTACATAATAATAACCATATTCTATAACAAATTTATCGAGAGCAATCATTTTACTTGCCTTAATTTCTAAAAAATCAATTGATACTCCATTTGGTTTCTCATGTTCAACAAAATAAGGTTTTATATTATCCATACCTATCAGCATTGGCGTGTCATAAGTCATGTATATTGCATCATTTGCAAATAACTCTGTAGCATGTTTCTCGCCTTCTCTTTTTGTTACAAGTTTAGCAATAAGATCATTACGTTTATTTACTTCATCATATATAGATTTGTTTACCTTTAGCTTTGGCATATTACTGGCCTGCGGTTTTAAGAATGAAAAATTAGATTTATCTACTGCAGTATTGGCTCCCCAAATTTCTGATATAAGGGTGAGATTCTCATCTTTCTCAATTCTCCATACATTCATGTACTTTCCGTCATAAACAAATAAAGTACTATCAGGTTTTGTAAAATTATTGGTAAAAGTTCCTATTTCTACTAAGTGATTTTTAATTAATAAAACTTCGTAAATAGTACGTTTATACGAATTTATCTTAACGTTATCAAACCATTGCTGATAGTAGTATGCTATACCATATTTTGAATATATTGCCTTATAGTATTCAGGCATGCAGGTTGGCTCATTTTCATCATAATATTTCATTATGACATTGATGTCTTTATCTACAAAAGCATCTGCTAATTGAGTATTTATAGAATTTAACTTTTCTTTCCAATAGTCAATACTTTTAGCTGTTTGAGATTGTGCAGACAACTTTAGAAAACTCAAGAAGATTATTGTAATCAACAAATATTTTTTTTTCATCTTTTCTAATATTTAAATTGATAGACTAAAAGTAATAAATAACTTTTAAAACACTACAGTACAGAATATTAAATACAATAAATAGGTTTTCATATTAACTGCTAAAATTAAATTTTTGTACATTTTTATACCATATTTGTATTTATATCTAAAGTTTCATTTGTAATTTTAGAAAGTCATAAGCATTTTAAGTCACTAACTTTCTAACGAAAATTAAACCACAAAAAATTGAAAAAATATCTTCTCCTCACTGTAATTGTGGCAAGTAATTTTGTCGCCCATTCTCAAAACAAAATTATAACCATAATAAATTCTCTCAATATTGAAAGGGAATTTGAAACTGTTGAACTCACAAAAAAATCACTCGGATTACCCGATGCTGCAAAATTGGAAGAACTTGCCATAAAGGAAAAAAACAGTGGTTTATTTCTCGAAAGTCAAGCTGTAGATGACGATGGCGACGGAACAATGGATGTTTTATTATTTCAGCCGAAAATAAATGCTTCTTCTCAAAAAGATTTTGAAGTTGTTGTGGCAAAAAATACATCAGCAACAAAAAATAGTATTTGCTATTCGAGATTTGTTCCCGAAAGAACAGACGATTATGCCTGGGAAAACAACAAAGTTGCTTTTAGAACTTATGGTCCTGTAGCACAACAAATGGTTGAAAATAAAATTGAAGGCGGAACTCTGACTAGCGGAATTGATGCCTGGCTAAAAAGAGTCGATTATCCTATTATTAATAAATGGTATGAAAAAGCCACTAACGGAACAGGAACTTATCATAAAGATACTGGCGAAGGTTTGGATAATTTTCATGTTGGAAACAGTCGTGGCGTTGGCGGAATAGCTGTAAAAGTTGACAATAAATATTATTTTTCTAAGAATTTCATCAGCTGGAAAACTATTACAACTGGCCCAATCAGAACCAGTTTTATTCTAACTTATGCCGATTGGGATGCAAAAGGAAATAAAATAACCGAATCTAAATTAATTAGTCTGGACTACGGAAGCTATTTATCCCGACTTGAAATTTCTATTACAGGAACAAAAACAATAGCTGCAGGGTTAACACTTCATGATAAAAAAGGAACGATTGGCACAAACATAAAAGAAGGCTGGTTAAGTCATTGGGAACCAATTGACGATTCTGAAATTGGAACTGGATTAGTTGCGCCAAAAAACACCTTAACGAGTTTTGATAATTATCTTACCAATGATAAAGACTTAAGTAATTTGTATGGAAACTTAAAAGTAAAAAACAATAAAGCAATCTATTTTGTTGGTTTTGGATGGAAAAAAGGAAGTCCATTTCAAACCAAAACAGAATGGGAAACGTATTTGAGTTCTTTTGCTAAAAAGATTAATAATCCACTTGTTGTGAAAGTAGAGAAGTAATCTAAAACATTTTTTAGAAACGAATAAAAAAAGTCCCACATTTCTGTGGGACTTATTATTTGGAGGAATTTATTATTGTTTGATAAATTTCATGCTTGAATTTCCTTTATCAGATTTTACCATAATAAAATAATTACCAGTTCTAAGTTTTGAAACATCAATAGTAGAAACTGATTTTGCATTTGGAACAGCTATTACTAATTGTCCTAAAATATCAAAAATAGCTAATGATTTTATTTCTATACTTTGAGTTGCAGTAATATTTAAAACATCTTTAGCCGGATTTGGATATAAAGTGAAATAATTTGAAAACTCGAAATCCTGGGTCCCCAGATTACTAACAGTTTTAAAAGTTGAAATGGTTTTATTAGTTAAAATCGGAAAATTATAATCAAAATAAATATTAGCATCGTTGGTGAATGAATCTCCAACAACGAGTGTCGGCTTGGTCTTAATTTTAAAAGCAATATAACCGTCATTAGTTGTATTGTCAAAAGGAAGATTTATATTTTCGAAAATAAATTCTACTTTGTTTCCTTCTGAAATTTTGGTCACAAATGAATGACTTGAACTATTTGGGATTAATGTTGAGATGTCAAATTTTGTTAAATCAATTATATCAGTAACAACAATATTTCTTGCAGGAGATGTTCCTGTATTTTCAAAACGAATCATATAATGAACGTATTCGCCTATTAGACTAGATGTAATAATTGAACCTTCTAAACAAGTTTTATCGTTTGGATCATAAGAGCCTACAACCGTTTGATTTAAGGTAAAATTATTATCTAAAGGTGTGTCATCTGTAAAGGCAGACACTATAGATGTTTTAAATGATAAAGCATCTCCATTGTTTACCGGAGGAACAGCGGTTGGAGTATTTACTTTAAATGTAAAAATGATTTCTGCAGATTCAAAAGGTTTTAGATTACTAAAGTTCCACGATAAATTATTTAATGCTTGAGTCGCAACAGGATTTGTGGTAACCAAATCTAAAACAGCATCATCAAAAGTTAAATTTACAACACCTGATTGTGTTGTATTTCCTTTGTTTTTGTAAATAATTTTATATGAAGAATTAAATCCGGGTATAGCCGCAGTAATTGGTAAAATTGAAACCTCTAAATCGGGATGGCTACCATTTGCAGTTATACAAAAATTTTGTTCTAGCGGGCTTATTTGTCCCGGAAAAGTAACATTGAAATCCGTTGGCGAAATATTAAAATAAGCTGTGTTTTCTAAAACCGGAGTTATTGTATGAGTACCAACTGGTAAGTAAATTGAATAATTACCATTTACATCAGCTATTATGCTTGCGTTATTGGTTCCATCTGATAAGCTAAATTTTAAATTTGGAAGACTTAAATCTGAACCATCGCAACCATTATTATTTAAGTCAAATTTATTAATTCCCTGAATGGTATAATAGGTTCCAATTGGTTTAAAAGAACAATACGAATTTAAATTGCAATTAGTATAACCGTATTTAGTAATTAGGGTTTGAACATCTGCTAACTGACTCTCGTCTGCACAAACGTATTGTAAATTAGGATTTTGCGAGAAGTCTAAAGTTTTTCCCTCATTGCTTCCGTTTCTGATAAATAATGAGGTAAGCTCATTTTGATAGCAGCTAAATTGTTCTATTTTATTTAAATCACTTAAGTCTAATGTATTCAATTGGTTATGATAACACTCAAGATTTAAGAGATTTGTTAATCCGTTTAAATTCAAAGAAGCTAGTTGATTATAACCACATTTTATCCCCTTAAGATTTATTAATCCATTTACGGTTAGTGTTTTTAATTGATTATCTGTACAATTTAACCACTCCAGATTAGCTAAACCATCTAAGTTTAACGACGGAATATAATTTCCATCACAGTATAACTCTTTAAGATTAACCAATCCATTGACGTTCAATTCCATTAATTGATTTGAAAAACATGTTAAATTTACTAAGTTTATCAAACCGCTTACGTTTAATTTAAGCAATTTATTAATTTGACAAGATAAACTAGTTAGACTTGTTGATCCGGTAATGTTTAGTGTGCTTAATAGATTTCCTCCACAACTTAAACTTTTAAGATTGATTAAATTGCCTGCATCTAATGTTTGTAATTGATTACCTTGACATTGCACATTTTTAAGAGCTGTTAACCCATTTAAATCCAGGGATGCCAACTTATTGTTAGAACACCAAAGATCTGTCATATTTACTGCACCTCTAATACTTAATGACGTTAGGTTCTTATTACCTGTACATTGAACTTCTTTTAAATTTGATGATCCATCAAGTATTAATGTCGTAAGGTTTGAATTTACAATATTAAAGTACGTAGTACTTTGAATAAAAGAATAGTTTAAATAAGTGAGTTTTTGAAGTAGATTAAAATCAATTGAATTAAATATTGGATTGTTGCTACAATTCAAATACTCAAGATTTGTAAAGTTCTCTAATCCTTGTAAAGAATTAATATTTGAATTACTAATGTCTAAAAATTTTAAATTTAGTGCTTCAGAAGTTTCAATTTGAAAATTTGAGTTTGTATCAACATTTAATGATATCAACTTCATTTTAAGATTATTGTCAGGAATATTAATAATCTGTGCATTCAAACTATTTAAAAAGCATAAAGCAAAAGCCAAAAAGTAGAGTTTCTTCATATATAGAATTTTTATTACAAAAGTAACTTTTTAAGACAATAACACAACTTTATTTGTTAAAATGTCTTAAAAACTAAAAATAAAGAACAAAAAAAAAGTCCCACATTGCTGTGGGACTTTCTATTTATAGGAAATTAAGAATTATTTTTTCTCAGTTTTTTCCATTTTAGCTTTCAATGCAGCTAATACATCATTGTTATCTCCTAAAGTTGCAGCTGGTGCATTTGTGTTAGAAGAGTTAGATGAAGTATTTTCAGTTGCAGCTTTCACGTTTTTCTCTTCTTCTTCACGGAAGATAGCAGTGTGAGAAGCAACTACTCTTTTGAATTCTTTGTTGAATTCGATAACTTTGAAATCAGCAGTATCACCTTTTTTCAATTTCTTTCCGTCTTCTTTTTCAAGGTGACGAGTAGGAATGAAAGCAACGATATCATCTCCGAATTCTACAGTAGCTCCTTTGTCAACGATTTCAGAAATTTCACCATTGTGGATAGTTCCTACAGCGAAAGAATCTTCGTATTGATCCCAAGGATTAGCAGTAGTTTGTTTGTGACCTAAAGATAATTTACGTCCTTCAACATCTAATTCTAATACAACTACATCAAGTTTCTCACCAACATTTACAAATTCAGATGGGTGTTTGATTTTCTTAGTCCAAGATAAGTCAGAGATGTAAATTAATCCATCAATTCCTTCTTCTAATTCTACGAAAATACCAAAGTTTGTAAAGTTTCTAACGATACCTGTATGTTTAGAACCTACTGGGTATTTAGAAGTAATGTCAGTCCATGGATCTTGAGTCAATTGTTTGATACCTAATGACATTTTACGGTCATCTCTATCTAAAGTTAAGATAACAGCCTCAACAACATCTCCAACTTTTACGAAATCCTGAGCAGAACGTAAATGAGTTGACCATGACATTTCAGAAACGTGGATTAAACCTTCAACACCTTCAGCAACTTCAATAAATGCACCGTAATCAGCGATTACAACTACTTTACCTTTTACTTTATCACCAATAGTTAAATTAGCATCTAAAGCATCCCATGGGTGAGCGTTTAATTGTTTCAATCCTAATTGAATTCTTGTTTTCTCATCATCGAAATCAAGGATTACAACGTTTAATTTTTGGTCTAATTCAAGAACTTCACTTGGGTGGTTGATTCTACTCCAAGAAAGGTCAGTAATGTGAATTAATCCGTCAACACCACCTAAGTCAATGAACACACCATAAGAAGTAATGTTTTTAACAACACCTTCTAATACTTGTCCTTTTTGTAATTGACCGATGATTTCTTTTTTCTGTACTTCGATATCAGCTTCGATAAGCGCTTTATGAGATACAACAACGTTTTTGAATTCGTGGTTAATTTTTACCACTTTGAATTCCATCATTTTGTTTACATATACATCGTAGTCTCTAATTGGCTTAACGTCAATTTGAGAACCAGGTAAGAAAGCTTCAATTCCAAAAACGTCAACGATCATACCACCTTTAGTTCTGCATTTTACAAAACCATTAACGATTTCTCCTGTTTCGTTTGCAGAAATAACTCTATCCCATGATTTAATAGTACGTGCTTTTCTGTGAGATAATACTAATTGACCTGTTTTATCCTCACGGATGTCGATTAATACTTCTACTTTGTCACCAACTTTTAAGTTTGGGTTGTAACGGAATTCGTTTAAAGAAATAACACCTTCCGATTTTGCGTTGATATCAACGATAACGTCTCTATCTGTAATTCTAACAACTACACCTTCAACTACTTCTTCTTGGTCTGTAGCGATGAAAGTTTTTGAAACTAGTTCTTCGAATTCTTGTAAGTTTTTCTCATCTACTGCATCAATTCCTTCTTGGAAGTTATGCCAGTTAAAATTTGCTAAAAACTCTTCTTGTGATTTTAATTGTTCAGACATGCTCTGATAAAAAATTTGTATTCTGTATTTCTCGAGTTTCTTAATGCAGTAGAAAAAACAGAAGTTGTTTTACATAAATAGTTGATACCTAAAGGAAACTCTTCTTTGCCAAAAGGACTGCAAAATTAATACATTTATTTGTAATGGCAAAATAAAACCAAATGATAATCAATCAATTATTCAGGAGCAGAAGATTTCAGGTTTTTCAAGACGTCCAGTCCCGCTTTCGCTCCTATCTTTTATGGTGAACGCCACCATAAAAGGATATCCGCTCTATCGGGGCTAGATTAGAGGTTTTAGTATTTTTAAAAAACCCAACCCTTCCTTATTGACAAACCCGACAGGTTTTATCCCGAGGCTTCGGGACTGTCGGGTTTACTATGCGCAACTATCTTTGTCAAAGTTTTAAACTTTTACAAAGTTTTACGAAACCTGCAAATTCTGATTTTCTATTTTCACATTAAAACTAATTTCAGCTTTTAGTGCTTTGAAAACCTTAATTATAGTATCAATTGTTGCGCTATTTGCACTGGTTTCCAATTTAGAAATTTGTGCTTTTTTCACACCAATTAATTCTCCTAATTGCTCTTGAGTAAGGTTTCTCTCTTTTCTTGCGGTCTTGATCATTCTTCCTAAAATATCCATACGAAGTTCATATTCATATTGATCTCTATCAGGTGTACCAACTATACCAATATATTTATCTTTCATTTCAGAAAGAGAGTACGACTTAATTATTTTCTTTTCCATAATTTTGTTTTTTACTTATCTTGCAAATAGCGAATCCTTATTTTATTTGCTCTTTCAATCTCGTCAGTTGGAATTTTATCCACCTTTTTGAAAAAGCCATGAGTTGCAAAAACTAAAGTTTGTTTATTATCCGTTTTATCCCAAAATGCTAATAGCCTAATTTGAGTACCTCCAAATCTCACTCTAAATTCCCAAATCTCATCTTTCAATTTTTTAAATAATCTTGGATCATGACTTTTCTCTGCCAAATCAATATTATAAAATAATTTATTAATTATTTTTCTATCAAGTTTTGATATAAACTCATCAGCCTCTTCTAAAAATTTTGTTTCAAAATATTTCATTCAAATTGCATATAACAAAAATACCACAAAAGTTTCTAAATTTAGAAACTTTTGTGGTATTTTATATTTATTAATATTCTTTGTTCAAATACTTGTTATCAAAGCCTGAACGACAACAAAGATAATAGATTATTTCTTATTTCTCTTAATCCAAAACAAACCTCCCAAAACAGAAACAGGCGCAAAAACAAAAATTGCCAGCAATTGCGTCCAGGAACTACCACTCGATTTAAAAAGTGAAAAAGCAGCAAAACCAATCATGATAATAAAAAGCACATAATTAACTTTTAAGTTTCTCGCCTTTGAAATTAATTGAGCAACTAGCCCACTTATAAACGAAAAAACAGTTCCGTAAACAAATGTCAAAACCATAAATAACTTCGAAGCATCTTCATGCGGATTAACTCCTGAAAATTTAAAAAGAAATATAGAACTAATTACAAAAACAGCATACCCAAGAATAACACCTAATATTTGCTTTATCATGACTTAAAATTTTAAAACAATTAAAATCAATAAACTACAAAGTATAAAATTACTAAAATCAACACACAAAATAAAAATCCAAAAAATTGAATTTGCCTTCGTTGACGATAATTAATTACATAGTTTTCAGAATCAATATAGTGCTTTACAAAAATTGCGGGATCTATAGTAATATCAGGTCTGTAATGCGCAGTTCCTAAAACAAAAGCCCTAATCAATTCTAACCGGTTAGAATAAATCATTGAAAAAAAGTGTTTTCCTAAAAATGCATTATTATGAACTATGACTTTATCATTAATTAAAACCGGCCAATAAAACTGATCAAACACTGCTTTCATAGGCGTATTTGAATTAACATCATATTTTGGTGGTTCTAAAATGTATTCAACTTTTTCTTTTTTAGCGAAACAACTCCACGGCAAATCTTTTACAATAGCATTATTAAATTTATTTAGATAACGAACCCCTTTTTCATCAATTATAGTTGTGGTATACATTCTTTTTCTATAATAAAATAGCAATGCCGAAAAACTTACTAAAGCAAATAGAAATATCAAAAAAAATGCAATCGTAGCAATTTCATCCAATCCGGTTTCTTCAAAAGAATTCGTCATTATAAAAATTATTCCCGCCAGAAAGAATAGCAGAAAAAACACTCCAAAAAGCCCTAGTATAATATTAATAAATACCATTGGTTTTGAAGTAACGGCTTTGAACGGCGGAAGTGATTTTTTTATCTGATTTTGCATTTTTTAAATATATGATAAAATAATAAAACAAGAAACCCGACAGAATTTAAAATTTGTCGGGTTTTTAATAAAATAATATAATCTTAATGACTCAAATTTTCTATTTCTTTCGGATCATGTTTATGTTTAAATAAAATAGCAAAAGCAATCGCAATAACTAAAGCGTAAGCTGCAAACGACAACCAGATGGTATGCCAGTCTTTCATTAAAATTGGATTTGCAAAAACTCCATCTGTAGAAATTGAATTCCCCTGACTTTTTACAAATTCTAACATTTTAGGATTTGTAGTTTCTGTCTGCAAAAATCCAGATAACTCGATTGTATTACTAAACGATTTGGTAAAAAATCGATCAATTGCCCAACCCGAAGTTAAACTTCCTAAAACAGCTCCTACTCCATTGGTCATCATCATAAATAATCCTTGCGCTGATGAACGTATTTTAGAATCGGTATTGCTTTCTACGAATAACGAACCTGAAATATTAAAGAAGTCAAATGCCATTCCGTAAACGATACATGACAAGATAATCATCCATAAGCCTGTTACAGGATCTCCAAAGGCAAATAATCCGAAACGTAAAACCCACGCAAGCATACTAATAAGCATTACCTGTTTGATTCCGAAACGTCGTAAGAAAAACGGAATTGCCAGAATAAACAAGGTCTCAGAAACCTGTGAAATCGACATAATAATCGTCGAATATTTAATTACGAAAGAATCTGCATATTTTGGAAAATGTTTAAACTCATCCAGAAATACATCTCCGTAAGCATTTGTTAATTGCAAAGCCCCTCCTAAAAACATAGAAAAAACAAAAAACAAAGCCATTTTATAGTTTCCAAATAACTTAAAAGCTTCTAAACCTAATGTTTCTGTTAATGAAGCATCTTCTTTGGTCAATCTTTGTGGCTCACATTTTGGCAATGTAAAAGCATAAATTCCAAGAATTAAAGCTCCAATTCCTGCAATATAAAATTGATATTCTGTGGCTTTACTTCCACTTAAATTGGTAATCCACATTGCGGCAATAAAACCAATAGTTCCCCAAACACGAATTGGCGGAAAATCTTTTACAATGTTTTTATTATTTAATTTTAATGAAGTATATGAAATTGAATTACTCAATGCAATTGTGGGCATATAGCAACACATTGCTGCAAGCATTACATAAATAAAATTATCAGGAGTTGTAACTTGTGCAATACCAAATAAAACTAAAGCATATGTTATATGCAAATAACCATATAATTTTTCGGCATTTACCCATCTGTCAGCAATAATTCCGGTCAAAGTAGGCATAAATAAAGAAGCAATTCCCATAGTTCCGAAAACAAGACCAAATTGGGTTCCTTCCCAATTTTTAGTTCCAAACCAATAATTTCCAATTGTTATAAGCCAGCTCCCCAAACAAAAAATTGAAGAAAGCTCATTATAATCAACCTGTTTTTAATGCCCATATGATGAATTTGTCTTTAGAAATAAATGAAGCGGTAAAACTACCATTAAAAATGATATCTACAAAAAATTAAACTGTTTTAACAACGTCATTTATTAATTCTAAAACAGCAGCAAATTGTTCTTCTCTGCTTAAGTAAGAATTATCTATTTCAATTGCATCATCAGCAATTATTAAAGGAGAATCTTCGCGGTGTGTATCTATATAATCTCTTTCTACTACATTTTTTAAAACATCTTCATAAGAAACATTGTCACCTTTTTGCTGCAATTCGTCAAAACGTCTTTGCGCTCGGGTTTCGGCACTGGCAGTCATGAATATTTTAAGTTCTGCATTTGGAAAAACTACAGTTCCTATATCCCTGCCATCCATCACGATAGCTTTGTTAGTTCCCATTTCCTGTTGTTGTTCAACTAATTTGGCACGTACTTCAGAAACTTCGGCTACTTTGCTTACAAAACTGGAAACCTCAATTGTTCTAATTGGTTTTTCGACATTTTCACCATTTAAATACATCTCAGCAAAACCTAAATCAGCATTGTATCTAAACTCTAATTGAATTTTTGGTAAAGATTCAATCAAAGCTGCTTTATCAAAAAAATCAGCACCAATAAACTTATACTGCATTGCAAAATAAGCCACAGCACGGTACATTGCTCCGGTATCTACATATACATATTCAAGTTCTTTTGCCAATTGTTTTGCCAAAGTGCTTTTTCCTGTTGATGAAAATCCGTCGATAGCAATAGTAATCTTTTTCAATGTTTTATGTTTTAGTTTTTATTATTTTAAGAGTTTTCAATAATAAATACACATCAAAATATTAGATTCTGATGCATCAATTATTTTGGCTATTCTTTCAAAGTATCTTTTACTGACCATTGGACAGCCATAACTGTTGCAAATGTAGCCATCTTTCTCGTTATATGGAACATCGTAATAATAATGAAAAACAATATCTCGTTTGAAGGCATTATTATTTGTTTTATCTAAACCATACAGCTTATACGCTTTTCCAAACTTACCTTTGTAATGATTTCCAATTGAATATTTTCCTAATGAAGTACTTAACAAATTAGGTACATTGCTAAATTGAAGTTTTCCTTTTACTCCAGTTTCAGAGCCAGAGCCGTGAGCGACCAATCCCTTGTCTATAATTTTATCTGTTTTTAAATCATAAACAAAAAAGCGATTTTTACCCGACGGGATTTTCATATCAATAAAAAAGGCAATTTTATTATTGTATTTAGAGTTGCTATTAATCACTTTTTTTGCTTCATTTATACGAGACAAATGGATCGCTGCACTATTTGTTATGGAACTATTTTTATTTTCAAAAAAAACAATATATCCAATACAAATGAATACAATTAAAAAAAGAACAAAAATAATTTTCTTCATATTTTAAATAATCGTTTACTTTTAACGAGGAGGCGGTGGAGGTTCTTCTGCTTGCTTTAATTTTCTAATTTTCACATTCTTTTTATCACAAACGTCAATATTTTTTACTTCTTTAAAGCCCTTTTTATTTGTTAATATTACTTGACGTTTAACATTAGTATCACCTTCTGTATCTACGTAATAAACAAAGTCAATTTTTATTTTATTTTCATCATAATGTGTTATAGAGCCCTTTTGTGTTACACCGTTAATTACTGAATATATATCAAGTGACTTTTTCTGTTCATCATAGAGAATTTTGTCAACAGGGAATTTCTCCAACTCACTATAAGGTGTGTCTTTGGTAATAATTTCTTTTTCAGTAAAAGTAAAGGAAAGTAATGTGCAATAACGATACAAAACCAATTCCTTATTTGTTTCTGTCAAATAATACCAATCTTTATTGGCGTACTTTTTCATTACATCTTCTAAACCATTTTGCGAGTGCAAAATCCCTGTAAATAAAAAAACAACTAGAACATAGAACTGTTTCATAAAATCTAAATGTAAAAAAATCTATCACCAGCCCAATAAAACAAGACTGACAATAGATTTTATCTCTTATTCCTTAACAATGAATTTTCTTTAAACCTAATAATAAATATCTAAAACTATTTTCGATTTAGAATTATCAATTATTTTTTCTATTCTTTTAAAAAATTGTTCATTAACCATTGGACAGCCTTTGCTGCGTGATATATAATAATCTTGTTCTTCCTCAGGAACTGCAGAATAATGATGCAAAACTATTGCTCTTTTTAAAGCATTGCTATTGGTCTCGTCTAATCCGTTTAGTCTGTAAGCTTTTCCGAAAATTCCTTTATAACATTTTTCGATCGAATATCTGCCTAATGCGGTACAATTAGAATTTGGTTCATTGCTAAATTTTAATTCCCCTCTAACCGAAGTTTCAGAACCTGATCCGTGTGCTACAAGTCCCTGGTCAAGAATTTTATTATTTACCAGATCGTAAACAAAAAAACGATTTTTACCCGACTTTATCCTCATATCTACTAAAAAAGCAATCTTTTTACTGTACTTCGAATCAGTACTAATCACTTCCTTAATTTCATTTAACTGATAATTAAATCTTTCGATTTCGGCATCAGTCATGTTTTCATTTTTAAAATTTAATTTTGAGGTATTAAAAAAACCTGCAGTAACAAAAAGAATCAAATAAAATAGCTTCATAAATTACCTAATTATTGAAAGTTTATGATTAGTCCAAAAAGACTCGAATTACCCGCTAATGTGTATCGTGAATATGAATAATTAAATTTTAAACGGTTCATTCTTAAACCGAAACCTAAAGAGATGCCTGAGAAATTACGCTGATCATTAATTCTCAATTCCTCACCTCTTCTAAAGTTGTAACCTAAACGCAAATTAACTGCTTTTTGTGGAAAAAGTTCTGCCCCAAAAACAACATGTCTTAAAGCATTATTTACAAAAGAAACTTTCTCTTCACTTGTTGTTCCGTCGATATTGGTTTCACCACGCACGGGATTCGAAAAGGAAACGTTCCATTGTTGTAAATTTTCTAAAGAAAGATGCCAGCGCAGTGGCACATGCTCTAATTCCTGCGACACTCCTGCAATGATTTCAAGTGGCAATTTTTCCTGTATTCCTGAATATGTTGTAAACTGAGTTCCTATATTTCGAACTACAAGTGCCAGATTTAAATCATTCTTTTCAATTATATATAAAAAACCTAAATCAATTGCGCCTCCAAACGAATTATAACTTTCTAATGTTGAAGTTATTAACTTTGCATTTACTCCAACATGAACATCTGTAAAAGGTATATTGTATGCATAACCGAACGATAACGCCGCTTCACTACCAGTAAAGTCTGAAGTTGCCTGACCATTTTCATCATAACCTTCAAATGTTCCGTAGTTAATATAGCTTATTCCGGCATGAAAAGTTTGTACATGTCGATCGTAAGTATAAGCATAAGAAGCAGTTCCATAAGATGCTTCTCCATAATAACTACCATAATTCATAGCCAGATGATTGTCCATATCCTGGTTTAGGGTAGCTGGATTAAACATGACCTGATTAACATCTTCATCATAAATCGTTATCGTTTTACCACCTAACGCCGCCTGTCTGGGTGATGTCGTTAAATTTAGAAATTCATAGGTGTAGCGCCCACCAATTTGTCCGAAGGAAACCGAACAAAATAGTATCATAAAAAATAAAACAAATTGTTTTACCATATTTTTTTTGGCGTTCCTATATGGGAATAACGCAAAGACAAAGATAAAATTATATAACTTATAAAATAATTTTATATGAAATTCCAATTGAAAAAAATACCAAAAATTAAATTCCAAATTCCAATTTAAAA